>CAZKGL010000001.1:0-190684 GCA_964552565.1 uncultured Gammaproteobacteria bacterium
CAAAGGAATAGACGGGGACCCGCACAAGCGGTGGATCATGCGGTTTAATTCGATGCAACGCGAGGAACCTTACCTGGGCTTGAAATATAGCTGTGGGCAGCTGGAAACAGTCGCCGTCCTCGAGATCGCTATGTAGGTGCTGCATGGCTGTCGTCAGCTCGTGCCGTGAGGTGTACCCTTAAGTGGGGTAACGAGCGCAACCCCTGTTGTGCGTTATACTTTCGCACAAGACTGCCCTCGCAAGAGGGAGGAAGGAAGGGATGACGTCAAGTCAGCATGGCCCTTACGTCCAGGGCAACACGCATGATACAATGGTCGGTACAGAGGGATGCCAAAGCGCAAGCTGGAGCTAATCCCACAAAACCGATCCCAGTTCGGATTGGAGTCTGCAATTCGACTCCATGAAGCCGGAATCGCTAGTAAAGGCGGATCATAACGCCGCCTTGAATACGTTCTCGGGTCTTGTACTCACCGCCCGTCACGTCAAGAGAGTTGGTAATGCCCGAACGTCGCCGTTAGGCGGCGGAAGGCAGGACCAGCGATAGGGACGAAGTCGTAACAAGGCATCCGTAGCGGAAGCTGTGGATGGATCACCTCCTTTCTAGGGAAAAAACCTTTGAGGTCGAGATACATCGCAAGATGTAACGGACGTTGTAATCACACAGTTGTTGATCATCAATTGGAAATCTTCAGTGACAAAGAATCGCCCGAAAGGGCGGTTTTTTGTTGACAAATTCGTAAAATTTTGTATGCTGAGTGTGCTTCACGGAGGTGTGAGCATGTCCTTGCGTACCTTGGTGGTGACCGCCCCGGACTTCGATGCCCTCATGCGCGGCGAGCAGCGCGCGCAGGAGGCCTTCCCGCACCTGCGCGTGGTGACGCTCGCGGCCGGGGACGACTGGATCGTCCAGTACCTCGCCCGGCACTGCGCCACGCCGCTCGTCGTCCTGTACGAGGCCTCGAACGAGGGGAACCGCGGGCTCGAGACTCTCGTGGCCATGCGTGACGCCCTCTCGTCGGCTCCGTTCATCTACGTCAGCGGCGAGGCCGTCGACCCGAAGGTGGCCGACGAGATCATCCGTCTGGGCGGGCGGATCTTCGACGCCCACGGCCGGCACGACGACTTCCGCAACCTGGTCTCCCTCGCTCTCGACGAGATCAGGGCCGCGGGATGACCAACGCGTCCGTCTTCACGGGGGCGCCCGACATCGTTCGGGCGCCTTTCGCGTTTCGTGTACAATGTCCTCGGTATGTCCATCCGCGACCTGGCGAAATTTTTCTCTGTCCTCGAGCTTACCCGCGAGCAGCAGCAATACGGGTTTTTCCTTGCCGGCCTGAACAACAGGACCACGTCGAACCTTGCCGAGCACCACTACCTCGTCACGATGGTTGCGTGGATGCTCTGCGAATACATCAACGACGGCGAGCACCTCATCAATACCGATGAGGTCATTCGCATGTCCCTCGTGCACGACATCGGTGAACTTTTCTGCGGCGACCTGGCCGCGCCCCTTTCGCGGAAGCGTCCGGACATGAAGGCGCATGCACGGGCATTGGAGGACGCGAACCTTGATATTGTCACCTCGCTTTTGTCGCCGCGCATCAAGGAGACGGTGAGGGGCATCCATGCAAAGGCTGAGGCAAAGACGTCCGACGAGGCGATCGTCGCGAAGCTCGCCGACCTCATCGAGACGCACTTTTTCCTCGAACACCGCTCTATCGACAGCACACAAAAAGAGCCGTTTTACCAGAACCACATCAAGCCGCTTGCCGCGAGCGCGGGCAATCCGAAGGTCCGCGCAAAGTTGGAAGAGTTCCTCGCGGGGTTCGAGGAGCACGTAAAAGACAAGGGCTTTACGGCGGGGGATTGGGTGATGGGGCTCTAGGGCTTTGCTTGACGTTTTTGGCTATCCGGCCTACTATAACCCCGCTTTTCCTTCCAAAATTTGGGTGTGTAGCTCAGTTGGTTAGAGCGTTTCTCTGATAAGGAAAAGGTCGATGGTTCGAATCCATCCACACCCACCATGCCGAGGTAGCTCAGTGGTAGAGCAGAGGTCTGAAGAACCTCGTGTCGTCAGTTCGATCCTGACCCTCGGCACCACCGGGAAGGCACCGCAGACGCGGTGTTTTTTCGTTATGGTTAGCCGAGGGACACGGGCGAGGCGGCGACGGCAGAGTGCGGCGGCGAGGTCGCGTTGCCCACCGGTTGCCCAGACATCATCGGGCGTGGGCTCTCAAGCAGCGCGATGGCCGCACGCAGGAGCGTGGGCCGAACGTGCGCGTAGCGCTCCGTCATCACGACGGTGGAGTGCCCGAGCAGCGCCTGCACCGCCCGGAGCGGGGCGCCCCGCTCGACGAGCTGCGTCGCGTAGGTGTGCCGTAGCACATGCCAGCCGACCTCACGAACGCCGGCGCGGCGGCACATGCGCTTGATGGCCTTCTCCGCGGTGGAGTAGTTGAACCCCGACGCGGATGCGGTGAACACCGGACCGCTTGCCGTCCGGCGGCGCTCAAGCATTTCGCGAGCCTGCTCGGTGAGCGGTACGTACCGAACACGCCCGCTCTTCGGCGTGCCAACAACGCCCCGGACTACGTTCCTGCGCACGCAAAGCAGCGCGCGGTCGAGGTCGACGTCCTTCCATTCGAGGCCGAACAGCTCGCCGAGGCGCAGTCCCGTGTGGAGCGCAAGAAGGAGCATGTCATCCCAGACGGCGGCACCGCGAGACTGCATGAGCTGCACGACCTCGCCTTCCTGAAGGATGTCGATCGGTGGCGCAGTCGCCCGAAGCCTCTTGATAGCGGGGGCGGAGCGGAGTAGCTCCCACTCGACCGCAGTGCGAAGGATCTGACCCAGAACGGCGAGGTGCTCGTTGATCGTCTTCGGCGCGAGCGCACGTACGAGCTTTTCGCGCTTGTACTCCTCGATGCATCTTGGGGTGATCGCGTTGAGCGCCAGGTGGCCGAAGTACGGTAGGAGATGAAGTCGAAGATAGAAGTCCTTTGCCCGCTGCGTGGAGTGCTTGTTGTTGGTCTTCACGTAGGTCTCGAACCACTCGGCGGCGAACTCGGCGAACGTCTTCTCGACCTTCGGCTTCGCGTTGATGTCCTCGCCGGGGGTGGATGTGCGAGCGGTGTGAGTATCGGAAGGCGTGTCGAGACCGATGGAAGTGACTGGGCTCCGCTCGTCTCGCCGAGCGGAGCCTTTCATGCGCAGGCGACTTGCGGTACCATGCCCTCAAGGAGGCTACTTCATTATTGTGTTTTCCAACGTATGGCGTTCGAACAGCCAAGCGGCCCGCAGGACCGAAAGGCGGAGTCCGGCCTCCGAAAGGGAGGCGAGCTCGTCTCGCTTGAGGGAGCAGCTCGCGAAAGGAACCTGCGTCTGATGGAGCGACTCTTTGAGCTGGAGGACCGCTTCGGCACCTTGCTGGGCCGAGTCGGGCGGTACGCCGGCCAAAGTCCTGATGTTGCGTACCTCGCCGCCGAGTTGCTAAAGGTCAAGGAAGAGCTGGTATTGTCTGCTCTCGACGAGGCGGATATTCCGATCGCGAATTGGACTAATTTCGTGCAGCAGCGGCTGGGTGAATCGTGAATTCATGGGCGGATAGGTGGAAGGCCGCGGGGGAGTGCGTCGGACGTGAGACACTGGCGGAATGGTGCCTTGGCGTGACGATAGCCTACACGACGCTAGAGGATTGGATCGCAGTGAAGGGGTTGCGGCGTGAAGACTACAAGGGCCTAAGGAAAACACTTCTCGCACTCGCTGACGAGCTTGGGGTCGCGCTACCCGAGGAACTCGGCTCGGCCATAGACATCCGCGACCGGATCAACCATTCCGCCTCACGGCCTGTGACGCAGTGGGAGGCCGCCATGGCCGTTCGCACGATGGAGGCCGCCGCATTGGCGACTGCCGAGCCGACAGATCTCCCTGAGCTTCCTCCTCCACATGTCCTCGACCAGATTAGGCGAGAGCTTGAACACGGCCGCGGCAAACGGCTCCTCTTGGGTGCCCGGACCCGATGGCAGGAGTATCAGCTAGGCAACCCGAAGGGCTCCGTGGTCACCTGCTCGGTAGTTGGGCTTGGGCGCCGGAGCGCCACGCTGCTGTTGGCGCCCGGCCTGATCGGCCGGGTGGACATTTCCGAAATCGCCGTGCGCCGGATCAACGCGCCTGAGGAGTACTTGCGCATCGGGCAGGAGGTCCGAGCGGAGGTACTGGAGTACGTGCCTGGCGCATGGCAGATCTTGTTGAGCATCCGCCGCGCCAGCGCGGAGTGGATCAACGCGCAAGCGGAGGCGGAGGAAGCAAGGCAACAAGAGCTGGCCGCCGCCGAGGCAGTGGCAAGACCACCTTTTTTAGGACACCTATTGTTGGTGATATTCTTGCCTATTAAGACGCCGCTATTGTCCCGTCCAGTTCCCGCATCCGGCGTTCATGGAAGGCATCGGGGGACATCTTGAGGGCGCTGTGGATACGGTCGCCGTTGTACTCGGCGAACTTGCCGCAGAGTTCCTCAAAGAGTTTGTCGAAGGCGGAGAACCGGTTCGGATCCTCAAACTCCTCTTTGAAGCGGAAATTGAAGGACTCGACGAAGCCGTTTTCCCACGGCTTTCCCTTTGCACTGTTCGACGGACTGATGGCGAGCTCTTTAAGTTTTGTGAGATATTCTGCACTAATGTACTCGCTGCCGTGATCCGAGTGGAAGATCGCCGGGGCCTTGGAACGTCGGCCAATGGCCATCTTGAGCGCCTCAAGTACAAGACCAACGGAATGGCTGGGAGCCACATGCCAGCCGATGATCTGCCGGGTATGGATGTCCATGATGGTGGCGAGATAGTAGGTGCGACGTTTCCACGTGAAGTGCGTGAAGTCACCAGCCCACACTTGGTTAGGCTCCGTGACGATTGTGCCCTTTAGGAGATTCGGTCGTGATACTTTCGGCGAAGTATACTGATTTTTTGAACGTCGCCGACGCGAGCTCTTTGCTCGCAGCCCGTGCATGCGCATGATGCGATAGACGCGCTTGTGACTCGCCCCGAGCTCCGTGGCGATCTTTTTGTAGCCGTAATACGGATGCGCCTTGTGAACGGCAAGGACGCGGACAAGGAAGTCCGCGTCCTTCCGTGGCTGCTTCCGCTGATAGTAGAAGTACGACCGGGACCTTCCGGAAAGACGTGCCTGCACAGCGATGGGAACCCCGTAGGCGGAGAGGAAAATGTGCTGCATCCTCTAAGCTTTGTAGATTTTTGCCTGCTGTTCAAGGACGAGGCCGAGAATGACCTGCTCAAGGAATGCAATGTGCTTCTTCGCCTTCTGGAGTTCGTTGGTGGTGGCTTGGGCGCTGCCTGACAGTTGGCGCATCCATTTGGCGATGGTCTTCGTGGAGATATGGTGCGTCTCGGCGGCTTGAGCGATAGAGGTCCCTCCTTTAATGGAAGCGATAATCTGTGCGCGCAACTCGGGAGGAACAGGTACCCCTGGCGTGGACATAAAAATAGACACTTACTTGCCACAATTAAGGTTGCAGCAATGTGTCCTATTTTAGGTGGTCGCGTCACTAGGAGGGGGCGGCAACCAGACCGTCTACTTCCAAACCTACTACTTGGAGGGGGTCAAGTGACCGCAAGGGAGTTGATCGCGCGCTGTCGCGCCATCGGCCTAACAAGCGCCGAGGCCGCATTGGCGGCGAAGCGGGCAGGCATCGGTACAATCGACACCGTCAAGGAGCTACGTGCTGAATACGGGCTCGAACTTCCTGCGGCCAAGGAGGCACTGGCGTGGGCTGACGGATACGAGAGCCTCGACGAGCGGCAGGAAGCACTACTTGAAGCGCTGCAAAAGGCATACGCGGATGAGGATTACGAGCCGTAGCTTGCTAGCTGCGGGACACAGCTTCGTCATCGTTTCGGCGGTTCTTGTCGACTCGTTTGATGACCGCTGACATGCAACCTGACACAAAGCCGAGACGGGCGTGAAGTGGACGAAGCATCCCCAGCAGATCGACCTCATCATGGAATGGGGCGGCATGCGTGAGGCCCGGACCGCTCGCGACCACGTCGAGATGAGCCTGGCCGTCTGGTCCGACGGTCTGAGCGCCCTCGGCCGCAAGATCGGCAGGCCGCTCCGGTTCCTCGGCCGCTCCGGTCCCTTCGTGGCGCCCCACTGCCAGACCATCATCAACGTGACGATGGCGGCGATGCGGGCTCGCAAGGAACGCCGCGACCTCGTCGCGGACCTCCGCGAACTCCAGACGACCGATGATCGGTCCCCGACGACGCCCGAGGGGCAGGCCTTCGCCAACGTCCTCGCGTCCATCGTCGAAGCGGCCTAAGACGCCGCACCCACCTCGCCGCCGTGCGCCTCGCACGGCGGCGCTCCTTTTTGCTATACTGAAGCCACTATGCGCTGGTTTCTCTCGATTGCCTTTGCGGCCCTGTTCACCCCTCTGTCCGTGGCGTATGCCGCCGACCCGTACGCGAACAGCATCACGTACGTCAGCGCGAACGTCTATACCTCGAGTAACGCCGTTGGCGCCCCGGACGGCGCGTACGCCGACTTTTTTGATACCGGCGCAAAGATCACGCTCGACCTCGGCGAAGGCGAGGAGAGCGATGGCGATCTCACGCTCCACCTGTATCTCCTCGACCACGGCGCGGGCTATTCCGTGGAATTCTTGAGCGCAGAAAACGTCCTTCTTGCGACCCGCGGCGCGACGATCCCGCTGAGCACCACGGAAATCAGCGTACAGTACGACGGTGCCGGCGAGTACCGGTATGTCCGCATTACGAGTACGACCGAGGGCGTCTGGCGTCTCGATGCAATCGAGGTTCCCGAGGAGGTCGTGGAGGAAGAGCCTTCAACCGACACGGAAGAGCCGGCTGAAGAATCGGATGAGGACACGCCGTCAGCGTCGTATACCGCCGGCACGCTTATCAAAACCGAGGACTCGTCCGCAGTCTACATCCTCGGGAGCGACGGCAAGCGCCATGCGTTCACAACCGAGACGGTATTTGCCAGCTGGGGGTTGTCGTTTGACGATGTCGTCACCGTCGACACAGACGCAATGGCCGCGTATACGCTCGGCGCAAACGTCACGGTGCGCCCCGGTACCTACCTCGTGAAGCTCCAGACCAACCCCAAGGTCTTCGCGGTCGAGCCGGGCGGTGTCTTGCGGTGGGTCGCGAGCGAAGCGGTCGCTCTTCAGCTCTACGGTGCGGATTGGGCAAGCCACGTGATCGACGTCTCGGACGCGTTTTGGGGCAACTACACGGTTGGGGAGGACATCGACAGCGCCGTGCACCCGGACGGAACGGTGCTGACCGCGGCAAACGGGACGACGTACTATGTTGCGGACGGGTCGAAGGCCGAACTCGGCGATACCGAGGTGGCTGAGTACCGGTTCGGTGAGGTGTTTACCGTGACCGGTGTCAACAATACGATTATCAGCCAATACCTCACGACTGAGGCGTCCTTGCTCCTGACGGGCGTCGAATGGCCCTACTAGAGTGGACGGAACGGCTATTTTCCGGTATATTGCGGCTCCGAGTTCACTTGATGGACGGGCCGTAGCTCAGTAGGCTAGAGCGGCTGGTTTGGGACCAGCAGGTCGCAGGTTCGAGCCCTGTCGGCCCGACCATGAAGCGAACTCTTTTTTCTATGGCAACCCTTCCGCAGCGGCCGACAATGCAGGACTTTCAGGAGTACGTGCGGCAGATGTGTGCCGAGCGTGGGTTCGACAAGAACACGCACGAGCAGAAGTTGCTTTTATTTATCGAAGAGGTGGGGGAGATGGCGAAAGCGATGCGCAAGCGCGCAAAGTTTTTGCTCGATCCGGCGAAACCGAACACCGACGATCTCGAAGGCGAATTCGCTGACGTCCTCATCTACCTTCTCGACCTCGCAAATGGCTACGGCGTTGACCTCGAGAAGGCGTTCCGTGACAAGGAGGCAGAGAACGAAAAGCGGAGTTGGGCATGATTCGTCCGACCTACAAACGGGAACTCGCAGTCCTGGCGGCAGGTGCGGGGGCGGTCGCGGGGTGCGACGAAGTGGGACGCGGGTGCCTTGCGGGACCCGTGGTTGCCGCTGTCGTCGTCATGCCGTCGACGTTGCGCCGAGGATGGAAGTCAATGGTGCGTGACAGTAAGACGCTTTCGGCTAGCCAGCGGAAGGCCGCGGAAGAGTTTATTAAGTCCCATGCGGCCGGATGGTCGATCGGGGAAGCGGATGCCGCGACGGTCGACCGGATCAACATCCACCACGCGTCGCTGCTCGCCATGCGTCGGGCACTTGCTCCCATCTCGAGCGAGGCGTTTGTATTCGTCGACGGACGTTTCCGTGTCCCCGAAGTCAGCCATGCACAAATGTCCGTCATCGACGGCGACGCGCAGTGTCTTTCGATCGCCGCCGCGTCGATTATCGCCAAGGTGTACCGCGACGTGCTCATGGAACGCCTACACGAAGAATACCCGCAGTACGGCTTTCACCATCACAAGGGCTATGCGACGCCGGAGCACCGTGCTGCGCTTCGGGCCCATGGCCTGACGTCGCTCCACCGCGTCACATTTTGTCAGAAGAGTTCGGAAACGAGTCCGTAAACGCCGACAAGCATCGCTCCGATCCCGAACACGAGGCCGATGATGGCATCGACTCGTGCGGGTTTGCCAAAAAAGACGACGCCGGTTTCGAGGTCTTCGTACTGTCCCACGAGCATCATCTGGTATTGCCGGATGACGAACCACACGCCGAGTACGGTGGTTGCGGCGGCGAGGAGCGGACGCCAGGACTGCGTGTCTTGGAGGATGAAGGCGAGGAGGAAGAGTGCGAGGGCGCCCCAGCCGGTCACGCGTCGGGCCGTGTCGTACTGCCGCACCCGCGCCATGACGGCAGCCGGAATCCGTTGCGGCTGTTTCTTGCCCCGCCAGGTACTGCTGCGGATCGACCATGCGGTCCAGATGCCGATACCGGCAAGCGTGAGAATAGCGATCGCAATGGTCAGCGCAAGTTTCGCATCCATATGCGTAGAGTATAGCATTCTGTTTACAGACCCCGCACTCCTCGATAGGATGAAGCCCACTATGGACGCGCTCCGGGACATTCTTGATACCCCCAGCGGCCACCAGCCGAAGTTTGCCGCAACCCCGGGGCTTTCCCGCGACGTCGTCGTTGAAATTTCCCGCCAAAAAGGCGAGCCGTCATGGATGCTCGAGAAGCGTCTTGCCGCGCTGGAACGTTTCCTGACGACGCCGGTCCCGGAGTGGGGGCCGGATATTTCCTCGATCGACTTTTCCAAGCTCGTGTATTTTGTCCGTCCGGACGCAGAGGAACAGAAGTCTTGGGAGGACGTCCCGGCAGACATCCGCGCGACATTCGACAAGCTCGGTATCCCGAAGGCCGAGCAGGAGCTCCTCGGCGGTGTCGGCGCGCAATACGACTCCGACGTGATCTACCACAACCTCAAGGAAGAGTGGGCAGAGCAGGGGGTTATTTTCGAAAACATGGACGAGGCGCTGCGCCTGTATCCAGATGTCGTCGAAAAGTTTTTTATGACGACGTGCGTGCCGGCGCATGACCACAAGTTCGCCATGCTGCACGCCGCAGTATGGAGTGGCGGGACATTCATTTACGTGCCGCCGGGAGTAAAGGTGACGATTCCGCTACAGGCGTACTTCCGCATGAACGCGAAGCATGGTGGTCAGTTTGAGCATACGCTCATCATCGCTGACGAGGGGAGTGAAATCCATTACATCGAAGGTTGTTCGGCGCCGCGATTTACGGTGCAGTCGCTGCATGCGGGTTGCGTAGAGATTCATGTCATGAAGAATGCGCGCGTCCGGTATTCCTCGATCGAGAACTGGAGCAAGAATACGTTTAACTTGAACACTAAACGTGCACTCGTCGATGAAGGCGGTGTCATGGAGTGGGTGAATGGTAATTTTGGCAGCGGCGTGACGATGTTGTACCCGGCGAGCATCCTGCGTGGCGAAGGTGCGCGCAGCGATTTTCTTGGCGTCGCGTTTGCCGGCGAGGGTCAGATACAGGATACGGGGGCAAAAATGGTGCATGTGGCGCCGAACACGCGCTCGACGATCCGCTCGAAAAGTGTCAGTAAGGACGGCGGCAAGAGCATTTACCGTGGCTTTGTCCGGATGACGCCAAAAGCGGCACGGGCGGCCGCGAGCGTGACGTGTGATGCGCTCCTTCTTGATGCGGCTTCGAGCACGGACACGCTGCCAACAATGAAGATCGCGTCGGACACAGCTACTGTGGCACATGAGGCAACCACCGGGCGCATTGGTGAGGCAGAACTGTTTTACTTGGCGAGTCGCGGCATCGAACCCGAGGAAGCGCGCCGCATGGTGGTGAACGGATTTTTGGAGCCGATCGTCCGCGAGTTGCCGCTTGAGTACGCGATCGAGCTGAATAGGTTAATTGACTTAGAAATGGAAAACTCGGTGGGCTAAACTCGCTTGGTTCCACCCTGAGGCAACTGCCGAAGGGCCTAGCGAATTTTCTAGGTCCCTCCTTGCGTCGGGATGGTTGCAGGAACAGTATGCAGAACAACACGGTGCAAAAATATGGGTTGCAAATCGCTGCCGATTACCGGTCGGTCGTGTTCGGCGCGCCCTCGATCGCTTTTTGTGGGGAAGGTACGCTGGAAGGTGACCACCTGACGTTGACGGGAGATGGCGTCCTTGAACTGACCGGTGAAGGATCGGTAGTGATCACGGGATATGGTGACCTCCGGATACTCGCGAAGCGTTACACATATTTCACGATCGTGAAAAAAGTGAAACGCAACGAAGCACTGAATGTTCGATACGAGGGCAATATCGACCATGTCGTTCGTGTAGTAATTACGGTTGAACTTGAAGAAGGCGCCTCGTACCGTGAACGTACAGCGCTTCACGTGTCCGGCCAGCTTGATGTCTGCACGAACGTCTTCCATGCCCCTTCGTCGACTTCGTACCTGCGTACACGGCTCGTGCTTGAAGACGGCGCAAAGGCGATTGCTCGCGGCGGCATTGTCATCGGCAGGGAGGGCGTAGGATCGCGGGGGAGTGAGCGGCTGGATGCGTTACTTCTTGGTGGGCGAGCCGAGGCCGACCTCTTGCCGACCCTGTCCGTTGCCAACGACGACGTCGCGTGCAACCATGCGGCCACGGTTGGGCACGCAGATGCAGGCGTCCTCTATTATTTGCAGAGCCGCGGATTGTCCGAGCAGGAGGCGAAGCACACCCTTGCAGAAGCATTTTTGTCAGCCTAGGTATGGTGCAAATGTGGCAAAACCGGCGTGACGAATTCCCGATGTTCCAGAATCGGCCGGGTTTGGCGTATCTCGATACTGCCGCTACGGCCCAGATGCCGGCACCGGTGCTCGATGCAATGATGAACTTCGAGGTGCGTATGCGCTCGAACGTGCATCGCGGCGTCTACGCTGAAGCAGAGATGGCTACCGAGGCGTATGAAGGCGCGCGACGCGACATCGCCTCGTTTATCGGAGCGAACACGGACGAAGTCGCGTGGACGTCTGGCGCCACGGCGGGGATGAACATGCTAGCGCAGATGGTTGGTGAATTTTTAGCAGCTGGCGACGGCATCCTGGTGAGTTCGATGGAGCATCACAGCGCATTGCTCCCATGGCGGCGTGTTGCGGAAGCGAAGGGCGCAATAATGACGACCGTGCCACATACAAAAGAGTACCGCTTTGATCTTGCTACCTTTGGCATCATGCTCAACGAACGGGTCCGTGTCGTTGTCGTGTCAGCGGCATCGAACGTGCTTGGTACGGTAAACCCGATCGCTGACATCGTTGCGCTGGCACATGCACGCGGCGCGCTCGTGGTTGTTGATGCTGCACAATACGTCCCTCACGCTGCGCTCAATGTCACAACGTGGGGTGCAGATGCAGTGGTATTCTCCGGGCACAAAATGTACGGCCCAATGGGGACCGGCGTGCTATATATGGCGCGCGCTGTGGCTGCATCGCTCACCCCGTCGTCGCTTGGTGGCGGCATGGTGCGCGAGGTACTTCGATCGGATATTTCGTACGAAGATGCGCCGTGGAAATTTGAACCAGGCACGCCAAACGTTTCGGGGGCTATCGGGCTCGCGGCGGCAACGCGCTATCTCGCCTCCATCGGCATGGATGCGATCGACGATCGCGAAACTGTGCTCACGCGTGAGCTCATCGTCGGTCTGCTCTCGCTCGGCGATGTAGAAATCATTGGCCCGGATAGCATGGACGACCGTATCGGCGTTGTCTCGTTCCGTGTTCCTGGTATGCATCCGCATGACGTAGCGACCTTGCTTGGTGAACGGGGAGTGGCGGTTCGGGCGGGTCATCATTGCGCCATGCCGCTCGTCGGATCCATTGCTCCGGAAGGCGTTGTCCGAGCCAGCCTGGGTTTCTATAACGACGAAGAAGATATCGCCCGTCTCATTGATGGTATCCGTGATGCACGAGCAACATTCGGGTATGTCTGACCTGTACCGTGAACACATCATTGAGCACGCTCGGTACCCGCGGAACAAGGGCGTGCTTGCCCATGCCACTCAGACGCACCGTGAGGCGAATACGTCCTGTGGCGACGTTTGCATCATGCAGCTTGGCGAGCAGGGGATTATGTTCGATGGCCACGGGTGTGCGCTTTCGACCGCGGCGGCGTCACTTCTTACGGAGTGGTGGCTGACCGATAGCCAGTGGCGGGATGGCGGCAGGAGCGATGAAGAGTTTTTGCAAAAGCTCGGGGTCGCGGTAACATCGGGCAGACTCGATTGCGCACTTTTGCCACTGCGTGCCCTGCGGGCAGTCTTGGCGAAAGGAACGTAATCTGTCCGATCGAACATTTTTTGTGTGCGTTGTGTGAATGAACTCTCCCTTCACCATCTTGTAGTCATGCGTGGCGAATCGTCGGTTATTATCGACGCCGATTTTATCGTCCGCCCGGGGGAAGTCGTTGTGCTGCAGGGGAAAAACGGGGCGGGCAAATCGACCTTGCTCAATGCCATCATGGGTCATCCGGCCTATACGGCGTCGGCCGGAAGCGTTGTGCTCGATGACCACAACCTCACCGCATTGCCACCGCACGAGCGCGCCAAGCGCGGGCTTTTCTTGTCGCTCCAACATCCGCCAGAAGTGACGGGCGTACCGATGAAGGACTTCTTGCGCACGGCGATTGCGGCAGTACAAGGGGAGCGTCCCAAACAGGAGGAGTTCGATCGCGTTGTTGCTGAGGCGTCAGGCCTGTTACGGCTTGATCCGAAGTTCGGCGATCGGTCTCTTAATGAAGGATTTTCGGGCGGCGAAAAGAAGAAGTCGGAACTGCTGCAGATGCTTGTGCTGCGACCGAAGTATGCGCTCCTTGATGAGCCGGACTCTGGTCTTGATCGCGATGCGATGGGCTATGCTGCTGAAGCGATCGCGGCGCTACGCGCTCAGGACACGGGGTTTTTGGTGGTAACCCACTACGACCAGTTTCTTCAGGCACTTCGTCCGGACCGCGTGCTCACCCTTGAGGCGGGAGTGGTGCGGGCTGCGAGATAGGTACGGCTTTACAAAAGGCCCTAGTGGTGGCAACATTATTTCGTTATGAATAAAACCATTCCGCAACTCAACGATTCGCAGTACATGGTCCCGATCGTTATTGAAAAGACCACGTATGGCGAGCGCTCGTACGACATCTACTCGCGCCTCCTCAAGGACCGTATCATCTTCCTCGGTACGCCGATCGATGATGGTGTGGCGAACGCGATTATCGCCCAGCTGCTCTTCCTTGAGAGCCAGGACAAAACGCGCGACATCAAGTTGTACATCAACAGCCCAGGCGGTTCGGTGACGTCGGGTCTCGCTATTTACGACACCATGCAGTACATCGCCCCGGACGTTTCGACGATCTGCGTCGGCATGGCCGCGTCCATGGCTGCGGTGCTCCTTGCGGCCGGCGCTCCGGGCAAGCGCCTGGCACTCCCGAACTCGGAGGTCATGATCCACCAGGTGCTCGGCGGCGTCGAGGGGCAGGCGACGGACATCAAAATCCACGCTGACCGCATCCTCCTCATGAAGGACAGCCTGAACAGCATCTTGGCCAAGCATACCGGCCAGCCGCTCGCCAAGGTCACCGAGGACACGGAACGCGACAAATTCATGAGCGCCAAGGATGCCCTGAAGTACGGCATTATCGACAAGATCATCAAGTAGCAACGTCCCATTTGGTCCATTTTTGGCTTGCGGATCACGGCCGTATTCTCACTGTTGCCCATCAGAAGTAAACAAAAAACCACGCCAATTGGCGTGGTTTTTGTGCCTCCTCCTTGACTGTGACAACCGCGAAACTGCAGTCAAGAAGACATATGTGTTGCGATGGGACCAGCCGTAGCCAGAATCATGTAACGAGATATGTCCCCATGCTTGTCGTGACTGCAGTCTCACGGCAACCACACAGGTGACGGCGAAACGTAACATGCCTAAAAACCCCTGTCAATAGGGCAAAATTGCAGAGCTGGCCAGTGGCTGGGGCGGTGTTTCTTACGCCCGTTCGGCTATCGGTTGGTTGGCTCGGGTGAGCAGTACGAGCGGGACGGCGACGGCGAAGAGAACGGCGATGCCGAGGATGCGGAATGTATACTCCGGCGAGGTGTTGAGCCATCCGAAAAGTGCGGCAGCAACGATGCCCACGATGGATTTCGCGAAGTTCGCGATCGAGAGCGTTGTTGCTCGCGACAGCGAGGGGATTGCATGGTTGAGCATGTCATTGAACAGGACGTCGAGGAGCGCGAGGGCGACGACCGACAGCAATACGGCACCTCCGTACAGCAAGAAGGAATCAATGGAAGGCGTCGCGATCATGTACAACGCAGTAATGAGGGTGAAGCTGGCCATCAGCACCGGCGGATGTATGGGTTTTAATCGATAGGCGTACCCGCTCAGGATAACGGACAATCCCCGTTTGGCTGCGTAGACAATGCCAATGAATAGCGAAGTTGCCCCGAGGTTTGTAAAGATAACTTGTTGGAAATCACTGCTGCCACTGATGGCCCCGATAAGCAACGCATTAATAACCACCAGCCAAAAAACGTAGCGGTGCGAAATAATGGTATGTATACCGCGGGGGAAATGGCCGAGGAGTTCGAGAAAGCCCTCCCGTCTTTCGACGGAGACCGAACGCGGAATACTTGGGAATCCGGCAATCGTGAATGCCCCAAGGATAAAAATGATTGCGCATCCGATAAACGGGACTGTCGGATGGATCGCGTAGCTGGCGCCGCCTACCAGGACCGCAAGCATGTTTATGCTCCAGCCCAGCGATTTACCCTGGCCGAGCAGTGCGAGATGTTCGTCCTTGCGCCCGATCGACTGAAGATACTCGAAGAATAGTGCCTCTCCGGTGCCGCTCTGTAATGAATTGAAGAAGAAGTAGCCCAGCGTTGCCGCCATGACCCAGGGAAGAGTACCCCCGAGGAAGAGGAGCGAGGAGACGGCCTCTCCAATCATGGCGATGATGAGTGTTTTGCGGTGGCCCAGCGTGTCCGCGATAGCCCCACTTGGCACTTCAAACGCAAGTGACGCGATCTGTCCGGCAACGGTGACAAGGGCGATCTGCTCGAGCGATAGTCCTTGGTCGAGCATGTACACGACCAGGATCGGTAAATATGCTCGGCTGAGCGTGCCGCGGAAAAGAAAGTAGCGCCAGATTGCGTGATCCCATGTTTTCATAAAGCGAACCCCGTGGCTTATTCGGCCACGGGGGTAATGGTATCGCTTGATGTGGGTTCTGTCTCTGTTGATGACTCCGGTGTAGTAGGTGGGGTTTCGGGAGGTGCAGCGGGGTCTCGCCCGACTAAGCAGATTTTCGGGAGCGACCGGTAGCTCGAGAAGAATTCTTCCTCGTACGTCGTGCCGTCTTGGTATTGGATGGTGTACGTGAAGGTCGTGGTGGCCCCAGGGTGCGGCGATTGGCATTTCTCGACGCCTGGTGCCAGGGTGTCGGTTTCGGTGTACTGGGTGGCGCCGTACCCGCTCCAGCTCAGTACTTGTGGTGGCTCGTAGCTGCCCTTGCGGCCATCGCTCGTCCCCCAGAAGGTGAAGTACAACATTTGCTCCTCCGTATTCATTTCTGTGGTGAGGAGGATGTAGTTCGTCGTGTCGTTCATGAACTTGAAGTCCGGCGAGGGGTCGTAGATGGTTGCGTCGGTGCCCGGGTTGCCGTTACTCAAGTCGTTGTAGTAACTCACGACAAGTGAATGATTGCGTCGCTCGACAACTTTAAGGCCCGAGTTCATTACCGCACGGAAGGTAGTTGTGCCAATCTGGCACAGGCCACCTCCAACCTCTGGTTTGATCTCATCGCCCTTAATGACAAGCTCGGGAAGGTACCCGTCGGCCACAGTGAATGGGCCGAGTTTTTCTACGAGCGAGACGGTTTCTCCTGGCGCAACAAGGATGCCGTTGAGCTTGGAGGCGCCGTGCGCAATGTTCTGGATGCGGTTTGAAGGGGAACCTTTGTAGCTGGAGGCGCCGACGCCGAGCACTTCAGTAATGCCAAGGCTGTTGACGTTGGCGGTCGTGACGGTCGGCGCGACCGTGTCGACCGCGACGACGATGCTCGATCCGCGGAGGGCTTCGGGGACGTCAAAGTGGTCGACGATCGCGTCGATCGTCGCAGCATCGTTCACGCTCACGCCGTTGTGGCTCCCGGCAAACTCGACGACACGGTTGTTTTCCATTGCGAACCGGGCGTCCTGCGCCGCGATGTCGATAGCCTCGTGGAGGGTCGCCAAGAACTCGGCCATTGCGTTTGCGTCGAGCGTCAGGAAGACCTCGCCGTCATCGCCGACGTCCGGCATGAGCCAGTCCGTGAGGTCGTCCGCGGTGACTTCCCACGAGAGCCATTCCGCCTCGTCGTCCGCCTGGTAGGTGACATCGTATGGCGCGTACCGAAGCGCCTGCTCCACGTCGTATATGAGCGTCTCCGCCTCGCCGCCCGTGACACGCGGCGGCACCGTGACGGTCGCGACGTCGAGCGTCGTAAGCGAAAGGTCTTCGGCGTCGGCAAGCAGCTCCGCCATTGCCTCTTCCGTGGCGAGCGCGGTGCCGTCCTCGCCCTCGATGACCTGGATGTCGTACGCCCCGTCTTCCTTCGTAATACGGAAGTCCGTCGGGACTCCGGGGTCTTCCGCATCCGCGAAGAGGGTGCGGATCATGTCCGTCAGCTGCTCGGTGCCGATCGTGGTCGAGGGTGTGAGGTTTCGTGAACCGAATGTGGCGAGGTACAGGCCATACAGCAGGGTGAACGGCTCTTTGCCCTTGCCTTCGGCCATCACGGCATCGACCCCGGCGCTCACATCAATATCGATGAGCGCATAGGCGACGTCGACGCTTTCGCTCCGAAGTGCAAAGGTCTTCTCGTCATCGCCGACCCTAACCACAAGCCCTGCGTCGAGCATGGCATTGACCGCGGACTGGATATGCTCAGTGACCGCGATCCGGTCGAGGCCGCCGACGTCGATGCCGGCGTACGTGATGCCGGAAAGCGCCCGGTCCTTTGCCGTCAGCTGGACCGCGGCTGCGGCGCCGAACGTGATGACGAGGACGCCGAGGACCACGCAGATGGAAACGACCACGGACTTCGGAGGAATCGGAAACGGAAGGCGCAGACGCCCCTTCTTTTCTTCCGTCGCGTGCTCGAGCATGTTCATACTAGGTGACGTCTTCGCGGACGGCGAGCTTCACGTCGCCGTAGGCCTTGGGAATCGTGATCGTGAGGATGCCGTTTTTCAGTACCGCGTCCGCCTCGTCGGTTTTGACGCGGCAGGGGAGCACGATGGAGCGTGAAAACGCGCCCCAGAAGCATTCACTGTAATGCACGGTACTATGCGGAGGCGTGCGGTCAAGGTGTCGCTCGCCGCGGATCGTCACCAGGTCTTCCGTGACGTGGATCTCGAGGTCTTCTTGGCGGACGCCGGCGATGGCAGAGCGGATGACGATCTCTTTGGGCGTCTCGATGCAGTCGACGGCAAGCTGGCCCTCGTGGGATGCAAAGCTGAATTCGTTCGGGACGGGTGCGGCCATACGTTAGCTCACCGAAATTCTGCGGATATATTCGTACAGCGGCCCCAGGCCGAGGCCGAAGGCGGCCGACCACGTGACAAGGTCGACGGGGACCGTGCCGAGATAGCCGTGCTCCGCGATGAGCGCGCTTTCGAAGTCGACCGTGGTGCCGAGCATGGCGATGGAGCCGGCGATGAACGCGACAAGGCCGGTGAGGAGTCCGGACAACAGCGTGTCGGCGAGGAGGTCGTGGCGGTGGACGATGATGTACACGCCCATGACGATGCCGGTCGCGAGTGCGGCGGGGGCGGGAGTGAGGTCGAACGCGAGGGTCGTGAACACGATGCCCCAGAGGAAGATAAGGGCGCCGATGAACACGCGGATGAGCCAGATCTGCACAAGCGCGCCGTCCTCGGCCCTCTTGCTGCGGATTTTCGGCAGGCGGTGGTAGTGCTTGCCGAAGACCGCGTGGTAGATGGACCCGGCAAGGCCTGCGACCGCGAAGGCGAAGACGAGGTCGAGGAGGTGCATGCCGGAAAATCGCTCCGCGACGAGCGACGCGTCACCCCCGCGGACGGTGACGATGACCGGCGCGAGGAAGAACGCGGTGATGCTGAGGATCAGCATCTCGCGACGAAGCTCGCGGTTCAGGACAAAGATGACTGCCCACAGGACGGCGAGCAGCGCCGTGAACAGGGGGAACGCTCCTACCATATTGGCTCTATTGTACGCGACAATTTCCGTGGCTGGAAGTGGACGACGACTTGTGCTGTAATGGATGCGTATGAAGTGGTGGCTCGTCATTGCCGCTGTCCTCGCTTCCGTCGCAATGTTCCTTGCGACGCCGGTTGCGATGGACGCGATGCCGGGGCACGACGCGCACGGGATGGCGGCGGACGAGATGGCGGGCGACCCGATGTGTTTCCTCCACTGCCTGACCGAGGCGACCGCGATCGAAAAGACCTTGGCAACATTCACGCCTCTTGTTGTTGCAGCGCTCGTTGCCGTCGTTGCGTTCACGTTCGCATTTCCTGGCGTGCGGCCGGTGTTGCGGCCGGCATGGGTTCCCGACCCGGGACGCACCCGGAGGATCTTGACCACCTGCAAGCGGGAGTAACGCGCGGCGCGGTTTCCGACGTTATTCCTTATCTTGTGTTTGTGTATGGCAAAACAATTGCGCTTTCGCGTCCTCGGCACCAAGTGCGCGAGTTGCGAGATCGTCCTTGAACGGGAGCTCAGGCAGATCCCCGGTGTCCGACGCGTCCGGGCGTCGCACGCCTCGGGCGAGGTGACGCTGACGGTCG
This sequence comes from uncultured Gammaproteobacteria bacterium, assembly GCA_964552565.1. Lineage (GTDB taxonomy): Bacteria > Patescibacteriota > Patescibacteriia > UBA9934 > UBA9934 > UBA11707. The sequence goes on from CAZKGL010000001.1 coordinate 19,355, forward strand.
ATGACGGGGTAGCGCTCGCCCCGAACGACCTCGAACAGGTCGTGGGCAAGCACGGCTACCGCTTTGCGAACGGCGCAGAGGCCAAGCCGGCGAAGTTCTCGTGGGAAACGCTGGTGCTCGCCGCAGCCGCGGTCGCCGGCGCGTACATGGTCTTGTCCGTCACCGGTCTCCTGACATATTCGCCGGAGGTCGACGCGGGCGCCGGGCTTGGCGCGGTATTCGTTGTGGGTATCGTTGCGGCGTTTTCGTCGTGTACGGCGGTCGTCGGCGGCCTTGTCGCCGCGGTGGCTGCCCGCCAGGCGAAGCGGAGCCCGGGTGCGCCGTTTGCGCTCCGTATGCGGCCGCACCTCTTCTTCCACCTCGGCCGCCTTGCCGGATTTGCCGGCTTTGGCGCGCTCATCGGGGCGCTCGGCAGCGCGCTCCAGTTCGATACGTTCGCGAACGGCGTCTTGGTCGTGGTGGTCGCGCTCCTCATGATTGCGATCGGTACCGAGCTCTTGGGCGTCTTCCCGAGCGGATTCGGCATCCGCCCCCCGAAGCGTCTGTCGCACTTCATCCATGACCTCGGCGAGAGCGAGAAGCCGTGGGGACCGGCCGTCCTTGGCGCGCTGACGTTCTTCCTGCCGTGCGGCTTTACGCAATCGATGCAGCTCCTCGCCATGTCGACGGGAAGCCCCGGGCAGGCCGCGGCCATCATGACCGTCTTCGCGCTCGGCACTGCGCCGGCGCTGCTTGGCATCGGTGCGGCCGCCGGGTCGGTACGCGGCGCGACGCTCGGGCGCGTCACCCGCGTCGTCGGCGCATTCGTGGTCGCGCTCGGCATCGCCCAGCTTGGGAACGGCGCGACGCTCCTCGGGTGGGGCGGCTTCGGCGTCTCAGGCACCGAGGTCTCGGAGGCCGCGGTGCTCGATAATGGCGTCCAGGTCGTCCAGATGGAGGTGGGGAGCGGGTGGTACTCGCCGAACGTGCTGACGGTTACGGAAGACATTCCCGTTCGTTGGGAGGTGTACGGCGGGGATTTCCTCGGTTGCGCGAATACCCTCGTGCTGCCGGCCTTTGGCGTACAGACGCGCATTAAGACGGGCTATAACGAGATCGCGTTCACACCGACGAAAGCGGGGAAGTATACGTTCAGCTGTTCGATGGGCATGGTCCGTGGGACGATGATCGTTGAACCGAAGTCCTAAGCGTTACAGGCCGGGTCCTGCCGCCTTCGCACCCTGTCGCGCTGAGCGCGACCCTGTTGGGTGCTCGACTGGCGTCTGCGCGCCCAAGCAGGGGACCTGCTCGGCGTCACCCGGCCGTTATCCAACTTTATGAAATCAACCTTTCCTATTCAAGGCATGCACTGTGCGTCCTGTGCGGTGACCATTGAACGCGCGCTGAAAGAAACGCGGGGAGTCAGCGACGCGGCGGTGAACTTCGCCTTGTCGCAAGCCACGGTGACGTTTGACGAGGGGGCGACGACCGAGCATGCGATCCATGCCGTCGTCGAGGGTGCGGGGTACAAGGTCGGGGGAGGGCATCATGGAGATGGCCAGGACCACAGGATGCACGGCAACGCGAAGACCGCGGGCAAGAAGGCGGCCATCGCGCTGGCGCTCGGCATTCCCACCCTCGTGTTGGCGATGTTCGGCATGGAGTTGCCGTATTCGCCATGGATCCAGGCGGTGCTTGGGTCCATCGTCGTCCTCGGGCCTGGCATGGAGTTCCACCGCATGGCGCTCAAGCTCCTCCCAAAGTTCCGGGCGAACATGGACACGCTCATCTCCATGGGTACGCTCGCCGCGCTTGCCCTGAGCTGGGGGCAGCTCGTGGGCGGCGGGGAAGACCTCTACTTCGAGACCGCGGCGGTTATTACCGGTTTCATCCTGCTCGGCCGCTACTTCGAGGCGCGCAGCAAAGGGAAGGCCGGGGAGGCGATTGCGAAGCTCATGGAGCTCGGCGCGAAGATGGCGCACCGCATGCGCGCGGACGGCACGACCGAGGACGTCCCGGTTGATGCGCTCCGTATCGGCGACCGCGTCCTCGTGAAGCCGGGAGAAAAGGTGCCGCTCGACGGCACGGTCGTCGAGGGCGCCTCGTCCGTCGATGAGTCCATGCTGACCGGCGAGAGCATCCCGGTCGGCAAGCAAACGGGCGATACCGTGTTCGGCGCGACCATCAACGCTTCGGGTGCCTTGACGGTCGAGGTGGCAAAGGAGCCGAAAGACACCGTGCTCGCGCAAATCGTGAAGCTGGTCGGCGAGGCGCAGGAAAAGAAGGCGCCGATCCAGAAGCTCGCCGACACCATTTCGGGCGTGTTCGTGCCGGTCGTCATCGTGATCGCCGCGGCGACGTTCGCCGGCTGGATGCTCGCGGGCGCCGGGGCGACGGGGGCCCTCATCAACGCGGTCGCGGTGCTGGTTATTGCCTGCCCGTGCGCGCTTGGCCTTGCGACGCCGACCGCGATCCTCGTCGGTACCGGCCGCGGTGCGCGCGAAGGCGTGCTGATTAAGAGCGGCGAGGCGCTCGAACGCGCTCGGAAGATCGACGTCGTCATGTTCGACAAGACGGGGACGCTGACGGAAGGAAAACCGGAGGTGACGGATGTCGTGACCGATGGACTAAGTGAGGCGGAGGTGGTGCGTCTTGCGGCGGCGGTCGAGGCGAAGTCGGAGCACCCGCTGGCGCAAGCGCTCGTGCGCAAGGCGGGGCGCGTGCCGCCCGTACAGGAGTTTTCCTCGGTGACGGGGAAGGGTGTGCGGGGTACGGTCGAGGGGAGGGCTGTCCTCGTCGGCAACCCGCGGTACGTGGAGAGCGAAGGCATTCCGATTGGCGACTGGGACGGCGTGCTCGCGCGGCTCCGTGGGCAAGCGAAGACGGGCATCGTCGTTGCGGTGGACGGGGCGATCGTCGGCGTGATCGGGATCGCGGACGCACCGAAAATGCACGCGCGATCGACCGTATCCGACCTCCGCGCCATGGGGCTTTCCGTCGTCATGCTGACCGGCGACCATCGCACGACCGCGGAGGCGATCGCGAAGGATCTCGGGATCGATGCGGTGGAGGCGGAGGTCCTTCCGGCGCGCAAGCTCGAGATCGTGCGGGCGGCGCAGGAGGGCGGGAAGCGCGTGGCGTTCGTCGGGGACGGCATCAACGACGCGCCGGCGCTGACCCAGGCCGACCTTGGCATCGCCATGGGGAGCGGCACGGACATCGCCATCGAGGCGGGGCAGATGGTGCTCGTGGGCGGCGGGCCGGAAAAGGTGGTCGCCGCGCTCCGGCTGACCCGCCAGACGTACCGCGCCATCATCCAGAACCTCTTCTGGGCGTTCGTCTACAACGTCATTGGTATCCCGTTGGCCGCATTTGGCGTCCTCAGCCCGGTTATCGCCTCGGCGGCCATGGCGTTTTCGAGCGTTTCCGTGGTTCTGAATTCCCTTCGGTTGCGCCGATAATGCCGGGTCCTGCCGCCTTCGCACCCTGTTGGGTGCTCGACTGGCGTCTGCGCGCCCAAACAGGGGACCTGCTCGGCGTCACCCGGCTGTTCGCGCACGTTTGCCAAGTCTGAGGAAACATGCTATCGTTTGGTCGCTAACCATCCGTGCCGTGACTTCTCCGTGACGAACGAGAGAGTGCCAACGACGGAGAAGTAACTAGCCCTATGGCAGACAACACGCGTGTCTTCGTTGGCGGCGTCCCGTACGCTTCCAGCGAGGAAGAGCTGAAGGCACACTTCAGCGCTGCGGGTCAGGTCCTCTCGGTTTTCATGCCGATTGACCGCGAGACCGGCAAGAAGCGCGGCTTCGCCTTCGTCGAGTTCTCGACCGAAGACGAAATGAACAAGGCGGTTGACATGTTCAACCAGACCGAGTTCGGCGGCCGCACCATCAGCGTCAACCCGGCTCGCCCGCGCGAGTAAGGTGACGAAGCGGAAACACGAGCTTCACGGCTCGTGTTTTCGTTTGGTATGATGACGACATCTATGCCTCGACTCGCTGTCAGCTCCCGTCACGAGCATGTCGCACGGTGGTTCTTTTTGCTCCTTGGCGCCGGCGCGCTCCTCCTGTTCTGGAAGATCATTGAGCCGTACGCCATGGTGCTCCTCACCGCCGGCGTCTTCGCGGTCGTGTTTTCGCCGTGGGACGCATGGTTGCGCCGACGGCTGCGCAGCCCCAAGCTCGCCGCACTGGTCACCATCCTCCTCGTGCTCCTCATCATCGTGGTTCCGCTCACCATCGCGGTGATCCTCATGGTCGACCAGGCGAACGATCTTCTCGGCCGCATGGACGAAATCCGCGCGTGGGCCGCCAACTTCTCGCTCGAGAGCCACCCCCTGTACCAGGTGTTGCCGGACGTCCTGCGGGCGCGTATCGCCGCCATCGACGTGTCGGCGGTCATCAGCTCGGTCGCGTCGTGGATCACACAGAACCTCGCGACCATCTTCCTTGGCGCCGCAGACGTCATCTTCAAGACGTTCATTTTCTTCATCTGCCTGTTTTACTTCCTGGCAGACCGCGACCGCCTTGTTGCAGAGATGCAGGCGCTGAGCCCGTTCCGCGACAACACCGACCGCTCCATCATCGACCGCATGGCGCTTACCATCCGCGCGGTCGTGACCGGTTCGCTCATCGTTGCGGTGGTGCAAGGCGTCCTTGCGGGCATCGGCATGACGATTTTTGGCGTGCCGGGCGCCCTCATCTGGGCCGGTGTCGTCATCATCGCGGCGAACATCCCCTTTGTCGGGACGTCGCTCGTCCTTATCCCGGTTATCGTCTACCTGTTGCTGACCGGCGACCTCGGCGGTGCGATCGGCATGACGATCTGGGCGGCGCTTCTTGTCGGCGGGGTCGACAATTTCCTGAAGCCGTTCCTGGTCGAAGGGAAGACGCGCATGCACTCGCTCCTCATCCTGCTTTCCATCCTTGGCGGACTCCAGGTCTTCGGTCCGATCGGCCTCATTGTCGGCCCGACCGTGCTCGCTGCGCTCATGGCGCTTGTGGGGATGTACAAGGCGGGCGTGCTTGAGCGCCGTTCGGTGTAACTATGCGCACTGCGGAACGGCCGTACCGGAAGGTGGTCCTTGTGTGCACGAACAGCCGCGCGGACGGTTCGAATTGTTGTGCGCTTCGCGGCGCGGGCGATGTGTATGAAAAACTGAAGGGGAACGTCAAGGCGCAGTTCACTGATGTGCGCGTCGTTCGCTCGAGTTGCCTGAACAACTGCGACGACGGCGTCACGGTCGTCATCATGCCGGACAATATCTGGCTTGCTGAGGTTACGGTGGGAGATATTCCTGAGATTCTCCTGCATTGTTCACGTTGACAGCACGCGTAGACGCTTCACAGTGGCGAGGGAGGACAACGCGATGCTGTACCTGTTGATGACGTCAGCCGTTTTTGCGCAGGACACGGGGGAAAGCTCCAGCTTCGACGTCATCGCGCCGGAGGACTGGGGCTATGCGGACGCCGCGGTCGGCGACATGGCGCAGGAATGGACGGACGAATCGGGGCAGGTCACCTGGGCTGCCGAGGAGGGTCACGTGATCACGTACGGCGTGGTGGAGGACGCCGACGAGCCGGGGATCTTCTACTTCGCCACGAAGCGCGACGAGGGGGACGGCCAGTCGACGCTGAGCCTTTTCCGCTACAACACGAGCAACTACTACTTCTGGCGTCTGCAGCGGATCGAGGACGTCGTTGATGCGACGCAGTACGTCGTGGGGTACGACGGCGGGTACGTCGTGTACGCCGAGACGAGCGGGAGCTACGACCCCGGCACGTGCGGGGAGCCGATCGTCTCCGCGGTCGACGGCACGGGCGGCGCGCTCTACATGCTGCCCGACAACCCGGACCAGTCGTGGTCCGAAGGGCCGACTGCCTACACGGCCGCGGACGAAGACGTGCAGGTCGGCCGTGACCGCCAGGCGGAATGCGAGGCGGGGACGGCCGAGTAGCGAGGATACGTGACGTGCGCACCCGGTGTTCCCGGGTGCGCCCTTCTTTTCCGAAGCTCTTGCGCGGTTCTGTGGTTGTGGCACAACGATGGCAGGGGGAACTACACCATGGGGTGGCTGGTATTCGTGATGCAAGTCCTGGCGAACACGGGGGAGGAGCAGGAGCCGCTGGTGTCGGTGGCCGTGGGCGAGAAGGGCGTGAGCCCTGCGCCGACGCTCTTTCCCGACGACCAGGCGCTCAGCATCGACGAGATCCTGCGCAAGGAGGCGGACGGCATCCGCTGGTGCTACAAGGACGAGATGGCGCAACTGCCGCCGAGCGTCGATGCGGTGACCATCGTCCACATCGCCATCGACGGCGACGGGCGCATGTCCGTCATGGCGCACGACGAGACGCTCTCCACCGTGGGGAGTGACAAGTCGGATGCGTGCCTGGGGCGGTACCTGAAGAAGTACCGGGCCGGGCGGGTGGAGCGCAACATGATGCTCGTGAAGAAGGCGATCACGATTGCGCGGGAGGTGAAGGAGCTGAACAACTAGGAGGCTGGCCGCCCGCGGGCCTCGTGGGCGGCCTTGCCATACAAAAGGAAAGGAGCGCTCCGTCATGAGCGCTCCTCGCGGGAATAGTGGACGATCCAGAGGCCGTCTCGGTTGTTGCAGGGGCTCGGCGTCTGCACGCCGAGGGACCGGTACCACGGCAGCAACCGAGGGTCCGACACGACACCCCAGAAGGCTCCTTTCTCGGAGAGGATGGTGGCGATGGCCCTGCGGAACATCACGTCCCCGATCCCTTGCCCGCGCAGTTCGTGACGAACCTGGAGACAGCTCACGAAATGTACGCCTTCGGAGACGAGTCGTTCGGCCGCCTCGCGGTTTCTGGGATCGCGTAGGCGCTCCGGGCTGTACGTGAAGTGCAGTACGCCGCCGACGAACTCGGCGGGACGACCCGGAAGGACGAACTGGTAGGGCGTGATGTCCCCGTCGCCTTGGGCCGTGCGTTCGAGCAGCGTGTCGCGGAAGTGGGCGGCGTTCGTCGCGTAGCGCAGGTCATCCATGCCGGCGAGCCAGGGGACCACCGATCCGAACTCCTCCATGATTCCCAGGTACTGGATGAGGAACCTTCGGCCACGGAGGCCGACTTGTTGCAACCGCATGCACGCCTCCTTTTTGGCGGTGTTCCGGCGGGATGCCGAACGGATGAGACTACAGAAAAACGCATGCCGCGTCAATGCTGCATGCGACCCCCTCTTCTTGACCGGGATGAATCTTTTGGCTATATTAGCGCAGCAAAAACCATCGACGGCCCCATCGTCTATCGGTTAGGACACGGGCTTTTCAAGCCTGTAAGCTGGGTTCGACTCCCAGTGGGGTCACCAAAAAATCTGCCAGCTGGCAGATTTTTTGTGTGACACCAAGGACATGCCCTGCGGCATGTCCGTCGGGAGTCGAACGCCGGAGCCATATGCGAGCACCAGCGAGCATGGCGAGGCGGTGGCCAGCCCGAGCCGAGTGACGACGAGGCGAGAGGCGCGGCCGACTCCCAGTGGGGTCACCACAAGCGCCGCTTCGAACGAGGCGGCTTTTGTGTAAGCCCTGAAAAACAAGAGCGCACCCGACGAGCGGAACCGCAGGCCGGATGGCTTGCTCTTGTTCCGCGCGGGTGCGCGAGACTACCCCTTCCAGTGCCACCACTCGGATGAGATGGCGCCGGAGAAGCCGGCGTCGTGGAGGGCGGTTGCCATGATGACGAAGTGCATCATCGCGGCGTCGCTCCAGAGGGTCGGCTTCGTCCAAGTGGACGGAGTGGTCCACTGCCCGCTGACGCTCCCGGAGGGAGGACGCGGACGGGACTTGTCGGTCTTCGTGTCTCCCGGGAAGAGGCCGGAGTCGAACTTTGAGGGGAGTTCGATCGGCGTTCCGTTCGCGCTCACCAGCCCGACGTCGATGACCTTGCCGTACGTGTGGCCCGAGGGCTTGTCGTACGGGTTGGCGACGAGACCACCGCAGTGGCTCGCACCGTGGTTGGCGACGCACGAGTCCCACATGGCGTACTGGTACGCCACGGGGCGAGCGCAGTCGTACATGACAAGGTGATACCCCTGCGCCGAAAGCGTGATTTCAGCCGCAGCGACCTTCGCGGCCGTTTCGGGCGTGAGCCAGCAGACGGCGGCTTCGGTGCCGCTGTAGAAGGCGTATCCCATGAAATTGTCCGGGGTGGCGTACTTCATCTCGACGACCACGGTCGGGGCGACCGTGGTGACATCGATCATGCCGGCGGGCGCGGCGAGGGCAACGGACGCGAGGAGAAGGAACATGGATGTCTCCTTAGGGGGTGTACGAAGGGCGACATTGGTGACGCCGTTCGGCCTTGTAAAATAGCAGAAAAATGGCATTTTGTCAATGCAGTTAGCAAAAATAAAAGCTCCCGAAAATCCTCGGGAGCTTTTATTACGCCGATTTCTTGAACCCCGCGCTCGATGAGAATCGGCTCTTTGCCGCGCGCATATCCGCGAGAACTTGCTGGCTTTCTTGGCGCAACGCCGCAGACTCGTCCTCAAGCGTTTCCCGCGCCTCCCATTCTTCGTCACTCAGCGCGTCGATGTGCTTGTGGATGTCGTTGAGACGCGCCTCAATGGCCTTTTGGCGCTCTTCCAGCTTCAATACCTCGTCATTCCCAAACGTGTCTTTGATCTCCTGTCCGGTCATGAACGACTGGTGGCGGCGCGATTCGATGCCCATATGCTTGTATTCTATACCGGAAACGCCATACGGTCTGCAGCCCTGCGGAAGACTTCGACAAGCTGTTCCATTTGCGCCGCGCTTTCGGTGCCGACCGAGACGCGGACAAACGGCTTTGCGCGTTTTTTCGCGTGGAGCGCGGTGAGGTAGATGCGCGTCGTGGAAAATCCGAAGCTCGTGCCCGAAGTCAATTGCAGCCCCGCCCGTTTTGCTTCATCGAGGACGACGGAGACGAAGCGCGTGTAAAACAGCGGTCGGGCGAACGGCGTCTTGAAGGCGATGGTGAAAAACCCGCCGCGGAAAGGCAGGGCGTTCGTCCATGCCGCTCCACGGTAGGACGGCAGACTCGGATGGACGACGTGGGAGAGCGCGCTGCGTTTTTGACTGCGAATGTGGGCGTCGAGCGCAGCCGCGAGCGTCGCGGCGTTCCGATCGATGCGCGCCATGCGCCGGGCGAGGAGCGCGCGGTCGGGGGCGGGGAGCGCAAGCACCGAGGCGTCCGGCATGATGGTTCCGAGGTGCTGGCGGCATGCGTAGAGTGCGAGCGGCGTCATGCCGTTGCGCCACATGATCCCGCCGGTCACGCGGTCAAACCCGTATTGGTGGAATTTGTTGAGGCTCTCCACGACGATGAGCTGCAGCGGGCTTGTGCGGCGGAGGTGGCACAGCGGCTGGAACGACGGCCCGAGCCCGGTGTTGTCGAGGACGAGAGTCGTCCGGGCCCTGCACCGCGCCTCGATGGCGGGCAACAGCACGGCGAGGTCGGGGACCGCAACGTCCTCGGTGTTGCACAGGCTGTCGAGGAAGATGACGGACGGCCGGAGGGCGTCGACTGCGGCGATGACCGCGCGGGTATCCATTTCGTCGACGGGGTGCACCCGGCCGTGGAAGAACCGCTCGAGAATGTCTTTATTTTCAAAATAGCAGCCCTTGCCGGCAAGGACGGCTCCTTTTGCGGCGCCCCCGCTTGCCAGACAGGTGACGACCGTCGCAAACGCCGCCATGCCGCTTGTGGTGACATAGGCCTTCGGCGGGAATTGGAGCGGAGCATCCACGAACGCCCTGCGGAACGCGTGTTCGTACGCCACGGCGTCGAGATGGACATCGCGTTTGTAGTCGGTGATCGTCGCGTCGATGCGCCCTGTCTGCGTTCCCGCCATCGAGCGCAGGGTGTGCGCGAAGGAGGGCGACTGCCAGTCCGCTGCGGCGAGCGCGGCCGCGGTCACACCCTGGAGCGTGCGGAGCGTGTCGGCGATCCGGTCTTTCCGTTCGTGGAGCGCATCGACCTCGTGGGACGGCGCGGCGAGTTCATCCCGTACCGTGCGGTATGCGGCGCGCAGGTCATCGGTATGCCGGCGCAGCAGGTCGCGCGTTGCGGGAGACACGATGTCGTCTGCGATTCGTTCGCCGAATGCGGCGAGGCGCCGGTCGGCTCCCGCAGCGAGCGCACGCAGTTCATCGATGTCGTCCGCGAGGTCGCGAAGGGTTTGGTCGGACATATGCTTCGTGCTACCCTCCTCACGTATGGATTTCAGTCTTGCTCGGCAACGGATCCGTCTTGCGCGCGTCGACCTTGGCCCAAAGGCGGTACGGATTCCCGTGGCAGAGTGTACCGGGAAACGGCCCGGCCGAACACTCCTTGTGACCGCGGGCATGGACGGCGACGAGTATGCGGGCATGGAGGCCGCGTACCGGCTGATTGATCGGCTCGGCGCCGGTGAGTTTTCGGGACGGGTCATCGTCGTTCCGGTCGTGAACGCTCCTGGCTTTGCCGCGGAATGCAGCCAGAATCCACTCGACGGGCTGCTACCAAAGATGCGCGGCCTTGGCCGGCCGAACGGGTCGCCGACCGACCGGCTGCTCTCTTGGCTGTCGACGTACATCCGGCAGGCGGAATGTTGGTACGACATGCATGGCGGCGCGCTGACCGAGGGCCTGCAGCCGTTCCTGTGGCTGCACCGCGTGCCGGGGGAGGCGGACGCGCTGCACGCGCAGATTGTCGAGAGCCGGTTGGCGGAAACGATAGTCGACGAGCGGGCGATGCGCATTTCGAAGGCGGAGGTATTGGCGCGGGAGGGGAGAGCCTACATCCTTGCGGAGTCGGGCGCGCGGGGTGAGCGGCGGCCGGAAGACATCGAGCGGCACTTGCGGTGGGTGCATGGCGTCATGGCGCTTATGGGCATGGTTGACGGCGGCGTCACGCCGGTCGCAGAGGCGCGGGTGTTTCACCGGGTCAAGTACTACGTTGCGCCGTTTGACGGCATTTGGCGTGCGGCAGATGCGCGGAAGGATATTCGGAAGGGCGAGGCCGTGGGAACGTGCACGCGGCTCGATGGCACCGGCGCAGCGGTCATCCGTTTCCGCCAAAACGGCATCCGGTTGTGGTGGAAGGAGACGATGGCGCTGCGCAAAGGCGACGTCGTCTGTGCCGTTGCGTACAATGAAACGAAAGACCCCCGCAACGCGAGGCTGTGGGAGCCTTTCGTTGCAGGGGAGGTCGCCTAGGCGGCGAGGCGCGGCTGGTAGCTGGCGCTGGTGAGCGCGGTGACGATGGCGTCGACCTTCGCCTGCACGTGGCCGATCTTGGGCGTGCGGCCGCCGACGCCCTTGATGGGCTGCGGCTGCTCGACGACCGGCGTGTTGCCGTCGAAGCGGACGCGGACGAGGCAGATGTCGGTCTCGACGATCCAGGTCGGCGTGAAGCCGTCGAGGATCTTGCCGATGACCTTGCCCGCGGGCTCGACCTTGTCCATCCAGGGGCGGCGGACGAAGGAGGTGACGAGGCCGGGGACGGTCTGGGTGCGGTTCATGGGAACTCCGGGGTGAGGGGCGCACAAACGCCGAGGTTTCAGCGGTTTTGCGCCCGTCATCCCTGCATTTCGTAACGTTTCATGATAGCATATTTTTGGTGTTTTGTCAATAAAAAGGCGTTATTTTTCCGCTAATATTCGCAAAAAAACAAAACACGGGGCTTTGCCCGTGTTTTGTGGTTACTTTGCTGCGGTAAAGCGTGCCTCGCAGACGTCCCATTTCAGGTTCATGAAGAACGCATTGATGTAGTCTGGGCGCTCCGCAGGGAGGTAATCGATGAGAAACGCGTGCTCCCAGACGTCCATGGCAAGGATGATGCGCAGGTCGCCAAGATGGCCGAGTTCGTGGTCATTTACCCAGATATTGTGGAAGACTCCGGCCTTTGCGTCATAGGTGAGGAGCGTCCAGCCGATGCCGCGCATCATGCCGACCGCCTTGAACTCCGTCAGCCATGCGTCGACCGAACCCCACTGCGCGGCAAGCGCCGATTGCAGTCCACCGTCCACCATCCCACCATCTCCACCGAGTGCTTCAAAGTAGAGTTCATGAAGGCGCATGCCGTTGAACTCGAATGGGAAACGGCGCTTCAGCTCGGACAACGCCAAGGCGTTCTTTTCCGAGGCCGCTTTGAGCTCTTCGATTTTTGCCATGACCGCGTTCACGTTTTTCACGTAGCCCGCGTAAAGCCTGAGGTGGACGTCGACCTGCTTTGCCGAAAGCCCCTTGAGCTCCGGGAGGTTGAACTGCTGTTCGCTATAAGGCATAGTGGTTTGGACTTTTGGTGCAACGAGTATACCATCCCGCGTTATGCGTATTCTGGCAATAGAATCGAGTTGCGACGAGACATCGGTGGCGATTGTCGAGGGAGTGGGGGAGTCCGTGAAGGCTCCTGTGTGTGTGATTCGCTCGCAGATCGACATCCACAAGGCCTACGGCGGCGTCGTGCCCGAGGTCGCGGCGCGCGAGCACCTCGAGTACCTGTTCCCCATGCTCAAGGAGGCGGGGGCGGCAAAAGACACGATCGACGCCATCGCGGTGACGGCCGGCCCCGGGTTGGCCCCTGCGCTGCGCGTCGGGGTGGAGACGGCGAAGACCTTGGCGTGGACATGGGGCAAGCCTTTGGTTCCGGTATGCCATCTTGAGGGTCATATCTACGCCAGCTGGCTTGACCCCCTAGCCCCCATAAATGGGGGTAGCCGCGAAAACTCAACCCCCTCCATTCATGGAGGGGGCACGGGGGTGGTTTTTCCTGCGCTCGCACTTATCGTCTCTGGCGGCCACACCGAGTTGGTGCTCATGAAGGATCATGGCGACTTCGTCCGTTTGGGCGAAACGATCGACGATGCCGCCGGCGAAGCGTTCGACAAGGTCGCGAAGATGCTCGGGCTCCCGTATCCCGGAGGTCCGGAAGTCGAAAAGCTCGCGAAAGGCGGCAGTACGATCGCGTTTGATTTCCCGCGCGCCATGCTCGACAAACCGACACTCGATTTCAGCTTTGCCGGGCTCAAAACGTCGGTGTTGTACACGCTGCGCAACAACGAAGCGAGCATGGGCGACGAGGTGTTCAGGAAAAACATCGCCGCCTCGTTCCAGGAGGCGGTCGTTGACGTGCTTGTGAAGAAGACCGAGAAGGCGATCGCGGCACATGCGCCCGCGTCGGTCATCCTTGCCGGCGGCGTTGCGGCAAATACGACGCTCCGGACGCGCATGCAGAGGCTTGGGGAGCACCTCGGCGTCCCCGTGTTCGTGCCGCCGTTCAGGTATTCCCTCGACAACGCGGCGATGATCGGCGTCGCGGGCTATTTCCGCGCCCGTGCCGGCCATGGCGCTGATCCAAAAACGGTCGTCGCAGACCCGAACATGGACATCGTATGATCACGCATTCTGCAGAAGAAACAAAAAATGCCGCGGCCGACCTTGCCGCAACGCTCCAGGGCGGGGAGATGATCGCGCTTGTGGGCGATCTTGGCGCAGGCAAGACAACGTTTGTCCAAGGCCTTGCCGCTGCACTTGGCGCGACCGCGCGGGTGAAAAGCCCGACGTTCACGGTCATGAACGAGTACCCCGTCCACCATCCCACCATCCACCGACTGATCCACCTCGACCTCTATCGTTTTACTTCCGCGGACGAACTGCGCGCGCTGTCGCTCGAAGACGAGCTCCGCAACGACACGGTCGTCGTCATAGAATGGCCGAACGCACTGCCGACCGTGTCCTGGCAGCCTGATGTCACGGTGACCATCAGCCACGGCGCGCAGCCCGAGGAGCGGGCTATCGACATCGTACGAGCGTAAGCCCGGCGATCGCCGCGGTTTCGGCGCGGAGTACGGTCTTGCCGAGGCGGACGATATGGCTTTTGGCGTCCCGTGCAACGGCGAGTTCATGATCGGTAAAGCCGCCTTCGGGACCGATAAAGATGGCGAGTGCGCTTTGGCGGGGCGCAGTGGCCCCTCCTAGTACTTTTTCTAATGTTTCTCCGTCCCCTTCGTGGAGCACGATGCGACGCATGCCGTCCGTGTGGCCGATCGCGTTCGCAAACGGCATGGGGTCGTGGATGGCGGGAAGCCGCACGCGGCCGCACTGCTCGCTCGCTTCGCGCACAATGGCGCGCCACCGATCGGGGGTGGCGCTGAGTTTTTTAATCGTACGGTCGGTGAGGAGTGGGATGAATGCATTCGCGCCGAGTTCGGTGCATTTCTGGAGGACAAGTTCGAAATTTTCCCGCTTGAGGAGCGCAGCACAAACCGTGACTTCGGGGAGGAGCGGGTCGGGAACGGAACTGCCGGCAATGACCCCGGTGATTGCCGAGCGGCTGATGTCGGTAATGCGCCCGTCGATCTCTGTGCCGTCGTTCGGGAGGAGCGCAATGGGATCGCCGACCTTCATGCGGAGTACGGTCGTGATTTGCCGGTGGAGTGGGCCGGCGGGAATGGTAAACGCCTCCGCGGCGCGGGCGATGTACTCCTCGGGGACGAAGAAGCGTGCGGTGAGCATAGCTATTCGCATCGTAGCGAAATCAGAACGCCCCGTACAGGACGTGGCGTCCTGTACGGGGCGTAGCTAGTGGTGGCTGTGCTCGGCCTTGCGGTCGAGCCACCAGAGCACGAGGCGGATGATGAACCACCAGGTGATGACCCCCCCGACGGCCGAGGTCAGGGTGAACTCCTTCGGGTTCGCCAGGCTCATGCCGATGATGAGCGCGGTGATCGCGAGGAAGATTCCCCAGCGACCGAAGAGGCTCTTCTTGCCGTGGCCGTGGTTGTGGCCGCCACCGTGCTGGTGGCCGCCGTTGCCGTGGCCCACGTGGGCCGAGTGGTTCGAAGCGCTCATGTCAATCCTCCGGGAAGCGCAGTGGAAAGGCGTCTATGGAGGGTTTCGCGACGTTTCACGACTTCCTCCATGACCCTTTACTCTAGCATAAAAATTGCCTTTTGTCAATGAAAAACAAGCAAAAAACGCCGTTTTTGCGGCGTTTTTTGCGGTCGGGAATAGGGATTAGGAGAGGCCGACGATACGCTTTACTTCTTCGACCGCAGTGAGGCCTTCCAGAGCCTTCAGGATGCCGTCTTGGGCCATGGAAACCATACCTTGGCGTGCGGCGACCTCGCGCATCTGGAATTCGGTAATGACGCCGCCTTCCACGATCATCTTTTCCAGCTCGGCGTCGCGGATGATGATCTCATACACGCCGACGCGGCCTTTGTAGCCGGTATTGCCGCAGGTTGCGCAACCGGCAGGGCCGTAGAACTTCATGGCGTTCACGTCGGGCTTCGTCTCGCCGGAATTTTCCGGAATTGCGGCGATGAGCTTTTTCACGTCCTCGAGCACGTCCGGCTCGAGCGTTACCTCCTTCTTGCAGTCCTTGCAGAGCTTGCGGACGAGGCGCTGGCCCATGATGGCGTTCAAGGCCGGGGCGAGGAGGTACGGCTTTACGCCCATCGACAGGAAACGGGGGACGGCGCCGGCGGCGTCGTTCGTGTGGATGGTAGAAAGCATGAGGTGGCCGGTGAGCGACGCCTGGATGGCGATCTCTGCGGTTTCGAGGTCGCGGATTTCGCCGACCATCACGATGTCCGGGTCCTGGCGCAAGATGGAGCGGAGGCCTTTCGCAAACGTGTAGTCCTTGCTCGCGTCGATCTGGCTTTGGTTCAGGCCCTCGACCTTGTACTCGATCGGGTCTTCAAGCGTGATGATCTTCACGTCCGACGTGTTGAGGCGCTTCAAGATCGCGTACAGCGTCGTCGTCTTACCGCTGCCGGTCGGACCGGTCGTGATAATCATGCCGTTCGGTTTCTCGATCTCTTTCGTCAGCTTCTTGAGCATCGGCGCGCGGAAGCCGAGTTCATCGAACGCGAGCGAGATGGAGTCCGGGTTCAAGAGACGCATGACGACCGACTCGCCGTGCGCGGTCGGGATGGTCGAGGTGCGGACGTCGATCTGCTTGTTTTTCTGGAAAATGGTAAAACGGCCGTCCTGCGCCTGGTCGGTGACGTTCAGCTTCAGGCTGGCGATGAGCTTGATGCGGTTGATGATCTTCTGCCACTTCGAGGGCTCGAGCTTGGTGACCTCCTGGAGCATGCCGTCGACGCGGAAGCGCACTGCGATGCCGCTCTCTTCCGCCTCGATGTGCACGTCGCTCGACCCGAGCTCGACCGACGCGGCAATCACGACCGCGAGCACATCGGTGACGTTGGCCTTGTTGAGCACGTCGGCGATCGCCTTCATGTCCTTCATCTGCTCCTGGTACTTCTCCAGCTCTTTTTCGGTGATCTGCACGCCCTTCACGACCTGGGTGATCTTCGGGAGCGCGGCGTACAGCGTCAACGCCTGCGCCAAACTCTGTTCAGAAATGGCGTAGACGGCGGCGTTCGCCTTGTGCCGTTCGCCGAGCGAATAGGCGAGGTCTTTGACCGCTTTGTTCGCCGGATCGACGGCGCCGATGCGCAACTCCGTGCCGGTAAAGAGAAATACGACCGCCTTGAGTTCGCGCGACTGCTCTTCCGGGATGAGCACAAGGGCGTCCGGGCTGATCGGGAATCCTTTGAGGTCGATGTAGGGCGCGCCGAGGCTTGCGGCGAGGCGCTGCGTCTCGTCCTCTTTTTCGCGCAGTTTGATGGCCCCCATCTTTTCTGTGAGCTTCTCACTCGTCTCCACGTCGCTCAAGACGATTTTCTGTGACGAGGGGACGCTCGGCGCAGGTTCGGGCGCAGCAGGAGCGGCCGGGGCCGGCGCGGGGGAGGGTGCGGGCGCAACGGCGGGTGCCGGAGACGACGAAACCGCCGGCGCGGCGGCCGGTGTTGGTGCAGACTGCGCTTCCCGCCTTCGTTGGAGAAGGTCGGCGATGGACGGGAGGTTTGAGGACATGCCGGTTTAGCGTGAAAACGCCCGGACGACGCGGCGTGCGGCGTGCTCGGCGCGGGGGTGCGCCGGCAGACGCTCGTAGCGCTCCAAAAATTCGGTCCAGGCGGCGTAGTTGAACGTGGTCATCATGCCACCAAGTGCGACGATGAGGAAGAGGATGAGTACGCCGGTAACGACGGAAGCGAGCACAAGGAGCGGCAGGGAGGCCGCGACGGCGGCGAGCACCGCGTACGTGAGCACGCCGCCGAGGAGGAGGACGGCGAGGATAATCGCAGTCACGATGTAGTTGATGAGGAAAAGGATGGCGGAGAACTCAACCGCGGACAGCCAGTGGCGCGACAGGAACGTCGTGGCGTGCTGGAGCGACGGAATGACGCCTTCGTCCTTGCGCACGGCATGGATGAGCGCGGTGATGGCGACGGCGTTCACGGTGAACGCAGCGGGCAGGACGACGAGATAGACGCCGAGCGCGGCGAAGACCTCCACGTTGTCCGCGACGGCGCCAAGCAAGGACCGGAGCCCGAGCGCACCGAGGAGGAGGACGATGGCGAGCGCGAGGCGGCCGATGACGTTCAGCGCAAACAGGCGGGCGACGTGCGTTGCGCGGATTTCCTCCGTGACCGCCTTGAAGGGCCTCGGCTTCTTTTTCGCCGCGGCGCGGTGGATGTGCGTGAAGACGACGTGCTGCGCCACCATCATGAGGAACACGGCGCAGACGAGGAGCCCGATGCTGAACGCGAGCGTCGCCGCGACCTGGTCGCCCGTGCCGGTCATGAGCGTCGCGACGAACGTCTTTCCGAATGCGAACGCGTTCCACGTTTCCTCGAGGGTCTGCCACGACACGGTGCCGGGCGCAAGCGTCGGCGCGAGCTTTAGCACCTCATTCGTCACCGCGCCGGTCTGCGCGATGCCGGCGAAGAACCCAAAGACCCAAAGCGCGCGGTGGTGCCACGTCGCTTTGGCTGCCCGGACCAGGAGTTTTCGGTACACCGGAACGTACGGCTGCATACTCCTCCATTGCTTCGCCAAGTATAACACGTCCTGCCGCGGGGATGCGACAGGACGTGGGGGTTATGCGGGTTGGACTTCGACCTTCGGGCGCTTCTGCGCAGGGCCGACCAGCGCCTCGAACTGTTCTTTCTCGATCGTCTCCTTCTCGAGCAGCTCTTTGACGATCGTGTCCATCTTCGCGCGGTGCGTATGGATGACGGCTTTCGCCTGCTCGAGCGCCTCGCGCAGGATGCGGTTGATCTCGCCGTCGATCTGCTCCGCGACTTTTTCGGAGTAGTCGCGGCTCTCGTGGATTTGCTTGCCGAGGAAGACCATCTCGTCGCGCTCGCCATACGTGCGCGGGCCCATCGCCTCGCTCATGCCGTATTGCGTGACGAGTTCGCGGGCAAGCGCAGTCGCTTTTTGGAGGTCGTTCGACGCGCCGGTCGTGAGGTCGCCGAAGATCTCCTGCTCGGCGACGTAGCCGCCGAGCGTCATGGCGAGGTCGTCGAGGAATTCGCGCCGGGAGTGCATTTTCCGGTCCTCTTCCGGGATGCTCATGGTGTAGCCGGCGGCGCGGCCGCGGGCGATAATGGAGACCTTGTGCACGTCGTCGCAGAAGGGCAGGAGGTGGCCGACGATGGCGTGGCCGGCCTCGTGGTACGCGGTGACAAGCCGCTCCTCGGGGCCGAGGATGTGGCTCTTGCGCTCCGGGCCGAGCATGACCTTCTCGATTGCCTCGAGGAGCTCCTTTTGCGCAGTCTCTTTTTTATTGCGGCGGGCGGCCAAGATGGCGCCTTCGTTCATGATGTTCATGAGATCCGCGCCGGAAAGGCCCGGCGTGCGCTCGGCAATGCGGCGCAGGTCGATGTCGCTCGCGAGCGGCTTGTTGGCGGCGTGGATTTTCAGGATTGCCTCGCGTTCCTTGAGGTCCGGGCGGTCGAGGACGACGCGGCGGTCGAAGCGGCCGGGGCGGAGCAGGGCCGGGTCAAGGACGTCCGGGCGGTTTGTCGCCGCGATGACGATGACGCCGAGGTTCGGCTCGAAGCCGTCCATTTCGACGAGGATCTGGTTGAGCGTCTGTTCGCGCTCGTCATGCCCGCCGCCGAGGCCGGCACCGCGTTGGCGGCCGACCGCGTCGATTTCATCGATAAACACGATGCACGGCGCCGCCTTTTTGGCGCGGCTGAAGAGGTCGCGCACGCGGCTTGCGCCGACGCCGACGAACATCTCCACGAACTCCGAGCCGGAAATGTGGAAGAACGGCACGTTCGCCTCGCCGGCGACCGCGCGGGCGATGAGCGTTTTGCCGGTGCCCGGCGGGCCCATGAGGAGCACGCCCTTCGGGATCTTCGCGCCGAGTTCGGCAAACTTCTTCGGCGTCTTCAAGAACTCGACGATTTCCGCGAGCTCTTCTTTGGCTTCCGTCGCGCCGGCGACGTCCTCAAACGTGACGCGGTTCTTCTTGCTCGTCGATTCCCGCACGTTCGCCTGGCCGAAGGTCATCGCCTTCGTGTTCGCGCCCTGCATCTGGCGCAGGAAGAACCACAGGATGGCGCCGAAGATGACGACGAACAGGATGGTCGGGAGGAAGCTCCGCACGAGCGTGAGCCCGACGCCCGGCTCCTTCACTTCGATATCGACGGCGTTCAGCTGCTCGCTCGTCACGCCGAAGTCCTGCAGCGCCTCCGACAGCGACGCGTCCGACTCCTTTTTCGCACTGTACTCGACGTTGTTCTTGTCGATGACCGTCAAGGTGTCTTCTTGGACCTCGATCGCGGCGACCTCGCCGGCGATGATTTTGTCCGCGAGGGTCGAGATGCCGATCGTCTCGGGCCGGTTCTTGCCGAGGTCGTAGGTCGAGAACACGACGCCGAGCGCAAGTACGGTGAGGAGGGCGATGATGATGTTTTTGGAAAGGGGTTTCATAAGGCAATGTTGTAGCAACGGGACTTCGGGATTCTCGCAGAAACCAGCCATTTCGTCAAAGCGCAGGCTCATCGGAAAACCAGCCCATGATAGGCTGGCTTTCCTTGGTCCCGGGCCATGGAATGTTTGCGTGGTGGACGCAGCGGGACTCGAACCCGCACCTACTGGTATCAACCCGGCTGTGACTGCCCTTACCACCATGCGCCCGTGTGGCCCGGGAGAAGCAAAAGAGACTCCGCCACCGTTGAACGATGGGGAGTCTCTTTTGTGACACCAGCACTGAGCTATACAGCCACAGCTGATGGTGCCATTTCATCACGCTGAAAATCGGTCGTCAAATATGGTTATCAACAAAAACCCCGGCGCAGGGCCGGAGGTTTTTGTTTTTGGTTATTCCTTCGTCTCCGCCGCTTTTTCGGCTTCGGTGCGCTCTTCGCGCAGCGAGAGGCCGAGGCGGTGCTCCGCAGGTTCGATGCTGACGATGCGGAACTTCTTCACGTCGCCGACCTGGCCGAGCTTCGTCACGTCCTCAACCGGCTTGTCCGCGAGTTCCGACACGTGGGCGAGGCCCTGGATGTCCTGGTCGAGCTCCACGAAGAAGCCGAACGGGTTCACCTTGATGACTTTGCCCTCGACCCACTCACCGACCTTATACTTCTTCGTGACATCCTTCCACGGGTCCTCGATGAGCTTCTTCATGCTGAGGAAGATCTTGCTGCCCTCGATGCCGATGATCTCCGCGCGGACGCTGTCGCCGACCTTGAGGACGTCCTTCGGGTGGTCGATGCGCTGCCACGCGATTTCCGAGATGTGCACCAGGCCCTCGAGCGGGGACGTGGCGTTCTTCGGGTAGAACTTCACGAACGCGCCGAAGTCCGCGATGGCGCTCACTTCGCCGGAGATGCTGTCGCCGACGCGGCACTGGGCGATGACGTTCTTCTGCTCGTCCTCCCAGATCGCCTTTTCCGAGACGATGAGCTTCTCATCCGATTCGTTCACGTCGAGGATCTTCACGCGCATGGTTTCGCCGACGAAACTCTTGAGTTTCTCGAGGATCTTCTGCTTGTCGCCGCCTGCAACGCGCGGGTAGTGCTCCGGCGCGAGTTGCGACACCGGGAGGAAGCCCTGGACGTGGTTCACACGGACGAGGAGGCCGCCCTTGTTCGCGTCGAGCACCTTCACGTTGACCGGCTCGCCGCTTGCCTGCAGATCGTCGAGGTCGCTCCACGCCTTCTTCTGGCCGGCATAGCGGAACGAGAGTTCGATTTCACCGTTCTCGTTTTCGGCATCGACGACGGTCGCTTCGACCGTGTCGCCTGCCTTGAGGTTCTTGTAGACCTCGGCCTCAGTAAAGAGTTCGCGGCCGCGGACGACGCCGACGGCGAGGCCGTTCACGTCGATGCGGACTTCACGGCCCTTCGTCGAAAGGACTTTGCCTTTCACGAGGTCGCCGAGCTTCGGGATGGCGACGAACTGCGCGTCCTCGAGCAACTGTTCCAACTGGCTGTTTGCCATACTTTTATTCCTGGCCGCGCCGTGTCCTCAGGGGAGGAGCGGGGCGTCCAGGCGTTAATGATGAATAAAAGTGCTCGAAGTGTAGCGTAAGGGACGTTTTTGGTCAATCAGGGGACGACGGAGACCATGGATTCAAAAATACTGCTGAGATTCGCAAAGTCACGACGTTTTGTCCGACAATTCTTGACAGATGAGCCTTATACGGTACAGCTGGCAGTACAAGGGCAGATCGTACCTCCATGGGGTTCTGTCCTTCGCACCGCTCCTTCACAACCGGTTCTACCAGTGTGAAATGGGGCATTTTTGGGGGGAACATGTACGGATTGCTGGGGCTTCTCGCCTGCGGCATCGAGTGGAATTGGCCCTGGGAACGGGATCCTGTTCCCTGGCCGGCCGATACCGGGATTTCGGCCCAAGAGGAGGACACCGCGGATACGGGCGGCACGCCCGACACCGCGGACGGCACCGGGCTGACGGACACCGCCGACACGCCGGACGGGGACTGCGAGGCGACGCTCGTCGTGACGGCGACGTTCGACGGCGGGCTGCTTCCGCCTGGGCTCGGCATCACGGTCGCGAGCCTCGACGAGTCCGCGAACCTCATCGCGAGCGCGGACGGTACGACCGGCAGCGCCGTCGTCGTGCCGTGCGGCCGCACCAGGGTCATGGCCGACGACGCGTGGCTGACCCGCGACGGCGTGCCGGTGGTCACGTACCTCGGCGACGTGTTCGTCCAGGGGCCGCTCGAGTTCCGCCTCACCGAAGACGGCGCCGAGGTGCCCATGCCGCTCCACGCGTTCGTGGGCGAGGGGACGGCGGACTGCGACTACGCGGGAGACGCCGCGTACGAGCTCAGCGCCACCATCACGGTCGCGGCCGCGACGACGATGGTCATCACGCCGTACGGGACGACCTACCCGTCGTTCCTGTACCCCGGGAGCTCCGTCATCGTGTCCGGGTCGACCTTCACCATGGTGTCCGCGGGTCCGGGGGACGCGGTCATCGAGACGGTCGACTACGCCCTCGGGTCGTTCGCCATGAATCTGCGCGAGCAGGACGCGGCGGGCAACATGTGGTTTGGCACGTTCGCGTGCCGCATTCGCGAGTAAGGGGGAGGGGGAAATGCGCATCGTTCCATGTATGTTCCTTGTGGCCTGTACGGCCGAGTACCCGGTGACGCCGGGCAAGGACACCGCGCCGTCGGAAGACGTCGCGACCGGCGACACGGCGACCGGCGACACGGTCGACGATCTGGAGCCCGAGGAGGGGATGGGCGAGGTCGTCCTGCACACGACGCTCGGCAGCCGCGTCCTCGACGGGATGGCGGTCTCCGCCTACGCGGTGGGGGAAGACGGCGGGGTCACGTACCTCGGCAGTGGCTGGAGCGAGGAGGAGTTCGAGGTCGAGAGCGGTACCGTCCGCCTCGCCATCGGCGATCCCGCGGTCCACGAGACGACCGAGGACGGCTACCCGACGGCGCGGTGGGGCGACCAGACCTACGTCGGCGCCCCGGTCGACGCCACGCTGCCGTCCGGCGGCCGCGTCGAGGAGACCATCGCGGTGAGCCTCCTCATCGGGGAGAAGTACTACGAAGTGGTCGAGGCCGACTGCTGGGAGCTCGAGGACGGGCGCGAGCACGAGGTCGAGTACGCGAAGGGCGAGGAGTGGCAGGAGGGCTGGGTGGAGTACAACCCCTGGCTGTACCAGCGCCAGACGAAGTACCTCGCGCTCGAGGATGACGACCTCACGGAAGTGCCCTTCGGCTTCCTGAACCCGGGCGAGTGGCTCGAGGTGAAGGACGACGGGGTGGCCCTCATGCCCGAGAGCACGACGAACATCATGCGCGACATGCGGGCGAGCCACGACGACTTCTCGTTCGTGTACATCGACCTCGTCCGCGAGTGCTGGTGGGAGGTGAGCGCCCGGGCCTGGTAGCGCTGGCCCTGAAGGAGGCTCGGTCTCCGTTTCGCCGGTCTGGCGGGACGGAGGCCTCTTCATTTGTGCTACCATGAAGGCACTATGCCGCACCCCCACGAATACCTCCTGAAGGAGTTCAAGATTTCCATCGACAAGCTGGTTCCGCTGACCCCGCACGAGGTCGTTGCGGAGGCAAATCAGCTGTACGACGAGCTGTCGGCAAACGCGCACGCGAGCGAGAAGCAGATCCACGACGCCCTTGTCCACGTCGGCCGCAAGGAATTCCCGTACCGCAAGGCGTACGAGGAGCTGTGCGCAAATGACGAGGAGCAGCGCCTGCAGAAGCTGGTGTTTGACCGGCTCGACGATGCGGTGCAGGCGAAGGTGGAGAACGTCACGCAGCACGGCGTCCACGTCCTTGATTATGTGAACAGCCCGCTGTTCGAGGAGCAGCTTACCGCGGACGAGCGCTATCAAGTCGAGCAGGCGATCCTTTTGGCGCACGACGACCTCAACAAGCAGTGCAACGAACGCGCGATCGAGCGCAAAAAGAACTATGAGGAGCTCGTGGCGCGGTGGCGCGCCGAGGAAGAGCGCCTCCAGGGGCTCATCGACCAGCTGAAGGGCATGGCAGACCGCGACGTGAAGTGGCGCGACGAGATCCTCGGCAAGGCGGCGCAGCTCGAGGAGGGCTGGTCCATCGTCGAACGCGACCCGAGCGAGGAAGAGGTGAAGAAAGAGCTCGAATATTGGTCGACCGTGCTTGCGGAAAGCGAGGACGACGCGGTGGATAGTTCAGTTGACGCGGTTGATGCGTAATGGTACATTCCCTTCATCCAGATATGCTCGCATGAGCACTTCTTGATGACCAATTAGCAACTCCCCATTCATTTGGCGGGGTTGTTATTTGTTTTACGCCGGAGCGTGGGCCCTGGGCCCGTGTTGTAACGGCAGCATATCTGGATTGTCATCAAGAAGGTGCGGGTTCAACTCCCGCCGGGTCCACCAACTCCGGCACCAAGCCAATCCCGTCCGCAAGGGCGGGATTTGGCGTTGCGGCGCCCGATTCTTCATGGTACAATTCCCCCATCCTATGATGATTTCCTGGAACGGTTTTGGAAGCTATACCCTTGCAGCAAAAACGGGGGAGGGCGACGTGACGGTCGTGACGAACCCCTTTTCGCGCGATGACGGCCCGAAGTTCCCGCGTTCGCTTGCCGCATCGCTTATCGTGACGAGCCATGACGGCCCGGACGCAGACAATATCGAGGCCGTTGCCCCGGAATATCCGGAGGCGAAGCGCTGTCCGTTCATCGTCAACCATGCGGGCGAGTTCGAGGTCCGCGGCGTCGCGGTGGCCGGCGTCCGTGCGCCGAAAAAGGACGGCACGGAGCACACCATCTACCGCATCGACGCGGAGGGGATGGCCATCGGATTCCTTGGCGCGCTCGATCGTCCGCTGACGGACAAAGAAGCCGAGGCGCTTGGGAATATCGACGTGCTCATCGTCCCTGCGGGCGGCAAGGAGGTGCTGAGCGCGGGCGCGGCGGCGGAAGTGGTGGCGCTTGTCGAGCCGCGGCTCGTCATTCCGTCGTATGCGGAGGATCCGTCGGCGTTCTGCCGTGAACTGTCCTGCCCGACGGAGTCGTCCACGAAACTCAAACTGACGCGCCCGGGGCTTCCGGAAGAAGACATGAAGATTGTGACGCTGAGTAAAGATTAGTATGGAGGGCAACCGCATCGTCATCGACCCGACGCACGGACACCGGCGCAGCCGGACGTTCGCGCTCCTCGTCGTCCTCGGCCTCGCCGTCGTCGGCGGCGTCTGGTATTTCCAGCTTCGCACCATGGTGCGCCAGGCGCGCCTGTCTGAAGCCGTCGAAGACCTTGCGGCGATCGAGGAGGCGATGCGCGAAAGCTTTGACGAGTCCCGTGCGGCGGTCGACGCCGCGGCAGACGGTGTCGTCCCGGACGGCGTCGTCGAGGCGATCGGCGGCGAGATCGTCGAAGCACGCGCAAAAGACGCAGTCGCCGGCGAGATCGTGGAAGGATTTGCCGCCGAGGCGGAGGCCGAGGTTGCGGCAGAAGAAGCGCCGGTCCCAGAAGAGGAACCCGCGAGCGAGTAAGTTGATTTATGGCAAAACACGAAGCAGCAGCACCGGAGGAGGGGAAGGGGCCTGAAGAGGCCATGACGCCGATCGGTACCATTTTGGCGCAAAATATTTCCGAAGAGATGCGACGGGCGTACCTCGACTACGCCATGTCGGTCATCGTGTCGCGCGCGCTCCCCGACGTCCGCGACGGCATGAAACCGGTCCACCGCCGCATTTTGTACGCGATGTGGACCATCGGGCTCCGCGCAAACGCGAAGTTCCGCAAGTCGGCGACGATCGTCGGTGAAGTGCTTGGTAAGTACCACCCGCACGGCGACGCGTCGGTGTACGATTCCATGGTGCGCATGGCGCAGGATTTTTCGTACCGCAACCCGCTCGTCACCGGCCAGGGCAACTTCGGTTCGATGGACGGCGACTCGGCCGCGGCCTACCGCTACACCGAGGCGAAGCTCTCCGGCATCGCCGAGGAACTGCTCCTCGATATCGAGAAGCACACGGTCGATTTCCGTCCGAACTACGACGCCAGCCATGACGAGCCGTCGGTTCTGCCGGCGAAGTTCCCGAACCTTCTCGTGAACGGCACGCTCGGCATCGCGGTCGGCATGGCGACGAACATCCCGCCGCATAACCTCCGCGAGGTGTGCAACGCCATCATCCACCTGCTTGGGCACAAAGATGCGTCGGTTGAAGACTTGCTTGAACACATCAAGGGCCCGGACTTCCCGACGGGCGGCATCGCGTATTCCCAGGCCGACATCCGCGCGGCGTATTCGAGCGGCAAGGGCGGCGTCGTCGTCCGCGCGAAGGCCGAGGTCGTGGAGAACAAGAAGGGCGACAGCATGATTGTCGTCGAGGAGATCCCGTACATGGTGAACAAGGCGTCGCTTATCGAGAAGATCGCCGACCTCGTGCGCGAAAAGAAGCTCGAGGGCATCAAGGACCTCCGCGACGAGTCGAACAAGGAGGGCGTCCGCATCGTCATTGAGCTCAAGAAGGACGCCTACCCGCGCAAGGTGCTGAACCGGCTGTACCAGCTCACGCCGATGCAGACGACTTTCCACTACAACATGCTCGCGCTCGTCGACGGCATCCAGCCGCGCATCTTGAACCTCAAGATGATTCTGGAAGAGTGGCTGAAGCACCGCAAAGAGGTCGTCCGCCGCCGCACGGAGTACGAACTCGAGCGCATCAAGGAACGCCTGCACATCTTGGAAGGCTTGCGCATCGCGCTCGAGAAGATTGACGAGGTCATCGCGACCATCAAGAAGTCGAAGGACAAGGACGAGGCGCGCGACAACCTCATGAAGAAGTTCACGATGACCGAGCGCCAGGCGGTCGCCATTCTTGAGATGCGCCTCCAGAGCCTTGCGAACCTCGAGCGCCTCAAGATCGAGGAGGAGTACAAGGAGAAGCTGGCCATCATGGAAGAACTCGAGAGCATCTTGAAGTCCGAGAAGAAAATGGAGGGCGTCATCGCCAAGGAGACCGAAGAACTTTCCGCAAAGTATGGCGACGACCGCAAGACGCAGATCATGCGCAACGGCGTGAAGGAGTTCTCCATGGAGGATATCATTCCGGACGTGCCGGCGGTCATCATGATGACGAAGGACGGGTACATTAAGCGCCTGCCGGCTGACACGTTCGCCCAGCAGGGGCGCGGCGGCAAGGGCGTCATCGGCCTCACGACGAAGGAAGAAGATACGGTCGAGGCCGTCTATTCGACGACGACGCACCAGGACATGATGTTCTTCACGAGCCGCGGCCGCGTCTTCCGCCTGAAGGCGTACGACATCCCGGAGGCCTCGCGCACCGCGAAGGGCCAGGCGATCGTGAACTTCCTCGAGCTCGGCCCGGGCGAGAAGGTCTCCGCGGTTTTGACCGGCGACCTCAAGAAGGAAAAAGCGAAGTACATCGTCATGGTGACGAGCAAGGGCACCATCAAGAAGACGAAACTTGAGGACTTCGAGAACGTCCGCAAATCCGGGCTCATCGCCATCAAACTGAACGACGGCGATAACCTCGAGTGGGTCCGCACCTCGACCGGCAAGGACGACATCATGCTCGTCACGGCGAACGCAATGTCGATCCGCTTTGGCGAAGCGGACGTGCGACCGATGGGCCGTGTCGCGGCCGGCGTGCGCGGCATCAAGCTGAAGGGCGACGACTACGTGGTCGGCATGGAGGTCATGACGCCGGATGACATCAAGGACGGCCGCCAGCTCTTCGTCATCATGGAAAACGGGCTTGGGAAGCGCACCGACATCGAAGAATACGGCGTGCAGAACCGCGGCGGCCAGGGTGTGAAGACGGCGCAGATTACCGCGAAGACCGGCCAGCTCGTTGCCGGCTACGTCGTCAAAGCGGACGACCCGCGCGACCTCCTGCTTGTCTCCAAGGCGGGGCAGGTCATCCGCACCGCGGTGACGAGCGTTTCGGTCATTGGCCGTGCCACGCAGGGCGTGCGCGTCATGCGCTTCAAGAGCGAGGGCGACAAGGTCGTGACGGCGGCGCTCGTCGGGGCGGAAACCAAGGAAGAGTAATGATAAGGTCGGGACTCGGGTACGTCGTTGTGCTGCGCAGCTGTGCGACGTCGTTGGCGGCTCGCGCTGCTCGCCGACGACTGGGCACAGACGCCTCCGCCCAACGACGCACCGCTCGTCCCTCCACATAGCCGGGGTCCCTGTACCCCGGCTATTGTGTTTGGCTGCGCTTGACGTGCCTTCCCCTGATCCTACAGTGGGAGAGGATCATTCTTAACCGCACGTATATGCTGTACGTTGAAGAAAAGGGCGGGTCGATGACGACCGCGGAAGCCGGCCGCATGGGCGGCGAGAAGGTCGCCCGCGAGCGTGGACCCGAGTTCTTCTCGGAGATCGGGAAGAAGGGCGGGGAGGCCCGCAAGGAGCAGCTCGGCCCGGAAGGGTACTCGGAGCTCGGCCGCAAGGGCGGCGAGACCGTTGCTCGCGAACGCGGCCCGGAGTTCTTCTCGGAAATCGGGCAGAAGGGCGGCCGTTCCGCCCGTGGCGGCGAGGAGATTGAATAAGAACTTCAGAAAAAGAGCAGCCGCACCCCCGAGACGATGGGGGTGCGGTGCGTTTTGGCCGGTCAGGCCTTGGTCGGGCGGAGCTTGAGGAGCACGAGGCCGTCCCAGCAGGGGAGCATGACCGGGTCGAATCGGTCGGGCGGCGGGTAGCCCTTCCGTCCGAAGACGCCCTCGTTGAAGCGCCGAAGCGCCTCGCCGGCCGCGCCGCGCAGGAGGTCGTTGGCGACCCGGCCGTGCCACAGCGTGTTGTCGACCGCGACGATGGCATTCGGCGCGAGGAGCGCGGTGACGGCCTCCAGGTAGGCGCCGTACTCGAGCTTGTTCGCGTCGATGTACACGAAGTCGAACTGCGCGCCCCGCGCCTTGAGCTTCGCGATCGTGTCGAGCGCCGGTCCGATCTGCGGGTCGATCCGGGACTCGACCCCCGCCTTCCCCCAGAACGGCAGGCCGACCTTGGGGAGGTCGGGGTCGATGTCGCAGGTGACGACCACGCCATCCGCGGGGACGGCGAGCGCGAAGGCGAGCGTCCCGTACCCGGTGAAGGTCCCGATCTCGAGCACGCGTTTGGCGCCTCGGTCGCGGATGAGCCAGGAGAGGAACGCGGCCTGGGAGGGGTCGCTCTGCATGACGGCGTCGCCGCCACGCTTCTCGGTCTCCTCGCGCAGCGCCCGCTGCTCCGGCGTCTCGCACGCGAGCTCGTCGTCGAGGTAGGCCCGCATGCGGCCGGTGAGCAGGACGCCCTTGCCGAAGAAGGCCCACACGACCTCCTGGACGACGCTCGCGATGAGGCCGGTGAGGAGGGAGGAGTATCGGTCGAGGGTTTTTTCGATGTCCACGGTAGTGGCTCCGGGTGTCGGGGAAAAGGGGAAACGGGAATCCGACCGCCCAGAGTAGCAAAAAATGACGGCTGCGTCAATGAGCGATTGGGCTAATGCTTGACGTTTTTTGGGCTATCCGCTACCATTCGCGCATTCTCAACCACCCGCATTCCTATGCCGTTGCCATCATTCCGCAGTTCCCGATCCAAGGTCCGCCGCCGCCGCAGCCACCACGCCCTGAAGCCGATTGCGATCGGCGTGTGTAAGGCCTGTGGCGCTGAAGCTCTCGCGCACCGCGCCTGCCCGAAGTGCGGCCAGTACAACGGCCGTGCCGTCAAAGGTGGCATGGAAGCGGTCGAAGCGAAGCTTGCGAAGGCTCCGAAGGTCAAAAAGGCCGACGCCGAGCCGACCGACGAAGCCCCGAAGGCTGAATAAGCGAAACAAAGCGTCCTCCGGGACGCTTTGTCGTTGGAGGGGGTCAGGAGGTATACTTTCCGTGCCGGGCGTAAATCCCGGATGTCCTATGTCCAACCGCCACCTTGCTCGCACCATGGCCATGCAAGCCCTCTATGAGTGGGACTTTCGCGGCCAGGATGTGAGCCGCATTCCCGAGCTCGTCGCCTACGTGAAGGCCGAGTTCGCCCCGGACTTCGATGACGGGGGCTATGTCGAACGCCAGGTTACGGCCGTCGTGACGCGCCGTGACGAGCTCGACGCGTTACTGCAACAGTTCGCGCCAAACTGGACCGTTGCGAGCATGACGATCATGGATCGCAACATTTTGCGTTTGGGAGCGTACGAGCTGCGGTTTGACGAACACATTCCATCAAAAGTCGCCATCAACGAGGCCATCGAACTTGGCAAGACGTTTGGCGGCGACGCGTCCGGCAAGTTTGTGAACGGCGTCCTCGGCGCCATTTTTAAGGATATGGTGGCCAAGGGGGAGCTGAAGAAGATCGATACCGAAGAGAAGAAAGAGGAAAAGACGGGCGACGAACCCAAAAAGACTGACTAACCGATTATGCAGAAAGACATTTCCGCACTCGCCGTACAGCTCGGCATCCCGTACAAGGCCGACGGGCACCTGGAACAGGCCGTCGTGCACCGCAGTTACCTCAACGAACATCCCGAGTTTCCGCTTGCGCACAACGAACGTTTGGAGTTCCTCGGGGACGCCGTGCTCGAGCTCGTCGTCACCGAGTACCTCTACAACAACTATGACAACGAGGAAGGCGAACTGACGACGTGGCGCAGCGCGCTGGTGAACGGTGACAGCCTTTCTCAAGTCGCGACCGACCTCGGCGTCGAGCCCTACCTCTACCTCTCGAAGGGCGAAGAGAAGGATGCGAACTCCAAAGCGCGCCGCACCATCCTTGCGGACGCGATGGAGGCCGTCATCGGCGCAATATACAATGACTTTGGCTGGGACACGGCGAAAGAGTTCATCTTACGGACCATCGTCGCCAAACTCGACACTATCATCAGCAAACGCCTGTACCTCGACCCCAAGAGCCGCTTCCAGGAGGCGGCGCAGTCTCGGCTGTCCATTACGCCGAGCTACAAGGTGCTCGATGAAGCCGGGCCTGATCACCAAAAGCAGTTCACGATCGGCGTGTATCTCGGCAAGGAGCTTGTCGCCGAAGGGAGGGGGAGCTCAAAGCAAGAGGCGCAGATCGCTGCGGCCGAAGAAGGCCTCAAGGCGAAAGGTTGGTAGTTAGGTTTCGGTCTCGTACCCGACGTGGATCCGGCGTTTGCCGGTCCGCAACTCGAACTCCCGATTGCCCTCCATCGCGTCGCGCGCCTCCCCGAACTTTTCCCGCGCCTTCTCCTTGGTCCGGTCATACCAGTCGCGTACCGCTTCGCGCCGTCCCTCGCCGCGTTCGCCCATGAAGAGGTAGGCGAGGACGCCGGCGACCGCTGCAAGGATTCCGAGCGAGATGCCTGCCCGTGCTGCCGTGTTCGTCATATGCAAGGGGTTATGAGTTATACCGTCACCCTACCGACACGGTGGCTGGCGTCAAACTGATCGGATATGCCGCATATTCATGAGAAGATTGATTTTACTTCCGAGGTGTTTATCGTGCGCGAGGGACGCGTGCTTCTGCGCCTTCACGACAAGTATCACATCTGGCTCAGCGTTGGCGGACACATCGAGCTCGACGAAGATCCCGTCGAGGCGGTGTTACGAGAAGCAAAAGAAGAGGTCGGGCTTGACATCGAGCTTATCGGGAGCTGCACGGAGACAGGAGACGCCCGCCCTGGATATAGGGAACTTCTCGTGCCTCGTGGCATGAACAGGCACAGGATCAACGATACACATGAGCATATTACGTTCGTCTATTTTGCTCGGAGCGCCAGCGGGGAAGTGGTAGCGGGCGGGAACGATGCGAGTCCGACGTGGCGGTGGTGTTCGCGTGAAGACCTCGACGACCCCGCGCTTCAGTTGCAATCCAACATCAAGTATTACGCCATTGCCGCTTTGGAGGCTGCATCAGAATAAAAAAAAGAGATCCGCCGATAGTAAATGGAATGCGGTCGAAACATGCAGGGTCCCGCCACAAAACAAAAACCCCCGCCGTCACGGCAGGGGTTTTTGGTGCACCGGGGGGGATTCGAACCCACGACCAAAGGATTAAGAGTCCTCTGCTCTACCACTGAGCTACCGGTGCGCGGCATTGTGGCGAAACTAACGCGAAAAGGATGCCATATTCGTTGACCTAAGTCAAGATTTTTGCTAGCATTGCGGGGTTACCGCATGCGGCCTTAGCTCAGTGGATTAGAGCATCTGGCTTCGAACCAGAGGGTCGGGGGTTCGAATCCCTCAGGCCGCACCAGAAAACCGCTTCTCGAACGAGAGGCGGTTTTCTTGTTGTGGTTGACGCGGGGGTGGCCGTGGGTACGGTGACAGCAGGCCGGGATGCCGGCGTAACGCCCGACTATGAATATTTTTGACATGATCATCCGCGACCATGATGAGGCGAAGGAGCTCATGGAAGTCATCGCGAAGGAGCGGGACACGGAGGAGGCGTGTACGGCGTTTGAAGAGCTGAAGGCGGCGCTCCTCGCGCACGCGAAAGCGGAACAGGAGGTGCTCTACCATGCGTTGCGCGAACGGAGGGAGACGCATGCGCTCATCCTCGAGGCGGATGAGGAGCACCGGCTTGCGGAGCAAATGCTCGATGAGCTTGAGCGCGGCGACGCATCGGACGACGAGTGGCACGCCAAGTTTGTGGTGCTCAAGCACAGTGTCGAACACCACATGCGCGAGGAAGAGAACGCGCTGCTGCCAAAGGCGAAGCACGTGCTGAGTCGGGACGAGGTTGCCGAGCTGACGGACGACTTCGTCGACGCCAAGGCGAAGTACGAGGGCGTGCTGGTCGGTGCTTGACGAATGGCGGGTTTTCGGGCATTCTTGTGCTCGCTTCCGCGCCAATATTCCCGCGGAGCAACTGGAGTCCGATTGTCGACGATCCAGCCCGTCCCGTGCATGAACCCGAACCACCCCCCGACCGCCGGCGTCTGCATGCCGTGCATCGAGGAGTTCCCGCGCCGCACCCCGCCGGCGAAGATGACCCCGAACGAGATCTTCTCCGAGGTCGTCCTCATCGCGGTCCACGGCAAGCTCGCCAAGGGGCCGCGCGCGAAGCTGCGCCTCAAGGAGCTCATCGGCAAGCTGCAGGTGCCGGGGGTCGCCTTCAAGGACGGGTCGGGCACGCCCGAGCTGGAGCTCGTCGCGCGCAACATCGACGCGATCGCCGCAGCGCTCCTCAACCCGCGCGGCCGCCACGCCGCGCCGACGGGGCAGCCGCACGCCCGCGCCGCGGTGTAGGGTCCGTCATCGTCTTCCCGCAGGGGCCTCGTCCGCATCGGTCGGACGGGGCCTCTTCTCATTGTCATTCCGGCAAGATATCGCCGTATTGGAAGCTCAGCTTCGAAGCTCAGCTTCCAAGCTGAGATTTTGATTCCGCTGACCTGTGTTATACTGCTCTTAGCTATGTCACTCCTTCTTCTCATCGGCCTGGTCATGGCCGGCGTGCCGTTCCTCCTCATCGTCGGCTTTGCTGGGTTTATTTTCGTCTCGTTCATGAACGACGACAAGGACGCGAAGGGGCTTTTTACGGTCGCGCTCATCGTCATGGGCATCGGTGTCGCGCTCATCCTCGCGCACGTCGTCACCCAGTGGGTGACGATCACGTAGCCAGTTTTCCCGCATACCGCATAGGCGGGGCCACCGAGCCCCGCCTTGCGATTTCGGCGATTAGCCATTACCATCGAGTCACTATGCGCTCCTCCCAGTTGTTTGCGAAAACCTCGAAAACGGCGCCCGCGGATGCAGAAACCGCGAATGCGAAGTACCTGACGCAAGGCGGCTTCGTCCATCAGGAAATGGCCGGCGTGTACTCGTGGCTCCCGCTCGGGTTGCGCGTGTTGCGCAAGGTCGAACAGATCGTCCGCGAGGAAATGAACCTGCTCGGGGCACAGGAGATCCTCATGTCCGCGCTCCAGCCTAAGGAAAATTGGTTGGTGACCGACCGTTGGGATTCGGTCGACGTCCTCTTCAAGGTGCCGAGCCAGACGGGGAAGGAGTATGCGCTTGGCCCGACGCACGAAGAGATTGTGACGCCGCTCGTCAAGGACTTCATCACCTCGTACAAGGACTTGCCGGTTGCGGTGTACCAGATCCAGAACAAGTACCGTGACGAGCTCCGCGCAAAGAGCGGCGTACTCCGTGGCCGCGAGTTCGGCATGAAGGACCTCTATTCGTTCCATACGACCAAGGAGGACCTCGCCGCATTTTATGAGCGTGCAAAGGAAGCATATCTCCGCGTATTTTCGCGTTGTGGCATGCAGGCGAAGGTGACCGAAGCGTCCGGCGGGTCGTTCTCGAAGAAGTTCTCCCATGAGTTCCAGATCGTCACCTCAGCCGGAGAAGACATGATCCTCGCCTGCCCGTCGTGTACATTTGCGCAGAACACGGAAGTCGCGACGCTGAAGGACGGCGACGCCTGCCCGCAATGCGGGTCGACCCTCGCCATGACAAAAGGCGCGGAAGCAGGGAATATCTTCGACCTCAACACGCGGTTCTCCGAGGCGTTCGAGTTCCTCTTTACTGACGAAGACGGCTCGCGGAAGCCGGTCATCATGGGCTGCTACGGCATCGGGACGACGCGGTTGGTCGGAACGGTGGTCGAGGCGTCGCATGACGATATGGGCATCATTTGGCCGAAGTCGGTCGCGCCGTTCCATGTGCACCTGGTGTCGCTCGCGGGGAAGAAGGCCGGCGGGAACGTGGCCGAGGAAGCGCAAAAGCTGTACGACGCGCTGACGAAGGCGGGCGTCGAGGTGTTCTGGGACGACCGCGCGGACGCGTCCGCCGGTGAAAAGTTCGCGGACGCCGACCTGCTCGGCATGCCGCTGCGCCTCGTGGTGTCGGAAAAGACGCTGGCGGAAGGCGCGGTGGAGTGGAAGTTCCGCGCCGCGGCAGATGTGGAAAAGGTCCCGCTCGGCGATGTCGTCGCCAAGGCCGCTGCCTGGGTCCGCGAGTAACAATCTCATCCAAAAATGGTGAAGCCCCCGTCCGCACGATTGCGGATGGGGGCTTCGCGTCGTCACGGAAGGAACTTCCGGACGGTGACGGGGGACGGCAGGCCGGAGCGCCGGCGCTGCTTGTAGGTGTACATCTCGAGATCCGCGGCGCGGATCACGTCCTCGATGCTCGTCGACGTGCCGATCTGGTAGACGGCGGCGCCGACGCTCGAGTGGATCTCGATCTCCGCGTCCGGCACCGCGAGGCGCTCGTGGGCGAGGATGGTGAGGAGCCGGCGGCAGACCTTGCGGGCGATCCGCACGTCCGCCTTGCGCAGGAGGAGCGCGAACTCGTCGCCGCCGAGGCGCGCGGCCTCGTCGTCAGGACGGATGGCGCGGCGCATGGCGTCCGCGATCGCCTTGAGGAGCTCGTCGCCCTTCTTGTGGCCGAAGGTGTCGTTGACGTACTTCAGCCGGTCCGCATCGATCATGACGACCGCGAGCGACTGCTCGACGGGCGACAGGCGCGGGCGGCGGCTGTGCGGATGCTTCCCGAACCACTCGTCCTCGAGGCGGCGCATGAACTCCATGCGGCCCTTCTCGCGTTCGATGCGGTCCATGAAAGCGTGCTTGTTGAGAAGGCCGGTGTCCGCGTCGATCTCGACCTTGAACTGGAGCTCGCGCACCTTGGCCTCGAGGGCCCGGCGCGCTTCGCGCTCCTCTTCGAGTTCACGTTCGAGCTTGAGGCGGGCTTCGCGCTCCGCTTTGACCTGCTCGCGCAGCTCGGCAAGTTCATCCATCGCGTACTCCTACGGTGGGGGTGCGTGCGTCTGCTGCACGCGACCGGATGAGGTGTTGTTGGCCGACGAGGTATCGACCACCCACCAAGTTATCACATCAGTACGCTTTTTGCAAGCGTTAGCCCCGTTTACTCGAAAACAACACAACACCCGGCTTCACGCCGGGTGTTGTGTTGTTCCTGATGTTAGGCTGTCGGGGCTGCGGCGACCTTCGGCTTTTTGAGCGCATCCTTGAGCGCCTTGCCGGCCTTGAACTTCGGGACACGGACGGCCGGGATCTGCATCTTTTCCGTCGGCTTCTGCGGGTTGACGCCCATGCGTGCCGAGCGGACCTTGCTTGAGAAGGTCCCGAAGCCTGCGATGGTCACTTCGTCCCCGTCGACCAAGGCCTGGGTCACGATCTCCTCGAACAGTTCGACGAAATCCTCGCCGGTCTTCTTGGGGAGGTCGAGTTTCTCTGCAATGCGGAGTGCCAGTTCTGCCTTGTTCATAAAGGGTACGATTGGTTTGATGCTGCGAATCTTAGCTAAGGTTCGCACAAGAGTCAAGTCCGGGCGGGGTGCGGGGACCCCGCCTATTACCTCGCGTACTCAATGACGCGGGTTTCGCGGATAACCGTCACCCGGACCTCGCCAGGGTACTGGAGCTCGCTTTCGATCTTCTTTGCAACGTCTCGGGCCAGCTGGTACGCGGCATAATCGTCCACTTTGGTCGGTTCGACGAACACGCGGACTTCGCGCCCGGCCTGGATGGCGTAGGCCTTCTCGACGCCCTCGAAGCTCGCGGCAGCCGCCTCAAGACCTTCCAGGCGCCGGATGTACTCCTCGACCGAGTTGCGCCGTGCGCCGGGGCGGGCGCCCGAGATGGCGTCCGCAGCCTTCACGATGACGCCCTCGATGGTGCGCGGACGGTCTTCGTGGTGGGCGATGGACTGGTAGCACATCTCCTCCGGGAATCCGAACTTCTTCATGATGTTGTAGCCGATCTGCGGGTGCGCGCCCTGCATGTCGTGGTCGACCGCCTTGCCGATGTCGTGGAAGAGGCCGCCCTTCTTGCAGGCGAACGCGTCCATGCCGAGTTCTTCGGCAATCAT
The DNA here is from genome assembly GCA_964552565.1 of uncultured Gammaproteobacteria bacterium. Lineage (GTDB taxonomy): Bacteria > Patescibacteriota > Patescibacteriia > UBA9934 > UBA9934 > UBA11707. The sequence continues at coordinate 55,949 of CAZKGL010000001.1, forward strand.
GCCGGAGATGCGCGCCACCTCCATGGAGTGCTGGAGCACGTTCTGGCCGTAGCTCGTGCGGAACTTCAGTCGACCGAGGATGGAGACGAGCTTCGGGTCGATGGACGAGACCGGGATGCCGAGCTCGTACAACGCATCTTCACCGGCCTTCTTCATTTCCTTGGCGAGATCCTTTTTCGCCTCGTTCACCGCGTCTTCGATTTTTGCGGGCTGGATACGGCCGTCTTTCATGAGCATCTCGAGCGCGCGCTTTGCGACCTGGCGACGGACCGGGGAGAAGCCGCTGATGGTAATGGATTCCGGCGTGTCGTCGATGATGAACTCGCAGCCGGTCAAGTGCTCGAGCGCCTTGATGTTGCGGCCTTCCTTGCCGATAATGCGGCCCTTCATGTCGTCGCTCGGCAGCTGGACGAAGGTCGTCGTCGCGTCGACGACATGGCTCGACGCGAAACGCTGGATGGCGAGCGAGAGGATCTTGCGCGCCTTCGCCTCGACCTCCTCCTCGTTGTCCTGTTCCATCTTGCGCAAGCGGCTCATGAGGGCGTCTTTGCTCTCGCCCTCGACGCGTTCCATGAGCACGCGTTCCGCATCGGCCTTCGTGAGGCCGGCGATCTCCTGGAGCCGCGCCTCCGCGGCGGCCGCAAGTTCCTCAACCCTTGCGCGCATGCGGTCGAGCTCCGTCTTTTCGTGGTCGATCTTCGCCTTGCGGTTTTCAAACTCAAGGAGCGTCTTGTCGAACATCCGTTCGCGCTCCGCGAGCCGCAGCTGGGCGTCCTTCACCTCGCCGCGTTCCTTGTCGAGCTCGCGCTTGCCCTCCTCGACGACGGCGAGCGCTTTTTCTTTTGCCTGCAGGATAATTTCCTGCTCCTTCGTTTTGGCTTCCTGGATGATCTTCTCCGCGCGCTGTTCGGCGGTCCCCATCTTGTTCTGGGTGAGGAGCCGACGGAGCACGAAGCCGATCACGCCGCCAAGTGCGATGCCGGCAACCGCGGCAAGCACAAGCATGGTGTCCATATCGTGAACGGCCGGAAGTTGCGGAAAAACGCGCGGTGTTACCGCGTGCAAGGGGTTTGGATGCGCATGCTGCGCGCATCGACGCTATTGCAACCGGGAAAAATCGACATATCGTCCGTACCAACCGTGCGTTTCCGAACCATCCGAGCATCAAGACTTACGCTCCGACGGTATCATGGTGGCTCGACAGCAGTCAATCCAGTTTTGCGGCGAACATTCGTCGATTTTCTTTGCTTCTTCCACGGAAAACGGACCGACCTTCGTACGCCGGAGTGCGGGAAGGTAGCCGACAGTCCCGAGCGCGGCGCCGAGGTCGCGGGCGAGGGCGCGGACATACGTGCCGGACGAGCAGCGGATGCGGCACGTGATGGTGCATGGGGTATGGTGGATGGTGGAGGGGTCGGAAAGGAGGGCGAACTCGTACACCGTGACCGGCCGCGGTTCGCGGACGATCTCTTTTCCTTGGCGGGCGAGCTCGTACAATTTTTTTCCCCCGACTTTGATGGCGGCGTGCATGGGAGGGATCTGGAGGAGGGGGCCGGTCAGCGATTGCATCGCCTCAACCACCAGGGCACTCGACAACTCGACCGCTGGCCCGTCCGTCACCTTGCCCTCCGGGTCGAGCGTCGTCGACGTCTGGCCGAGGCGGATGTCGGCGACATATTCTTTGTCGAGCCCGACGAAGTGCTGGAGTTCACGAGTCGATTCACGGCCGACGGCCACAAGCAAGAGTCCGGTCGCGAACGGGTCGAGCGTCCCTGCGTGGCCGATCGTCCGCTCGCCGGTGATGCGCCGCAGCCGGTCAATAACGTCGTGCGACGTCATGCCGGACGGCTTGTCGATGAGGAGCAGACGTTGCATAGCTAGCGCTTCATGTTGACCACGGTCGTGACCGATCCATTCGGCACGAACACCGTGTTGCCGTCCTTGTCCCGGAGTACGGTGGAGCGGATGCTGAGCGACTCCACGACGCCTTCGTAGCCGCCGATCTTCACTTCGTCACCGACGCCGTATTGGTTTTCAGCAATGAGAAAAAGTCCCGAGATGAAATCCTTTACCAGCGCCTGCGCGCCAAAACCGATGGCGAGCCCGACGACGCCGGCGCTCGCAATAATGGGCGTGGGATCGATATCGAACAGACGGAGGATCCAAAACGCGACGATGATAAGGAGGACGGCGTGGAGCACGTCGTGGATGAGGCGGGCGACGGTCTTCGCGCGCGTGCTCCGGCCGCGTGACGCGCCGTGTTCTGCCGCGCGCCGGCCGATTTTCCGTGCGTAGAGCGCAAGGGCGACGTGGCCGACCAGGTAGACGGTCACGATGATGACGACATCGCGCAGGTGCGACGTGATGAACTCGAGAATCATAGGCGGTGTGTAAGGGGATCCTACCCGGGCGACGGATGGCGTACAACCTAGCGCCTCGCGCCAACGACGGAGGCAAGGAGGAACAGGAGCGCGGCGGCGAGCACGATGCAGGCGCCGGTCGGGCGGTTGCCCGCGGCCGAGACGACAATACCCACGACGACGGCGGCCTCGGCGATGATGATGGACAGGGCGAGGTACTGCCGCATCGACCCGGCAAGGAGCCGCGCCGCGGCGGTTGGGATGATGAGGAGCGCGGAGACGAGGATGATGCCGAGCATTTTGACGCCGAGCACGACGCCGATGGCGAGCATGACGTACAAGAGGAGTGTGACGCGCCCGGTCGCAATGCCGTGGACGCGGGCGGTTTCATCGTTCAGGATTGCGAGCACGATGGGGCGGTACGCCGCAGCGAGGACGGCGCAGAGGACGACGAGCGCGGCGGCGAGGATGATGACGTCCTGCCAGGTGACGCCGAGGATGCTGCCAAACAAGTACGTCAACAGTTCCGGCTGGTAGCCCTGCGTAAAACTCATGAGGATGATGCCGAGCGCCATGCTTGCGGTGAACAGGATGCCGATCGCAGAATCGCTTGGCAGTTTTGTCGTGCGTTCAAGCACAAAGATTGCGCACGCAACGCCGATGCCCCACAGGAGCGCGACGGGGAGCGGGGCGATGCCGGCGAGGACCGCGACGGCGATGCCGGCCAACGAGGCATGCGCAATGCCTTCACCGAAGAACGCCATGCGCCGCAAGGTCGCAAACGCGCCGAGCGCGGCGAGTATGGCGCCAAGGAGCGCGCCGGCAAGGAGCGCGCGTACCATGAAGGGCTGGCTGAGGAGGTCGGTGAGCGCCATACGTTAGCCGTGGCTATGGTCGTGGTGGAGGGACTTCGCCCGGCTGCCGTAGAGCTCGGCCAACCGCTTGGGCGTCAGCGCCCTTTCGGGCGTCCCGACGCACACGAGCCGGCGGTTGACCGCGACGACGTGGTCGACGATGTCCGCGAGCATGGAGAGGTCATGCGACACAAGGACGATGGTCGTGCCATGGGTTTCATTGAGGTGCGCAAGGACGTCGTACAGCGCCGCTTCGCCCGCGACGTCAATGCCGGTCGACGGCTCGTCGAGGAAAAGGAGCGCAGGGTTGTTGATGATCGCCTGGGCGATGAGCACGCGCTGGAGCTGGCCGCCGGAGAGCGTCCCGAGCGTTTTTGCGAGGATGGGTTTTTGCAAGCCGACCTCACGGATGATGTGTTCGGGCGTTTCGCCGCCCTTGCGGCGGTACAGCGTGAGGAACTCACCGACGGTCATGGGGAAGGTGCGGTCGAAGTCGAACCGCTGCGGCACGTAACCGATGCGGTCGTGGGCCTTGCGGATCGCCTCGCCGAACACGGCGACGGTGCCTTTGTGCGGCACAAGCCCGAGCATGGCTCTGAGCAGCGTCGTTTTGCCCGAACCGTTCGGCCCGATAATCGCGGTGATGCTCCCCCGGGGGATATCGAACGACACGTCATCGAGTACGGCGACGTCGCCGTACGTGACGCTGAGCCCGTCCACGCAGATGGCCGGAGCGTTATTGGTTTTCGCTGATGCGGCGCGCATTGCCGAGTATGAGGTCGATATAGGTCTCGTATTCACCGCTTGTCCCTTCCGCGTCGAGCGTCACGAGCGTCAGGTTGTGGTCCGTGGCGAACGCTTCGACCGCCGCTTCACTCTCACCGGCATCGACGTAGAGCGTCGTTACCTCGTATTCGGCCATGGTTTCTGCCAACGTTGCGAGGTCTTCGGGGGTCGGTTCACGCCCGCTCGACGGTTCGTACGTCCCGATGATGTCGAGACCGTACGCATCAGCGAAATAATACCACGCGTCGTGCTGCGTGATGATGTGGGTGTTCTCGACCTGGCTCATGAGTCGCTCGATCTCCGCCTGCGTATCGTTTAAGCGTCCGAGGTATGCGCCGAGGTTTGCGCGAAAGACTTGCGCGTACTCCGGGAAGCGGCCGGATAGGTCTTTTTCGGCGAGTTCCGCCATGCGCTTCGCATTTTCGATCGTCAGCCAATAATGCGGATCCACATTGCCGTCCTCGTCGATGCGGAGCGGGATGTCGGCGGAGAGCGTCGTCATGTCGGTAAGCGCGTTGATGATCGACTTCGTCCAGTCGTCGACGCCATAGCCGATGGTGTAGAGCACCTCCGCGCCCTCGAGTTGCGCAACCGTGTCCGGCGTCGGCTCGAAGGTGTGGGGATTTGCGCCAGGCGGCATGAGCATGACGACGTTCAGCCGGTCGCCCGCAACGGTGCGGACAATGTCGTACACGGGGAACATGCTCGTCGCGACGCGAGGACGGGCATCTTCCGGCTCGGAACGGTTGACGAGCGCCGTCAGCCCGAGGCTCGCGGCGATAAGGAGGAGGACGGCGATGAGGAATACGCGGGTACGCATAACATTATGATGCACAGGATGCGCACAGGCCGCTCAAGGAGAGGGTGTGCGATTGCAATTTGGGGACGGGGCAGGGGAGGCAGGAGGTGACGTGGCACTTCGTGCACGCGAGGTGGTCGTGGTGCGGCTGGTCGGCGCGTTCGAAGTGCGTGTGCCCGTCCTGCGCAGCAACGGGGACGATGATGCCCTCTTGGATGAGGAGGCGGAGCGTCCTGTAGATCGTATTTTGCCCGACATCGTGCAGCCGCTTCCGTAGTGCCCGTGCACACCAAAGCCGCGGTTCATGGAATAACTCGATAATGCGATGCCGGGGGTGTGTTTTTTTGAGACCCCGGTCGTGGAGGGCATCGTCGATTGCGCAGTGGTGCATAGGCTAAGTGGTAATGAATTACCATTTGGAAGTACATTACCATTTGGAAACTGATTGTCAATTTCGCCTTCACGCAATGCTATACTATACCGTATATGCGCCGTTTCCTCAGTTTTTTGGGGCTCGTTCTTTTTGCCTTGGCAATGCCTTTTGTTGCGATCGGCCGGGAAGAGCCGCCCGCGGGGAGCCGGGAGGTTGAGGCGGAGATCGTCGAAATCATCGACGACGCCTATCAGGACGGCATCCGGAGCATCGAGTTTTACGCCGACGGGGAGGACGGGCAGCGGTACCGCGTGAACACGCTCAACTCGTTCACCGAAGGGATGCAGTTCAACCTCGAGCCCGGCGACCGCGTCATCCTTTCCCTCATCAGCGACGGCTACGGCAACACGACCGCCTATCTCGCCGACGTCGTGCGGACGGGCGCGCTCGTGTGGATCGCGCTCTTCTTTGCCATCATCACCATCGCGGTGGGGTTGCGCCGCGGCGTGTTCGCGCTCGTCGGATTTGCTGCGACCATCGGCATCCTCTTCTGGTTCGTATTTCCGCGCATCCTTGGCGGCGCCGACCCGGTGTTCACGACCGCGGCTGCGGCGATCCTCATCCTCGCCATCAACCTCTCGCTCTCCCACGGCCTCACCCGGAACACTGCGGTCGCGTTCGGCGGGACGGCGTTTGGCGTCGTCCTGGCGTGGGTCCTCTCTGCCGCATTCGTCGCGTTCGCCAAACTTTCCGGGCTTTCAAGCGAAGAGGCGACCTTCCTGTACTGGCAGTTCGGCGGCCTCGCGTCGCCGGCGGGGCTCCTCCTTGCGGGCATCATCCTCGGCGCGGTCGGCGTGCTCGATGACATCGCCATCACACAATGCGAAACCGTTGCGGAACTCAAAGCTGCCAATCCGCGGTTCACGCGCCGCGAGCTGTTTGTCCGCGCCATGCGCGTCGGGCGCCACCACATCGCGTCGACGGTCAACACGCTCGTCCTCGCGTACGTCGGCTCTGCCTTGCCCCTCTTCCTCATTTTCCTCGCCGACCACAACGTCAGCCTGTGGCGGTTCCTCAATACCGAGGCGGTCGCCGAAGAGGTGGTCCGGACGTTGGCCGGTACGTCGGCCCTCGTGCTGACCGTGCCGCTGACGACGTTCCTGGCCGCGATGGTCTGGTCGAACGCGAAGGCGCGCGATGTGCATGAATTCCGGGACGGCGAACACAAGGCCTAGGTATACTGTCGACGTATGGCGTACGGCTACATGGGAAAATCCACGCTCGATGTCGTGACATCCGTTGCCGCGGTGATGTTTCTTGTCGCGGCCGTCGCGGCGAGTGTCGGGCCGGCGCGTGCCCTTGCGCAGAAGCAGGACGAGGCGCGCATCGACGGAGTGCGCAACATCATGGAAGCCATCCTGGAACTGCAAACGGTCGACCCCGAACGCGTCGATGAGCTGCGTGAAGCGGCGGAAGCGTCCGGTGCGCCGCCGCGCGTCATGGTCGGCAGCGCGGATGACTGCTCGGGCGACTGGGGCGTTCAGTGCGGCGATGCGGTTCTTGCCGACCATTGTCTCGATGTCGATCCCTATCTTAGCGACTACCTCGGCGACGCGCCTTTCGACGGGAGCGACAGTCGGTACAGCGAACGGCAGTCGGGGTACTACATCGATTTCAGCCCCGGCGTCCTCGAAGTCGGCGCGTGCGACCCCGGCGCGCAAGAGGAGATCCGATTGGAACGGACGTTTTTCTAAACAAAACAGTCGCAGCGCCTCCCGGGAGCGGGGGCGCTGCTGCGTTACGGCGACACGATGACGGCGCGCGACGGCGTGCGGAGTCGGTTCAGGTAGCCGATGATGGTGCGGACGTGCACGTCGAGCTTGCCGCGCTTGTCCCGGCCGAGCACGAGCCCGTTCAGGCCATCGCGGCGCTCGACGTACGCCTGAAGTGCGGTTGCGAGGCGTTCCTTTTTGCCGACACCCCACATTCCAGGGTCCGCGATGATGACCGCGGTCGTCGACGGGATGACGCCGAGCGCCTCCTCCGCGCCACGGCGGAGCGCGAGGACCTTGTGGAGCCACGGCGTCGCGTGCGCTTCCGCGGGAATTGCGCGGTAGGCGATGAGGTGCACGACGGGGAGGCCGGGGGTGCCGGCGTATGCGCACCGCATCCACGTGTCATGCAGCTCCGCTTCCTTGTACAGCACCTGTGCTGTCCGGGGCGGGACGCGGGCGTGCCCGCTGCGCCACAGGACGACGTGCTCGTACTGCAGCGCGGAGTACCCGCTCTTCGTGATCGCGTCCATGAGGTTGGCGGGGAGCGTTTCCCAGCCGTCATGGACGATTTTCCCAACGATTTTTGGCACCTTCCTCCTTCTCCTCAGTATCAGCGCATCGGAGGAACGGAAGAAAATACCAGAAATTTCGCAAAAAGTCAAGGAAAATGTTTGACCGCGGAATGTATTTCGGCTAACATTCGCGCCATGAATATTTCCGAACTCGCCCGCCGCTTGCGGGTCTCAACCGAAGAACTCCGCAGCAAGCTCCCCGAGCTTGGTTTTGACATTGGCGGCAAGGCCATCAAAATTCCGGATCGCGACGCGGGCCGCATCATGAATGCGTGGCAGGAAATGAAAAAGCGCCAGTACCTCCAGAAGAAAATGGAGGACCAAAAGGCGCGTCTCGAGCGCAAGGAAAAGGTGAAGGCGGGCGAAGCCGAACGCGTGAAGATCCCGGCGACGATTTCGGTGCGCGATTTCGCGACCGCGCTCAACGTCCCGATCCAAAAGGTCATGCAGGAACTCATGCGGAACGGCGTCCTCGCGTCCCTCAACGAGCGCATCGACTTTGATACGGCGAGTATTATCGCCGAAGACCTTGGGTACATTTGCGAACTCGAGGACGGCGGCAAGGCGGAAGACGCGGTGCAGGAGTCGCGCATCGCCGACGTCATGCAGGCGGAGGCACAGGCGAACCTCGTCGCGCGCCCGCCGGTCATCGTCGTCATGGGCCACGTCGACCACGGCAAGACGCTCCTCCTCGACACCATCCGCAAAACCCGCGTCATCGACACGGAGGCAGGCGGCATCACGCAGCACATCGGCGCATACCAGGTCGCAAAGAACGGCCGCGCGTTGACGTTCATCGACACGCCGGGCCATGAGGCGTTCACCGTCATGCGCTCTCGCGGCGCGAAAGTCGCGGACATCGCCATCCTCGTCGTTGCCGCGGACGACGGCATCCAGCCGCAGACGCGCGAAGTCATCGACATCATCAAGGCCGCGCAGATGCCGTTCATCGTCGCCATCAACAAGATCGATAAGCCGGAGGCGAACCCGGAGCGCGTCAAAAGCCAGCTCGCGGAGGTCGGTCTCGTGCCGGAAGATTGGGGCGGCAAAACCATTTGCGTCCCGGTGTCGGCAAAGGCGGGGCTCAACATCGACCAGTTGCTCGACATGCTCCTCCTTGTCGCGGACATGGAAAAGGAGCGTATTGTCGCCAATCCGGACCGTCATGCCATCGGTACGATCATCGAGTCGCACGTCGACAAGGGGCAGGGACCGGTTGCGACCGTGCTTGTCCAGACCGGAACCCTCAAGGTGCAGGACACGCTTGGGGTGCGCGGCGCCCTGTACGGCCGCGTCCGCGCCATGAAGACGTTTGACGGCCGCGACATCAAAGAGGCGTTGCCGTCGACCCCGGTGAAGATTCTCGGATTCAAGGAGGCGCCGTCCGTCGGCGACATCCTTGAGGTGCCGGAAGACCCGGCCGCGCTTGAGAAGCTCCGCCTCCAGCCGTCGCGCAAGTCGGGCGTCGAGGAGCTCACGGTGAAGCACGCGCATGCCATCGAAGAACAGGCCGACGCGCAGGAAGGCGAGTCGAAGGTGAAATTGAACCTCGTCGTGAAGGCGGACGTGCTTGGGTCGCTCGAGGCGCTGCTTGGCATGCTCGAAAAGATCGACAACCCGTATGTCGGCATGGAGATCGTCGGCAAAGGCCTTGGCAACGTGACGGACGCGGACGTCCTGCGCGCCGAAGCGGCGAACGCGACGGTCGTCGCCTTCAGCGTGAAGGCGCCGCCGCAGGTGGAAGAGCTCGCCCGCACGAAGAACGTTCCCATCGAGGAGTACACGGTCATCTACCGCCTGTTCGAACAGGTCGTCGAAAAACTGAAGAAGCTCATGCCGGCCGAAAAGGTCTACACGGAACTCGGCAGCGGCGAAGTGCTCGCGCTCTTCAAGAAGACGGACAAGGGGCACATCGTCGGGTGCCGCGTGAAGAAGGGCAAGTTCATGGCGGGCGCCACCGTGCGCGTGCTCCGCGGCGGCCAGGTGGTCGGCGAGGGCAAGGCCGAGGCGGTCCAGGTCGGCAGGTCGGCGGTCACGGACGTGCTGGCCGGGCAGGAATGCGGCCTCGCATTCGCCGGGAAAACAAAGATCGAAATCGGCGATATTCTCGAGCTCTACCGCGAGGAATTGCATGCACGCACACTGACGGTTGAAGGACTTAAATAAGCGTGAGAGAATGCCGGGGTCAGACCCGGTATTCTTCTTTTCTATGGCACACATCGAGTTGACTGCAGAGAATTTTGACGCCTCCATTACCCAGGCCGGCGGGGCGGTCCTTGTCGACTTTTGGGCGCCGTGGTGCGGCCCGTGCAAGGTCATGTCGCCGATTGTCGACGAGCTTGCGGCGGCGACGCCGGGGCTTTCGGTCGGCAAGGTGAATGTGGACGAGCATCCGGCGCTTGCGCAACGTTTCAACGTGCTTTCCATCCCGACCTTTATCGTCTTCAAGGGCGGCTCGGTTGTTGAACAGTTCTCGGGCTCCATGAGCAAAGACGCGCTCGCGGCCCGTGTCAGCCGGCACATCTAAACATTCCGGCCGGGTCCTGCCGCCTTCGCACCCTGTTGGGTGCTCGACTGGCGTCTGCGCGCCCAAGCAGGGGACCTGCTCGGCGTCACCCGGCCGATACTGCTATGCACAAGAACGTCGCCATCATCGGTTCCGGCCCGGCCGGCTATACCGCCGCAATTTATGCCGCACGCGCCAACCTCGCGCCGGTCATGTTTTTTGGCCCGCAGCCGGGCGGACAGCTGACGATTACGAGTGAGGTCGAGAACTGGCCCGGGGAGCCGGAGGGCATCATGGGCCCGGAGCTCATGGAAAAGCTCAAAAAGCAGGCCGCGCGGTTTGGCACGGAGTTTGTTGAAGATTGGGTGACGCAGGTCGACCTCAATGCCCGGCCGTTCGTCATTACGACGCAGGGCGGGGTGGTCTGCGAGGCGGAGACGGTGATCATCGCGACCGGCGCGTCCGCAAAGTGGCTGGGCATTCCCGGCGAGAAGGAGTTCCAGGGCCGCGGCGTGTCGGCGTGCGCGACGTGCGACGGATTTTTCTTTCGCGACAAGAAGGTCGTCGTCGTCGGCGGCGGCGACAGCGCCATGGAAGAGGCGACCTTCCTTACGAAATTCGCCCGCGAGGTCGTTGTGCTCGTCCGCACCGACAAACTGCGCGCATCGAAGATCATGCAGGAGCGCGCATTCCGCAACCCGAAGATCCGCTTCGAGTATTTCGCGCAGCCAAAAGCGCTCGTCGGCGGCGAGAAGCTCACCGGCGTGACGGTCGTCAACGCGCAGACGGGGGAGGAGTCGCTTATCGAGACCGATGGGTTCTTCGTTGCGATCGGCCACGAACCGAATACGAAGCTGTTTGCCGGCCAGCTTGATTTGGATGAAAAAGGCTACCTGAAGCACGAACCGGATTCGACAAAGACGAAGATCCCCGGCGTGTTCGCGTGCGGCGACGTGATCGACCATTACTACCGCCAGGCGGTGACCGCCGCGGGGACCGGCTGTATGGCCGCCCTCGACGCGGAACGCTATCTCGCAAGTAAGGAATAAGGCGGAATTTGACGCAGATGCCGGGCTGTGCGACAACGCGAAGTCCGGATGGAAACGGTCGCGGTGCGGAGGACGCCCCATCTACGAAACATGTCGCCGCGGGCCCACCATTTCCATCCGACTTCGTGGCCGTCCGTTCTCTCCGGCGTCACACGGTCGGCCGGCGCCTCGGGAGTACTGCCTCACTCCCGGGGCGCCTTTCCGTTTTTGGCCCCCCCGCTTTTCGGAAGATACGTCCGACCGCGGAGGCGTTCGGGAAGGTAGTCTTGTTTGGCTTCCTCGGGACTCGGGAACTTCGGCGTGTACTTGTAGCCCTTGCCGTACCCGAGTTCTTTCATGAGTGTTGTCGGCGCGTTGCGGATGTGGAGCGGGACCGGTTCGTTGGGGAGGTTTCGGATGTCGTCTTGCACCTTCCCGTACGCGACGTAGAGCGCGTTGCTTTTCGGCGCCTGCGCGAGATACGCGACGGACTGCGCAAGGGTGACGTTGCACTCCGGCATGCCGAGCATGTGGCTTGCCTGGTATGCGGCGACGGCCTGGACGAGGGCGTTCGGATCCGCGAGGCCGATGTCTTCGGACGCGAAACGGATGAGCCGGCGCGCGACGTACAACGGGTCTTCGCCGCCCTCAAGCATGCGGCCAAGCCAGTACAGCGCCGCGTCCGCATCGCTGCCGCGCATCGATTTGTGGAGCGCGGAGATGATGTTGTAGTGCTCCTCGCCCTGGCGGTCGTACAGGAGGTGGCTGCGTTGGAGCGCGGTGGCGACATCGTCTTTGGTGATGACGCCGTTGACCGCCGTCTTCCCGGCGAGCTCGAGCGCATTGAGCGCCGTGCGCGCGTCGCCGTTCGCCATGACTGCGAGCGCGTCGAGCGCTCCATCTTCCGCGGTGACGTCTCCGAGCGAAGGCAGCGCACGGTCGAGGATACGGCGAATGTGTTCCGGCGCCAGTTGTTCGAGCACGAAGACGCGGCAGCGCGAAAGCAGCGCGGAGTTCACTTCGAACGACGGGTTTTCCGTTGTTGCGCCGATGAGCGTGATGATGCCGGCCTCGACTGCGGGGAGGAACGCGTCCTGCTGCGCTTTGTTAAAGCGGTGGATTTCGTCGACAAACAAGATGGTGCGCTCGCGATAGAACTTTTTCCGGTTTTCCGCATCCAAAATAATCGCACGGACGTCTTTGACGCTCCCGGAGACCGCGCTGAACGGGACGAACTTCGCCTTTGTCATCTCGGCGATCATGCGTCCGAGCGTCGTCTTCCCGGTGCCTGGCGGACCCCAGAAGATCATGCTTGGCACCTCGTCCTTCTCGATGGCGCGGCGGAGCATGGCTCCCTCGCCGACGAGCGCCTTTTGCCCCATGAACTCCTCGAGCGTCTTCGGCCGCATGCGGTCTGCAAGCGGTGTGCCAACGGAAGGTTCTTTTTTTGCCAGCGCGTCGAAGAGGTCGTCCATAGATGGTTACTTTATCGGACTTCGACAGAATGCAACAGACCGTAAAAACAGGAACGCGGCGCCCGCCCGGATGGGAGGGAGCCGCGTTGAAGAAACTATCCGCCGGCCTCGATGGTGGCCGTGAAGCGCGCCATCTGGCTCGGCGAGAAGTGCGTGTCCGCACGCTCGACCAGCCGGTGCTCAAGGCTGTGGTAGAGGGTGACGGCCGCACCACGCTTGCCCGCCGCGATCATGCGACGCGCCAGAACTTCGGCGCGGCCCGGGGCGTTGTAGGCGCCGGCGCTGACCATCCACATGACCACTTCGTCGAGCGACCACTGCGACGTGCCGCCGTCGGTGTCGAGCATGCCCGCGGATGCGTTCATCTCGAGGTAGGTGCGGTCGCGGGAGTCGGGGAGCCCCTTGGCCGCGGCGAGCGCGTAGTTGAAGCAGCCGATGCGCACACCCGCCTGGTCGCTGGAGGCTCCGAGGTGCTCGTATGCCACGCTGCGCCAGAACGCCGGGAACCCGCGGTCCGCGATGAGCTCGCAGGAGGACCGGAAGCCGGCCGGGTCGGCGCGCCAGTCGGTGCTGCGCGCGATCATGTCGACGATGCGGCTGTCGAAGCCCGCTTCTGCGGCGAGCCGCCGCGCCTCTTCGGGCTTGCCTTCCGCGGTGGCGCGGATCATGGAGTGGAGTTTGAACAGGTACATTGGTGCCCCCGATGGGGTTCCGCGTTGATGGACACAGCCGTAGCTGCGGGTGAAGTATACAAAATTTGGCTTAGTTGTCAACCATTTTGTGGAGTCCGCAGACAAAAAACTCACACTGTAAGCCCTTCTAGGGCTAGGCCTTGGGGTGGGGCCTGGCCTGGCGTAGGCTTGGCGTTTCGGCGTGGAGTAGCGTATCGTGGCGGCACATGGGACGGGGAGCGCCGGTGGACTCAGAAGCCGCCGTCGCGTCTCCAAACGCCGGCGGATTTCCTCGAAGCTACACTCTTGCGGTAAAAGAACGGCGCCCCCTGTCCCATCTTTCTGCGCTCGCCCATGTCCGTCCTTCATCAACCGCCGTCCATCCCGGCGGACGTGGGACGAGCGCACTTCTTGCTGATGCGATGTCGCGGCGTCCGTCGCGATGGCACGCCTCCGTGTGTTGCGAGCACACGTCGAGGCAACGGACGCTTCGCACCAGCAAGCCCCCGGGTTCTCCATGGATGCGCCACCCCCACCTTCGGCCATCCGTGGAGACCCGGGGTGTCTTTATTTGGCAACCTTCCTCAGCTTCGCGACAAAGAATCCTTCCGCAACCGCACTTGGGAGGAGCGTCACGCTGCCATTCTTGTGCTGCGTGATCGGGGAGAAGGGGAGTGCGACCGGTTCCGCCTTCATGAAGGGATATTCTGCAAGGATCCAATCGACCATCCCCTCGTTTTCTTCGGGTGCGAGCGTACAGGTTGAATAGACGAGCGTGCCGCCGGGCTTGAGGCATGCGACGGCGGAGCGCAGGAGACGCCGCTGGAGCTTGGCGTGGGCGACGATATTCTTTTCGCTCCAGAACCCGTAGCTTCGCTTGTCGCCGAGACGGATGCGCCCCTCTGCCGAGCACGGGACGTCGGCGAGGATCTTGTCGAAGACCTCGGGCATCTCGTGGTGGAGGAGGGTGGCATCGATGTTCCGCGCATCGACACATGATGCACCCTGAACACGAATGGTGTTCATGAGCTTTTGGTATCGAACACTATTTTCTTCACACGCGACGATTTTCCCGGCGTTGCCCATGAGCGCAGCGAGTTGCGACGTCTTGCTACCGGGCGCGGCGCATAAATCCAGCACGGTTTCATTGGGGTTTGGCGCAAGGATGAGAGGAGGGAGCATCGAGGTGAGTCCTTGAACATAGATGTTGCCCTCCTTCGCAAGCGGGAGCGCCAACACCTCATCGTCCGTCATGTTGCGGACGCTGAACGCATGCGGGATCTCCTTGCTGCGCGCAAATTGTGCTCGGGCCTCACGCAGCACTTCCATCACCTTTTCATCCGTCGCCTTGAGCGTATTCGTGCGGAACGTCGGGTTCCGGTCGACGGCAAACGCGCGCAATATCGCCTCCTTGCCGGAGACGCCGAATTGCGCGGCGAGCCTGTCGATAAACGCTTGCGGGAGCATGCGTCGAAGTGTATGTTCGAACGTAGCCTATGTCCAATCCCTTTGCTGCATTTCATTACCAGCTCGACCGTGTCGCCGCGTGCAAGGCGTTCCCATCGGAGTTTCTTGCGGCGCTGAAGAAACCGATGCGCGAAATCAACGAAACAATATCGGTCGTCATGGACGACGGGACGACGAAATCCTTCGCGGCGTACCGCGTGCAGCACAACAACTGGCGCGGCCCGTTTAAGGGCGGCATCCGCTACCACGCGAACGTCGATATCGACGAAGTGCGCGCGCTCGCGTCGTGGATGACGTTCAAGACCGCGGTCGTGGGTATTCCAATGGGCGGCGGCAAGGGCGGCGTCACCGTTGACCCGAAGGCGCTGTCCACCGGCGAGCGCGAACGGCTCACGCGTGCGTGGGCGACAGTCATGAAGCCCTTCATCGGCCCCGAGGTCGACGTCCCTGCGCCAGACGTGAACACGTCATCCCGTGAAATGGACATTATCGCACAGGAGTTCGGCCATCCTGCGGTCGTCACGGGAAAGTCGATCGCCGCGGGCGGCAGCCTTGGCCGCGACACGGCGACGGCGATGGGCGGATGGTTTGTGTTCGACGCGCTGCGGCCGCAGCTTTTCCTTGATCCGGAGATGGCGACCGTCGCCATCCAAGGCTTCGGGAACGCCGGCGCGACGTTTGCGGAGATCGCGCACCGCCACGGCATGAAGGTCGTCGCGGTGTCCGATTCCAAGAGCGGCGTCTACAATCCCGCCGGCCTCGATGTGCCGGAGCTCGCGCTGCACAAGAAGGCGCTCGGCACGCTGAAGGGGTTTGCCGGTGCGCAGGAGATCACGAACGCGGAGATCCTCGAGCTCGAGTGCGGCCTGCTTGTTCCGGCGGCGCTTGAGGGGCAGATGACCGCGGACAATGCGCCGCGCATCAAGGCGAAAGTCGTCTTGGAGCTCGCAAACGGGCCGACGACGCCGGAGGCCGACGACATCCTGTTCGAAAAAGGGGTCATCGTCATCCCGGACATCCTCGCGAATGCGGGTGGCGTGACGGTAAGCTATTTTGAATGGGACCAAAACATGAAGGGGGAACGGTGGACCGCGGAAGACGTCCACGCCAAGCTGAAGACGGTCATGGAAAACGCCGCGCGCGAGGTGGCGAAACGCAAGGAGGAATGCAAGACCGACTTCCGTCGCGGCGCCTTTGTCCTTGCCTTGGAGCGCCTGCACGACGCAATGCCGAAATAATCACGAAGATTCGCAGTGAAAGCCGCCTCGTTTCTTTGACAACCAGGCGGTTTTCGTATTGAATGGGCGCGCCACACACGCACCCCCAACCCGTGGCCTCCGGAGTCCCCGTGCACATCCGTCCCCCCGTCCTCCCGACCGACCTGGCGACGCGCTACGTCGTCGCCCGTACGCTGGTCGATCTCGGCTACACGCTCGAGGAGATCGCGCTGCTCTTCGACCGCCCCACGGCGGAGTGGATCGTCACGCAGCACATCGGCAAGCCGACGGTCGAGATCGCGCCGCCGCGCCTCTACACCGTCCGCTTCCTCCGCGCCATCGCGCTCAGCCCGCAGCGCGGCCTCCACACCGAGGCCGAGCGGTGCCTGCACGAGATCCTCGAGTACGCGCTGTCGCTCGAGTCGATGCCCGCGTTCATCGAGGGCCAGCGCATGGCGTACGCGTCCAGCGCGTCGGGAGCGGACGGGCTCGACACCCTCCTGACCGCCCTGTTCGGTCCCCGGGATGCCGACGCGGCGCTGCCGGAGGCCGGGGAGATCTGGGCGGGCTTCTGTGACTCCTTCGTGCAGACCTTCGACGCGGGCGAGGAGCGCGTGCTGCCGCAGCGCGTCGGCGACCTCCAGCGCCTCGTCAACGGCTACATCGTCGCGGCCTACCCGCAGGCGGTTGATGTGCGGATGACGCCGTCGACGCGCAAGGTGGTCACGAATACGCTTCGCCGCACGGTGCGGGATGCCGACGCGTGGACGTGGATCGTCCTGCGCTACGGCACGACCGGCGACACGCCGATGACGGACGGGGCGATCGCGGAGATGGTGGGCGAGTCCCCGGCGCACGTGCGGCGGATGATCGCCGAGGCGATGACGCAAGTCCGCGATTCCTCGATCGACGTCACGCTCATCTGCCAGCTCACCGGTCGTGACGACTACCTCGCGCGCCTCCGGTACGCGCGGTCGTACGCCGACCGCGAGATCACCTACACGACGTAGCGACGAACGCCGCGCTGCCCGACGGTTCCACTCCGGAGCCGTCGGGCGCAATGTTTTTATTGCAGTTTTCCGCCGCTCCCGATACGATGTGCGCCAGTATGTCATACGACCATAAGGCGATAGACAAGAAGTGGCAGGACCGGTGGGAAGACGCCGGAATTTTCCATGCAAAAGACGGCGACGCGCGTGAAAAATATTACGTCCTCGTCGAATTCCCATACCCGTCCGGCGCCGGGCTCCACGTCGGTCACCCGCGCAGCTACACTGCGCTTGATATCGTCGCCCGCAAACGGCGCATGGAGGGGAAGAACGTGCTGTTCCCGATGGGGTGGGACGCCTTCGGGCTGCCGGCCGAGAACTACGCCATCAAGACGGGTGTCCACCCGGCCATCACGACGAAAGAGAATATCGATACCTTCCGCCGGCAGTTGAAGGCGCTCGGCTTCAGCTTTGACTGGTCGCGGGAGTTTTCGACGACCGACCCGACGTATTACAAGTGGACGCAATGGATGTTCCTCCAGTTCTTCAAGGCGGGCCTCGCGTACAAGGCGAACGTGGCCATCAACTGGTGCCCCAAGGACAAGTGCGGCCTTGCAAACGAGGAGGTCGTCGGCGGCGCGTGCGAGCGCTGCGGCACGCCGGTCGAGAAGCGCGAGAAGGAACAGTGGATGATTGCGATTACGAAATACGCGGACCGACTTATTGACGACTTGAAGACGGTCGACTACTTGCCGAAGATCGCGAAGCAGCAAGAGGATTGGATCGGCCGCAGCGAAGGTGCGGAGATCGCGTTTGGCGACATGACGGTATTTACGACACGGCCGGACACGATCGACGGCGTGACGTACGTCGTCCTTGCGCCGGAACATCCGCTCGTCGCGCGCTTCACGACGGACGCGCAGCGCGCAGAGGTCGAGGCGTACGTTGCGGCGGCAAAGAAGAAGACGGACATCGAGCGCGGCGACGAGACGAAGGCAAAGACCGGCGTGTTCACCGGTTCGAACGTCGTGAACCCGTACAACGGCGAGGAGGTTCCCGTGTGGGTCGCCGACTACGTGCTCGGCCACTACGGCACGGGCGCGGTGATGGCGGTGCCGCAGCATGACGAGCGCGACCGTGCGTTCGCCGAGACGTTCGGCTTGCCGATCGTCGACCGGCCGTTGGTTGCGTTCGATGACGCGGTGGCAAGGGCGGGCGGGAAGAAGACCGTGCAGTACAAACTGCGCGACTGGGTGTTTAGCCGCCAACGCTACTGGGGCGAGCCGATTCCGCTTGTTGATTGTGGCACATGCGGATGGGTCGCCGTACCGGACGACCAGCTCCCGGTCGAACTGCCGAAAGTCGAGAAGTACGAGCCGACGGATACCGGTGAGTCGCCGCTTGCGGCCATTCCGGAGTTCGTCAACACGACGTGCCCTTCATGCGGCGGAAAGGCGTTGCGCGAAACCGACACCATGCCGAACTGGGCAGGGTCGTCGTGGTATTTCCTGCGCTACATCGACCCGAAGAATGATGCTGAATTCGCCTCAGCCGAAAAGCTCGAATACTGGATGCCGGTCGACCTCTACAACGGCGGCATGGAGCACACCACGCTGCACCTCTTGTACTCGCGCTTCTGGAACAAGTTCTTGTTCGACCAGGGCCTGGTGCCGACGTCGGAGCCGTATGCACGCCGCCACAGCCACGGTCTCATTCTCGCCGAGGACGGCCGCAAGATGTCGAAGTCGTGGGGGAACGTCGTCAATCCGGATGATGTCGTCAACGAACACGGCGCCGACACGCTCCGGGTGTACGAAGTGTTCATGGGTCCGTTCGAAGAGCCGGTGCCGTGGTCGACGAATGGCGTCATCGGCGTACGCCGCTTTTTGGACCGCGTGATGCGCATGGCCGAGATGGTCAGTGACACGGAAGATGCGGCGGTGACGAAGGCGCTCCATAAGACGATCAAGAAAGTAACGGACGACATCGAGGGTTTCCGTTTCAACACGGCGGTCGCCGCGCTCATGAGTTTCGTCAACGAGGTGTACGGCAAGGGCGCGATCGCGGAAGCATCGTTCGCGACGTTCCTGCGCATGCTTGTCCCGTTTGCGCCGCATGTGGCGAACGAGCTTTGGGAAAAGATCGGACGCGAGGGATTTGCGGAAGCGGCGGAGTGGCCGGCTGCAGACGAGGCGCTCGCAAAGGACGACGAGGTGACGGTCGCGGTGCAGGTGAACGGGAAGCTGCGCGGCTCGGTCGTCGTGCCGGCGGAGATTGCCGAAGACGAGCTTGTCGCACGCGCAAAGGCCGACCCGAACGTCGCCAAACACCTCGCGGGCGAACCGAAAAAGACGATTGTCGTGAAGGGAAAGATCGTGAACTTCGTGGTGTAGAATGGGGGCATGCTCGCCCGTACGCCGTCCAATGTCCTTTCCGCCATCCTCCTGTTTGGTATTGCCATGGCCCCGGTGCGGGCGATGTTCATGGTGCCTGCGGCGGATTCGGTGGCGCACATATCGGGCGAATATCGGGTCGCGGGCGACGTGGTCGACGTGAATCCTGGCGAATCGACCGCGGGGCTGACGCTCGCGAACGTGACGGTGGATGACCTTGCGAAATCCGACCGCGTCCTCGTCACCGCGCCGCGGTATCCCGCGTCCCGGATCGGCGATCGCGTCAGCGTCGTCTGCACGCTCGAGCGGCCGGCGCCGTTTGACGGTTTTGCGTACGACACCTATCTCGCCATCCGCGACATCCATGCCGTCTGCCGCGTGCAGGACGCGCCGCTCGTCGTCGGCGCTGCAACGCCGACCTTGCTCCTCGAGCTTGTGAAACTCCGCGCGCATCTTATGGACCGTGTCGGACGCGTGTTGCCGGAGCCGCAGGCGACGCTCTTGTCCGGTTTGCTGCTTGGCCGCGCGGATTTTTCGAGCGAATGGCGCGACCGGTTCCTTGCAACCGGCACGACGCACATCGTCGCCGCGAGCGGCTTCAACGTTTCCCTCGTCGTCATGACGCTGTTTGGCGCGCTCACGTGGGTCGGCATCCGTCGTCAACGCGCGTTTGGCATCCTCGTCGGCGGCATCGCGCTCTACGCGGTGCTCGCAGGCCTCGAGCCCGCTGTGGTCCGCGCCGGCGTCATGGCAGCGCTCGTGCTCGCCGCGCACCATGTCGGCCGCAAGACGTCGATGCGCAACATCGTCCTCCTTGCGGTCGCGGCCATGCTCGCATTCGAGCCGCGGCTCCTGTTGCACGACGTCGGCTTCCAACTCTCGGTCATCTCCACCGTCGCGCTCATTTGGTTTGCGCCGCTGCTTGCCGAGCGGCTGCGGTGGGTCCCGTCCGACCTCGAACTTCGCGACATCCTCGCAAGCACGCTTGCGGCGACGTGCGCGACGCTTCCCATCGTCATCCTCTCCTTCGGCCAAGTTTCGTTTCTCGGTCCCATCGTCAATCTCCTCGTGTTGCCGCTCGTACCGCCGGCGATGACGTTCGGCGCGCTCGGACTCCTTGGGTCCATTCACGGACCGACCGGACCATTATTGGCCCTCCCGGCATGGACGCTGCTTTCCGCCGTCCTTTGGATCATCACGTCCGTCGGCAGCCTCCCGTTTTCCGCAGTCGCGATCCCCGATACGCTCCGATACGTCCTTGCCGCGTTCACCGGCGTTCCTGTCCTCTTCGTATGTCATCGCGTGACAAAAAAGCGATAGCGCTCGTCCTGCTGACCGCGGCGTTCCTCGTTGCGCAGGCGGTGTACGCGGCGACGTGGTTTGACGACGACCGCCTCGCGGTCTGGGTGTTTGACGTGGGGCAGGGGGACGCGATCTTCATCGACGCGCCGGACATGCAGGTGCTCATTGACGGCGGGCCGAGCGACGCCGTGCTCGAGAAACTGTCGTCCGTACTGCCGCCGTGGGACCGCAGCATCGACCTCGTCGTCGCCACGCACCCGCACGCGGACCACATCCTCGGACTCGATGCCGTGCTTGGACGCTACGCGGTCGGTGCACTGGTCGACACGGGGACACCCTACGACACCGCGGCGGCGGAAGGGTTCGAGCGACTCGGCGGTGCGGCAGCGACCGTGGCGCAGGCCGGCATGTCGTGGGAGCTTGGCAACGGCGCAACGCTCGAGGTCGTGTGGCCGGAGGTGCCGGTGACGGACGCGGTCGATAACGTGCACGATGGCAATGTCGTGCTCTTGCTGACCTACGGCGAGACGACGATGCTTCTCACGGGCGATGCGGAGACGGAACATGAAGAGGCGTTCGCGCTCGATCTGCCGCATATCGACGTACTGAAGGTGGGGCATCATGGCAGCGACACCTCGACCGGCATGACGCTCGTGAACCTCACGTCGCCGGACTACGCCATCATTTCGGTTGGCGCAGAGAACGATTACGGACACCCAAGCCCGCTCGTCGTTGACCGGCTCGCGCGCTCCGGCGCCGCCGTCCTCCGTACCGACCTGGACGGTGATATCCGCGTTCTCACCGAGGGTGATGAACCGCACGTGACGACGTTTCCCGAGTAGCTTTACAGCCGGGGTCGCCTTGGATATGGTGGTGTCGCAACCCAGGAGTTTTCCCATGTTCTTGCGTTTCCGCCAGGCACTGCGCTTCGAGTGCGACTACCTCCTCCACCGAGCGGAGCCCGACGAGATCATGCTCGTCCTCGGGCTCCTCGCGTGCCTCGTGGGGGTGATCGTCACCCCGGGCATGCTCGCGGTCTAGGAGGCGACATGAGCTGGTTGAAGCCCCTTCTCGCCCTCCTCGCGGCTGCGTTCCTCGGCGTCGCGATCGTCAGCTGTCCGACGGACGAACCGTCCGAGGACGGCGAGGACGACGGATAGCCGATTGCTCGAGGCCGGTGCGTTCGCGCGCCGGCCTCTTCGTGTCTCAGGCCAGACCTTGGGATAGGCCAGACCTTGGGATAGGCTAGGCCTTGGGATAGGCTTGGTATACCATCATGCACGGAACGACATGCTATGCGCATCATGCTGGCCACGAACAACCCGTCGAAAGTCGCCCGCGTCAGGAAGCAACTCGCGGGGAAGCCGGTGGAGATCGTGACGCCGCGCGATGTCGGCATCGACCCGGTGGAGATCGGCGAAGGAAGCGATATCGTCGCGAACGCGGTCGCGAAGGCGAAGGCCTACCTCGGCGCCGTCGATATGCCGGTCGTCGGGCTCGACTCGTCGTTTACCATCGAAGGCGAGCCGCTCGACCCGGCAAAGGTGCGCCGCAACGCGCTCGGCGACCGCGACGAGTCGACGATGACGCAAGAAGAAATCGGAAAGATGATGGTGGAGTTTTACCAGGGCGTCGCGCGGCGTCACGGCGGGGAGGCGAAGGGGCAGTGGGCCGATGCCTTCGCGCTCGTTATGCCGGATGGCACAGTGACGACGGAACTGGGCGTGCGTCCCGTCATCCTCACCGATATCCCGACCGGACCGGTCGATTGGCACTTTCCGCTGCGCGCCTTGTACAAAACGGTCGTCGCGACCGGCAGGCATCCGTCGCAGCAGACCGCGGAGGAAGAGTGGCTCGAGCTCGCGCCGTATCGGGAGGCGTTGGAACGCCTGCTTGGGCTCTAAGTGCTTGCATTGACATTTTCTCCGGGTGTGGATATCCTCTGCGCAAATCTTAGGGATTTTTTATGGGAGCAGACGTCCAGCGCACATTGGTGCTCATTAAACCCGACGGCATCCAGCGGGAACTCATCGGCGAGGTCGTCACGCGCTTCGAGCGCAAGGGCCTCAAGATCGTCGGCATGAAGTTGTCGCACCTTTCGGAAGAGCTCCTCGGCGAGCACTACGGCCACCACAAGGACAAGCCGTTTTTCCCGGGTCTCGTCGCGTTTATGCGCGAAACGCCGGTCGTCGCAATGGTTGTCGAAGGCCTCGGCGTCATCGATGAAGTCCGCAAGATCGTGGGCGCGACGAACCCGCTGAACGCGGACGCCGGCACCATCCGCGCCGACCTCTCGATGTCGATGGCGGGCAACATCGTCCACGCCTCGGACAGTCTCGAAACCGCCGCGGTCGAGATCAAGCGCTTCTTCAAAGACGACGAAGTCTTCGGCTACGAGAAGCTCACCGACCGCTACCATTTCGGAAAATAACCTTGCACCCAGGCTCCAGAAGAGTATGCTCGCAGCATATGCGCATACTCTTTCTGTTTGCGCTCGGCCTCGTGTTCGCGCTTCCCGCAGCGGCACGCGCCGAGACGCAATCATGGCCGGCATCGTCCGGCACGACGATTTCGGGCGGGTTGACTGCGACCGCGACGCCGAGCGGGAACGCGTTCGAACCGAGCGACGCGACGATCGTTGATGGCGCGCTGCTCGTCGTGTCCGACGAAGGCGACGTTGCGACGATGGGACTCGACGGCAGCGACGTCGAGATGTGGCTCACGTGGGCGAACAACGATCAGGAGGGCGTGACGGTCGTCGGCGACACGCTGTACGTTTTGAACGAACGCGAACGCGACGTCTTCGCGTACGACCTTGCGACGCACGCGCTGCTGCGCACCTACGACCTCTCGCCGTGGATTTCCGGATGGGACAACGAAGGTCCGGAGGGCATGACGTATCACAACGGCCAGTGGCTCGTCGGCCATTCCTTGACGGAAGAGGTGTACGCATTTGACCTGTCGGGCGACGCGCCGTCGTTCCTCGGGAGCTGGAACAGCGGTCTTCACGTGCGCGCGCTCCACAGCGGCGCCGACGGCAAGCTGTATGTGATGAGCAGCGGTCGTGTGGCGGTATTCGATGCCGACGGTGGAATGGTCGACTACGCGCTGCCTGCGAACGCAACCGGTCCGGAGGGTTTTGCGCTCGCAATGGACTGTGCGGCGGGAACGGCGGTCGCGATCATCGCGTATGACTCCGGACCGATTTACCGTTACGAAAACTTCCCGGTGTCCTGTCCGGCGACCGCGCCGGAACCGGAGCCGACGCCGGAGCCTGAACCGGAACCCGCGCCGATCGATGCGGACGGCGATGGCGTGATTGTTGATGACGACTGCAACGACGCCGACGCGACGGTTGCTTCGCTGCAGACGTACTACCGCGATGCAGACGGCGATACGCTCGGGGACGCGTCGGACACGACGAGCGTCTGCGCGTCGAGTGCACCGAGCGGTTACGTCACGAACATGAACGACACGGACGACACGCGTGCGTACTTCACGGCCGTCGGCGCGACGAACGGCTCCATCGTTGTCACGTACGGCGACGGCTCTTCAAAGACCTACCAGGTGTATGTCATGACCACGACGCAGCCGACGACGGCGTACCAATATAAGGATTCGTCCTATCTCGTTGTTGTCGCGCCGTTTGGCAAGCGTGTGGCGGTTGTCGACGCGTACACGGGCGAGGTGGTCGCCATGCGATGGATGCCGAAAAAGGCCTCCGTGTTGGCGTCTTGGCTCGCAGCGGTTGTCGGTTACTAGGATGTGGTATAGTCACTCTGTCCCCAGGCATTCGTGATTTGCCTAATCATTTCGTGAAAGAGTCCCCTCGGCAACGAGGCTTCGTGAATTGCCACGAACCTACAGATCCCGGGCGTTCCGCCCCAGGATGAAGGACCCAGCCCACGTAAATCCCGTTTCGGCGGGATCACGTGGCACATGGCTTTTCAGGCCATATTCACGTCTTCGCTTCGGGGACATCCGCGAAACGGCCGGGCATGGCCGTTTTTCGGTTTTTCCGTTATCGTGTGCTTGCTATGCAGAAAATGCTTATTACCGGTGGGAAGCCCTTGAACGGGACGGTGCAGATTTCCGGCGCGAAGAACGCGGCGTCGAAGATGATCATTGCGTGTTTGCTGACGGCGAAAGAGGTCGTGCTCGAGAACGTCCCGTTGCAGGCGGAGACGGACATCGCGCGCGAACTGGTGACGATGCTTGGCGCGGAGGTCGCGGTGAACGACCATACGATGACCGTCCGCGTCCCCAACATCGCCGGGACGTCGGCCATGGAACTGTCGCGCAAGAACCGCTTGGCGGTGTTGGCGCTCGCCCCGCTCCTGCACCGCGCGGGGGAGGCGTACGTTCCGCTCCTCGGCGGCGACAAGATCGGTCCGCGGCCAGTGAACTTTCATGTGGATGCGCTCGAAAAGATGGGCGCGACAATCGCGCAGGACGAGAAGGGCTACCGCGCACGCGTCGACGGCCGCCTGAAGGGCGCGGTGCTGGAGTTGCCGTACCCGTCGGTCGGCGCGACCGAGACCGCGCTCCTCGCCGGCGTGCTGGCCGAAGGCCGCACGGTCATCCGCAACGCCGCTATCGAACCGGAGATCGTCGACCTCATCATGATGCTCCAGAAAATGGGCGCGATCATCGAGATGGGCGCCGGCCGCCACATCGAGATTGTCGGCGTTGAGAAACTCGACGGCTGCTTCCACCGTATCCTCCCGGACCGCATGGAGGCGGCGAGCTATGCCTGTATGGCGCTCGCAACCCGCGGCGAGATTTTCGTGAAGGGCGCGAAGCACCGCGACATGGTGACGTTTCTGAATGCCGTGCGCCGCATCGGCGGGGAATACGAGGTGCGCACGGACGGTATTCTGTTCCGCGGCAGCCAGGCGTACCAAGGCCTCAAGCTCGAAACGGACACGCATCCGGGATTCATGACCGACTGGCAGCAGCCGTTCCTCGTCGTCCTCACGCAGGCGGAGGGCACGTCGGTCATGCACGAGACCGTCATGCAGGAACGCTTCGGGTACACGAAAACGCTCGTGGACATGGGCGCCGACATCACGCTTTTCGAAAATTGCTTGGGTGAGATCCCGTGCCGCTTCAAAGACCAGAACTACAAGCACGCCGCGGTCATCAACGGCCCGACGACGCTCCACGCGACCGAGATGACCGTGCCGGACATCCGCGCGGGCCTCGCGTACGTCATTGCCGCGCTTGTCGCGGAGGGCACGTCGGTCTTGAGCGGCATCGAGCACCTCGAGCGCGGCTACGAAGACCTCTTCGGGAAGCTGACATCGATCGGCGCGGATGTGCGCATGCAAGGCTAACTATGTTCCTCTCGCTCCTCACATCGAGCCCGGCGCTCGCGGTCGTGTGGCTGCTTGCCATCGTCATCTCGTTGACGGTGCATGAGTTCGCGCACGCGCTCGCCGGCCGGTCGCTTGGCGACCCGACCGCGGAGCGGGAGGGGCGGCTGACGTTGAACCCGGCAAAACACATCGACCCGCTCGGCTTCTTGCTCTTGCTCCTCGTCGGGTTCGGCTGGGCGAAGCCCGTTCCGTTCAACCCGTACGCGCTCAAGAACCCGGTGCGCGACTCGGTCGTCATTGCGCTCGCCGGCCCGGTTGCGAACCTCATACTTGCGGGACTTGCGGCTATCGTGTTTCGCGCCGCGGTCATGTCCGGCGCCGTCTCCGCGACGAGCCTCCTGTCGCCGTTCCTCGTCCTTCTCATGTTCGTGAACAGCGCGCTTGCGCTCTTCAACCTCATTCCCATCCCGCCCCTGGACGGCTCGCGGCTTCTCGAGGCGCTCTTTGCCTCGCTGCGCTGGCGCCGCGCCGCGGAGATGGTGGCGAACTTCGGGCCGCGCATCCTGTTCCTCCTCGTCCTTCTCTCGATGTTCGGCGGCGTGAATATCTTCGGCTTCGTTGGGGAGGCGGGGTTCGGCCTCTGCAGCGAGCTCGCCGGCCAGTCGTGCCTCGGGCTGTTGACGATTTTGTTTTAGCTCAGCAGTTTTCTCACCATTGGAGGGGCGAGACGAGAGGATTGACCTCTTTTTTCGCTTATGATAGGCTCTCGCCACTTATGCCCACCATTAACCAGCTTATCCGCAAGGGTCGCAAGACTTCGAAGGTGAAGTCGAAGTCGCCGGCGTTGCAGTACACGCTCGACTCGTTGCACCGCAAGCGCACGACGCTTGCGAAGGGCGCCCCGTTCAAGCGCGGCGTCTGCGTCAAGGTAACCACCATGACGCCGAAGAAGCCGAACTCGGCGCTCCGCAAGATCGCCCGTGTCCGTCTGAGCAACGGTACGGAAGTCACCGCCTACATCCCGGGCGAGGGCCACAACCTCCAGGAACACTCGATCGTCATGATCCGCGGTGGCCGCGTGAAGGACCTTCCGGGTGTCCGCTATCACATCGTCCGCGGCCGCTATGACGCCACCGGTGTCGAAGGTCGCAACCGCGGTCGCTCGAACTACGGCGCGAAGCGTCCGAAGGCGAAAAAGAAGTAAGGAGGAATAACGCCGTCGCTTCCTCGCTCGTCCTCCGTACCGAAATTGCCGCTGCGGTCGCCGACGTTACGGCTCCGGCAATTCCGGGTCGGACTCGCATCGTCAGCCACAGCGTTATTCCTTAAGGGGGAACCATTACAAAATTATTCATCCGTTGACCGCAGTACCGCGCCACGCGGGAAGATGCGGCAACGAATCATCCTATGCGTGGTAAACAAGCACCAAAGCGTGAAATTCTTCCCGACCACAAGTTCGGGAACGTTGTTGTTACGAAACTTATCAATTACGTGATGGAGGACGGCAAGAAGTCGACGGCGGAGCGCATCGTCTACGATTGTTTTGACATCATCGCCGCAGAGACGAAGGAGAACCCGATGGACGTGTTCGAGAACGCGCTCAAGAACGTCACGCCGTCGGTCGAAGTGAAGTCGAAGCGCGTCGGCGGCGCCAACTACCAGGTGCCGATGCCGGTGCGCGGCGAACGCCGCAACGCGCTCGCGTTCCGCTGGGTTCTCGCTGCCGCGCGCAGCAAGAAGGGCCGCGGCATGGCGGAGAAGCTCGCGGAAGAGCTCATGGCCGCTGCGAAGGGCGAGGGCGAATCGGTGCGCAAGAAGAACGACGTGCAGCGCATGGCGGAAGCCAACCGCGCGTTCGCGCACTTGGCTCGCTAATTTTCCTCGTCGCAATTTTGTATGCAACGTGATTATCCGTTGGAGAAGGTTCGGAACATTGGTATTATCGCGCACATTGACGCAGGCAAGACGACGACGACGGAGCGCGTGCTCTTTTACACCGGCAAGAAGCACAAGATCGGTGAAGTGCACGAGGGCGAGGCGACCATGGACTGGATGGAGCAGGAGCGCGAGCGCGGTATCACCATTACCGCCGCCGCGACGACCTGTTTCTGGAAGGGGCACCGCATCAACATCATCGACACCCCGGGCCACGTCGACTTCACGGTCGAAGTGGAGCGCAGTCTTCGCGTGCTCGACGGCGGCGTGACCGTCTTTGACGGCGTCGCCGGCGTGGAACCGCAGTCGGAAACCGTGTGGCACCAGGCCGACAAGTACGGCGTGCCGCGCGTCTGCTACATCAACAAGCTCGACCGCACCGGCGCGGACTTCTACAAGGACCTCGACTCGATCCACAAGCGCCTGACGCCGAACGCGTACCCGATCCAGCTCCCGATCGGCACGGAGGCGAACTTCGTCGGTATTATCGACCTCTTCGCCATGAAGGCGCACATGTACCGCGACGACATGGGCAAGGTCGTCGACGAGGTCGAAATCCCGGCCGAGTACATGGAGAAGGCGAAGGAGTACCGCCACAAGCTCGTCGAAGCGATCGTCGAACAGGACGAGGCGCTCATGGAGCGGTATTTCGGCGGGGAGGAGATTGCGGTCGATGACCTGAAGCGCGCGCTCCGCAAGGGCGTCGTCGCGATGAAGATCTTCCCGGTCCTCTGTGGTTCGTCGCTGAAGAACAAAGGCGTCCAGCAGATGCTCGATGCGGTCGTGGAGTTCCTCCCGTCGCCGCTCGACGTCCCGGCCATCAAGGGTACCGATCCGGACGACAAGGACATACAGATCGAATGCCCGCCGTCGGACACCGCGCCGTTCGCCGCGCTCGCGTTTAAGATCGCGGCCGATCCGTTCGTCGGCAAGCTCGCGTTCTTCCGCGTGTACTCGGGTTCGCTCAAGGCCGGCAGCTACGTGCTGAACTCGACGACCGGCGAGAAGGAGCGCGTCTCGCGCATCGTCCGCCTGCACGCCAACTCGCGTGAAGACGTCGAAGAGGTGTTCGCGGGGGAAATCGCCGCCGCCGTCGGTCTCAAGAACACCGTGACCGGGAACACCATGTGTGACCCGGAGCACCCGGTCGTGCTCGAAGAGATCACGTTCGCCGCGCCGGTCATCAGCCAGGCGCTCGAGCCGAAGACGAAGGCCGACCAGGAGAAGATGGGCGTTGCGCTTTCGAAACTCGCGGAAGAAGACCCGACGTTCCATGTCCGCACCGACAGCGACACGAACCAGACGATCATCGCCGGTATGGGCGAACTCCACCTTGAAATCATGGTGGACCGCATGAAGCGCGAGTACGGCGTCGAAGCGAACGTCGGCAACCCGCAGGTCAGCTACCGCGAAACCATCCGCGACACCGCGGAAGGCGAAGGCAAGTACGTGAAGCAGTCCGGCGGCCGCGGCCAATACGGCCACGCCTGGCTGCGCGTCGAACCGTTCGTCGATCCGGAAGGCGAGAACTTCGTCTTCGAGGACGAGACGAAGGGCGGCTCGATCCCGAAGGAATTCATCGCGCCGATCGAAAAGGGCGCGCGCGAAGCGATGGACCGCGGTATCCTTGCCGGCTACCCGCTCATCAACATCAAGGCGACCGTGTTTGACGGTTCGTACCACGATGTCGACTCGAACGAAGCGGCCTTTAAGATGGCGGGCAGCATGGGCTTCCAGGAGGCCGCCCGCAAGGCGAAGCCGGTCATCCTCGAGCCGGTCATGAAGGTCGAGGCCGTCACGCCGGAAGACTTTATGGGTACTGTCGTCGGCGATCTGAACGCGAAGCGCGGCCAGATCCAGGAGATGGGCGACCGCGGCAACATCAAGTTCGTCCGCGCGCTCGTCCCGCTTGCCGAAATGTTCGGCTACTCCACGAGCCTCCGTTCGATGACGCAGGGCCGCGCCAGCTACTCGATGGAATTCGCCGAGTACCAGGAGGTCCCGCGCAACATCGCCGAAGAGATCATCAAAAAGCGCAGCGCCAAGTAAGCGCGGCGCAAGAGGCGGGGTCCCCGCACCCCGTCGCAAGGAAAGCGAGCTCGACACGGGCTCGTTTTTCTGTTGACGTTTTCTTTTGGGCGGGGCAGAATCTTCCGTCAGGAGGAAGCCATGCACGTCGTCGCCATCGTCTTCCCGGTCGAGTTTCCGAGCGCCCTGGAGCGGATGCGGCGCGCGGTCGAGGAGGTGCGCGCCCAGTACGTGGAGATCGGCATGCGCCCCATCCCTCTGCGCCGCGCCTCGTTTGAGTCCGGCAGCATCGCCGAGGATACATGCGACGCCGTGGTGCGCATCGAGCGCTTCGCCCGCTTCTACGACATCATCGTCGTCACCGGCTTCGAGACGGAGGAGTTCTGGCGGCAGGTCTCGCTCGAGCTCGCGTGCGACCTGTCGCTCCATGCGAACAAAAAGATGCGTGTGGTGTCGCAGGCGCGAGAGGATGCGTGGAAGGCGCTCGGCCGTCCCATCCAGATCTGGAGCCCCCACCGCCTCGTGCAGCATCTCCAGCTGCACGTGAGGTTCAACTAGCCGCTGTTTGTCCGGCAGAAACGCTGTCGGTTTCGAAGGGCGGCCTGCCCCGTAGCGTCCGAGAGACGCGCTACGGGGCGTTTCGTTTATGCACATTGACCGTCGCCCGTGCATGCGCGACGATAGCCGTGTCACAGGAGACGCCAGGGAATGCAGGTGCTCATTCTTTACACGCACGAAATGTCCGATGAGACGACGCTGCCGCTCCTGCAGCGCGCAGGGCAGCACCCGCTCGACCGTGTCCGCATCCTGTTGCGGTGCGTGACGCCGTCCGGGATCCGCATGATCGAGTCGGAGGGCATCACCGCGATCGTCGTGTGCGACACACGCCACGAGGGCGAACACGCCATGCTCGTCGGCAAGGCGCATGCCCTCGCCGCGCAGCTGCGGGTGCCGCTCCACGTCGTGCCGTTCGGCAAGGAGCTGTCGCGCGACTGGGTGAGGACGGCGCGTCCGGTGCCGAGCGTGCTCGCGTACCTGCAGAGCCTGGTCAGCACCTCGGCGGAGCTGTAGCATGGCGGAGCCGCCAGGAGCCGCCATGCGCGTCGCGTTCGTGTACACGGAAGGGAGCCGGGAGGTCATGTTCTGCACACAGGAGGAAGTCACCGAGGTATTCGGTGGCCGCGTGACCGTCATGACGATGCGTATCCCGCAAGGGGCAAGCATCCCGCAGCTTACGAAATTCGAGCCCAGGGCAGTCCTCTTGTTCGATGCGGAGGACGACGTCACGCGTCGCACGGTGCTCGCGGAGTTTGCCGCCGCGCTTATCTCGAAGTTCGCCGCTCGCGTTTCCGTCATCCACGCGGGATCGGAGAACCGGTGGATCGAGGCGAACATCGGACATCGCTTCGTGCACCGCGACAACGTCGTCGACCATCTGCGCCACGTGCTGCGATTCCCGCCGTAGTCCCGCCGATCCATCCGGAAGCCCTCCGGCCGTCGATCGGCGGGCTTCTCTTTTTTTGCGTATCGAAAAATCATCCGGCCGGCATATTTTTCGTTACAGAAGTTCGAGTAACAAAAAATTCACGATCGTGAAAAAAGTGAAACGCAGAAAACGCATGAGCCCCGCACGAGGCGAGGCTCGATGCGGGGCGTGGGGACTCGGCTACGCGGGCGCGTCGCGGTGCCACGACGTGAACCCGGCGGTCGGACGGTCGGGCAGGAACACCTCGATCATCGCGCACGTGGGCAGGTGGACCTGCGCGAAGTCGAGGCATGCGTCGAGGATGCAGGCGTTCATCTCGCCGACGACCTTCTTGGTCCGCTTCCGCATCCGGAAGAGCCCGACGACGTGCACCACGAGTTCCTCGCCGAGACCGAGGAGGCACTGGTCAGCCGGGATGCTGACCGTCACCTGGCGCTCGGTGAGCTCCAGAGCGGGCACGCCGGCGACGCCCGTGCGGATGGCGTCGATGAGCTTCGCGAGCTCGTCCTGCCGGTGGAGCATCGGGGGCATGCCGTAGACGACGATGTGGGGCACGGGAACTCCTGGGTTGCCCGGATAGGCTAGCAGCGGGCGGGGCAATACACAAGCGGCTTTTTGACTTTCCGCGCAAGAGTTATAAGATGCCGCCGTATGCCAAACGACCAATTCGCAAGGCTTTTGCGCTTTGCCAAGCGTACCGGCGACCGGCTCATCGTCACCGACGAGAAAGGTGGGGACCCCATGGTCATCATGCCGCTCTCCCAGTACGAGTCCCTCATTAGCGGGCTGCTTGGCCCGGACGAGGAATACGGCGAGGTCCCGGTCCATTCGGACGAGGAGGAGATCGCCGAGGTCGAGATCGACCCGGAATTCCTCAACCCGCCGCTTGAGGTGGTCGAGGACCGTGCCAAACCGGCCTTGTCCGCTCCGGGTGAGAAGCCGCGTGAGATACCCAAAAACGCGGGGGGTGAGGAGCAGTTCTACCTGGAACCGCTCTGAGGCTAATATCAGCGCAAAAAGCCCTGTTTCGTCCTACACAGTCCACCTCTTGCAAGAATAAAGGGCTTTTGCTATACTCCCGGCACCTATCTTTTAAGAAAACCTTTAATCCGTCACATTCCGCGCGCCCTTCGGCCGCAACAAGTACGTATGGCAGAAGCATTCTCCCGTTCCAAGCCGCACGTTAACGTGGGTACCATTGGCCACGTTGACCACGGTAAGACCACCACGACGGCGGCAATCCTCGCGGTTGCTGCAGCCATGGGTAACGCCGCCCAGACGAAGGGCGTCGATGACCTCGACAAGGCGCCGGAATCGAAGGCCCGCGGTATTACCATTTCCACCGCGCACTGTGAGTACGAGACGGCGAAGCGCCACTACGCGCACGTCGACTGTCCGGGCCACGCCGACTACGTCAAGAACATGATCACGGGTGCCGCCCAGATGGACGGCGCAATCCTCGTCGTGTCGGCTGCGGACGGTCCGATGCCGCAGACCCGCGAGCACATCCTTCTCGCCAAGCAGGTCGGCGTTCCGTACATCGTCGTCTACCTCAACAAGGTCGACATGGTTGACGATCCGGAGCTCATCGACCTCGTTGAGCAGGAAGTCCGCGACCTTTTGAACAAGTACGAGTTCCCTGGCGACAGCGTCCCGGTCATCCGCGGTTCGTCGGCCAAGGCTCTTGCCGCTCCGACCGATGAAGCTGCTGCGAAGCCGATCAAGGACCTCCTCGAGGCCCTCGACACGTACATCCCGGAGCCGGTCCGTGAGCTCGACAAGCCGTTCCTCATGCCGATCGAAGACGTGTTCTCGATCGAAGGCCGCGGCACGGTCGTCACGGGCCGCATCGAGCGCGGTTCGGTGAAGATCAACGACGAAGTGGAAATCGTCGGTATCAAGGACACCGCGAAGACGGTCGTCACCGGTATCGAAATGTTCAACAAGTCGCTTGACTCGGGTATGGCTGGTGACAACGCCGGTATCCTTATCCGCGGTATCAAGAAGGAAGATGTCGAGCGCGGTCAGGTGCTCGCGAAGCCGGGCACGGTGAAGCCGCACACGAAGTTCGAGGCGCAGATCTACGCGCTCACGAAGGAAGAGGGTGGCCGCCACAAGCCGTTCTTCAAGGGCTACAAGCCGCAGTTCTACATCCGCACGA
The DNA here is from genome assembly GCA_964552565.1 of uncultured Gammaproteobacteria bacterium. Classification (GTDB taxonomy): domain Bacteria; phylum Patescibacteriota; class Patescibacteriia; order UBA9934; family UBA9934; genus UBA11707. The sequence goes on from CAZKGL010000001.1 coordinate 89,444, forward strand.
CTGACGTGACGGGTGAGGTGACGCTTCCGGAGGGCACCGAGATGGTGATGCCGGGCGACACCTTGAACTGCACCGTCACGCTCATCGCCCCGGTCGCTCTCGAAGAGAAGATGCGCTTCGCGATCCGCGAGGGTGGCAAGACGGTCGGTGCGGGTACGGTTGTCAAAATCATTGAGTAATAACGAGATGAGGGAGAAGTTCCCAATTGCGAACTTCTCCCTCGCCTCATATCTATCGTCCTTTGCAACGCACTATGTCGGACACGAATAAGAAAACTGGGGAAGGCGAGGCGGCAAGCCAGCGCATCCGCATCCGCATCCGCGCGTACGACCACAAGATCATCGACAGCGCGACGGAGACCATCATCAAGACCGCGGAACGCAGCGGCGCGTCGGTCATCGGCCCGGTGCCGCTCCCGACGGAGCGCCGCCGCTACACGGTGAACCGCTCGACCTTCATCGACAAAACGTCGCGCGACCAGTACGAGATGCGCATCCACAAGCGCCTTATCGACATCGTGAACCCGACGGAACGCACCATCGACAGCCTCATGTCCTTGAACCTCCCGGCAGGCGTCGACATCGAAATCAAAATGTAAATCAGTTTGGGCCTCCGACATGCGCCTGCATGTCGGACGCAGCTCGGAGGCCCAAATCCGCTCAAGAGCGAACCGGAAAGAAAGATCCCTTTTGGGAAAACCTTCCCGACGATTCGTGAGAGTGCAGGAGAACACGTTTCCAACTCATTCATCAAAAGACCGACAGCACTGACGCACGTGTTTGCTGAAGGCTTGAAGTTCCGGCGTGTGCCGAACTTCACGCTTTTTGTTAACACGGGCGCGTGCTCCAACGGTCGCAACGTTTATGAAGGTACTTCTTGGCAAGAAAATCGCCATGTCCCAGGTGTTCGGCGAGGACGGCAACGTCATCCCGGTCACCTTGGTCGAGGCAGGCCCCTGCACGGTGGTCGCCACCCGCACTTCGCCGTCGGGCGCCCAGACGGCAGTCCTCGGTTTCGGCACCCGCCGCAACGTCACCAAGGCGCAGAAAGGCCAGTTCGGCGACCTCGGTGACTTCCGCCTCGTCCGCGAATTCCCGCTTGGGGAAGGAGAGACGGTCGAGCGCGGCACGAAAATCGACGTCACTGCGTTCGCAACGGGCGACACGGTGAACATCGTCGGGACGGCAAAGGGCCGCGGCTTCCAGGGCGTGGTCAAGCGCCACGGTTTCGCCGGCCACCCGTCGACCCACGGTCACAAGGACCAGCTCCGCAAGTCCGGTTCCATCGGCGCCGGCGGCATCCAGCGCGTGTTCAAGGGCCTGCGCATGGCCGGCCGCATGGGCAACAACCGCGTGACGGTGAAGAACCTCACGGTGATGGCGGTCGACCCGGAGCGCAACATCCTCGCGATCAAGGGCGCCATTCCGGGCGCGCGCGGAAGCCAGGTGACGATTCTCGCAACTGACGGAAATGTATGGCAGAAGTAACCCTCTACAACATCGACGGCTCCGAGGCGGGAACGCTCGCGCTTTCTGACGCGCTCTTTGCCGTGACGCCGAAGAAAGGCGTCATCCATAGCGCCATCGTCGCGCAGGAAGCGAACAGCCGCGTGGCGATCGCGCACACGAAGGATCGCGGCGACGTCCGCGGCGGCGGCAAGAAGCCGTGGCGCCAGAAGGGCACCGGCCGCGCCCGCCATGGCTCGACCCGCTCTCCGATCTGGGTCGGCGGTGGTATCACCTTCGGTCCGACCAAGGAACGCGACTTCTCCATGAAGATCAACAAGGCCACCAAGCGCCTCGCGCTCGGCATGGTCCTTACCGACAAGGTGATGGACGGCGCGCTCGTCGCGGTGAAGGAGTTCACCCTCCCGGAGGCCAAGACGAAGCTCGTCTCGGCGATGCGCAAGGCGCTTCCGGGCGCCAAGGCGTCGGCCCTCATCGTGGTCGCGCCGGGCGAAGAGGCCGTTGCTCGCGCCGCGAAGAACCTCGCGAACACCGAGGTGATCCGCGCCGGCAGCCTCAACGTGCGCGATGTCGCGAAGTTCCGCTACCTCATCGCCTCGAAGGCGGGTCTTGAAGCGGTCACGGAAACGTTTGCTGCGTAATATGGCTATCTTCAAGAAATCGAAAAAGACGGAAGACGCCGCGGTCGAACCGGCCGAGAAGCCGGTGAAGAAGGCAAAGGCGACCAAGGCAGAGGCTCCGAAAGCCGACGCCCGCGCGCCGCGCACCGTTTCGACGCTCGCGCTCCGTACCATCATTGCGCCGCTCGCCACCGAAAAAACCGCGCGCCTCGCCGGCAGCAACGTCTACGCATTCCTCGTCGCCAAGGGCGCGAACCGCGTGGCCGTGAAGCAGGCGATCCGCGAGCTCTACAAGGTGACGCCGGTCAAAGTGAATATTGTGAATGTCCGCGGTACCGCGAAGCGCTTCGGCCGCTTCACTGGCCGCACGCAGGACACGCGCAAGGCGTATGTGACGCTCCCGACGGGCAGCCACATCGACGTCTTCGAAGCGGTCTAAACCCTCCCGTATGTCGATCAAGCTCTACAAACCCACGTCCGCCGGCCGCCGCATTTCCAGCGTGCAGTCGTTTGATGACGTGACGACGACGTCGCCGCACAAGAAGCTGCTCCTCGCGAAGAAGCAGCGCGCCGGCCGCGCGTCGAGCGGGAAGATCACCGTCCGCCACCGCGGCGGTGGTGCCAAGCGCCACATCCGCGTCATTGACTGGAAACAGGACAAGTTCGAGATCCCGGCGGTCGTGCAGACCATCGAGTACGATCCGAACCGCGGCGCCCGCATCGCGCTCGTCGCCTACAAGGACGGCGAGAAGCGCTACGTCCTCGCTCCGCAGGGCGTCACTGTCGGCTCGGTCCTCGTCACCTCGAAAGAGCGCGGCGAACCGAACCCGGGCAACCGCTTCCCGCTCGAGAAGATCCCGGTGGGCCTCATGGTCTACAACATCGAGCTCCAGCCCGGCCGCGGCGGCCAGATGGTCCGCGGCGCCGGCACGTCGGCCATGCTCCTCGCCATCGAAGGCGACATGGCGACGGTCAAGCTCCCGAGCGGCGAAATGCGCACGGTCCACAAGACCTGCATGGCCTCGATCGGTTCGGTCTCGAACCCCGACTGGCGCCTCGTGCGCTGGGGCAAGGCCGGCCGCATGCGCCATCGCGGCATCCGCCCGACGGTCCGCGGTAAGGCCATGAACCCGGTCGACCACCCGCACGGTGGTGGTGAAGGCCGCAACTCGATCGGTCTCAAGCACGCGAAGACCCCGACCGGCAAGCCGGCACACGGTGTCAAGACGCGCCGCCGCACCCACACGAACAAGTTCATCGTCCGCCGCCGCAACAGTAAGAAGAGTGGTGTCTAGCCTATGTCTCGAAGTCTCAAAAAGGGCCCGTTCGTTGATGCGAAGCTCGCCAAGAAGGTGGGCAAGCTCCGCGCGGGCGACAAGACGGTCATCAAGACGTGGGCTCGCGCCTCGTCGATCACCCCGGAGATGGTCGGGTTTACCATCGCGGTGCACAACGGGAAGGATTTCATCCCGGTGCGCATCGTCGAGAACATGGTCGGCCACAAGCTCGGCGAGTTTGCGCCCACGCGCAAGTTCGTCCGCCACGCCGGCAAGGCTGCGGCCGCCGCTGCCGCTCCGGCCGCTCCGGCATCCGCTGCCGCTCCGGCCGCCAAGAAGCTCACCCGCTAATTCCTGAGTATGGAAGCCATTGCAAAAGCACGATTCGTCCGCATGGCACCGCGCAAAACGCGGTTGCTTGTGGCGCTCGTTCGCGGGATGAGCGTGGAAGCCGCGCGCGCACAGCTCGCGTTTTCCGCGAAGCAGTCGGCGACGCCGATCCTCAAGGTCCTCAATTCGGCGGTCGCGAACGCGACCACGAACCTGAAGATGGATCCGAAGGGGCTCGTCGTCACGAAGGCCTGGGTCGATGAAGGTCCGTCGTTCTTCCGCTACACGCCGAAGGCGCACGGCCGCGCGACCCCGGTGCGCCACCGCATGTCGCACATCACCATCGTCGTCGCGCCGAAGGACGAGACGAAGACGGTGAAGGCACCGGCAAAGAAGGCGACCTCGAAGAAGTCGAAGAAGGCATAACCTATGGGCAATAAAGTACATCCGAAAGCATTCCGCCTCTCGACCATCTACGGCTGGGAGTCCAAGTGGTTCGCCAAAGGCAAGCAGTACGTCGCCGCGCTGTCGGAAGATACGCGCATCCGCAACGTCCTGCGCAAGGACCTGCGTGACGCCGGCGTCGACAAGATCGAGATCGAGCGCACGCCGAAGCATGTCACCATCGCGATCTACGCCGCGAAGCCGGGCTTTGTCATCGGCCGTGCCGGTGCAGGCATCGAGGACATGAAAAAGAAGCTCCTCAAGAACTTCTACCGCGGCCGCCGCGTGACCTTGGCCATCAACGTGCACGAGATCGCGCGCCCGTCGCTCTCGGCCGAAGTCGTCGGCCAGGGCATCGCCCGCGAGATCGAACAGCGCATGCCGTTCCGCCGCTCCATGAAGATGGCGATCGAGCGCGTCATGAAGGGCGGAGCGAAGGGGGTCAAGATGACCCTGTCCGGCCGCTTGAACGGCGCGGAAATCGCCCGCACGGAGACCCTCTCGCAGGGCTCCATCCCGCTCCACAACCTCCGCGCGGACATCGATTTTGCCCGCGTGCGCGCCAACACGCTCCAGGGCGTCATCGGCATCAAGGTGTGGATCTACCGCGGCGAGGTCTTCGGCGGCCAAGTGAAGGTCGAGGAAGCCCCGCGCGAAGAGCGCCGCGCACCCCGTGGCCCGCGCCCGGCACGCCGCGCCTAACCATCCCCGAGTATGTTGCTTCCGAAAAAAATGAAATACCGCAAGTGGCAGAAGCGTCGCAGCAAAGGCGACCGCTTGGCCACGCAGAAGGTGGATGTCGCGTTCGGCTCGTACGGCTTGAAGGCTATTACCGAAGGGTGGGTGACCGCCCGCCAGATCGAGGCCGCCCGCCGCGCCATGACGCGCGCCATCAAGCGCGGTGGCAAGATCTGGATCCGCATCTTCCCTGACCATCCGGTGACGAACCACGGTTCGGAAACCCCGATGGGCAAGGGCAAGGGCGCCGTCGACTACTACATGACCCCGGTTCGCGCCGGCACCGTCATGTTCGAAATGGACGGCGTCGACACCGCGACCGCTGAGGAGGCGTTCCGCCTCGCGGCCTACAAGCTGCCGGTCAAGACGAAAATCGTGACCCGCGCGTAATATGGCCTACACCGACTATAAGGAGAAGAGTGCCGTCGAGCTCCAGGGCCTCCTCGCGGAGGAACGCGGCCGGCTCCACGATCTCCGCAACAAGCACGCGATCGGCCAGCTGAAGAACACCCGCGAGATCGCCGCGACCCGCACCCGCATTGCCCACATCATGACCGCGCTTTCCGCGCAACGCTAGGTATGACGACTGCCGAACAACAGAAGAAGGGACGCCGCCGCCTCGAAGGCACCGTCGTCGCGACCAAGATGCAGAAGACCGTGACGGTCCGTATTGACCGTACCGTGTTGAACGCGAAATACCAGAAGCGCTACCAGGTCAGCAAGACCTACCTCGCCCATAATGAAAACCCGGAGGTGAAGGTAGGCGATCTCGTTACTATCGAAGAAACCCGCCCGCTGTCGGCCCGCAAGCGCTGGCGCGTGGTGGCAGCCAAATAGCCGCGTATGTTGCAGCATCGATCCATGATCGCCGTCGCCGATAACTCTGGAGCAAAAAAGCTCCAGGTCATTCGCGTCCTCGGCGGCTACAAGAAGCGCTACGCGCGCCTCGGTGACGTCGTCACCGCGGTCGTGAAGGAAGCGACGCCGCACATGGCGGTGAAGAAGAGCGACGTCGTGCACGCCGTCATCGTCCGCACCCGCAAGGAAGTGCGCCGCAAGGACGGTTCGTACATCAGTTTCGACGAGAACGCGGGCGTGATCATCAACCGCGCCTCCAAGGAACCGAAGGGCACCCGTATCTTCGGCCCCGTTGCGCGCGAACTGCGCAGCCTCGGGTTCACGAAAATCGTGTCCTTGGCGCCTGAAGTCCTCTAACCCCATGCATATGAAGATCAAAACCGGGGATACTGTCCGCATCATGACGGGCAAAGACAAGGGGAAGGAGGGCAAGGTCACGCAGGTCTTCCCGACGCTCGATAAGGTCGTGGTCGAAGGGCTGAACCAGCGCGTGAAGCACGTGAAGCGCCGCGGCACCCAGGCCGGCCAGCGCATCACGTACTCGGGCCCGATCGCGGCCTCGAACGTCCAGATCGTCGGCAAGGAGGGTGTCGGCCGCGTCGGCTACGTCCTCAAGGACGGCAAGAAGGTCCGCGTGCTCCGGCACAAGAAGAGCACTGAAGAACTTGGCTAGTATGGAGATGCTGAAAGACAAATACACGGCAACCATCGCCCCTGCGCTCCGCAGCCAGTTTGGCCATGCGAACGTGCACGACACGCCGCGCATCGTGAAGGTCACGGTGAACGCCGGTCTCGGGAAGGGTAAGGACGCGAAGTTCGCCGACGTCGTTGCCGACACGCTCACGCGCATCACCGGCCAGAAGCCGGTTATGACGAAGGCGCGCAAGTCCGTCGCGGGCTTCAAGATCCGCGAAGGGCAGGTGGTCGGCGCCATGGTGACGATGCGCGGCCCGCGCATGTGGCACTTCCTCGAGAAGCTTGCCACGGTCGCGTTCGCCCGTATCCGCGACTTCCGCGGCATCCCGGAAGGCGCCGTCGACAAGCAGGGCAACTTCAACTTCGGGTTTACCGAGCACACCGCCTTTCCGGAGGTGCGCCCGGACGAAGTCGAGTCGCTCCACGGCCTTCAGGTGACCATCACGACGACCGCAAAGAATCACGCGGAAGGGCTGGCGCTCTTCAAGGGTCTCGGGTTCCCGTTCGCCCCGACTGAATCGAAGTAAGCTATGGCAACCGAAAACCAAATTGCGAAATCGAAGCGCAAGCCGAAGTACATGACCCGCAAGGTCAACCGCTGCTGGCGCTGTGGCCGTACGCGGTTCTACATCCGTGACTTCGGCCTGTGCCGTATCTGCTTCCGCGAACTCGCGAACGTGGGCGAGATCCCGGGTATCCGTAAAGCGAGCTGGTAATATGATGACCGATCCCATTTCTGACATGCTCACCCGCATCCGCAACGCCGGTATGGCGAAGCAGCGCACGGTCCTGATGCCCCGCTCGAACATGAAGTTCGCCGTGGCGAAGATCATGCAGGGCGAAGGCTACCTCGCGGGCGTTGAAGCCTACGAGGACGGCAACAAGCCGATGATGCGGCTGACCCTCAAGTACGACGAGGCCGGCAGCCCCGCCATTGCTTCGATTACCCGCGTCAGCAAGCCTGGCCAGCGCGTCTACGTGAAGTCTTCGGACCTCCACGGCGTGCGCTCGGGCCTCGGGTTCGCGATCGTCTCCACCCCGAACGGGCTCATGACGACCCAGGAAGCGAAGAAGCGCCACCTGGGCGGCGAGCTGATTTGTGAAGTCTACTAACCTATGTCGCGCATTGGAAAAAAGCCGGTGATCCTCCCCGCAGGCGTCACCGCGACAATCACCCCGTCCATGGACGCGACGACCGTCGCCATCAAGGGCCCGAAGGGTGAGCTCACGCTCACGCTCCACCCGCACGCCTCGGTCGAGCAGAAGAAGGACGACGAAGGCCGCGACTACCTCGACGTCACCGTCATCGACGGCGAGAATGAGGACCGCGCGATGTGGGGCACGATGCGTGCGCTCCTCGCCCAGATGGTCGAGGGCGTCACGAACGGCTACACGAAGGCGCTGGAATTGAACGGCGTCGGCTTCAAGATGAACCTTCAGGGAACGACCCTCGTCATGTCGCTCGGCTTCTCGCACGATGTCCGCTACGAGCTCCCGAACGAGGTCGCGGCGAAGATCGAGCAGAACGTCTTGACGCTCACCTCGGCGAACCTGCCGCTCCTCGGCCAGGTCGCGGCCGAGATCCGCGGGCTCAAGAAGCCGGAACCGTACAAGGGCAAGGGCTTCCGCTACACCGACGAGGTGATCCGCCGCAAGGCGGGCAAGGCGGCGAAGTCGGCCGAGTAATGTAGGCATATGATGAAACGCATCCTCAAAAAGCGCGAAGGCGCAACGCGCCGTGCCATCCGCACCCGCGCCAAAATCCACGGTACCGCCGAGCGCCCGCGCCTGTCGGTGTTCCGTTCGAGTGCCCACATCTACGCCCAGGTCATCAATGACGACGAGGGCAAGACGCTCGCGTCGGCATCCGACCTCGCCCTGAAGCTCGCCGGCAAGAAGCCGCTCGAGGCCGCGGCGGCCGTCGGTGCGGACGTCGCCGCGAAGGCGAAGGCCGCCGGCGTCACCGAGGTCGTGTTCGACCGCGGTTCGTACCTCTATCATGGCCGCGTGAAGGCAGTGGCTGACGCTGCACGCGAGGCTGGTCTCCAATTCTAGTATGACTGAACAGAAGACCCCCAACATTGGAATGCAGTCCCGCGGCCCGGAGCGCGCACAGCGCACCGGCGGCCCGCGCGGCGGCGACCGTCGTGGCGGCCAGGGCGGACGCCCGGGTGGCCGTGGTGGCGACCGTCGTGGCGGACGCCCGGAGCGCGAACCGCGCGAGTTCGAGCAAAAGATCCTCGAACTTGCCCGCGTGACCCGCGTCACGAAGGGCGGCAAGCGCATGCGCTTCCGCGCCTGTCTCATCATTGGTGACCGCCGTGGCCGCGTCGGCATGGGCGTCGCCAAGGGCGCGGACGTCGCGATGGCCGTCGAAAAGGCGTTCCGCAAGGCCAAGAAGGATATGGTCACCATCCCGCTCACGAACGAGACCATCCCGCACGTCATCGACCGCAAGTTCGCGGCGGCGCGCGTGCTCTTGAAGCCGGCCCCGCAAGGTACCGGTCTCAAGTGCGGCGGCCCGGTCCGCGTCATCCTTGAACTCGGCGGCGTTCCGAACGCCGTGTCGAAGGTCATGGGTTCCAAGAACAAGATCAACAACGCCAAAGCGGTCATGACTGCGCTGAAGAGCCTCAAGGCTCGCCCGGCGAAGGAGACTGCGGAGGCCACCGCCTAATATGGCTATCTCCCTCAACACATTGGAGTCGGCGCACGGCGCCAAGAAGGCGAAGCGCCGCCCCGGCCGCGGCCTCGGCCGCAAGGGCACGACTGCCGGCCGCGGTCAGAAAGGCCAGAAGTCCCGCTCGGGCGTCGGCGGCTTGAAGCGCCTCGGTATGCGCAAGCTTATCTTGGCGACCCCGAAATTGCGCGGTTTCCGCTCGCTCTCGGGCAAGGCTGCGACGGTGAACCTTGGCGACATCGCCGCGAAGTACATCGCCGGTGAAGCCGTCACGCCGAAGACGCTGGCAAAGAAGGGACTCATCGCGTCGGCGGCAATGCCGGTCAAGGTCCTCGCGAAGGGCGACCTCGGCGTTGCGGTGACGGTGAAAGGCTGTGAGGTTTCAGAGTCCGCCAAGGCGAAGATCGCAAGCGCCGGCGGCAAGGTCGAATAACATTTGCGTTCTCTATGGAAGCCCTGCTGCGCATCTGGCGGATCCGTGAGGTCCGACAGAGCATTCTGTTCGTTCTGCTGTGCGTCACTCTCTTCCGCGTCGCCGCGCACATCCCCGTGCCAGGCATCAACACGGACGGGTTGAGCGCGCTCCTTGCGGGAAACCAGTTCCTGGGCCTCTTGAACGTGTTTGCGGGCGGAACGCTCGAAAGCTTCTCGGTTGTCGCCCTCGGCGTCGCCCCGTACATTACGGCCTCCATCGTCTTCCAGCTCCTCGGCATGATTTTCCCGAGCATGGAAGAGCTCCAGAAAGAGGAGCAGGGGAGGCAGAAAATCAACCGCTGGACCCGCGTCGCGGCCGTCCCGCTCGCGTTCTTGCAGGGCTTTGCGCTGACGAAGCTCATCAGCCAGCAGGGCGCCTCGTTCGGCGTCTCCATCTCGCTGTCCGGGTTTGAATGGGCCACCGCGCTCGTCTCCATGACGGCCGGTACCATCTTCCTCATGTGGCTCGGCGAGCTCATCTCCGAGCGCAAGATCGGCAACGGCGTCTCCATCATGATCTTCGCCGGCATCATCGCCGGCCTGCCGGGCTTCCTCGGCCAGACCATCGCGACGTACACCTCGAGCCAGCTCGTCGACTTCATCATTTACGCCGTGCTCGCGATCGTCACCGTCGTCGGCGTGGTCGTCATTACGGAGGGCCAGCGCAACGTTCCGGTGCAGTACGCCCGCGGCGCGCGCATCGGCTCCACGAAGGTGCAGTCGCACCTCCCGCTGCGCGTGAACATGGTCGGCATGATCCCGATCATCTTCGCGATCTCGATCGTCGTCCTCCCGCCGCTCGTCGCGCAGTTCTTCGTCGACGCCCGTACGGTGTTCATCCGCGACGCCGCGACGTTCATCATCACGCTGTTCAACAACCAGACCTTCTACGGCATCTTCTATTTCGCGCTCGTCGTGGCGTTCACGTACTTCTACGCCTCGATCGTGTTCCGTCCGGAGCGCGTTGCGGAGAACCTCCAGAAGCAGGGCGGCTTCGTGCCGGGCATCCGTCCGGGCGCGCAGACCGCGCAGTACTTCCAGTGGGTCGTCAACCGCCTGCTCCTCACGGGCTCGGTCTTCCTTGGTCTCATTGCGGTGCTTCCGATTATCGTCCAGCAGGCGACCGGCAACGTGAACTTCGTCGTCGGCGGTTCGTCGGTGCTCATCGTCGTGTCGGTCGTCATCGACATCATCAAGCAGGTCGAGTCGCAGTTGACGATGCGCAGCTACGACGTAAAATAAGAGCGAAGCCTTCACGCGAGCCAGCTATGCCGCGCTACATCCGTCTGACGGACAGCGAAATCCATGCCATCGCGGGACGCCGCGGGGCGACGTCGCGTGACGCGGCGCTCATTGAGGCCGCGCTCCAGATCCTCAGCAGGTATAAGGGATCGAACCTTACGGTGGACCATGTCGATGAGGTCATGCGCGACCTCGCGCGCAACCTGATTAGTGACAGTACGGCAGGCAAGGTCGTGTACGATGTCGAGGCGCTGTACGACGCGCGCAACCAGGCCGAGGCGTAACTATGTACAAGATCCTCATCCTCGGACCCCAGGGCTGCGGCAAGGGCACGCAGGCGCGTATCTTGTCCCAGAAACTCGGCATCCCGGAATTCTCGATGGGCGCGCTCTTGCGCGAGGCTGCGGCCGAGGGCGGCGAGTTTGGCGCGCGCATCGCGGCCATCCAGGCCAGCGGGCACTTGGTTTCCGATGAAGACGCGTTGGCGGTCTTGAAACGCCGTTTGGCGCACGACGACGCGAAGGACGGCTATATCCTCGACGGCTACCCGCGCAACGAGGCGCAGTACCGCGCGTACATCGGGTTCGACCACCCGACCGCGGTCGTCGTCATCCACGTTCCGCGTGAGGTGTCGCTTGAGCGCCTTGCCATGCGCGCCAGCCATGACACGCGCAGCGACGACAACCCGGAAGCCACGGCAAAGCGCCTCGAGATTTACGAACGTGAGACGCTCCCGATGGTCGACCATTTCCGCGCCATGGACGTCGTGCATGACATCGACGGGAATGGAACGATTGACGAGGTTGCGGAACAAATTGAAAAAATTTTCTCGTAGGGGCGACCCTTGTGGTCGCCCTGCGCAGGGGCAGGCACAAGGCCTGCCCTTACGAACCGCATATGGCAATGACCAAAACCCACGCCGAGATCGAAGCAATGCGCCGTGGCGGCGCATTGCTTTCGCGTGCGCTCCAGGCGGCGGTCGACGCGGTGCGCCCGGGCGTCACGATGCGCGAGCTTGATGCCATCGCGACCCGCGTCATCGAGGAGGGCGGCGGCACGCCGTCGTTCAAGGGCTACGCGGCCGGCGGGGGCATCCCGTTCCCTTCGACCATGTGCATCTCGCGCAATAACGAGATCGTCCACGGCCTCGGGAACCGCGACGTGGCGCTTGCCGCAGGGGACATCGTCGGCCTCGACATCGGGCTTTGGCTCGACGGCCTGTGTACGGATATGGCGGTCACCGTCCCGGTCGGCACCGTGAATGCGGAGCGTCTCGCGCTCATGCGCGCGACCCGCGACGCCATGGAGGCGGGGGTCGATGCGGCGAAGACGGCGAAGACGGTCGCGGACATTTCCGGCGCCATTGAAGACGCGACGGACATGAAACGCTACGGCATCGTCACGTCGCTCGTCGGCCACGGCGTCGGCCACAAGGTCCATGAGCCGCCACATGTGCCGAACTATCGCGCAAAAAACTTCCCGACCGTCCGCGTGGTTCCGGGTATGTGTCTTGCCATCGAGCCGATGTTGACGACGGGCAAAGGGGAGACGAAGACCGCCGACGACGGCTGGACGATCGAGACGGTCGACGGCAGCGACGCGGCGCATTTCGAAGTGACGATTGCCATCACCGAACAGGGCGTTGAAGTATTGACGCCCCAGCCGAACGTGAATATTTAGCCGCGGGAGTTTCCGGCTACGAGACAAGAACTGCCCGCACGGGGATTCTCAAGGTGTATACTGGTTGTTGGTATGCCCATTATTTCCGTTAAAAATCTCGTAAAGGAATTTACACTGACAGCGACAAGGGAGGGTGAGGGGAGACTGCGTGGATTTTTGCGTCCCAAAAAAGAAGTCGTTCGTGCGGTTGACGACATCAGTTTTTCGGTCGATGCCGGGGAGAGCGTCGCGTTTATCGGGCCAAATGGGGCGGGGAAGTCCACGACGATCAAAATGTTGACCGGTATTTTGTACCCCACGTCCGGGGAAATTCGCGTTGTCGGACTGCGACCGCAGCAGGATCGCCGCGCGCTCGCGTTCCGTATTGGCACCTTGTTTGGGCAGCGTTCGCAGCTTGTTCCGAATCTGCCCGTGCGCGATTCGTTCGAGCTGTACGGCGCAATCTACGAACTGTCGCCCACAACCGTGCGAAGGCGGCAAAAAGAACTCGTGCAGATGTTTGCGCTCGAGGAATTTGCCGACCGTCCGGTGCGCAAGCTCTCGCTCGGCCAGCGCATGCGCGCCGAGATCGCGGTCGCGCTCCTCCACAAACCCGAGATTATCTTTCTCGACGAGCCGACAATCGGTCTCGACATTGTGGCAAAGAAGTCATTACGTGATGTCCTTCGTGGCATCAACCGACAGGATGGTGTGACGCTATTTCTCACCTCGCACGATGCGGGTGATATTTCGGCACTGTGCGACAGGACGATGGTCGTGAACCACGGCAAAATTGTTGTCGACGAAAAAACCGATGATTTACAAAATCACTACTTTACAAAAAAGCATGTGCGCGCCGACGTGGACGGCAAGGAGATCCGATTTACGGTCGATACAAAAAAGCGCGCGGTGCACGACGCGCTTCAGGAACTTCTCGATACGCATCGCGTCGATGATGTCGATGTAACCAATCCTTCGCTTGAGGAGGTGATAGAGGCGATTTATGGCGCTCGCCGCTAGGTTGCGCAAATATGCCGTCGCGTCCCGCATCGCGGCTCGGAACAGCGCATCGACAAGCAGAAATGTTATCGCGGGGATGTGTTCGAGCGGCGTCACGCTCGTCACGCTTTTTGCGATTTACGGGTATGTCTTCGACATACGGGGGGAGGTCCGCGGCATTGGTGTCGCGACAGCGCTGTGGGCGATCGGGATGTATTCGGTGTACTGGGCAGTCGGAATGCGGAATGTCTTCCGCGACATGGCGGATGACGTGAAACAGGGTTCGGTCGAAGTATTGCTGAATAAGCCGGTCGACTACATCTTTCTGACCGTCGCACAACGGTTCGGGCGCCAAATCTGGACGTTGCTCGCGAGCATCGTCATCATTGTCTCTTTGCTGTTTGTCTTTACCGGACCTCCTCCGATAGATTTTTCTTGGCTGTGGTTCGTGCAATTTGTCCTCCTCCTTCTTTTCGGGCTTCTACTCTCGGCCATCGGTTTTTCACTCATCGGGCTATCCGCATTTTGGATCGACGATCCCACGCCGGTGATGTGGATGTTTGACAAGGGGGTAATGGTTCTCGGTGGAGCGTTGCTCCCGGTCGCGCTTTTCCCTCCGGTGGTGCGATATATTGCGGAATGGTCGCCCATGGGCGCGATGCTCTCGTTTTCCCAGGCGTTCAACCCGGACTTTCCCTCTCGGTTCCCGCATCTCTTCGCCTCGCAAGTTCTTTGGTGTGTCGTATTCGGGCTGATCACTGTCGCGGTGTGGCACCGTGCGAAAAAAATTCTTTCGGTCTATGGCGGATAAACGAGGAGGGATCGTGCATACCGTCCTTGCGGAGCTTGCGGTGACGCGGTTCACTTGGGTGACGAATCTTCGCGCGGCAATGGAGCTGCGCGCTGCGTTCGCGCTCCAGGTCGTCGGTATGGCATTGAATGATTTCGCATTCGTCGCCGTCTGGCTCATGTTTTTCGATGCGGTCGGAACCGTGAATGGGTGGAACGGCATGGACGCCATCGCCATGCTCGGTTTCGGGGTCTTGGCATTCGGATTGGCATTCGGATTCGCGGGCGGGAGTTTATGGATTCCACGATTTGTCGAACAGGGGACCCTCGATTCGTTCATTTTGTCGCCACGGAACCTGTATATCCGCGTCGCCGCAAGTCGGTTCGACTTGCCCGCGCTTGGCGATGGAATCTTCGGACTTCTGCTTGTCGGTATCTATGTCGTCCATCTCGGTTCCGTCCTTCCGCTTCTCTGGTTTGCGACCCTCCTCCCGCCGGCGGTGATGATCCTCATTAGCGTCAGTATGACGTGCGGGCTTGCCGCGTTCTATTTCCCGGACGCGAATTCCATTGTGCAAAGTTTTTTTAAGCTTTTCCTCACGCCAAGCATTTACCCTTCGACGCTGTTCCCACCGTGGGCAAAAACGGTCTTCACGTTCGTTATCCCGTCGCTTGCCGTGGGTGGACTTCCTGTCGAGGCGGTGAAGGGCGCCGATTTCGGTATCGCGGCGGTTGTTTGGGGAGTGGGGATTGCCTGGCTCCTTATCAGTATCGTCGCGTTTTACGCCGCGGTGCGCCGGTACGAGAGCGGCAATGCGCTTGGCATGCGCGGATAAACGAAGAACCCACCCGGGCGGTTCCTCGGAAAAGGACCCGGGTGGGACGTGACGATGTGGGGCGGCCCGGCGGCCACAAGCCAGCCCCCATCGTATTCTCGCGAATTCGACCCCTCTTCCGAGAGACGACTCCCATCTTTCTCGGCGGCGCAGTCTGGACGCCGGTTACCCGTGCCCACGTGCATGGTTCCCTGCAGTGGCTGAATTTCGCGGCTGCACCCATGGTTTTGGAGGGCGCATGACCCCCATGGGCGGCGCGGGCGTGCTGTGTGCCCTACGGGCCGACCGCGTGCCGGCATACCGGCCACAGCAATAAGGTGATGCTAAGCGTAGCCAAGAAATTGGTCAACCCTTTGTGTGTATACGTTGAAATTCGTTCGGAAAGGCCGTATACTTGCGGTATATGCGCGAGAGGGAAAGCGACGAGCGATGGATTCGCGAAAAGGTCAAAGCAGCAAGTCCGGAGACCGTGTACATCACCCCAAACCACTATGACGGGGGGTACGAGGTTCGAGTCGGGAGCCTGGATTTTTTTGTGGATTATGAGAGTATAGATGCGGATGATTCCTCACTCCTTACCGTTTTTCTTTCGAAATTATGAAGCGCGGAGATATCGTCGTTCTTTCCGTCGTCGTGGCGCTGCTTGCCGGCCTCGGCTACTTGTTTTTTGCCGTAGAGCGCGAACCGAGCGGCAGCGAGCTCGGATATGCGCCGGTCGAGGTGGAGGGCGCGCAGCTCCTTGAGGCGTATGCGCCGTCGCTTGAGGCGGTCAACGTCGTCGTGGATATCCCGGTCCCGTACTTCGCGACCGTCCATGAGTCGATCGGGTCCGCGCCCGGTCCCATGGTCGGCCAGTCGGGAATTATGGAGACGGGGAAGCGCATGATCTCCATGGTGGCGCAACCGCTGTTGACGCCCGGGCTCACGTACATCGTCCTCATCCACAAAGATGACGGGGACGGCGCATTCGACATCGCCACGGACTTTCCCATGATGAGCGGCGGGGTAGTGCTTCGTGCGGACGTCGTTGCCCCGTAATGTGCGCTACCTTGGGATTGACTACGGGTTGAAGAAGATCGGCATCGCGGTCGGCGACGACGCGTCCGGTTTGGCATTTCCGTTCGGCGTCATTCCGGCGGGGGAGGACGCGCCGGTGCGGATCGTCGCACTCGCGGAGCAGGAGCAGGCGGACGCGTTCGTCGTCGGCATCCCGATTCCAAACGAACTCTTCCATTCCGACGAACAGTTGCGCATCACCATGGCATTCGTGCGGGCGCTTCAAGAGGCGACGGACAAGCCGGTGTCGGTGGTCGACGAACAATTTTCTTCCGCCGAGGCGCGGCGCATGCAAAAAGAGTACGGCGTGAAGGCCGCCGAAGACGCGGTGGCTGCACAGATCGTGCTCCAGGCCCATCTCGATGAGCTTCGTCGAAACTAAGTGTCGAAACTTAGTTTCGACATGTGGATATGTGGTCCTCGGTAAAAACAGAAGGGATTGTGCTCACGGTCGCGCCATGGCGCGAGGCGGACCGGCGATATCGCGTGCTCACGCCGGGCTACGGCAAGGTGGAGTGCATTGGGCGTGGGGCGTTGAAGCCAAAGGCAAAACTTTCGTCGCACCTCGAACCCTGCGCCATTCTTGAGCTCGAAATCATCCGCGGTGGACGCGGCGCCACCGTCATCGGCGTCGAGCGGCTCCATGCGTTCCGCCACACCGCGCGGTCCATCGACCACCGCCTGCTCGCGCTCACTTCGATGGCGCTCCTCGACAAGACGACGCAGCTCGAGGAAGAGGATGTGGCGCTCTACGACGAACTGACGTGCTGGCTGCACTTTTTGGAGGGACAGGAGGCGCTCCATGCGACGCGCAGTACGCTGCTCCTCGGCAGCTTTTTGTTGCGCCTCATGCGTCATCTCGGGTATGACACGACGCTCCTGCGTGAAGCGCCGCGCACCGAAGGCGCCGTCGCGCTCCTCGCGCTCGCGCGCGACGCCGAGTACGCCGACCTCTTCGGCATGCCGCTCAGCGGCCGCGACGTCGAGGGCTTTGCGGCGTACGTCCACGGCCTCTTGGCCTACCACGTCCCGGGTTACGCCGACCGCCCGTTTTGGGTCGGCATCATGCCAACGCGCCCCCTTCGGGAAAACTCGCTTGCCGTGACCGCTCTCGCGGAGTAGCCTTAACGCAATATCATCGATTTCTTATGCAATGTTCCACATGCGGCAAGGAGGTCGCGGACGGCAAGAAGTACTGTGCGGACTGCCAGAAGACGTTTGGCGTCAGCAATACCCCGGAAGCGGCGGGTAGCGCCGCCGCGTCTCCGGCGCAGCACGCAACGGGTAGCGCCGCGTCGAAAGTTGTTGGCGGCATCATTTCCGCTGTCGTCCTCCTCGCCTTCATCGCGTTTGGCGTCTACAATTCGCTCGACGACAAGGCATACGAGACGAACGAAGACGCGCTCGACGCATACGAAGAAGGCGACACGACGAGCGCGGTGGCCGGGTTCCGCCAGGCCGCGGACGAGGCGTATACCGACGAAGCGAAGATCAGCGCGCTCGTAAACCTCGCGTATGCGTATCTCGCAGAGGGCGACGATGTCGAGGCGCGTGCGGCGTTTGAGGAAGCGCTGGACATCGCCGAACCGGATTCCCTCGAGTACCACCTCGTCTCCGGCGAGCTGACCGAGCTCGACGACGATGCCGCCGGCGCGCTCGCGCACTACACCGCCGCGTACGACATCAATCCCAACGACGCGCAGGTCAACAGCACGCTCGCTTTGTTCTACATGGACATGGGTGACGAATGGCCCGACCTCGTCGACTACCCGAAGGCCTATGCCCACGCAAAGGCGGCCTATGAGGTCGACCCGAGCAATACCGCGGTCGAAAACCTCGCCTTTGCCGCGTATTTCGTTGGCGAAAACGAAGAGTCGATCGCCATGTTCCTCGCGACCGACCTCCCGAACGAGCCGTATAACAACGTCTGGCTCGGGTACGCCTACTGGAACATTGGCGACGACGTGAATGCGGAGTACTACTTCCGCCAAGGTATCGCCCTTGGCGCCGACGTGCCGGAAGAGGTCGCGGAATTTCTTGGAGAATAGCGACTTTGGGGGATAGCGACTTGCCAAGGTTTTCCTCGACCGTTATAGTAATTTTGGACGTTGAGGTGGCCGAACAACCACCGAGTCCAAGACAATCCAGCCAAGAGACCAAAGTAAGGTGGCACCGCGAATTCACTTTCGCCCTTACACGCCCGTCATCCGTTTTCGGATGGTGGGCGCGTAGGGGCGATTTCATTTTGTATGCAAACCGTCAGCAAACTCGCATCGCTCGTCGGGCAGGAAGTCACGCTCAAAGGTTGGGCGTACAACTTCCGCTCGAGCGGCAAAATCTTTTTCCTGCAGTTCCGTGACGGCACGGGATTCGTTCAGGTTGTCTACGGCGCGGCCGATATCCCGGCGGGGGAGTGGGAGGCCCTGCAGTCGGTGACGCTCGAGTCGTCCGTCGAAGTGAAGGGCATTGTGAAGGCGGAGCCGCGCGCCCCGTCCGGCTTCGAGCTCCAGGGCACGGGGTTCACGGCGGTGCACATTGCGCCGGAGGACTACCCGATCGGCAAGAAGGACCACGGCCCGGAGTTCCTGTTTGACAACCGCGACCTGTACTTGCGCGCCAAGACGCCATGGGCGGTACTGCGCATCCGCGACCGCGTGTTCTTGAGCATCGAGCAGTTCTTTCACGAGGAAGGGTTCATCCGCTTTGACACGCCGATCATCCAGCCGACGAGCTGCGAAGACACGACGCAGCTCTTCACCGTCGACTATTACGATACGCCGGCGTACCTCTCGCAGTCCGGCCAGCTGTACAGCGAGGCGGGCATCATGGGGTTCGGCAAGGTGTATGACTTTGGCCCGGTGTTCCGTGCCGAGAAGAGCAAGACGCGCCATCATCTTTCGGAGTTGTGGATGATGGACGCCGAGATGGCGTACTACGACCAGGCGATGTCGATGGACGTACAGGAGCGCATGGTGAAGCGCATCGTCAAAGACGTGCTGACGCACTGCCCAGAAGAACTGAAGATCCTCGAGCGCGACACGACGATCCTCGAGCGGTTGGTGAAGGAGCCGTTCGTGCGCATGACGCACGCCGAGGCGAAGAAGATCCTCGAAAAGGAGGGCCTCACCGTCGACCACATGGACGACATGACGACGGAAGAGGAGATCACGCTCGGCGAGATGTACAAGCTCCCGATCTTCATCGAGGATTACCCGGCGGCGGTGAAGGCGTTCTACATGAAGCGCTATGCCGACGAGGCGGGCGTGCTGCGTGCGCGCAACGCCGACCTCATTGCGCCGGAGGAGGGGCGCGAGATCATCGGCGGCAGCCAGCGCGAGGACCGCTACGAGGCGCTCAAGCAAGAGATCGTCGACCGCGGCTACCCGCTTGAGCAGTACGAGTGGTACTTGAACACGCGCAAGTACGGCAGCGTGCCGCACTCGGGCTTCGGCATCGGTCTCGAGCGCACGGTGCGCTGGATTACCGGCGTGCACCATATCCGAGAAACCATCGCGTTCCCGCGAACCCTTAACCGCATGACGCCGTAATATGACTGGACGCACACTCGTCAAAGACCTCCCCGGGAAGCTTGGGGAGGAGGTCGTCGTCGCCGGATGGCTCCACAACCTGCGCGACATGAAAAATTTCGGCTTCGCGGTGCTCCGCGACCGCACCGGCCTCGCGCAGGTCGTGCTTGAGGCCGCGCATCTCGAGCAGCTGAAGGGGCTCCAGCTCGAAACCGTCATCAAGGTGACGGGCATCGTGAAGGAGAAGAAGTCGAAGGATCCGAACGCAAAGGAAGTCGAGGTGCAGGCGACGGCGCTCGACATCCTCTCGCCGGTCGTTGATGTCGTCCCGGTCGAAATCAGCAAGCCGGACGTCGACGTCCAGCTCGATACGCTCATCGACAACCGCGTGGTGACACTGCGCCACCCCAAGCAGCGCGCCATTTTCCGCGTGCAGGCGGCGATCGTCCGCGGGTACCGCGCCTACATGCAGCGCCAAGGGTTTACGGAAATCTTTTTTCCGATCCTCGCTGGCGCAGCAAGCGAAGGAGGCGCGGAGTTCTTCAAGGTCGACTACTACGGCCGCGAGGCAACATTGTCGCAGTCGGCACAGCTCTACAAACAGATCACGATGGGCGTGTACGAAGGCGTCTACGGCTTGTCGTACTCCTTCCGCGCGGAGAAATTTGCGACGTCGCGCCACCTCACCGAGTTCAACCAGCTCGAGTTTGAGATGGGCTTTGTCGACGACATGGACGAGGTGATGTCGCATGCAGAGGGCTCCATCCGCGAGATCGTCGCGACCGTCGAGCGCGAGTGCGCCGAGGAGTTGCAGCTCCTTGGCGTGACGCTGCCGCCGCTTGGCGAGCGCTTCCCGCGCATCAGCCTCAAGGACGCCCTCATCGCGTACCGCGACGAGGGCGGGGTCGACGAGACGAGTGAACCGGACCTTTCGCCGGCAGGGGAGCGATGGTTGTCGACCGTCTGGGGACCGAAGCATCACAACTGCGGCTTCATTTGCGTGACGGACTATCCGACGACGAAGCGCCCGTTCTACGCCTTGCGCGACCCGAAGGACCCGACGAACACCATCACCTTTGACCTCATCGGTTTTGGCAGCGAGATCATCTCGGGCGGCATGCGCGTGAGCCGGTATGACGAACAGGTGCAGGCCTTGAAGGACAAGGGTCTTGACCCGGCACAGTTCGAGGACTACCTCACCATGCACAAGTTCGGCATCCCGCCGGAGGGTGGCTTCGGCATGGGCCTCCAGCGCCTCACGCAGAACCTCCTCGGCCTCGGCAACATCAAAGAAGCCACCATCTTCCCGCGTGACGTCCAGCGCCTTCGGCCGTAGCGGGTGACTTAGACACCCGCTCAAAGAAACCATCCCGACGTCAGGAGGGACCTAGAGAATCCACTAGGCTCCTCGCCAAGCTCGGGGTGGTTTTTGCATCGCAGACTGAGTCTCGGCTACAGCCGGATGCCGGCGTCGTGGGTCAAGAAGAGGGAGATGAGCGTGAGGATTTGGAGGAATGCGGTCATATACATCCTAGCTACTGGGTACGCAGACCAGGGTCAAGCTGATCCTCATTAAGGCTAAGCCTTATAGAGGCTTAGCCTTAAGGCCGATGTAACTAAGTGGCATCAGATGTGACTAAGTCACATCGTTGGCTTGTCAGTGGATAGCTTGACAGTTATCCACATTGCCGGATGTACTTGAGATGATACGATGACTTTTGTGGCTAACCTCTCGATTGATTCCATGCCCTCACCGTCCGGATATGCGTTTTGTCGCCCGGTGGTTTCGTCAGGTAGAACCTGCCAGCGCGCCTCCGCGGCCGCGCGGTGTTCCCTATGAGGTCGTTGGGAGGGGCGAGGACGGGCGAAGGATTTACGAAATTGTCTGGGCGACGGGGTTCTGGGAGGCGCGGACCGTCGTGGCGGAGATGTACGGGCTTACGAGCCGGATCCTCGTCCGTGCGTACGAACTGACGCTGACCGCCGAGGGCATTATCGCCTACGCGGCGAACGGCAAACCCATCCGCAAGTTTGAGTAGGCGTGCTACACTACGGATGCTATGGTTTTTGCGGTTTCTCAGGAGTCTTTCTCCGGCCCCCTTGGGCTCCTTTTGGAGTTGATCGAGTCGAAAGAGCTTGAGATTACCAAGGTGTCGCTGGCGAAGGTCGCGGACGAGTTTGTGCTGCATATCGAGGAGCAGGAGGTACCGAGCGAGGAGCTCGCCGACTTCCTCCTTGTCGCGTCGCGCCTCATCTACCTCAAGAGCAAGGAGCTCATGCCGTACCTGCGCCTCACCGACGAGGACGAGGCGGCGGACGCGCTTGCGGACCAGCTGCGCATCTACCGCGAGTTCGTCGCGGCGGCGGAGCGGCTCGAGGAGCGCTATGGCGCGCACGTGCTCTTTGCCCGGCCGTACGTGAAACCGAAGTTCATGCAAGAAGCGGCGTTTGTCCCGCCGGTCGGCGTGACGGGTGACGTGCTTGCCCAGGGCTACCGCGCAGTCATCACGCGCCTTGAACCGTTCTTTGCGCTGCAGGAGGTGTCGATGGAACGCGTGAAGTCGGTCGAGGAGCGCATGGAGGAGCTGCGCGAAGCGATTGCGCTGAATGCACGCATGAGTTTTACGGACGTGACGAAGGGTGCGCAGAAAAAAATCGAGGTCGTCATGAGTTTCCTCGCGCTCCTCGAACTGTTGCGCCGCAATGTTATCCGTGTCACGCAGAAGGGGACGTGGGGCGACATCATGATCCATCGTGTTGAATAGCTGAGGGCTGAAAGTATGGAAGAACTCCAAGGAAAAATCGAAGCTGTCCTGTTCGTCTCGACGAAGCCGACGAGCATCCGCGCGCTCGCAAAGGTCGTCGGCGCATCCGACGCCGACGCGCGGAGCGCGGTCGCCGCGCTCGCCGAATCACGCAACGCCTCGGCGTCCGGCATACACGTCCTCGTGAACGGCGACGATGTGCAGCTGGTAACCAACTCGGCGTATGCGGACGTCGTCGCGGCGATGACCGCGGTCGAGCTCGACCAGGAGCTGACGCGTCCGTCGCTTGAGACGCTCACCATTATCGCGTACCGCGGCCCCGTGACGAAGCCGGAGATCGAGGCGATCCGCGGCGTGAATTGCTCGCTCATCATCCGCAACCTGCTCATGCGCGGCCTCATCGACGAGCGCGACGATGCGGTGAAAATGCTGCCGACGTACCGGCTCTCCGCCGATGCGCTGCGGTATTTCGGCGTGCGCTCCGTGGAGGAGTTACCGGACTACGGCACGCTCCATGCGAATGCGAAGATCGACCAGCTGCTGGCGAACCTCAGTGCCGTTGCGCCCGAGGCGGCCGTATGATCGTGAAGATCGTCGGACAACTCCTTCTCGCAACGAGCGTGGTGCACATTCTGCCCGTCGACGCCTCGTCGCTTGCATGGCAGGCGGGGGAGGCGGAAGCGGGCGAGGTGCGCGTTGCGGCCGCGACGCCGTGGCTCGCGACGCTGCCGCATGCCGCCGCGCGCGTGGTCATGCCGAAAAAGGTGGACTTGGACTCGTACGGCATCGTCACGTCCGCGCAAACGGGGATTGTGGTCGACGCCGCGAGCGGCGCGGTGCTGTACTCCGAGCGTCCGGACGAGGTGCGCGCCATCGGGAGCATTACGAAACTCATGACCGCGCTCGTTTTTCTTGAGCAGGATCCCGACCTTGGCAAGGACGTGACGCTGACGTTCGACGACTATGTCGGCGGCGGCCGCGTCTATCTGCGGTTCGACGACGAGGTGGCGCTCCACGACGTGCTGCGCGCAAGCCTTATTGGTTCGGACAACACCGCGACGAACGCCCTGCCGCGCCTTGTCGGCATGTCCTATGAGGATTTTATCGCCCGCATGAATGCAAAAGCCGTGGAGCTCGGCATGACCGCCACGCAGTTTGTCGACACGAGCGGCGTGGGGGCGGGCAACGTCTCGACGGCGCGCGACCTTGCGACGCTGCTCGCCGCCGCGGAGGCGAACAGCACGATGGCGGCCATCTTGCCGCGCAGTGCGGCGACCATCACGCAAGACAGCGGCTACAGCGTGACGGTGGAATCGACCAACGCGCTCCTTGGCAGTTCGTTTGAGGCGACCGGGTACGACGTCCTTGTCGGCAAAACAGGGTTTATCCCGCAGGCCGGCTATTGCTTTGCGACGAGCGTTGCGCACGACGGGCATACGGTCCGCGTCGTCGTGCTCGGCGCAGCGACAAAAGGGGAGCGGTTCTCCGACGCAAAAGGGCTCGCCGCATGGGCGTTTAAAACATTTTCTTGGGAATAGCGTATGACGGAGGCACTCATCGCGGCGGTCGAATCGTTCCCGCATTGGCTGGCGACCGTCGTCCTGTCGGCATTGCCGCTCACCGAGCACCGGCTTTCCATCCCCATCGCCATCCACAGTTGGAACATGGCGCCGCTTGAGGCGTACGGGTGGGCCGTCCTCGGGGCGCTGCTGCCGTTCTTCCCGCTGTACTACGGCCTCATGGCACTGCGCGGTCTGTGCGAGCGCCATGCGCCGTGGTTGGTCGGGCCGATCGACCGCGCGCTGGCACGGAGCGAGAAGAAAGTGCGACAGAGCTACGAAAAATACGGCGCCATCGCACTTTGCCTCTTTGTCGCCATCCCGTTGCCGCTCACAGGGTTGTGGACCGCGACGCTTGCCGCGGTCGCGATGAAGCTCCCACTCAAATCATCGTTCGTCGCCATCGCGCTCGGAACGCTTATCGCCGGCGGTATTGTCACGTTTGTCAGCGCCGGGGCAGAGGCCTGGTTCTAGGCCGCTTCCCGCTCGCCACCGTCCGGTTCCGGACCGTCATCGGCGCCGTATTTCTTTTCTCCTTCCGCGAAGAACTTGTCCACGAGTCCCTCATCGACGTCAGAACCCCATTTGCCCGCAAAGAGCGGCGTAACCTTCCTTCCCATCGGTTCAGTCGGGACGTCGTCTTCGTCCTCTTCCGCCTCTTCGAGTTTCACCTTTGCCGCCTCGAGTGCGGACGCGTCCGCCGCCTGGCGTTCAGCGACGGTGTCGCCGAAGAACGCGCGTTCATCTGGGCTAAATTCACCCCGGGTCGGATGGGACTCGATGAAGGCGTCTTCCTTTGTCTCGGCGAGCGCCGTATCGACGCCGACTGCAAACGGGTCCTCGGCAGGCCGCATCGCGTCCGGGTTTACCGGTGAGTTGAAAAAGTCTTCCTCTTCCTTCGTGAATCCTTCCTGCTGCGGCGTCGGCCGCGGTCGTTCCATCATGTTCATACCCGTGCAGTTTATCATCAGTCGCTCCCATGGGGGGACGGGGAGGTGGAAAACTCAACAAAAAGACGCCGGACGAACCGGTGTCTTTTTGGTAGCTGGGGTGGGGATCGAACCCACGACCTAGGGCTTATGAGTCCCTCGCTCTAACCAACTGAGCTACCCAGCCATGGGAAAACCTACCCAAGTTTGCCGGCTACGTTGTCGTCTGGCTCCGTCGGCCTCACCGTAGGATTTACCTACGCCTCGGCCTTACTCGCCAACCTCCTAGTATCCGACAAACTTAGTAGGTTTTCCTGTAAAAACAGAGAAAGCATAGCAGGGATGACTTGATTTGGCAAGGCTTTTTTGCTATGATCCTGGCGCGTTTTCCCACCCTGCCGTGGTGGCGGAATGGTATACGCGACGGACTCAAAATCCGTTTCCCGCAAGGGATTGAGGGTTCGAGTCCCTCCCGCGGCACCAAAAATACTGCTGAGAACTCAGCGGTATTTTTGTTGACAGGAGGTGCCTATTAGGGCATACTTGCGCCGCAGGGTAGAGCAGTCTGGCAGCTCGCCGGGCTCATAACCCGGAGGTCGCCGGTTCAAATCCGGCCCCTGCAACCAAAAAACCCGCGCACTGTGCGCGGGTTTTTTGTCCTGAGCGAGCGCTGCCTGCAGGGCATAGCGCGAGTCGAGGGACCTTTTTGTATGCTGGCGGCGATGATCCCGCCTTCGGCAAGGATCCCTCCACCGCGGTCGGGATGACAATACTTTGTTTCTGGTATACTGGAAGCGTTATGGCGTATATCGTTTCTGTCGTCAACCAAAAGGGCGGGGTGGGGAAAACGACCACGTCCATGAATTTAGCTGCATATTTGGCGTCGTTTGGGAAATACGTGCTCATTGTCGACCTCGATCCGCAGGGCAACGCCACGAGCGGTTTCGGACACGACGCCTCCTCGGCGCTCGGGACGTACGAGGCGATCGCGGGGACGCACAAGGTCAAGGACCTCATCGTGAAGACGGCGCACGACGGCCTGTCCATTTTGCCAGGAAGCCCCAACCTTGCCGGCGCCGCGGTCGAGCTCGTCAATGAGTTCAACCGCGAGCGCAAGCTCCACAGCGTGCTGCTCGAGGTGCGCAATGATTACGACTACATCATCATCGATAACCCGCCCTCGCTCGGCCTCCTCACCATTAACGGCCTTGTGGCGAGCGACAGCGTGCTCATTCCGGTGCAGGCCGAGTACTACGCGCTCGAAGGGATCGGCCAGCTCATGCACACGGTCAACCTTATCCGCGGCAACATCAAGCCGGAACTCGAGGTGATGGGCGCGGTCATTACGATGTTCGATACGCGCACGAACCTTTCGAACCAAGTGCTCCAGGAACTCTACAAACATTTCCCTGGGAAAATCTTCCGTTCCGTCATCCCGCGCAGCATCCGCTTGGCCGAGGCGCCGAGTTTCGGGAAATCCATCCTGCACTACGACCCAGAGTCGAAGGCGGCGAAGGCGTACGAACGGTTGGCGCGAGAATTTATCGCCCGTGAAGACGTGAAGGCATCAGTATGACGAAACCCCAAGGAGGCCTCGGCCGCGGGCTCGGCTCGCTCATCCCGCAGATCACGCCAGCAGATCCATCCCACCGTCCCACCATCCCACCATCCACGAGTGGAGCGGGTGCCTTGCGTGAAATTTCCCCGGACGCCATTGTCGCGAACCCCTACCAGCCCCGCAAGCATTTTGCGGCGGAGGAGTTGGCGGACCTCACGGCGAGCATCAAGGAGCACGGCGTCATGCAGCCGCTCGTCGTCACGGACAAGGGCGACGGGACGTATGAGCTCATCGCCGGCGAACGCCGTCTGCGCGCATCGAAGGCCGCGGGCCTCACGACGATCCCGGTCATTGTCCGGAATGCCGACGACCGCCAGAAGCTCGAGCTTGCCATCATTGAAAACGTCCAGCGCGCGGACTTGAACCCTGTTGAGGAAGCGATCGCGTACCGCGCACTCATGCAGGACTTCGGGCTGACGCAGGAGCAGATGGCGGAACGCGTGGGGAAGAGCCGTCCGCAGGTCGCGAATACACTCCGCCTCCTCGAGCTGCCGCCGAACGTCCTCGATGCCCTCAAGGAAGGGAAGATCACCCGCAGCCATGCCCGCACGCTGCTCGCGGAGGACGATCCGCAGGAGCAGATGGCGCTCTTCACCCGCATGCTCGGCGGCACCGTCACGGTGCGCGAAGCCGAGCAGACGGTCCGGACGCACACCCGCAAACCGCGCGTGCAGCGCGATCCGAATGTCGAGGCGATCGAGCGCGAACTGCGAGAGAAGATCGGGACCAAGGTGGAAATAAAAATGAATGGCCCCGCGTCCGGCACGGTGGCCATCCATTTCTACTCGAAAGACGACTTGAAGGCGCTCATCGCGCACCTCACCTAAGTAAGATCTTTCGCGCGTTTCATCATGCTTGCAATAAAGGACCGTTTCGTCGACCGGAGCGCGTCTTTTATTTTTTCGCGGGCGTGGTGGGTCTTCACGAACTTGAGCCAATCCTCGTTGGGGAGCTTGCGGTTCTTGTCGATGTCGATCTCCACCATGTCGCCGGACTTGAGCGGCGTGTCGAGCGGCGCGACCTGGCGGTTCACGCGCGCCATCGTCGCCTTGTTGCCGATCTCCGTGTGCACGGCGTACGCGAAATCGACCGGGGTGGAGTCTTCCGGAAGGTCGATGACGTCGCCGCGCGGCGTAAACACGAAGATGCGGTCGCGGAACATGTCGAGCTTCATGTCGTTCAGGTGCTCCATGAAGACGTTGCCCGAGATCTCCTTTTGGATTTTCGCGAACTCCTCCATCCACGTCACCTGCTTGCTCTTCGGGTCGCCCTCTTTGTACCGCCAGTGCGCCGCGACACCGAACTCGTTCTCCTCGTGCATCTGCTCGGTGCGGATCTGGAACTCGAGGATCGAACCGTCGTCGTCGAACACGGTCGTGTGGAGCGACGAGTAGCCGTTCGGCTTCGGCTGCGCGATGTAATCTTTGATGCGTCCGGGGAGCGGCGTGTACAGGCTGTGGAGGATGCCGAGCGCCGCGTAGCAGTCCGCGACGTTCTTCGTGATGATGCGCAAGGCGACGATGTCGTAC
Organism: uncultured Gammaproteobacteria bacterium; assembly: GCA_964552565.1. Taxonomy (GTDB): domain Bacteria; phylum Patescibacteriota; class Patescibacteriia; order UBA9934; family UBA9934; genus UBA11707. The sequence continues at coordinate 117,535 of CAZKGL010000001.1, forward strand.
ACCTTGTCGATCTCGCTGTTGTACTTCTTCAGCTTCTTGTACAGGCTGTAGCAGTGCTTGATGCGTCCGTGGATGTCGATCGGGTGGACGTTGTGCGCCAGGAGCGCCTCTTCGACCGCGGGGATGGCGCGGTTCATCGCCGGCCCGAACTTGCGGACGCGCTCCTCGAGGAGGTGCTGGGTCCACGTGTATTCGCGCGGCTGGAGGTATTTGAACGCGTGGTCCTCGAACTGGCCGCGGTACTCGGCCATGCCGAGGCGGTTCGCGATGGGCGCGTAGATCTCCATGACCTCTTTGGCGATGCGCAGGCGCTTATGCTCCGGACGGGCATAGAGCGTCTCCATGTTGTGCATGCGGTCCGCAAACTTAATGAAAATGACGCGCACGTCTTCCGCCATGGCGACGAACATCTTGCGCAGGTTTTCAATATAGCGCTCCTCGCCGCGGTACTTCACTTTGCCGAGCTTGGTGCATGACGCGACCATGCCGGCGATGTCGTCGCCGAACTCCTTTTTGATCTCCTCGAGCGTGTGCTCGGTGTCTTCCGGTACGTCGTGGAGGAGGCCGGCGGCGATGACCTCGCTCGGCAGCTTGAGTTTCGCAAGCTTAATCGCCGTCTGGAAGACATGGTTAAAATACGGCTCGCCGGTCGAGCGGAGCTGTCCCTCGTGAGCGGTCTTTGCGAACTCGTAGGCGTGCTCGAGGAGGAGGATGTCGTACTCACTGTAGCGTCCGTCGAGCGCTGCGCGCAGGTCCTCAAATGGCGGCATAGCACTTTTAAACATAACGCCAACGGCCGTTTGGCGCAAGCAAAGGATATCGGCAAACAAAAAGCCCCCAGCTCGAGTGAGCAGGGGAGCTTTTCGTTGTCACCAAGAGATTGATTTCAGAGAAACCACACTCGGTTGTATCTAGTTCATCAAACCGATAACACGGTGTCAAATGTGATAATCTTGTGAACATGAAATTTATGCAGATAACACACGTTTTGTTGCAGGCGCGGGATTCGCGGAGTAGAATGACGCTACTATGACATTCGAGTCCATTGTGGGCATCCTCGGATCCCTTACCGCTGCAAGCCTATTTTTTCCACAGGTTTACGTGTCATATCGCACAAAACAGACGCGTGATCTTTCTTGGTCGGGTATTGCAGTTGGAATGCTCAACGGAATTTTTTGGACGACCTACGGTTTTCTCAAAGTCGATCCGTTTATCTATATTACAAACGGGATTTTGTTCATTGGAGCCTTCTTGCTCCTGTTGTTGAAATGGAGGTACAGATAGATCGCGAGATGGCGGCTGCACAAACGTAAAAGCGACCCAATCGGTCGCTTTTACGTTTGGAGCGAGCGGGACTCGAACCCGCAACTCCCGTTGTCAAATCGGATGCGGTTGCCCTTACCGCCATCGCCCCATGTAAACAAAAAGCCCCCGCAATCGAAATATCGATTGGGGAGTGCTTTTTGTGACAACGGGAGCTTGGTATTTCTACCACCGCATCCGATGCATCTAGTTCATCAAACCGATAACAAGGTGTCAAATGTGGATAACCATGTGTACATGGATCATGAAAGATTTTTCGCGATCTCGTCTTTTATCCGCTCAGGCGTCATCGTGCTGACGTCAATAATTTTGGCCTGATAGCGCGTCCCCTTGAACTCATTCATCCGATCCCAGAAGAGCTCGCATTTTTCCGGGGTGAGCAGACCTTTGGTACGCCATCCTCGCGCGCCCGCGCGCTCGAGGACAAGCTGCTTGGGAGCCCAGAGAATATACTCATGAGTTGAAGCGCCGTGTTCCTCCGCGATTGCCCGATACGCATCAATGATCTCGTCCTTGAGCATAAGCTTTTCCAGGATGACATCACGGCCATGGGCAAAGCACGTTCGCATGATACTTTTTCCCACTTCATGCGCGAGGCTGCCGCTTTCCTCCTTATGGTCACGATAGCTACTGAAGTTTCTTCGCTGATCGTCAATGTCGAGCAAAAATGACATGGGCCTTTCTTGATGGAGTAATCGCGCAACTGTGCTTTTCCCCACGCCTGAAGGCCCATTGATGATGATCAGTTGCATATTGGCAACATTCTATCACCAAATGCAGAAAATACTTGATTATTTTACTTATTTCTGCTAGTATCACCTGTTGTTTGCTTTCCTCATGCCCCCTCACATCAGGGGTGGATGCCAACGGCAGTGATTCGTGAAGCCACCTATCAGCGGCCAAGGTCATAGGCCTTGGACAATGGCGAGAGTAACCTCGTCCCAGTCCGGATTCCCTCATGGGATGAAGCAGGAGCTGAAAGTAATCGCCTCGGCGGTGAATTGGTAACCCCTTCACGAAAAGCCTGCGGGTAGAAAAAGAAACCGAACCCTGTTGCACAACAGGGTATGAGGAAAAACTTCCTTCCGAGCGGCAATGACGCTTTCGTCTGTAATTATTGCGGACGAAACGTAGAACCGCTTACATCGGGGAGCTATCGCAATCATTGTCCGTTCTGCCTTTACGGCAAGCATGTCGATATCATTCCCGGCGATCGTAGCGAGACCTGCCAAGGGCTCATGCAGCCGGTTGGTGTCGATCATGATAGTAAAAAGGAATGGATCATTGTGTACAGGTGCGTGAAGTGCGGCATCGTCCGTAGGAACAAGGCCGCACTCGAAGATCGTCAACCAGACGACTTTGAGCTGATCATCGCACTTACCAGCTCCCCAAAACAAAACGGCCTCCGGTAAGGAGGTCGTTTTGTGCGGAAGGCGTTGCAACCCATTTTATGGCTGCTGGATTAGCCGGATGAGCTCTGCTTCCGCCTCCTCGGGGCTACTAAACGACGGATAACCATGCTTCTCAGCTTCTACGGCGTAACGAGGGCGCTCTATGTTAAAGAAGGCATCCGCCTCAAGGCGCTGAAGCTCCTCAGTTGTGCCCCAACGGGGCTCAGCCTTCAGACGATCGAATGTTTCCTCTTCTGAACGGCCAAGAAGAGTAATGCCTTTGATGGGTAGTTGCCGCATGAGATGCGGCAAGAGATTTACGCCCTCGAAGATGGTCGGTTTTCTGATGCGAGGATTTCTTCAATCTTTTGTTTCTTTGTCGGCCAAAAGGCTTCCGACTGGTTCACGATATTTTGCCATTGTACTTCGGGAGGGGTTGCTGGGTAGTACTCGGCTTCGTTTGTATTCCAGAAGAAGTTTACCCACGACTCGAGGGTCGGGTCGTTCTTCATCTCGTCACGGACGGCGTCCATTTTCATCCATGAGATACCAAGAGCATCAGCGACTTTCTTGGCGAGATAACTTTTTCCGGCTGTGGGGATACCAGTAATGAATACGGAGTTCATACTAGCTGCTGATTACCCGCTCCAACCAGTCTGTATTACAGTACGTTCCAAACTTTTCATTGAATTTCCCGAAGGCGCCGTCATCGAGGCTACTCACAAGCACGTCGCCCATGTAAAGCCTTAGGCGCGTGACGAGGTCACTTCCCGCAAAGAGTTCGGGGTAATACTTCTTGAATAGTGATATCTCGTTACCTAGTCGGTAGTGCTCCCAAAGCGGTTCCGTCTTTTCTTCGACGTAATACTTGGGCGCGAGAAAGAAGTCGAGCATGTGCCACAATTCGTAATCTTTCGGCGCTTGTCGGGCAAAGTCAAAATCAATGATGCCAGTGAGCGTATCGCCGTCGTGCAGAATATTCTCGAAATGGAAGTCATTATGCACGAGCACCGGAGCGCTGGAATTCTTGAGGATGCCTTTATGTGCTTTATAGAAATCGCTATAAGCCACAAAGTTTTTTCGAGTTTCCGCGTCGAGCTTTGACTGGTCAATCCTGTCGATGTTTGTCAGGAAATCGAGCGCATTCTCCCAATTAGCAAATTCTCGCGGTCGCATAGACGAGTATGCGCCGAAAGAAATATTATGAAAGATTTTGAGTTGTTCGACGATTTGCGCTATGAGACTTTCGCGCTCACTTTCCGCAAGCAGATGCCAGTCTTCTGATAAATGTTTGCCCGGAAGTTTTGTCATGAGGAGATAGCTTGCTCCATCAATATTGCCACAATCGATTGCCCGGGGAACCTTCGCCCCGGCCGCACAAGCTTTATTCATGAGTTCAGGTTGATGAGCTGTAACGTCTAGGTTTTTTTCAATCTTCAAGACGTGATTTTTGCCAATTTCAAAGACCCGATTGATTTGTCCAGCGGTAAATTCCCTAACGGGGGTATCAGCCGATAGCCCGTTTTTGGCAATGATTTTTTTTAATCGCATTTCTTCTGTCATATGATTGCACCCATTTTGGCACGCCCCATTCGAAAATACCACCCTTACGGGTTACCGTATTTTTCTTGACAACAAACGACCTCCGGTAAGAGGGTCGTTTTGCATGGACACGTCCCCATGGGTTGCTCCGCACACCGTCCTTACCGCCATCGCCCCATGTAAACAAAAAGCTCCCGCAATCGAAATATCGATTGGGGAGTGCTTTTTGTGACAACGGGAGCTTGGTATTACTACCACCGCATCCGATACATCTAGTTCATCAAACCGATAACACGGTGTCAAATGTGGATAACCTGCACGTTACTCTGCAGCCTCTTCTTTCTTCTTCCTACCCTTCCACGCCCGTTTCGGCGCAGTGCGCTTCTTTGCGAGCATCGCGATCGCTTGTTCGAGCGTCACGTCCTTCGGGTCGGTGTTTTTCGGAATGGTGACGTTGGTTTTTCCGTCCGTGACGTATGGGCCGTAGCGCCCGTCCTTCACAAGGATGTTCCCCTTGCTCTCCGGGTCCACACCGAGTTCAGCGATCGGCGTCATCATCTTCTTTTTCTTTTCGACGCCCTCGGTGCAGATCTGGATAGCGCGCTCGAGCGTAATCGTTGCCGGGCTTTCGGTCGGCGGGAGCGAAATGTTTACTTCGCCGCACTTGAGGTACGGACCGAAGCGCCCGAGGTTGGCGATGATCTCGTTGCCGTCCGTGTGCGTGCCGACGATGCGGGGCAGCTCGAGGAGCTTCAACGCCTGCTCGATCGTGATGGTGTCCATGAGGAGGTCCTTCGTCAGCGACGCGCGCTTCGGCTTCGGTTCCTCGTCCGTCACCTCGCCGAGCTGGACATACGGTCCGAAGCGTCCGGTGCGCACAATGATCTCCATGCCGGACTTTGGATCCTTGCCGAGTTTGCGTTCCTTCATGACGTCGGCGCGGGTGAGGTCTGCGCCCTTTTCGACGATCTGTTCGTGGAACGGGCCGTAGAACGACGCCATGACCATCTGCCAGTTGTGCGAACCCTCGGCGATCTCGTCGAGCTTCTGTTCCATCTCGGCGGTGAAGCCGTAGTCGACGATGTTCGGGAAATGGTTCTTGAGGAGGTCGGTGACGATGATCGCGATGTCCGACGGGTACAGCTTCTTGTTGTCGTCGCGGAGCACATAGCCGCGGTCGATGATCGTCGTCAAGGTCGGCGCGTACGTCGACGGGCGGCCGATGCCGTACTCCTCGAGCGCCTTGATAAGCGTCGCATCCGAGTAGCGCGCCGGCGGCTCGGTGAAATGCTGCTCCGGCTTCACCTCCTTCGCCGTACCGATGTCTTCGTCCTCCTTCAGCTCCGGAAGGATCTTGTCTTCCGCGGCGTGCCACACCTTCATGTAGCCCGGGAACACGACTGTGCTGCCGTTCGCGCGGAACGTGTGGCCGTTGCCCGCGAGGTCGACGCCGGTGCGGCGGATTTTTGCGGACGGCATCTGGCTCGCGACCGTGCGGCGCCAGATGAGGTCGTACAATTTCCATTCGCCCGTATCGAGCGATTGCTTGAGCGACGCCGGCACTACGGTAACGTCGGTCGGGCGGATGGCCTCGTGCGCTTCCTGCGCGCCCTTGCTCTTCGTCGCGTACTTCACTGCGCCCTTTGCGTACTCCGCGCCGAACTCGCTCTTGATATATTCCTGCGCTGCCGAGGTGAACTGTTCGGCGAGGTTCAAGGAGTCGGTACGCATGTACGTGATGCGGCCGGTTTCGTAGAGTTTTTGCGCCAGCGTCATCGTCTGTTTCGCGCTCATGCCGAGACGGTTGTACGCCTCCTGCTGCAGGGTCGACGTGGTGAGCGGCACCGGCGGCTTGCGCGAGGCGTCCTTCAACTCGATCTTTTGCACGACAAAATGTGCGTCCTTCACCACGTCGACGATCGCCTTGGCGTCCGCCTCCGTCTTGATGTCGAGTTTGTCGAGTTTCTTGTCGCCGATCGCGGTCAGCTTCGCCTCGATGGCGGCGCCGGCCTTCTCGAAGACGGCTTCGATGGTCCAGTATTCTTCGCTTGTGAACGCATTGCGCTCCTGTTCGCGCTCGACGACGAGGCGCACGGCGACCGACTGCACGCGGCCTGCGGAGAGCCCGCGCTGGACCTTTTTCCACAGGAGCGGGGAGAGTTCATAACCGACGAGGCGGTCCAAAATGCGGCGCGTCTGCTGCGCGTCGACGAGGCGCATGTCGATATGGCGCGGCTTTTCGAGCGCGTGGTCGATAGCGTGCTTTGTGATTTCGTGGAATGTGATGCGCTTCGCCGTGGCCGGGTCGAGCTTTAGCACTTCGGCGATGTGCCAGGCAATCGCCTCTCCTTCGCGGTCTTCGTCAGTTGCGAGGTAGACCTCGTCGGCGTGTTTGGCGGCGTCCTTCAGCGCGGCGACCTTCTGCTTCTTTTCCGTCGGGACCTCATAGGTCGGCGCAAAGCCATGCTCCACGTCGACTCCGGTCGACTTCTTCGGGAGGTCGCGGATGTGCCCGAATGACGAGAGGATTTTGTAGCCGTTGCCCAGGAACTTTCCAATGGTCTTGGCTTTCGTCGGCGACTCAACAATCAAAAGTTTGCTCATACTCGATGCGAACGATAGCCGTGCGACGAGCGCGCGTCAAGAATTTCTTTCTCGCTTACCCAATGCGTGCGCACTTCGCCGGCCAAGTAGAGCGATCCCGTCACGAGGATGGTGTCACCGCTTTTGGCAGATTGGAGCGCGTGGCGGAGCGCGTCGTGCGAGAACAAGAACATCTCGCCGCGCGTTGACTTCGGGACGAGGCGGAGCAGCGCCGCGGGGTCCTTTGGCGCGCCGCGCCCGGTGCTATAGCGCGTCGTGTGGATGACATCGGCAATCGCGGCAAGTTCGGCGACCATCGCCTTTGCATCCTTACCGTCTTTGCAGCCGAAGACGACGTGGACCTTTCCTTTTGCCGCGCGTCCGAGCATCCGGCACGTCGTGCGCATCTTTGCGACGTTGTGCGCCCCGTCGACGATGACGAGCGGCTTCTTTTGCATCACTTCACACCGGCAGGGGAGGCCTGTGCTGCGGGCGATCGCGCGTTCGATCGCCGCCATCGGGACGCCCACTGCGCGCGCGGCGGCCGTGGCAACAAGCGCGTTGTGCAGCCGGTGGTCGTCGTTCGGCGCATCAATCCACTGCACGTCCGCGCCGTGCGTCTTCGCTTCGCGTGCGATGATCGCGCGGATGCCCGGGCGCGCCTCGCCACTCACCACGCTGCACCGTCCGGTGATGATGCCCGCCTTCTCGCGCGTGATCGCTTCGAGGCTGTTGCCGAGGAGCTCGGTGTGGTCGAGGTCGATGGTCGTGATGACCGCGACGTCTTTTTTGGGGATGACATTCGTCGAATCCCACCGTCCGCCAAGGCCGACCTCCAGCACGCACCACTCCACGCCTTCGAGCACGAACGCGACGAGCGCGACGCAGGTCGTCAATTCGAAATAGGTGAGCGGCTGCTTGCCTTCGCGGACGTGCGCTTCGTATGCGGCGAGCACGATGTTCGTCGCCTGCACGAAACGTTTCGGGTCGAGGAGCTTTTGGCCGACGCGGAAGCGCTCAAGGAGCGTCGTGGTATGCGGCGACATGTAGCTCCCGACCTTCCGGCCGTCCGCAAGGAGCATCTCGTGGATGAGATGCGTCACGCTGCCTTTGCCGCTCGTGCCCGTGACATGGATGAAGCGCATGCGGCGCTCCGGGTGCTCGAGGCGGGCCAACAGCTCGCGGAGGCGCGCCAAAGAATCGCGCAGGCTCTGCGCCGACGAGTGTTTCCAGGGCAGTTCAAGGTTGCCGAGCGATGAAAGGCGTGCGACCGCGGCGTGGTAGGCGTCCATAAACGGCTACCTTATATAGCGGGAACCGCCGATATGTCTAGCCCAGCCTTCGATTTCCATGACGGTCAGCGTGCTGCCGACAAGCGGGGTGGGGAGGCCGACGGCGCGGCAAATATCGTCGATATGCAGGGGTTCCATGGTAAGGACGGCGTAGATCGCGGCCGCCTCGGGCGACGCCGGCGAACCGGTACGCATAGGCGGGGTCACCGCACCCCGCCGGTCATCGGTCACGCCAAGTACGGACAGGATGTCGTCGGCGCAGGTGGCGACGTGGGCGCCATCGCGGCAGAGGCGGTTGGTGCCGACCGACGTTGGGGAGGTGATAGGGCCGGGGACGGCGAAGAGCTCGCGGTTTTCGTTGAGTGCGGCCCGGGCGGTGATAAGCGACCCGGACTGTTCCGCGGCTTCCACAACGAGGGTGGCTTTGCTGAGGCCTGCGATGACGCGGTTGCGGATGGGGAAGTGGTGGGTGAGTGGCGGCATCGTTGGCGGGAACTCGCTCATGACGCAGCCGCCTGCGTCGACGATGGCGCGGGCGAGCGCATCTTTGCGCGGCGCATCTTGCCCGTCGAGCCCGCTGGCGAGGACCGCGATCGTCACCCCGCCGGCGTCGAGCGTCGCCCGGTGCGCCGCTTCATCGATGCCCCATGCAAGGCCGCTCACGATGACGATGCCGCGCGACGCGAGGTCTCGGCTCATATCATGGGCGACGCGTAAGCCGTAGTCCGTCGCTTTGCGCGACCCGACGACGCCGAGCGTCATGGCGTCGTGCGGCGGCAGCGTCCCGCGATAAAACAGGACATACGGCGGATCGTGGATCGCCTTGAGGAGCGTGGGGTACCGATCGTCGTCCACACCGACGACGTCGATGCCGCGCGTGGCGACATCGTCGGCCAACGCCTGCGGGTTGTGCGCGTTGCGCCACGCGACAAACTTTGCCGCCATCGTCGGCGATAGGCCGCCACGCATGAGTTCGGATTCGGACACGCCCCAAACCGCCTCGTCGTCGCCAAGCGTCGCGAGGAGGTTCCGGTGGTGCACGGGGCCGATGTCGAGGTCGCCAAAATGGGCGAGCGCAACGCGAAAAGGAGAGGTCATTGCCTTATTCTACCATCTCGGCCATTTGCTCATCCGTAGGCGTCAACTGCCGAGTGTTTGCTGTGCTTGCTATAGGTGTATCCGGGGGAAAGCCACATGGAGAAGTGGATTCGTATCGGTCTTTTGCTCGGCACGCTTGCCTGGTCGCTCCTCGCGGGCTCCGGCTGCCAGTATGTATTTTCCGCGGAGTCGTCGAAGACGAGCTGGACCATGCCGGGGCCCGCGCCCGAGCTGCCGCCGGGCGTGCCGCCCGCGGTGCCCGACCTGTCGCGCTACCCGAGCGCCCAGTCGCGCATCAAGCTCGCCACGCTCGACCATCCGATCGCCGAGGTGAAGCAGATGTACGTCGCGCTCGCGGCGAAGGCGCAGGGGACGCTCCTCGTCGTCCTCTCGGAGAACCTGAACGACCACGCCGCGTTCGCGGGCCTTCTCGTGAAGCCGCTCAAGGGCAAGGGCCACGAGGCTGCGCTCGTGTTCGACGCGCAGCGGATGGAGAACGCGGCGACGATCGACGACATCCTCGACGTCTGGGCGACGACCGAGCGCGAGATCGTGCGCTGGAAGCAGCTCATGTTCGACGGGCGTCCGGCGGCGACCTTCGTCGAGCGGTACGCCGTCGCGACCGACGAGGAGTGCGCCTGGACGTGGAAGGGCGAGCTCGAGGCGAACGCGGCCTACTGCCGCCGCGCGAACGGATGGGGGCTGCGCCGCAACCCCGAGCTCTGCCCGTGGGTGGGCGACGACGCCGACTTCCGCCACGCGCTGTACCTCGCCATGACCAAGGACATGACGCACGCCGAGTGCGTCGCGACCTGGGCGCGGATGGCGGGACACCCCGCGTACCAGTGAACGTCAGAGGCCGGGTGTGAGAGACTCCGAAGCTCAGCTTCGAAGCTGAGCTTCGGAGGGAGAAATAGCTCGCGATCTGAACCGAGAGGCCGGCATCCCACGCGGGGACGCCGGCCTCAACTCGTTTATTGGATCGTGATCGTCTCTTCTTTCACCCCGTCCGCGAGTGCGCGGTCGATGATATCCTCGACGATCTCCGCTTTTCGCTCCATGAGCGCATGTTCGTCTTTCGAAAACTTCTGGAGGACGTATTCCTCGAGCGGCATCTTTTCCGGCGGGGCGCCGATGCCGATGCCGATGCCGATGCGGATGCGGGCGAAGCCTTCGCCGACGTGCTCGATGATCGATTTGATGCCGTTATGCCCGCCAGCCGAACCGCCGATGCGCACACGTACTTGGTTCGGCTCGATCGCCGCCTCGTCGTACGCGACCCAGACGTCTTTCGCTGCGACCTTGTACATTCCGCACAAGGACGCGACCGATTCGCCCGAGAGGTTCATGAAGGTCTGCGGCTTGGCGAGGATGACTTTCTTGCCGTTCACATTGGCTTCCGCGACCTCCGCCCGCGCCGCCGCATTCGCTTTCCAGCCGAGCTCCCAGCTGTCGGCAAGGTGGTCGACCGCAACAAAGCCTGCGTTGTGGCGGGTGCGGTCGTATTTCGTGCCGGGGTTGCCAAGGCCGACGATAAGGATGGCCATATTACTTCTTCTTTTTCTGCGGCGTGCGGGCTTCGCCGTGCTTGCGCTGGACGGCGCTCACGTTGATCTTGATCGGCGTGCCTTCGAAGTCGAACTGCATGCGCATCTGGCGCTCGAGGAATTTCACGTAACTTTCGGCAAGCGCGTCTTCGCGCGGCGCGTTGATGGTGAGGCGGAAGCGCGGCGGGTTCGTCGCGTACTGCTCGAAGCCGATGATGTTCGGGTGCCACGTGCCCTTGTGCTTGCTCGGCTTGTGGCGGGCGATGGCGCGGCTGATGAACTGCTTCGCCTCCGCGTCGTCGAGTTCGGTGAAGCGGCTCGCAAACACGCGGTCGATGACTTCCAGCGTATCTTGCACGCGCTTCCCGGTGAGGGCGGAGATGAACACGATCGGCGCAAACCCGATCTGCGGCAAGTGCGCGCGGATGTATTCGTCGTACTTGTTAATGGTGTTCGTGTCCTTGTCCGGGATGAGGTCCCACTTGTTCGCGATGAGGACGACGCTCGCGCCGTGCTCGGCGATGAGCCCCGCGAGGTGCTTGTCCTGCGCGGTAATCTTCTGGTTGATGTCGATGACGAACAGGACGACGTTCACGCGCTTCAGCATTTCGATGGTCTGCTGGACGCCGTACTTCTCGAGCATCGTGCCGCTCTCGTTGCGCCGCGCCTGGCGGCGGACGCCGGCGGTGTCGAAAAACAGGTAATCGCGGCCGCCGATGTGCGCGGCGACTTCGTTGGGTTGGCGCGTCGTGTGCGCAATGCTTGACGCAAGGAAGCGCTTTTCGCCAAGGAGTGCGTTGAGCAGCGTCGACTTCCCGGCGTTCGGCTCGCCGAACACCGCGATACGCATCGGCAGTACGGTCGACACGTCCGCAGGCTCTTTGCCAATGCGGCTGAGCTCGGCATAGACCTCGTCGAGAAGGTCGCCGGCGCCGGTGCCGCGCGCCGCGGAGACGGGGAAGGGCTTCGCAATCGGCCAGCTGCGCCACGTGACGCCCTCGGCGCTCATGCGGAGCGCAGGCGTGTCCGCCTTGTTGCCGACGACGATGACCGGCTTCTTTGCTTCAAACAGTTTTTTTGCGATGGCGTAGTCGTCCGTGGTGGGGCCGACCGTCACGTCGACAAGGAAGAGGACGACGTCGGCGTCCGAAATGGCGAGGTCGGTCTGTTCGATGACGCCGCGTTCGATTTCGAGCGACGGGTCGACGTCGAGGCCGCCGGTGTCGATAAGCCGGATGACTTTGCCGCGCCAGATGCAGTCCGCCTCAAACCGGTCGCGCGTGGTCCCCGCGACGTCCGAAACCAAAGACCGCTGCTCTTCGATGAGCTTATTAAAAAGCGTCGACTTCCCGACATTGGTGCGGCCGACGAGGGCGACTTTGGGGATTTCCTGCTGCATAGCGCCCGTTAGCGCAAAACAAGTGAGGCAGCATCTTCGCCCACGATGATTAAAAAGTCAATGTCTTCAGCGGAGGTGACGAGGTCGGCACCCGGCGTATCGTCTTCCGACAACGCGGTCGGCACGACGTCGTCCGCATACACCCAGCCTTCGTGCGACATGATGACGTCTGCACCGAGAAACTCCTTGAGGCTCGCGAGTTCGGCCGACTTACGGCCGTCCGTCAGGTCATAGATGGTCGTCCGCGCATACGTCCGGTCGGTAGCGTTGCCGATCGTCACGACTTCGAAGCTCGACCCGTCCAGGCGCTGGGCGGTCTGGTAGGCGAGTCCGCTGATTGCGGTGCCGTTTTGCACCTCCACCTTCACGGCCGGGACATCGGGGAGCGTTGCCGGCACGATCTCCGCGCTCGCGGTGCCGTCCGAGACGAACAGGGTTTCGGCGATTTCATGGACGTCCGACCAGTCGTCCGCCTTCGGCAGGATGATGTACGCCTCGCACCCGGTGCAGGCGTAGAGCGGACTCTCCGGGCTCGTGTCGAGCACCTGCATGGTAATGGCGTTCGTGTCGACGTTCGGCGCGTACTTCGCGAGCTTCACCATCTCCCAGAACGTGAGGTTGGTATCGATGTGGTCGTTCAGCGTATCGAGGAGGCGCGTGAGTTTGGCCGGGTTGAGGAGGACGCCGGCCGAGAGCGCTTTGTCCTTTACCGCAAGCAGGATCTTTTGCTGGCGTGCGCCGCGGGCGAAGTCCGTGCCCTCGCCGTTGTTGCCGTGGCGCGACCGGGCGAATTGGAGCGCGGTCTCGCCGTCCATGTGCGTCCATCCGCGTTCAAAGGAAACGGTGATGTACGTCGGCGATCCTTCGTACTCCGGATATTGTGCATCGGTAAAACTGTTCTCGACGTACACGTCGATGCCGCCAAGTTCGTCGATGAGTTTTTCAAACCCGTTGAAGTCGACGCGGACCGCGTAGTGGATCGGCTGGCCCGTCACGGTTTCGACGACGTCGCTTGCAAGCTTGATGCCTTCGCCATCGCCTTTCTGCTCGCCGTATGCGTTCGCGTGGTTGATCTTCCCGTTCCCGTAGCCGGGGATGCTGACGTACAAGTCGCGCGGGATTGAGAGCATGCCGAGTTCGTGCGTGGACGGCTTGAAGCTGCCGAAGATCATGGTGTCCGCAAGCTGCGGCCCGTCGTGGCCCGCGCCGCCGATGCCCATGAGGAGGAAGTTGATGCGGTCGTCCGCTTCGCCTGCGACCGGTTTGTCGCCGCTGCCGACGAGCCGCGAGAAGCCGCTCGTGAACGTCGAGAAAAACGAGAGGTTGCCCACGTCGGTCTCATCGCCGTGGGTGATCTGGGCGATGCGGTACGAAAAGAACGTGCCGACGACCGCGGTGACGGCTAAAAACATGGCGATATAGCGCCCTGAACGCGAAACCTTGGCGCGCACCTCGCGCTCCGTGGGAATCTCGTACTTTTTTTGGAGAAAATCAACCGTGTGCTGGTCGGACATAACGACGTACCCGTTCCTTCGGGAGTATACGCGAAAGGGGACGAGAGCGGAAGGGGAACTCGACGCTTGATTTTTCGCGAGCGATGGTATAGTTTATTGCCGCATGGATGTTTAGCTCAGCTGGTTAGAGCGCTGTCCTCACACGACAGAGGTCGGTGGTTCGAGCCCACCAACATCCACCAAAAATCCCTTCGGCTCCGGCCGAGGGGATTTTTGCTTTTATGGCAGTCGCTCGACCACGCCGTTTTCCGCGTCCACACGGACGAGGTCGCCGTTGTGGAGTGCGGCGAGGGCGCCGCGGACGCCGACGATGCAGGGCTTCTTGAGTTCCCGGCTCACGATGGCGGCGTGCGAGAGGAGACCGCCGCGTTCCGTGACGATCGCCGAGGCGCGCTGCATGAGGGGGAGCGCGTCCGGCGTCGTCATGTCCATGACGAGGACGTCGCCGCCCGGGATCGTCGCCTCCGCAAGCGTATCGGCGGTGACGATGCGGACGCGGCCCGTGGCGCTGCCCGCGCAGCTGGTTTGTCCGTGTAGTGCGGCGTCTGCCGTGGCAACGTGCGGACGCGTGCCGCGCAGCATGCCGCCCAAGATGCGGTTGTAATCGATGAACCAGATGCCAAACTCTTGCGAGCAGACCGTCTCGAAGTAGCCACAGAGGTGGTCGTGCGCGAACGTCGCGTTGCACTCCGTGCGCAGCGCGTCGCGCATCGCCGCGTCGGGGACGTGGAGCAGCGCGACAAGTTCCTTGAGGTGCTCGCGCGCGCCGTCGTGCTTCTCGCTCATGCGCCACGTCGTGAAGTCGTACTGAAACGTGATGGGGCGCGCGGACGCCTCGAAGCCTTGCGTCAGCCGGTCGTGCGAGTCGGCGATGATGTCGCCAAACACGCCGTCCTCGTTGACGACGATGATCGTCGACCAACGGTGCTCGCTTGGCCGCGGCATGAGCTCGACGCGGTACGCGGCGTTGTCGATCGTCTGTGCGGCGAACCATGCAAGCGCGTCGGCCGTTGGCACGTTCCAAATACGGAGCTTCGGCATCGCCGGGTCGTGCGGCACGAGACGGAGCGCGCACAGCCTGTCGCCGTACGATGCGACGGTCTCCATGAACCGCGGCGCGCGGTCCGCGACCTCTTGTGCGGAGAAACGCGACACGAGGTCGGTGGGGAGCCCAATGCGCGCGTTGAGGTGCTGCAGACGGTCGCGCTTCGCATTGTCTTCTTCGCGGAAGGCGGTTGTTTCCGCGTATCCCATGCGCTCGAGCCACTCGGTGAGCGAGACCTGCGCGTGTTTCTTCTCCGTGTCGGACATAGCCTCCTCATGCTAGCATAGGCGGCTTGATTTTTCCGTTTTTTATGGTATACTCGGTACAATTTGCAGCATTTATGAACGAAACTTCCCCGAACGACCCGAAGGGCGGCACGCGAACGCCGCTCCTTGTTTCCTGGCTTGGCCCGACGGCCGGCGCCGTCGCGATGTTCGTGGTGGAGATCGCGAAGATCGTCATCATCGCGGTCGCGATCATCGTCGTCGTGCGTTACTTCCTCATCCAGCCGTTCGTCGTGAAAGGCGCGTCGATGGAGCCGAGTTTCTACGACAAGGAGTACCTCATCGTCGACGAAGTGACGTACCGCTTCCGCGACCCGGTGCGCGGCGAAGTCGTCGTGTTCCATCCGCCGGAGCGTTCCGCGGAGGGGTTTTACGAAGAGAGCAGCCAGTACTACATCAAGCGCGTCATCGGGCTCCCCGGGGAGACGGTGGAGATCCGCGACGGCCGCATCACCATCTATAACGAGGACGAGCCGAACGGCGTCTTGCTCGACGAGACCTACACGAGCGAGTACACCGACGGCCACATGCGTGTCGTCGTCCCCGCGGGGCAATACTTCCTCATGGGCGACAACCGCGACGCGAGCCTGGACTCCCGCACCTTCGGTTCCGTGCCGTTTGAAAACCTCATCGGCAGGGTCTGGGTGCGCGGGTATCCGCTCGACCGCCTCGGCGGGTTCTCGGTCCCTGAATATAATTTCTAGCTGAATTCCTCATTCCACGTATGGCAAAACCCACGCAGATGCCGGGGCAGGGCGTCGAACCGAAAAAGAAAGGCCCGAAGACACCGGAACTGGTCCGCGGTTTCCGCGACGTGCTGCCGGAGGAGCAGTGGCACTGGGATCGCATCGAAGAGGTCGCGCGCACCCTCACGAAGTCGTACGGCTTCGGTCGTATCCGCTTGCCCATCCTCGAGTTCGCGACGCTGTTTGAGCGCACGGCCGGCAAGGAGAGCGACGTCGTGCAGAAGGAGATGTACACGTTCGAGGACCCGGGCGGCGACCGCGTCGCCATGCGCCCGGAAGGCACGGCCCAGGTGGCGCGCGCCTACATCGAGCACGGCATGGTGAACCTGCCGCAGCCGATCAAGCTTTGGTATTTTGAACAATTCTTCCGCCACGACCGTCCGCAGTTCGGCCGCTACCGCCAGCTGCAGCAGTTCGGGCTCGAGGCGATTGGCAGCATCGACCCGATCATCGACGCGCAGATCATGCTCATGACGCACCGCTTCTACCGCGAGCTTGGCGTCGAGGTCGTGCTGCACGTCAACAGCCTCGGCACGCCGACGTCGCGCCGCGAGTACATCGCGCAGCTCGTGTCGTACTTCAAGGCGCACAAGAACAAGTTGTCCGAGACCGACAAGCGCCGCCTGCTCAAGAACCCGCTCCGCCTCCTCGACAGCAAGGAGCCGGGCATGGAGGAGCTCAAGGCCGGCGCGCCGCAGATCGTTGACTACCTCGACGCGGAGAGCAAGCAGCACTTCATGAAGGCGCTCGAGTACCTCGACGAAGCGGACGTGCCGTACGTGCTTGACCCGCACCTCGTGCGCGGCCTCGACTACTACACGCACACCATTTTCGAAGTGTTCATGCAGAACCCGAAGACGGAGGAGATGAAGGGTCTGGCGCTTGGCGGCGGCGGCCGGTACGACGGCCTCGTCCCGATGCTCGGCGGACGCGAGAACACCGGCGCCATGGGCGCGGGCCTCGGCGTCGACCGCACCATCCTCGCCATGAAGCAGTCGGGCGTCACCCAGCCGCACGAAGAGAAGCGCGTCGACATCTTCTTCTGCCAGCTCGGCGACGCCGCGCGCCGCAAGGGACTTGCGGTGTTCGAGAAGATCCGCGAAGGCGGCATGTCGTGTGCCGAGGCCTTCGGGAAGGGCTCGCTCAAGGCGCAGCTCGAGATCGCGGACAAGCTGAAGGCGAAGCTCGCGCTCATCTTAGGCCAGAAGGAAGTGCTCGACGGCACCATCATCATCCGCGACATGGATTCGGGCGCACAGGAAATCGTGGACGTCGAGAAGGTCGTCGGCATCCTGGCCCGCCGCGTGGTCGCAAAGAACACGCTCTCGCTCGTCGAGCAGACGGCGATCGCCGCCGAGGCCGCGGAAGCGGAAGAGAAGACGGCGGACAAGGGGCATCGCGCCGGCCGCGTGACGACCGTGAAGGTGGAGCCGGTGGAGGCGAAGGAAGAAAAGCCGAAAGACGACGAGAAGCCGAAGAAGCGCAGCATCTTTGGACGCAAGAAATAGGCGGACGGCATAGCCGGGGTCCCTGTGCCCCGGCTATTGCTGTTTTTGTACGGCTGTGTCAGCCTGGAGGCGTCAACCCACTGGAGGATCCGATGACCACGATTGTCCGCACCTTCGACGAGGCCCGGGAGGCGCTCGCGCGCTTCGACGCCGAACACTGGAAGCACGAGGACGGCATGCCGACCGTGCGGCACGTGCTCCTCCATCTCGTGAAGATGGGGCGGGTGCATTGCCTCGACCAGCTCGCGGTGAGCCAGGAGCACCGCGCGGAGGTCTACGACCAGGCGGTGCAGCGGCTCCTCGAGAACAGCCTGCGCCTCGAGCGCGCGGCCGGCGGCCGCCTCAAGGACGAGCACGAGTGGCTCGCCTCGCTCTACGGCGAGCCGCCGGATTGTCGCGGAGGAGGCTACGGGCGCGGCGCCGGTCTCGGCCTGCTGTACCAGGACTACGAGCAGATGGGGCCGTACCGCGCGGTCTGGCGGCACATGGCCATCCCCTTCGACGCGCTCACGACCGTCGTCCACGCGTGGGAGCACGACCTGCACCCTGTCGAGTCGTACGCGAAGCGCATCACCGAGTGCGCCGACATGCTGCGCGACGCGGCGTTCCTGTTCCGCATGTACGGCGCCGAACGCGCCGATGCGCGGTGCCGCCGGATTCTCCGCGAGGCCACGGACGAGGAGGCTGTCGTGGACATCCTCGAGCCGCTCGGCCGCCGCCTCGACTACCTCTGGCAGCGCGAATAGTGCGTGCCGACCCGTGCCCGGGCTCCGACTGGAGTCCGGGCGCAGCCGTTTTCCGGGGGCTTCCCCGCTTGACGGAAGCACGGGATTCCGCTACACTTCGGCCAACTCCAACTAGAAAGGAAGGTGGCAACCATGTCGTCAATCGAAGTCAAACGCAAAAAGGGCGAGAGCTTTGAAGCGGTGTTCCGCCGCTTTACGCGTCGCCTCCAGCAGAGCGGGAAGGTCCTGACGGTGCGCGGCAAGCGTTTCCGCAGCAAGGATCCGAACAAGAACCGCAAACACGACAGTGCCATCCGTCGCCTTGAAATGGGCGCCAAGCGCGAGTACCTCTTGAAGACCGGCAAGGTCAAAGAAGAGGACCTCCAGCAGGCACGCCGCCGCTAATACGGCACACGAAGCAGGGGATAACCCCTGTTTTGTGTTTTGGTACAATGGAAGTACGCGCAAACCCTAATTCAACTCCCCGCAAGCATGCTTTTATGTTTGATAACGAGACCGTGGCACAGCTGCGAGGGATTATTCGTGAGGAAGTCCAAGGGGGGGTTGACGGCATCGATGGGCGGTTTGCCGCTATCGATGCCCGATTCGACGCTATTGATGCCCGATTTGAGCGTGTCGATGCCGAGTTTAAGAGTATTGATGACCGGTTTGAACGGCTTGAGCAGAAAATTGAACGCGAGGTCGATGCATTGCGGACGGACATGCATGCGGAATTCGCAGCGCAGCACCGCCGCATCATCAGCGATGTCGGCGAGATGATCGAGCAGAACGTCTTGCCTCACGTATTCCGCCACGCATAAGCCAAACCAAAAGCGGGACGCCATCCCGCTTTTGGTTTTCTGAAGCACATGTTACCGTTGAGCCATCTATGGAGAAGCCCCTCCTCCTCTTCGACTTCGACGGCGTGTTGGTGGATTCGTTTGATATTAACCAGCAGGTCTTCAACGAGTTTTACCCGCAGATGACGCAGGACGAGATCCTTTCCTTGTATGACGGGAATGGCATCACGCGGCTGCGCGAATTCCAGGAGCGCAACGGATACACCGACATCCTCGAGCGGCAAACGGCGTTTTCGGTCCGCTACAGCGAACTCGCGGCGACGAAGTCGCTGTCCGACTGGGCGGCGGCGATGTTGCAGCAGCTCGCGGAACGGTTCACGCTGACGATCGTCACGACGAGCAGGGAGGAGGGGGTTGAGGCGTGTTTGATGCGTTCCGGTGCACGTGGGCATGTTGCCCGCATTTATGGCCGCAACGCGCATGACAGCAAGGTCGAAAAGATCCGTATGGCATTTGCAGACCATGGCGGCGTGCCGGAGAGGAGCCTGTTCGTGACGGATACGGTCGGCGACGTCCATGAGGCGAGGGAGGCGGGCGTCCACGCGCTTGCCGTGGCGTGGGGCTTCCATCCGCGCGAACGGTTGGCAAAGGGGAATCCGTGGGCTATTGTGGACTCACCCGCACATCTCACTACGATGATCGATACCTATTTCTATGACGCTGTACGAACAGATTAAGGACGACATGAAATCCGCGATGAAGAGCAAGGACGCGGAAACGCTCGACACCGTGCGCATGCTGCTTGCGTCGCTCAAGAACAAGGCGATCGACATGCAGAAGGAGCTCGACGACGCCGATGTCATGGCGGTCGTGAAGAGCGACCTCAAAAAGCTGAAGGACGGGCTGGACTCGTTCGTCGCCGCGGCGCGCGAGGACCTGGCAGAAAAAGCGCGCAAGGAGATGAAGGTGCTCGAGAAGTACTTGCCGGCGCAGATGAGCGACGAAGAGCTGGAACAGAAGGTCCGCGCAACGCTCGCGGAGCTCGGCATCACGGACGCATCCGGCATCGGCAAGGCGATGGGGCAGCTCATGGGCAAGCTGAAAGACTTTGCCGACGGCTCCCGCATCAAGGCGATGGTTGATAAAGTATTGAAAGGGTAGGGACTCGGGTGCGTCGTTGTGCTCCGCAACTGCGCTACGCCGCGGCGGCGACAAGTCGCCGGCGGCTGGGCGCAGACGTCTCCGCCCAACGACGCACCACTCGTCCCTCGGAAGAAGACATGGGCACACTACGAAAAGCAATTCTCGCGGACCTCGTCCATTACGCGCTGCCGAAAAAGGAGGCGGAGGACCGCATGCGCGAGCTTGAGGAACTGACGCGCACCTACGGCGGCGTGGCGGTCGTGAAGACGATCCAGCGTCGCGCAAAGCCGGATTACCGCACCTTCATCGGGAAAGGGAAGGTCGACGAGGTGGCGGCGCAGGGCAAAGCGCTCGGCGCGGATCTTTTGCTTGTCAACGAAATCCTCAAGCCGCAGCAGCTGTACAACCTTGAAGAGCTCTTGCGCCCGGCGAAAATCCAGGTGTGGGACCGCATCGATCTCATTTTGCACATCTTCGACAAGCACGCGAAGACCGCGGAAGCGAAGCTCGAGATCGAGCTCGCGAGCATCCGCCACATGGGCCCGCGCATTTTCAACATGAGCGCCGAGCTCGGCCGCCAGCGCGGCGGTACCGGCACCCGCGGCGGTACCGGTGAAACGAACACCGAGGCGATGAAACGCCACTTGCGTGAACGCGAGCAGCACATCCTGCAGAAGCTCGAGAGATACCAGGGCACGCGCAACCTCCACCAGGAGCACCGCCGCCGACACCACAAGAAAACGGTCGCGCTCGTGGGCTACACAAACGCGGGGAAGACCTCGCTCCTCAACACCCTCGGCAAGCGTCGCGAGTTTGCGGCCAACAAGCTGTTTGCCACGCTCGATACTCGCGTGGCTGACGTGTATATCCCCGAGCTCGGCGAGACCGTGCTGCTTTCGGACACCATCGGGTTCATCCAGGGCCTGCCGCCGTCCCTCATCCGCGCATTCCGCTCCACGTTGTCCGAGGCCGCCACCGCAGACCTGTTGCTGCATGTCATCGACGTGTCCGACCCGAAGTTTGGCGAGAAGATCGCGGTCGTCGAGGGCGTGCTCGACGCGATGGGCATCGCCGACCATCCGCGCATGTACGTCTTCAATAAGATTGACGCCGTCCGAGACCCCGAACGCCTGCGCCGCGAACTCGGTGACTGCGGGGTCATCGTCTCCGCGGAGCGCGCCGTCGGCGTCGCGGAACTCAAGTCGGCGATTGCTCGCACGTTCTCCACAACCGCCCGCGTGTCGCCGTAGACGAAGTGCGGTACAATAGGTGCACTGAATTCCCCGTGCTTGTCCTTGTGGAGAATGTTGTGCGTCTCAGAAAATGTTCGTATCCCTTCATCCTCGCCGCGCTCGCGGCCGGCGTGGTGCTGTTTGCGCCCGACGCGTTCGCGCAGACGGATTCCGTCGAAGAGGTCGGCACCGCCGCGGGGTTCGGCACCGCCGGGCTCATGGAGATCGTCGGTACCATCATCTCCGTGGTGCTCGGCATCCTTGGCGTGGTCTTCCTGCTCCTCATCATCGCGTCCGGCTTCCTCTGGATGACGGCGGGCGGGAGCGAGGACAAGGTGAAGCGCGCGAAACGCATCCTCATCAACGCGACGATTGGCCTCGTCATCGTCCTCATGTCGTACGGCATCGCGTCGTTCATCTTGAACGCCATCGGGGACGCGACCGGATTCGATGCGGACGGCGACGGAAGCTCGGTCTCGACCGAGCCGCGTTCGGGTTCGCTCGGCAGCGGCAGCATCCGCGACCACTATCCGGAGCGCAACGCGACCGACATCGCCCGCAACACCCGCATCATCGTTACGTTCTCGGACGCGATGGACATCGAGTCGTTTATTACCGGCTACGACACGAACGACACGCCGGACGACACGAGCGACGACACGACCGCGACCGCCATCAACAGCGACATGGTGCAGATTTACCAGTCCGGCGACGAGTCGACGACGCTCACCGACGTCAGCGTTGCGTTTACCGACGATTTGAAAACCTTCGTGTTCGACCCTGCGGAGTACCTCGGCAGCGCGACCGAGGACGTGTCGTACACGGTTTCCCTCAGCACGAGTATCGAGACCGCGGACGGCGAGGACGCATTCACCGGCGTGTACAGTGGCGGGTATGAATGGTCGTTCGAAGTCGGCACGACCATCGACCTCGACCCGCCGAGCATCCAGAGCGTCATCCCGGTCGAGGGCCAGAGTTACGACCGCAACATCACGGTCGAGATTACGTTCGACGAAGCGATCGACCCGACGTCGGCGTCGGGGACCCGCGAGGCGGACAGCGGCTTCCAAAATATTCAGACGGTGGGCACGTCGGGCGCGCCGGAGGCGGGAACCTACGAGATCAGCAACGGCTACCGCACCGTAACCTTTACGTCTACCGACGCCTGCGGGACGAATTCGTGCGGCGAGACCATCTACTGCTTGCCCGCGAACGACAGCATCACGGTGACCGCGTACGCCGCCACCGCGGAGAGCGACCCGCCGCAAGCGGACAGCTTCCCCTACGACGGTATCGTCGACACTGCCGCGAACAGCATGGACGGCGACGGCGACGGGACCGCGGGCGACGACTACGAATGGAGTTTTACGACGACCGGCGACATCAACCTCGAGGGCGCGACTATCGAGTCGATCGCCCCGGACATCCTCGCCGAAGGACAGGCGCTCGACCAGGACGTGGTGATCACCTTCGACGACATCATGCGCACCTCGACCCTGACGAGCGACAATATTACGCTCGAAAACTACGAATCCTCGACCGGTTCGACGCACGAGATGTACTACCTGCCGCGTGCGACGAGCCTGGACAGTTCCGGCGCGGAAGTGACGTCGGATACGCAGACGCCGGTGCAGACGCAGGTGACGGTCGGCCACGGCATCTTCCTCGAGTCGGTCGACGGGCTGACGTACCTCTACGGCGTCATGGTCGGCGAAGGCGTGGAGAACCAGTACCAAAACTGTTATAGCCCGGCCGAAGGTCCGGACGCGACCGGCGGCGCGTGCGGCGTCGACGACAACTCGCCGTCATGCTGTAACGGTTCCGCCTCGTCCGAGACGTGCGATTTCTTCCCGGACGCGACCACCACGACCTCGACCTCCTCATAACGTACGGCCATGTCACGCTTCCGACTTCGCCATGTCCTGCCATTCCTCGCCGGTCTTTCCTTGATCGGCGTGTTGGCGTTTACGCCGGACCTTCTTGCGCAGAGCGAAAGCCTGACGGAGGTCGGCGATGCATCGGGTCTCGGCAGCGAGGACCCGCGTATCATCATCGCCAACATTATCCGGACGTTCCTGACGGTCCTCGGCGTTCTTGCGGTGCTCATCGTCCTCTACGGCGGCTGGGTGTGGATGACGGCGGGCGGGAATGCGGAGAAGGTCGAGAAGGCGAAGAAGATCCTCATCCGCGGCGGTATCGGCATCGCGATTATCCTCATGTCGTGGGCCATTACGACGTTTGTCATTACGGCGCTTCTTGATTCGACCGGCGGGAGCGGCGGGAGCGGCGACGACAGCGATGGTTCGGGCGGCGGCGTCCTCGGCGGCGGCAGTACGACGAGTTTCAGCGTGACCGACTACTCGCCGGAAGGCGCGGTGTCCATCCGCAACGTCCAGCTGCGCGTGACGTTCTCAAAGACGCTCGACGACGAGACGGTCGAGGGCAACATTGTCGTGACGAACGCGTCGAGCGGGGAGGCAGTGGACGGCGCCATTACCGTCAGTGGGAACAAGGCGACGTTCGTCCCGAGCGCGGCCTGCCCGTCGCCCAACGAAGACCGTTCCTGTTTTGACGCGGACACGGAATTTACCGTGACGGTTTCGGAAGCCATCGAGAGCTCCTCCGGCACTGCGCTCACCTGCGGCGCGGACGACTGTACGTCGAGCTTCACGACCGGCAGCCTCGTCGATACCGAAGACCCGGTCGCGGAAATCACGGATCCGGAGCGCGGCGACGGGGTCGAGGCGGGCAGCGTGGAGACCATCCAGGTCCATGCGACCGATGACACGGAAGTCTCCGGAGCAGATTTTTCGCTCGATGAGGAGGAATTCGATTCGGTCGGCGCGGAAGGTGACGACTTGAGCGACGTGACGATTGAATCGACGTGGGACACGACCGAACTCACGGTGGGGCAGGACTACGAAATCTCCGTGACGGTCACGGACATCGCGGGGAACACGGATGGCGTTTCCGTCGACGTCACTGCGCGGGGCGCGTGGTGCTTTAACGACGAGATCGACGAGGAATACGGAGAAACGGGATTGAACTGCGGCGGCGACTCGTCGAGCGCGGAGTATTGCGGCGCATGCGACGGTTCGAGCTGTACCGAGGATTCAGAATGTTCCAGCGGCAGCTGTGTCGACGGCGTCTGTACCACCTTGCCGGAGATCGAGAGCGTCTCGCCGGGCAGCGGCGCGGTCGGGACGTACGTCACGGTCAGCGGCTCCGGCTTCGGCACGAGCACGGGGACGGTGGCGTTCACATCGGAGGACGGGACCACCACGGTCGAAGCCGACATCCCGTCGTGCAGCGACGGCTGGTCGGACACCGAGATCGTCGTCGAGGTGCCGGAGGGCGCGGGCGACGGCCCGATTACCGTGACGACGGACGATGACCTTTCCGACGCGACGGACGATGACGCGGGCGCGCTCATCGACGATTTTGACGTGAACGATACCGAGCGGCCGAAGCTATGCTCGCTCTTCCCGGACGAAGGCGAGTCGACCGACGGGACGACGCTCTCCGGTTTGGACTTTGGCGACGAGCAGGGGAGCTCGACCGTGTCGTTCGGGACGTCCGCCGCCGGCTCGTATACGAGCTGGGAAGACACGTCGGCCAGCGTCACCGTCCCGGCCTTGGAGGACGGTGAGTATGACGTGGTCGTGACCGTCGATGGCGTCGAGTCGAACGCGGTGACGTACACCGTGGAAGAGGACACGACCGGCGACCCGGTGATTACCGGCATCGACCCGTCCGAGGGCGCGGTCGGCGACTACATCACAATCAGCGGTGAAAACTTCGGCATCCTCGTCGGTACCGTCCGTCTTGTCGACGATGCGGGCAACGAGGCGGTCGCTGAAGTCGATTTCCCTGAGGAATGCGCGGAGGACTATTGGGAGCCGACCGAGATCACCGTCATCGTCCCGGAGGAGTATCAGAGCGGCGACGGGCTCAGTGCCGGCGCGTTTGACGTGTACGTGGTGACGCAGGAGGGCGCCGAATCGGACACGACGAGTTTTACCGTCGAGGACGGCGACCCGTCGCCGGGTATTTGTGCGATTGATCCTGACGTCGGCCTCGCGGGGACGTCGGTAACGATCTATGGCGAGCGCCTCGGGTCTGACGAGGGTTCGGTCGCGTTTTACGACGAGGACGGCGACGTGGCCGCGACGGTCGACGAAGACGGTTGGTCGAGCGATGCAATCTCGCTGACGGTCCCAAGCGGGGCCGAGACCGGCCCGGTGACGGTGACGTCGTCTGCGGGCGATGAGAGCAACAGCATTGATTTTGAAGTCTCCGATGCCGGCGCTGCGGAAACCGAGACGGAGCCGGCATCGTACGGATGGTACTTCTCGACCGGCGAAATCCCGGAGACCCCGGAGCTGCTTGTGGAGTGTTCGGACGACCGCATCAGCGGCGTGCCGAACAACCGGTTCACGTCTGACGGCGTCTGCGTGGAGGCAATGGTGTACGGCGAATTCTCCACGGTCATGAACGAAGGGTCGATCACGGACGCGCTGACGGTGGAAATGTGTACTGCCGCCGGCGAACAGCCGTGCGACACGACGACCGACGTCACCGGCGACGGCACGCTTGAGGTATCCTCGTCGACGACGAGCACGACGTTCAGCTGGTCACCGTCGTCGACCTTTACCGCAGACACGACGTATCGAGTAACCGTCTCGACCGCCGCGATGTCGGACGAGGCGCAGGCGCTCGACGACGACGTATCGTGGGAGTTCACGACCGCATCGT
The DNA here is from genome assembly GCA_964552565.1 of uncultured Gammaproteobacteria bacterium. Lineage (GTDB taxonomy): Bacteria > Patescibacteriota > Patescibacteriia > UBA9934 > UBA9934 > UBA11707. The sequence goes on from CAZKGL010000001.1 coordinate 143,462, forward strand.
CCTCGGAGACGTGCGAGGTCGACACCGTCCATGTCGTTCCGAGCGCGGCGACGATTACCGAACAATACGCGACCGAGCAGTTTACCGCGGTGCCCGCCGACGGCTGTGTCGTCGTCGACGGCGACGACTATACGTGGGACTGGTACGTCTACAGCGGCGTCGCAAACCTGACCAGCGACGACGAGTGCGCGGGCGGCACGACCGACTGCACGCTTGTTGAGGCGCTTGCGGAGGGCGAAGCGGATGTCATCGCGGAAGAAACCGCAAGCACGACGAGCGGCCAGGCAGACCTGACCGTGGCGTTTACCGATCCGTACGTCTCGGATTACTGGCCGGATTGCGACCAGGCGTGCAGCAACGGCGAGATCGGGGCGAGTTTCAATACTGCGGTCACGAGCACTTCGCTCGAAACCGACGGCCGCGTCGAACTGTACGAATGCGACAACGAGCTCTGCGCGGTCGGTCCGGCGGACGAGTACGGGTCGTATGACGTGGTCGCGACCGATTGCGACGACGATGACCCGTCGTTGTGCGCGGGGGTGGCGATTTCACCCGATGCGGAGCTGACCCCGGGGACGTATTACCGCGCCGTCATCAGCCGTCGCGTGGAAACCCCGAGCGGCGTTTCGTTGACGCGCACAAACTACGATACCGGCTTCTCGTGGGTGTTCCGGGTGATGGAGGGCGACGCGACGTGCGCCGTCGAACGCATTGAAGTGACGCCGGTCGACGCGGTTGCGGACGCCATCGGCGACCGCCAGACCTTCACGGTCGACGCGTACGGCACGCCGGACGCGTGTTCCGTCGCGGGCCAGCTCTTGTCCGCATCGGACTACGACTGGTCGTACGGCGCATGGTCCGACGACGGGAGCGACGCGGCAGTCGATGTCGCGGATTGGTGGGATGTCGGGTCTTCGAGCGGTTTTGTCGACACAAGCATCGAAGACGTCCCGGAGGGCTGCACGGCCTCGTGTATCCCGTCCGGCAGCACGGCGCTCGACGCCGTGTGCGGCGATGGAACCGTGGACAGCGACGCGGGAGAAGAGTGCGAAGACGGGAACACCGCGGACGACGACGGGTGTTCGTCGAGCTGTCTGTATGAAGGGTCGGAGACGACCTGCGGCGACGATGTCGTCGATACGTACGAGGAGTGCGACGACGGCGGAATCGCGGACGGCGACGGATGCTCCTCCGTCTGTCTGAACGAGGGGTCCCGCGCGATCGGCACGACGTGCGGCAATGATGACGTCGCATACGAAGCGGACCAGGGCGGCGAGGATTGCGACGATGGCAACGTCGTGAACGGCGACGGATGCTCCTCCGTCTGTCTGAACGAGGGGTCGCTGACCCTCACCGATGTTGGCGGCGCCGTGTGCGGCGACCTCGATATTACCGAGCCGTACGAAACCTGCGATGACGGCGGCACGACGGACGGCGACGGCTGCTCGTCCAACTGCACCCGCGAAGGCGCGGACGGCAGCTACGGGACCTGCGGCAACGACAGCACGGAGCAGGGGACGTACGGCGAAGGCGAGGATTGCGACGGCGAAGAATGGTGCACGGATTCCTGCACGTACGGCGGATCGTCCGTCACGTACTCCGAGCCCTCGTTCTGCGGCGACGGCACGGCCGGCCTCGGCGAAGTGACCGCCTGCGAATCGTCGGGCGGCGACGACAACACCGACTCGCTCCAGCTTGCGTACATTACCGACGACGCTGCACAGGAGGTCGATACGGACACGAACGTCGCGATTGCAACCGTCACGGTGACTGAGCCCGAGTCCGGCCTTTCGACGGACGTGACGTACACGCTGGCGTGTTCCGCCGCGACCGACACGGACTGCTCGGATCCGGAAACGTATGGCGTCGGCCTCGGGAACTGCTGCATTGCGCGCCCGACCGCGACCCTGTACCCGAACGGCACGGATGCCTGCCGCAACGCGGCGATCTACGGCATCTTCACCCAGGAGATGGACCTCGGCTCGTTCAGCGTCACCGACACGGACGGCGACACGACGCCGCGGATGTACCTCGTGCTCGACACCTCGACGACCGACGACGGCGCGTGTCCGTACGACGACGAGCTCGCATGGCTCGGCGAGGACTCTTGGATTGCGGAGACATGGCTGCGCATCCGCCGCATCGTGACCGGCCACGCCGCGGAAGCGGCGCCGGGCGAGGACGAGTGCGTCCTGCCGGTGTCGAGTTACGCCCAGGAAGCGCAGGACGACGGGACGTTCAAGGTGCGGATGCGCTACGGCGAGGCGCTCGAGGCGGACGTGACCTACACGCTGCGCATTGAGGTCGACAGCGACAACACGGACACGAGCAAGGACGGCGTGCTGTCCGCGGACAATGTCGCCATGTACGACGCCGACGGCGTGATTGAAGAAACATTCTCGACCGGCAGCGAAATCTGCACGCTCGACAGCGTTGTTGTGGAAGATACGGACGACGAGAGCCCGTATTACTTCTCGCAGTACGGCGAGGAGCATACCTTTACGGCAACCGCGTACTCGTACAACGGCTCGACCCGCCAAGAGCTCGAATCCATCGACGATGTCTACTCGTGGACGTGGTCGAGCTGGGAGGAGGAGGCGAGCGAGTCGGTCGTGGATGTCGCGCAGAGCACGACCACGGGCACTGAGGACGAAGCGGCGGTCGAGGCGACCGGCGAAAACGGCGAGGCGGTCATCGTCGCGACCGCTACCATTGAGGACGACGTGGTCGGCGACAGCGAGGGCGAGGAGGTGACCGGCTCGGAGGATGTCGTGGTCTACCTTTGCCAGAATACGTGGCCGGACATTACGGCGACCGAATTCCCTTGGAGCGACGACGAGGACGGTATTGATAACGGCGCGGAAGAGGGGAACGGCTGGATGAACTTCTCGACGTACTTCTGCCGCGACAGCGGGGAAGCGGACGACACAAGCGACGACCTGCCAGGCGTCAACGTCGTGTATGCAACGGATTACTCGAGCGCCGACGACATCCTGAAGGAGTATCTCTTCGAGGTCGACGACGGCAGCGGGGACGCGATCGGCTTCCGTATCGTGTCGAATTCCGAGTACTTGGGCCCGGAACAGTGGTTTGAGGCCCAGGGCTTCTCGGGTTCGCCGCAGACGACCACCATCGACGGCTTCCAGGCGGTCACCGATGGCCGCACGACGTACGTCGCGGCGCCGAACCAGTCGGACACCTCGCTGTACTCGAATATCTACGTCATTTCGTACAACGAAGGGGCGAGCGAGGAAACGACCGACCTGTACGACCAGATCCTCGAAAACATCTCGTTCGCCATCAACGTCGACAACGACTGCGACGCGGAGGACGGCGAAACCTGTACGGACGCATGGAGCACGCTCCAGCGCGACACGAAGCGCCTTGCGGACCTCACGACGGTCGCCGCGCTCGTTGAGACCTATGTCGACGAGAACGGCGTCGTGCCGCCGCTGTCGTCCGGTACGTACGTCCGGAGCATGGGGTCAAGCGTCTGGGATTCGTGGGGCGACCTGCTCGGCGCGGCGCTCGGCGACTCCGATCTGCCGACCGACCCGCGCAACACCTATGACGGCTGCGGCGCGGATCCGTTCGCGTCCTACGACGAGGATACGTGCGTGAACGAAACCGCCGGCCAGTACCTCTGTCCGGAAGGGTCGTACGCCTACCATTACCGCGCGGTCGGCACCGACGGGGTCACGCTGTATGCGGACCTCGAGTATGACGATGCGGCATGGGTGAACCCGATCGACGCCGATACGTCGGACGACATCGACTACGAGGTGTACAGCGCCATGAGTTCCGGCGACGGCTTTACGTCGACCGCGTTCTGCGACGGCTCCTCGAGCGGCGGCACCGTGTACGGCTCGACCGGTTCGTGCGGCGACGGCGTCGTGAACACGAGCATCGACAGCGACGGCGACGGCACGGCGGACACGGTGGAGACGTGCGAGATCGGCGAGTCGGGCGGTACTGCCGAATGGTGCGACAGCGACCTTGCGAGCGACGGCGACGGGGACGGCGATCCGCTCAACGATTGGGACGGCTCGGTGAGCCAGACCTGCAACAGCGCCTGTACCGGCTGGACCGACGACAGCGACGCCGAGTGCGTCCTGTGGTCATGCGGCGACGGCGTCGTGGACACCACCGACGGCGAGGAATGCGACGACGGCGCGCTGAACGGGCAGTACGGCTATTGCAGCAACACCTGCTCGTACGACGACGCGTTCTATTGCGGCGACGGGTCGCTTGCGGGCAGCGAAACCTGCGACTGCGGAGCGCCGGGCGAGAGCACGATCGTCGACCCGACGCAGTCGCGCCCCTACGGCGGCACGAGCTATAGCTGCGTGACGACCGAAGGTAACGGCACCTACGACGAAAATCCGTACAACACCTGCGCATGGGATTGCCAGGGCCCGGCGTCGTACTGCGGCGACGGCGTCGTCGACAGCGGCGAAGAGTGCGACGGCGACACCGAGCACTGGGAAGGCAAGCTCTGCAATCTGTACTCCACTGCGGATACGTTCGGCCAGGCGTGCGAGACGGACGCGGATTGCGAGCGGTACTCGGATGCATCGCTGCCGAACGCCTTGTGCGGCGACGCGAGCAACGACGACTTCGAGGCGTGTCCGGAAACGACGGTCTGCGTCGCGGGCACCACAAGCCTCATCGGCACGGAGTGTACGGCCGACAGCGACTGCGGGACCGACGGCGCCTGCTCGGACATCGCCTACCAGACCTACCGCACCCGGACGTGCGAGGACGACGGTGCGAGTGGGGAAACGTGCGACTGGGACGTCCCGTCCCTCGGCCTCTACGGCATCTCGTGCACGGCACTCGGGAGCTGCGGCGACGGCACGGTGGACGACAATGAGGAGTGCGACGACGGCAATGACGATTCGACCGACTCGTGCACGAACGAGTGCACGGACAATGTCTGTGGCGACGGGTACCTCTACGTCGGCGAAGAGCAGTGCGACGAAGGGACGGAAAATGGACAGGGCTGCAGTTCGAGCTACGAATCGACCTGCACATCCTGTTCGGAGACGTGCCGGTACGAAACGTCGTCCGGCGACTTCTGCGGCGATGGCGAGATCAACGGCGACGAGTACTGCGACGCCTACGCCATGCCGTACCAGTATGCGATCAGCGTGACGTACGATGAGGCCGAATCTGAAGACGACTTCAATCCGTTCGCCGGCGAGACGGTCGTGTGGACGTATGGCGACTCCTGTGACACGCTCGGTGAGACCGTTATCGATTATGCGGACGAGTCGGACGAGTCGGATGTCACCTACACCTGTTCCATGATTGGGTACTGTAACGGCGGCGACAGCAGCTACGGCGGCAACGGCGACGAGTGCTTGACCGACTCGGACTGCGATGAAGGCGACTGCGTCATGACCGTCTGCGCGGATGATTGCGACAACACGTGCCCGGAGACATACGAGTCCACCGCGCTCCTCCTCACCGCGGAGCAGCCGGGCGCGACCGCAGAGACTGCGGTCGACCTGTACACGTACTCCGACAGCGGGGAAGCGGAGGTGCCGAACTCGGCGACGATCACGTTCCCTGCCTGTACCATCGCGTCTTCGCTCGTTGCGGACATCTCGATGGACAACGTGGAACTGACCGAGTACTACATCGTCTTCGTGACCGACACGTCGGGATCTATGGATGACAGCTTCGATGGTTCCCAGACGTCCGGCGTCCCCGTCGACGAGCAGCGTATTACCGCCGCGGTCGACGTGCTCCGTGAGGCGATCCAGAGCCTGTACGATGCAAGCGAAAACATGCATATCGCGCTCGTGCAGTATGACGACACTGCGTACGAGGAAACGTCCGGCGACGGCGGGCCGACGGCATTCACGGACGCCGACCAGGAATCCAACCTTCTGTCCACCATCAACAGTTACTACGTTGCGGGCGGCACGACAGAGACCGACGACGGCCTTGCCATGGCGAAGGCGCTCCTCGACAGCGAGGCGTCGGACCGCACCTCGAACGTCCGGAAAATCATCGTCCTCCTCTCGGATGGGGAAGAAAATAGCACGTCCGATGCGGGAAGCGTGGCGGACGAGATCAAGGCCGTCGACCTCGACGAGGACGGCGTGGACGATTACGAGCTCTACACCGTCGCGCTGACGAGCGTCGACACGCTCATTACGACCATGAACGGCTGGTCGAGCAATAGCGGGAGCGCGCTCGCATCGAACAACATCGACTACGCCTACGACGGCGACACGGAAGATGAGCTTGAAGACTCCTACGAGGACATCGTCGCGTCCATCGCGCAGCCGACCATCGCCATCATCTCGTCCGACGGCTCGACGACCTATACGACGACCGACGAGTTTGAAGAGGGTTCCGGGGTCGACTTCCCGTGGCCGGAAGGGTTCTCGTGCGACCAGGACGACGAACAGGAGCTGCCGATCCGTATTACGTTCCCGGGCGAAGGCACGATCGAAATCAGCAATGTCCGGTTCGAGTATTGCGCCCCCTAGCGTGAACTATGCAAGGCCTTGAAGACCAACAATTCTTTACCCCGGGTGAGCCGCAACCGCCGCATGGCGGGGGCGGCCACTCGCGGCGTGCGCTCGTCATCGCGGTTGTCGCGGTGGCGGCGCTTGCGGTCGCGGTCCTTCTCGGCCTGTACATCAAGAACCGGTTCACCGGACCCTTCAGTGACGGGTATGGCGACGGAACCGATATTGAGGCCGACATTGCGTCCGAAGTCAGCCGGGAATGCGCGGACGCCGACGATGTCGCCGCGTGCGAGGATCGCGTCCGGTCAGAAATGGCGCAAGACGCGGCGATGCCCGAGGCGTGCGAGGGCCTCGAGGAGCCGGCATTCACGAACTGTGTCATGCTCATTGCCCAGGACGAGATGGACGCTGCGGTGTGCAGCGCACTTGATGCCGAGGCAAAGACGTCCTGCCAGGACGATGTCGCATTCCGCCTTGCGGTCGCGAATGAAGACTACGCCGCCTGCGCCGACCTTACCGACGAGACGCTCCGCGCGAATTGCGAAGCGCGCCTGCTTTCGGTTGTCATCGCTTCCGGCGACTGTGCCGCGTACGGCGTCGACGCGTCGGTGTGCAATGGGCAGGCGCAGCTCGACGCGGTCATTGCAGCGGGCGATCCGGAGGGATGTAACACGCTCCCGGACGAGCTCGAGGGCGACTGCCGCGATGCATTTGCATCATTGGATGCCGACCACGACGGGCTCTCGCTTGGCGAAGAGTATGGTTACGGCACGGACCCGAAGAATGCGGATACGGACGGAGACGGGTACAATGACGGTAGGGAAGTCCAAAACGGGTACGACCCGACGAAATAAGCTTGCATATGTTCGACAATCAACCGCAACCAAATCCGAACCCGAACCCGACGCCGTCGCCGGCGCCAAATGCCGAGGACATGTTTTCCGGCTTGGACGCCGGCAAACCCCCGGTCGCGCCGCCCGGCCCTGAGCCGCGTCCGTCCCTGACGCCGCAGACGCCGCAGATGCCCCCGCCCGAGGCCCCGAATGTCGGTCCCGGCGACCTTGGCCCGCGCACCGCGCGGTTCGGCGTCGTAAAGGTTGCGCTCATTGTCGCGCTGGTCCTCGCGCTCATCGCCGCGGCAGGGTATGCGGCGTGGAAGATCATGAGTCAGGCGCCGTCCGACGACGGTGTCGTGCAGAGTATCGACGACACGACCGACGGCGAAGAAGAGGACTCGGAAGAGACGGAGGAGGCTCCGGACGAGACCGACGGAGCACTCACCGCGCCTGAGGAGGAAGAAGAGGAGGAGAGCTCGTTGTTTGACACCGATGGCGACGGACTCACGAATGCCGAGGAGCTTGAGGCCGGTACCTTGCCGAACCGCGCCGACACCGACAAGGACGGCCTTGGCGACCGCGAAGAGGTCGAGGTCTACGATACCGATCCGTTGGAAGAAGACACCGACGGCGACACGTATCTTGACGGCCAGGAAGTGAAGGGCGGGTATAATCCCAACGGGCCGGGCAAACTTTTTGAAGTGCCCACCGAGTAGCGTCTATGTTCGACAAGGCGGCGAAACAACCTACGGCTCCCGCCACCCCTGCGGCTCCTTCGGCCTCTGGGGCGAATGATTATGTCATCCACACGATGCCGCGGGAGTTTTACGGCAAGGAGGCGTCGCTCGTCACCCCCCCTAGCCCCCCCATGCATGGAGGGGAAACTCCTCCGACACCGCCCCCACCGCCGCCCCCGAAGCCCGTGCCGGCTCCAAAGCCCATTCCACCGTCCACTGTCCCACCGAAACCTAAGCGCTCCGTGAAGGGCATGGTGGTCATCGCGGTCATCGCCATGATGATCATCGCTGCGGGCGCGTACGCCGCGTCCGTCATCATTGCGTCGGTCAAGGAGCAACAGCGCCTGACCGAATTGGAGTTGCAGCGCGCCGAGCAGGAGGCCGAGGCCGAGCGCGAGCGTGCGGAGGCGCTTGCGGAAGCCGCTGCGCAGGCCGAAGAAGAGGCGGAAGAGGTCGCGAAGGACACGGACAGCGACGGGCTTACGGATATCGAGGAGTTGCTCTACGGTACGAATTTCCGCGAGCCGGACAGCGACAAGGACAGCTACCTGGACGGCAACGAGGTGTTCCATCGGTATCACCCGCTCGGCGACGCGCCGGCGACGCTGCTCGACACGGGCGCGGTGAAGGTCTTCGAGGACGCGTTGTACCCGTTTACGATGTACTACCCGTCGAGCTGGAGCACTTCGCTTGACGAGACGAATATGACGGTGGCGTTCCGTTCGTCACGGCAGGCGTCTATCACCGTCGAGTGGGAAGAGAAGCCCGCCGATGAAACGCTTGCGGACTGGTACGACGCGTCGCACACCGACCGCGCGTCCGGCGACCTCAAGGAGATCCTGACGAAGGAGGGGTATTACGGCCTGACGACTGCGGACGACCGGACGGCGTACCTCGACTTCGGCGGCGACGCGGTCATCACGCTGACCTACGATCTTGGCAGCCGGACGCAAGTCGAATACCTCCAGACGTTCCAAATGATGGTGAACAGCCTCACGATGGTCGAGGATGTCGTGACGCCGGAGGAAACGACGACGCCATGATTACGCTTGAGGTCTATGACGAGCGCGTTCCCGAACCTGCCCGCCTCGGCGCGGAGCGGTATCTTGCGATCGCGCGCGCCGTGAACGAGGCCGTCCCGGACGGTCCGGACGGCGCTATTACCGTGACCTACGTCGAGGACGACGAGATCCGCCGCCTGAACCGGATGTATCGGGGCAAGGACGCGGTGACCGACGTCCTTTCGTTCGGCTCTGGCATGCCGGAGACCGGCGAGGTGGGGGACGTCATCATTTCGTTCGCGCAGGCGGAGCGCCAGGCACTGTCGTTCGCCGAGGACGGCAGCGCGCCCGACATCGAGCTTGAGTGCACCGACCTCGTCGTCCACGGCATCCTGCACGTCCTCGGGTTCGACCACGAGCGTCCTGAGGACGCCGACCGCATGTTTCCGCTCCAAGACCGCATCGTTGAGCGCGCCCTATGATTTCTCCCTTCCGTTTTCTTCGCAGCCTTCGGTACGCGCTCCGCGGCCTTGTTACCGTCGCGCGCGCCGAACACAGCTTCCGCGTCCAGCTGCTCATCGGTACCGCCGCGATCGCATGCGCCATCGTGTTGCCGCTCGCGACGTGGGAACGCATCCTCGTGTTCCTCATGACCGCCGCGGTCCTCGTGCTTGAGGTCATCAACAGCATCGTCGAGCGCATCGTCGACGCGGTGCACCCGCGGCTCAGCCCCATGGTCCGCGAGGTCAAGGACATGATGGCCGGGACGGTGTTCCTGAGCTCGCTCGCGGCGGTCGTCGTCGGCGTCATGGTCTTCGGCCGGTATCTCGGCCCGGCCGTGGAGTGGATCGCGGGCGTGTTATAATGGCATGGCCTAGATTGGCGTTATGGCAGATGGTTCCATCGTAGGTCTGGATATCGGTTCCGCAACGGTGCGTGTCGCCGTTGCCCAGCCGTTGCCGGGGGAAGACGGAAAGCCGCGTTTGCATATTATTGGCGCGGTTGCTTTGCCGTCTGCGGGTGTCCATCGCGGCACCGTGTCCAGCATGGAAGATGCGGTTTCGGCCATTTCGAAGGTATTGGAGCGCGCCGAGCGCATGACCGGCGTCCCGCTGAACGGGGCGTGGGTGTCCATTGCGGGGCAGAACATCTTGGTACAGGAGAGCCGAGGCGTGGTCGGGGTGACCCGGCCGGACGGGGAGATCCGCGAAGACGACGTCGAGCGCGCCATGGAGGCGGCCCGTACGGTGGCGACCCCGTCGAACTACGAGATTTTGCACGTTATCCCAAAGAGTTTTACGGTCGACGGCCAGCGTGGGGTCAAGGATCCGGTCGGCATGAACGGCATCCGTTTGGAGGTGGACGCGGTTATCATCCAGGCGCTTGCGTCGCATATTAAAAACCTCACGAAGAGCATCTACCGCACCGGCCTCGACATTGAGGACCTTGTATACGCCCCGCTGGCGACCGCGGAGGCCGTCTTGACCCAGCGCCAGAAGGAGCTCGGCGTCTGCGTGGTGAATGTCGGCGCCAGCTCGACCACGCTTGCGGTGTTTGAGGAAGGCGACCTTATCCACACCGCGGTCCTGCCGATCGGCGGCGATCGCATTACGTCGGACGTGGGGACGCTCCTGCGGGTCCCGCCGGAGATCGCCGAGAAGGTAAAGCTGACCTATGGCCACGCGGTGCCGGACGCGGTCGACCGAAAACACACCTTCAGCCTGAAGGAGTTGGGTGCGGACGTCGACGAGGTGGTGAAGCGACGCTTCATCGCCGAGATTATCGAATCGCGCGTGGAGGAGTTGTTCGAGGCGGTCGACGCCGAGCTCCGCAAGGTGGACCGGTCGGGCATGCTTCCGGTCGGCGTCATGCTGACCGGCGGCGGGGCAAAACTCGACGGTATCGTCGACGTCGCCCGGCGGGTGCTGCGGCTGCCGTGCGCCCTTGGGGCGCCCGTCGGCGTGTCGAGCGTCATCGACGAGGTACACGACCCGGCGTTCGCAACCGCTATCGGTCTGGGGGTCTGGGGGTACACCATCAAGGGGATGCATACGAGCAAGTTCGGGAATTTGTTTAGCAAGTTCAAGTCGGTCGACAAGGTGGCTGAGCAGATCGGGAAGTGGTTCAAGTCGCTTGTTCCATAGCCGGGGTCCCCGCACCCCGGCTTGCCGTTGCGCAATCGTGCTCCGCGGGCCGGGTCCTGCCGCCTTCGCACCCTGTTGGGTGCTCGACTCGTCGGACTCGTCTGCGCGCCCAAGCAGGGGACCTGCTCGGCGTCACCCGGCCACCCTTCTCTTCGACGGGCCCGATATCTCAGCGTCATGCCCACCCGCTTTTCCCGAATTGGGGAGGAGGGGGAGTTTTTTATACGCACAGTTCATCCACAGGCATTCGTGGAGGGTTGGGAGGGGGTGTGTTAGGCTGTGAGTACAAAATTTATCTGAGGTCAGCGAAATTGAATACATAAAGTGTTCAGTGAGAGAGGCGCGTGAACACCAAGTTGGTATGGCGGAGTTCAAACCGGAAATCGAAACAGCAGCCAAGATTAAAGTCGTCGGGATCGGCGGTGGCGGGGGATCGGCGCTCATGCGCATGATCGCCGAGAAGCTCCGCGGGGTGGAATTCATCGCCGTGAACACCGACGCCCAGGCCCTCCACCAGAATACGGCTCAGGTAAAAATCCCGATCGGGAAGACCGCGACCCGCGGCCTTGGTGCGGGCATGAACCCGGAGGTCGGCCGGCGCGCCGCCGAAGAGAACGCGAACGACATCCGCACGGCGATCGCCGGTGCGGACATGGTGTTTTTGACCTGCGGCCTTGGCGGCGGCACCGGGAGCGGCGGCGCGCCGGAGGTCGCCAAGATCGCCCGCGAGGTGGGTGCGCTGACGGTCGCCGTGGTCACCAAGCCGTTCGGTTTCGAAGGCGCCCAGCGCAAGCGCATTGCCGATGACGCATACCTCGAACTCGCCGAGCACGTCGACACGCTCATCACCATCCCGAACGACCGCGTGCTCCAGATCATCGACAAGAAGACGTCGCTCCTTGAAGCCTTCAAGATCGTTGACGACGTGCTCCGCCAGGGCGTGCAGGGGATCTCGGAAATCATCACCATCCCCGGCCTCATCAACGTCGACTTCGCGGACGTAAAAGCCATCATGCAGAACGCCGGTTCGGCGCTCATGGGCATCGGCCGCGCCTCCGGAGAAAACCGCGCGGTGGAGGCGGCAAAGCAGGCAATTGCGAGCCCGCTCCTTGAGATCTCCATCGACGGCGCCAAGGGCATCCTCTTTACCGTCACTGGAAGCTCGGACCTCGCCATGTACGAGGTTGCCGAGGCCGCGAAGATCATTACCGGTTCCGCGGACGACGACGCCCGCGTCATTTTCGGCGCCAACGTCGACGAGAGCCTTGAGGACGAAGTGCGCATTACGGTCGTCGCAACCGGCTTTGACAGCCGCGACCACCGCCGCGCCCCGTCGCTCGCCGGCGACGTCGAGGTCGCGCCGCAGGGGAGCTGGAGCGCCCCCCGCCGCGACGACTATCGTTCCGCCCCCAGCCGGAGCAGCAGCTATATGGCGCCGAAGGAGTCGCCGTTTGGCGAGCGCCGCGTTCCGTCTGCCGCCTCGGCCATAACGCCCGTCGCACCGCCTCCGGTCCGCGAGCCCCTGACGGCCGCCGAAGAGAGGAAGCCGGTCGCTCCCGCGCCGCAGCCCGCCCAAAAGGAGGAAGACGATGAGCTCGGCATCCCGGCGTTTATCCGTCGCAAGATGATGTAACTGTGTACTGCCCGGTTTGCAACGCGAAATCCACGAGGGTCATCGATTCGCGCCTGACCGCGGATTCGCTTGCCATCCGCCGCCGCCGCGAGTGTGAGCGCGCAAAATGCGGATTCCGGTTCAGCACGGTGGAAGAGATCGAATTACTCGATGTGACGGTCGTGAAACGGAACGGCCGCCGCGAGTCGTATTCGCGGGAAAAGATCGAATCCGGGCTGAAGAAGTCGCTCGAAAAGCGTCCGCACACCGACGCGCAGTTCCGCACCCTCGTTCACACCATCGAGCGCGACATCCAGAAGCGCCGCGGCGCGGAGATTACGAGCAGGGATATCGGAGAGATCGTCATGGACCGTCTGCGCGCCTTCGACAAGGTTGCGTATATCCGCTTTGCGTCGGTCTACTCGTCGTTCGAAGATGTCGGAATGTTCGTCCAGGAGTTGAAAAAGCTTGGCGCGGGAAATAAAAAGCGGAAAAAGTGATATACTGCAGATAAGGAATATGCGTCGGGTCCTGCCGCCTTCGCACCCTGTTGGGTGCTCGACTCGTCGGACTCGTCTGCGCGCCCAAGCAGGGGACCTGCTCGGCGTCACCCGACGCTTGCACCGTTCCAGTATGGAATTCAGGAGGACAAAAATCGTGTGCACCATCGGACCGGCGTCATCGAGCCCCGGGATGTTGGTGCGGATGTTGCGCGCCGGTATGGACATGGCGCGTTTGAATTTTTCTCATGGCACCCACGAGGACCACGCGCGGCTCATCCGCGCCGTCCGCGCCGCGTCCCGCAAGGCGGGGAAGGCGGTGGCGATCCTCCAGGACCTCCAGGGCCCCAAGATCCGCGTCGGTGATCTCCCGAAGGACGGCGTCGTCTTGCACAAGGGCGAACACATCACGCTGACGACCGAAGACCGCGCCTACGAAACGGACGGCCCTATCCCCGTGACGTACCACCGGCTCCACCGCGACGTCGCGAAGGGCCACCGCATCCTGTTTGACGATGGGACGATTGAGGTCGAGGTCGCCAAGGTGCGCGGCAAGCGCATCACGGCGCTCGTGAAGGTGCCGGGGACGCTGAAGTCCCACAAAGGCATGAACCTGCCGGACTCCGAGGTGAGCGCCGACCCTTTTACGACCAAGGACCGCGAGGACCTGCTCTTTGGCGTGGCGCAGGGCGTCGACTGGGTGGCGATGTCGTTCGTGTCATGTGCCGACGACATCATGACCGCCCGCGCCGTTGCGCGGAGCGCCGCCCGGGCCCATGGCGTGCGCACCCCACTCATCTTCGCAAAGATCGAACTGCGCAGCGCGCTTGACCGGTTCCCCGAGATCCTCGAGGCTGCGGACGGCATCCTGCTCGGGCGTGGCGACCTGGGCGTCGAAATTCCGCCCGAAGAGGTGCCTATCGTGCAAAAGGACGTTGTCGAGGCCTGCCGCCGGGCGGGGAAGCCGGTCATCGTGGCCACGCAGATGCTCAACTCGATGGTGGACAACCCTCGTTCGACCCGCGCGGAGACCTCCGACGTCGCCAACGCCGTGTTCGACCACACCGACGCGGTGATGCTCTCTGCCGAATCCGCGACCGGGCGTTATCCCGTCGTCACCGTGCAGGCGATGGCGGCGGTCATCCGCGAGGCCGAGCAATCACGATACGACGACATCGCCCACATCTGCGTGACCGTCCCTGGGCTCGAAGAGGCGATGGCGCAGACCGTGCACGTCCTTGCCGCGAGCGGGATTATTGGCGCCGTGGTTGCGGTGGCGTCGCACGGCGATCTCGCGCGCAAGCTGAACATGTACCGTCCGTCCGTCCCCATCTACCTCGTGACGCCCGACCCCGCGGTCGCCCGCCAGTCGGTCGCGTTTGCCGGGGTGACGCCGCTCGTCATGGACGACGCGGCCGGGAGCTTAGCGGCGCGTGTCCACACAAAAGTCCGCCGCGAGCGGCTGGTGCCGCGCGGCGCGGCGATTGCCCTCCTCACGGGTTCGGTCCCGCACACGCAGCTGAGTATTCTCCGCTAGCCGGAAAAACCTGCAGCCTGCGTGGGGAGCTGGTCGATGCGCTCCTCAATCCACCGCTCCGCGCTTGGCACGATGAGCTGGCCGAGGAGGTAAATGACGATGCCGAAGACGATGGTGCCGCCGATCGCCATGCCAAAGCCGCGGACGATGCCGTCGAGGAACGCGCGGGGGAGGCGTTTGCCAGCCCGGAGCGATTCAAGGTAGTCTCGGTGGGCACGGGCGATCGTTTCTGCAAGCGCCTGTTCCGATACGCGTTTTTCGTCTGTCATATCCGGCACAGTACCATATGCGGCTGATGCTTTTGAATGGGCCATGGGGCGTGGGCAAGAGTACCGCGGCGCGGCTGTTGCACGCCGCGATCCCCGGCTCGTACCATCTCGAGCTCGACGCGCTCCGTCGCAGTATCAGCGGCTACGAACGCGACCGCCAAAAGAGCTTCTTTTTTTCGTTGACGCTCGCAAAGGCGATTATGGCGGAATGCTTTGCGGACGGGCGTGATGTCATCGTCGACAAGATGTTTTTTGCGCCCGAGGTGATTGACGGCATCCGGGCGTTCGCAGGGGAGCGCGGTGCCGGGGTATTCGAGATCATCCTTTGGACCGACAACCGGACGCTCCTCTCGCGCGGCGCGACGCGCGGCTATTCGAGCGGCGTGTTCTCCATCGAAAAGGCACAGCGCTCGTGGGACCTCATTGAGCGCCTCATCCCTCAGCGCCCGCAAGCAACTGTCATTGATACCACCTCTCTTTCTCCTCATGACACCCTGCGTAAGATTCATGCGGTTATTGCTGCCGGGTGACGGCATAGAGGGACGAGTGGTGCGTCGTTGGGCGGAGACGTCTGCGCCCAGCCGCAGTCGCGCAGTTGCGGAGCACAACGACGTACCCGAGTCCCGATCGGACCGAAAGCGCCGTCTGCAAACAAAAGACACCCGGACGAAGGGTGTCTTTTGTTTCCTACTTTTTACACGCCTTGCAGGAGCCGCAGAAGAGCATTGCAACCGCGGAGAGGCCGACGAGCACGTAGACGATCCGCTCGACGATATCCCACTGTCCCAGGATGGTTTCGACAAGGTTGAAGTCGAACAGGCCGACGAGGCCCCAGTTCAACGCACCGATGATGACGAGGACCCACGCGAACTTGTGCACACCACACATGCCATGTGACATCATAGTGAAAGAAAAATGGTAAAGAGTGTCGAATTCGGGTTGACGCTCGTCCTGCGCCACGCCCGCGGTGCGTTTATCATAGCACGAGAAATGGCTAATCTCAGATATTGCGGACGATCGTGTGGATAATCGATCCGTGGCCGAAAATAATTGACAGCCTCGACAACGCCGGATAGGTGGATGTCCTGAAAAACTCACGATCGTGAGTTTTTCAGGACATCAACGGTATTTGTTTTCCGGCGGGGGAGGGACGTTGCCGCCTTCGCGCCGGGCTTCCGAGAGCCCGATGGCGATCGCCTGGCGAGGGTTCGTGACCTTCTTGCCGCTTTTGCCGCTGTGCAGCTCGCCACGTTTCATCTCATGCATTTTCTCTTCAACCTTTTCTTGGGCCTTCTTTCCGTATTTTGCCATAGGCCTTCATCATCGCTATCTGGCCGGTATCGTCAACCTCAACGTCACAGTAATGATACGGTCGACACATTAGTGTGACGGATATGAAAAACCCGCAGCCGAAGCTGCGAGTTTTTCATGGCGGGCCGGACGGGACTCGAACCCGCAACTTCTGCCGTGACAGGGCAGTGCTCTAACCAATTGAACTACCGGCCCAGGTAGATTCAACGCGGCCACAGTGTAACAACAGGCTGGAAAATATGCAAGATGCCCGCATGGGTTGCACTCGGCCTTTTGGGGTGGGAAAATGGGGGCGCTATGGGAATGCCGAAATGGGGAGGCTACGTAGGGGCGTTTGTGCTTGGTGCGGCCGCCGGGGTCGTGGCCATGGCCGGGCCGGGGCAGGCGGACGACCGTCTGTTCGGGACGCCGCTGCGCGACCAGGACACGGGCTACGCCTATGTCGCCCCGCTCCTCGCGTGCAACGTCGGGGCAGAGGAGGAGTCGGTTTCGTTGTCGGGGCTGAAGTCGTCGTTTTCCTCCCTCATCGACGCCGCGGTCGCCTCTGGCGCCATCGAGCACACATCGGTGTACTTCCGCGTGCTCGATACCGGCGAATGGACCGCGGTGGACGGTGACGCGCCGCATTCCCCCGCAAGCCTCATGAAGGTGCCGATCCTCATGGCGTACCTCGAAGCGGCGCAGCGTACGCCGGCTATTCTGCGGGAACGGGTTGCGTATGTTCCTGCAACGGACGAGGCGCAAGTTATTTTTCCTACGCAGACGCTGGCGGCGGGGGAGATGTATACCGTTGAGGATCTCCTGAAAGCGATGGTGATGTATTCGGATAACGGAGCCCGTGATGTACTTATGGAATACATCGATTACGGGATCCTCTCTGAAACGTTGGAGGACCTGGGCATCCCGTTGCCCAAGCAGGGGACGGAATACACCGTGTCGCCCCGCCTGTATTCGCGTCTGTTCCGTATTTTGTACAATGGCACGTATTTGACCCCCGAAATGTCCGAGCTCGGCCTGTCGTGGCTCGCCCAGTCGGAATATGCGGACGGGATTCGGGCGGGCGTACCGGATGACGTCGAGGTTGCAAATAAATTTGGGAACGCGACCGTGACCGGCGCGGACGGCACGGATACGTACGAGCTGCACGATTGCGGCATCGTGTACGCGGAGTTGCCGTATACGCTGTGCGTCATGACGCGTGGCGACGATCTTGCTGCGCTTGCGGATGTCATCGCGGAACTGAGTCGCGTGGCGTTTGCTTCGCCATAAAACGAGGAAGACCCACCGCGGTGCCGAGTTGAACGGCGGTGCGGTGGGTCCCCGGTGGGGCGTAAACCCCGAGGTGTCGGCAGGAGGCTAGGCCTCCGTGCCGGCGGGCTTGTTGGTGATGGTCGGCGGGTCGGTCGAGTCGTCGCGGCGGACCGGCGGGTCGGCCGGCGGCGCGGGGGCGGCGGGCGCGGGCTCCTCGGCCTTGGGCTCGACGACCTTCACGGTCGTCTCGGCCTTGGCCTTCGGGGGCGCCTTGCGGCAGTCGCTGTCGCGGACGTTGTTGCACATGGCGTACACGTCCTTGCCGCAGTCGATGTCCTTGCCGTCGCGCTCGACGTCCTCGAGCTCGGTCCAGGCCGTCTTCAGCCCGATCTGCGGGAGGCAGGCGAGCAGGTCGACGACCGTGCCGTGCGCGTCGAGCACCTTGTAGGGCTCGGCCGTGTCCTGGACGCCCGAGATGTAGAACTCCTCGGTGCCCTGGACGCTGCGGACGCCGCCGATGGTGCGGGCGACGACCTTGCGGTGGCCGGGGGCCGAGAAGGTGGTGTCGACCACCGTCTCCTCCGCGCCGGTCGCCCAGTTGTAGAGCGCGGTGCCGCCGCCGCCGCACACCAGCAGCCCGACGACCGCGGCGCCGATGAGGCCGGCGCAGCCGATCTGCTTCCACGACCAGCCCTTGCTGGCCCGGTTTTCCGTTTCGTCCATTGTCGGAACCCTCCAAGTCGAGCGAGTCGGGGTAGCACCCCCAATCTGCTGACCCGCGATAGTAACAGAAAACGCAACAAAAGTCAATAAAATGTGGCTAATACAAAGAAAAAACAGGCCGGAAGGCCTGCTTTTTCGTGAAAATTGGTTACTTGGTGGCCGAAACGACCTTGGCGAAGATGCCGGGGTGCTTTTCCGCAAGCTGCGAGAGCACTTTGCGGTCAAGCGCGATATTGGCCTTCTTGAGGAGGTCGATGAAGCGCGAATAGGACAGCCCGTGCTCGCGGACCGCGGCGTTCAGCTTGATGGTCCAGAGGTTGCGGAAACTGCGCTTCTTGGCGCGGCGGTCGCGGAAGGCGTACGCGCCGGCCTTCAGCATTGCCGGGCGGGCCAGGCGGATCTTGTTCTTGCGGCCCCAGCGGTAGCCCTTCACCCGCTTCATCAGGTTCGCGCGGCGCTTGCTGTGTTGTACTCCACGTTTTACTCGAGGCATATGCGGTTACTTGACCTTGTTGTGGTAGGGGAGGAGCCCCGACACGCCCTTGCGGACGGTGCGCGACAGCGTGACGTCGGTGCGCTTGTTGCGCGTCACCTTGCCCGGTTCGCGGGAGTTAAAGTGGTCCTGACCGGCCTTGCGCTTGATCATTTTGCCGGTTTTCGTGATGCGGATGCGCTTGGCAAGCGCCTTATGGGTCTTCAGGGACATAGGCTCGGTCAATTGACAATGGCAGGAGTCTACGGGAAATCCGGAAAAAGGTCAAGAATTGCGGGCAAGGATCATGTGGATCTTGCCGTCCTGGTTCTTGAGGGGGGATTCGACCTTCACGTCGTAGGACTGGCGCAGCTGCTCCACGAAGGCGTCAAACACCTCTTTTGCCTTGTCGAAATGAGCGCGTTCGCGGCCGCGGAGGATCATCTCCGCCTTGATCTTGTCGCCCTTTTCGAAGAACTTTTTGCCCTGTTCGACGCGGATGGCGAGGTCGCCCTGGCCGATGCGCATAGTGAGGCGGATGCCCTTCGTCTCCACTTCCTTGGACTGGGCGCGCTGTTTGCGGACCTCCTTTTCCTTCTGGTACTTGAAGTGGCCGGCGTCGGCGAACTTGCACACCGGCGGCTCGGCCTTCGGGGACACCTCAATAAGGTCGAGGCCGCGTTCTGCGGCGAGCGCGACGGCCTTCGCAACCGGAAGGACCCCGAGCGCGACGCCGTTCTCGTCGATGACGCGCACCTCCGGCACGTCGATCTTCTCGTTGACGCGGTATTCCGGGATGGTGAACTTCGGTTTTCGTTGACGGTGGCGATGGATGCGCATGGCCGTGAATTACGGATGATGAATATTTCCTCGTTGGTGGACCTGAAGGGAGTTGAACCCTTGTCTGGTCGGAGATGCCCTGTCGATGGTTTCCAAGCTCAGTAGCGCTTGGTGTGCGCGCTATCCCTTAAAGCGTTACGAAAAAGGATAGACCGCGTTCCCGTCCAACAGGTCGCATCATGAGACGGGAATCATGATGCCGAGCATGCGGTTATAACACCCGTTGTCCACCTGCATACTCGATGGGACGGATGGGCGCACGGCGCTTAGGCGGTGGCCAGAGCGAGCGACGGCATGCGGAACGCAGCCTTCACGCGCTGAGAGAAGCTGTTGGCATTTCTCGGTTGCATCGTGTGATGACGAAGGACGATGCACCTCCGGCTTGATCGGGCAGGGAACCGATTCCGCCATCGAAGCCTGGCAGGCCCCTCGACGGAGAACTATTCCTTAAGCCGTTGTCGGATCTCGCGCTCGATGTCGCGCTTCTTGATGACCTCACGTTTTTCGTGCTGCCGTTTTCCTCGCGCAAGCGCAAACCCAAGCTTGACAAGATCGCCTGTAGTGTAGACAGAAACCGGCACAATCGTCAACCGTTCGGCCTCATGTTTTCCGCGAATGGCATTGATTTCTTTCTTATGGACGAGGACGGTGCGGTCGCGGGTCGGGTGGTACTTCTCCGGAGATCCTGACGGCGCATAATGACCGATGTGCATGCCGCGGATGACGAGCTCGCCGCCGACGATGTCGAGGTACGACCCCTTGAGGTTGACGTGACCCGCTTTTGCCGCCTTCACTTCGGCCCCCGTCAACGCCAAACCGCCCTCGAACCGATCGAGGAGTTCATAGTCATGGAGCGCACGCGCGTTTTTTGCGAGCTCGGGCATGCATGGTACACTAGCAGCAATATGGCAGCGCGAAAAGAGGAGGAGCGGCACGGTTCGGTCATCACGATTTCGACCGGGACGATCTTCCGTTCCTTGCTCATCCTGCTTGCGGCGTATCTCCTGTATGTCATCCGCGACGTCGTCGCGCTGTTTCTTGTTGCGGTGTTCATCGCGGTCATCATCGACCCGTTTGCCGGACGCCTCCAGCGCATGGGCCTGCCGCGCGGGCTTTCTGTGGCCATCATCTACCTCATGTTGCTCGCCGTCCTCGCCGGCCTCCTGACGCTTGTCGTGCCGCCGATGGTGTCGGAGTTCAGCCAGCTTGCAACGACGTTTGCGCCGCTCCTCGAAGACACGCGGTTCGCCGGCATCAAGTCGCTCATCGAAACCGGCGCGTCCCCCGAGGGGCTCGGCGCGATTGCCGCGAGCATCCAGGAATCCGGCCTGCTCGGCGCGCTGCCGCAGCTCGGCGGCGTCGCGCTCGGCGCGCTCGGCGGCGTCCTCGGGTTTTTCCTCATCCTCATCCTCGCGTTTTACCTTGTCACGGAAGAGAACGTCATCCGCCGCGGCATCGCGCTCCTCGCGCCAGACGAATACCAGCCGTTCGTCTCGCAGCTCTCCGTGAAGATGCGCGAGAAGGTCGGGCATTGGCTCCGCGGCCAGCTCCTTATTATGCTCATCGTCGGCCTGCTCGACTACGGGGCACTCGTCATGCTCGGCATCCCGTACGCCATCGTGCTCGCGATTGTTGCCGCGCTGTGCGAGGTCGTCCCGTTCATCGGCCCGAACGTCGCGGTCATCCCGGCCGCGGTCATCGCGTTTTCCGTCTCGCCCGTGCACGCCGTGCTCGTCCTTGCGGCCTACTTTGTCGTCCAGCAGATTGAGAGTAACATCCTGACGCCGAAGATCATGCAGCGGACGACCGGTCTCAACCCCATCATTACGATCCTCGCCATCCTTATCGGGTTCGAGATCGGCAATACGCAGGGCGTCCAGGGCGGCGTCATCGGCGCGTTACTCGCCATCCCGCTTGCCATGACCGCATCGGTCTTCTTTAACGAAGTATTCCGCGAACGCGCGGAACGGTAGTGTATGCTCCACCATCGCAGCTGGTTCCCGTTCATCCTCATCGGCCTCTCGCTCGCGCTTGGGGTGATCATTGCTGCCGTCTATGCCCCCCTAGCCCCCATAAATGGGGGTACCATCGGGGAAAATGAGACCCCCTCCATTGATGGAGGGGGCACGGGGGTGGTTACGGCAGAAGAATATGAGGCCGGCGTGCGCGCGGTCCTCTCGACGTACGCGGCGGGTGCGGATGCCGGCGCGGCCTACGACGCGCTTGTGGCCATGCGCGTCCCCACGGTCGAGTACCAAGCGGCGCACCTCGAGCTCGTCATCGCGTTTGCACAACTGAAATCCGGCAACACGGACGAAGGCCAGGCGCGGCTCGACCTCGCCATGACCGCGTACCCGTGGCTCATTCCGTAACGTGTGATCCTCCTCCACCGCCTCACGCCGTTCGCCCTCGCGGGCACGCTGTTCGCGGGCTTCGCGATGCTCATCGCGAGGCCGGCGTCCTTGTGGTGGCCGATCGTCCTCCTGTTTGTTGCGTCGACGCTCCTCCTCTCGCGGCTCCTCTTGTTCGAGTTCCGCCGTCCGGCGTTCTGGGTGTTCCTCGGCATCCCGTTGTTCATGGTCACCTCTGCGTTCCTGTTCTTCCTCTTTTTGGAATCCGACCTCGCCAAGTGGATCCTCGCGGTGAGCGTCGTCCTCGCGGCCGGACTGTACGCGGAGAACCTCTTTACGTTTTACCACCTGCCGAGCGCGTACCAAGCGTACTCGCTCGAGTATCTCTCGCTCGTCATCTCGATCGCGAGCGCGTTCTTCTTCACGAGCGCGGCAAACGGCGCGCACCTCTTCTTGCGCGACCTTGTCCCGTTGTGGATCCCCGCCATCATCGTGTTCGTCGCCGTGCTGTTTTCCACGCTGGCGATGTTCTGGGTGAGCAAGGTCGGGTTTGAGACGTCGCGCCGGTACGCGCTGTTCGGCGCGCTCCTCATGACGGAACTCTTCGTCGTGCTGACGTTTTTGCCGACGAGCTTCGTGGCGAACGCCGCCGCCTTCGCGACGTGCTTGTATGTGTACCTCGGCCTCATGCGCGCGCACGTGCTCGAAAAACTGAGCCGGACGGTCGTGCGGCGGTACGCACTCACTGGTATGCTTCTTTTGGCGGTCATTTTTGGAACCGCACAATGGCTATGATCCACCTCTCCCCACGTCGGCTTGTCCTCATTGTCCTCGCGCTTGCGCTTGTTGGCGGCGCGACGGCGGGTATTGTCGCGACCGTTGCGCTCGATTCGGCGCTCGAAGAATACGCCGCCGCGTTGTTTGCCGGCCGCGTGCCGGGAACGCCGGGCGGCGGGACGCGCCGCGCCGCCGATGCCGATGACGCGCTGACCACGGTCGGCGCCGTGGGCGAGGCGAGCGTCGCCACCGTCACGCAGGCCACGCTTGATTCGCGGTTGTCCGGTTCTTGGGTCACCGCGCATGACGCGCTCGGGTACGGCGTGGTGGTGAGCGCCGACGGTTGGGTGCTGCTCCACGCCGACACGGTTTCGGGTATCGCGAACCCGATGCGCAACACGGAAGTGTGGATCGGCGGGACGCGCTACGTCCCGACCCAAGTGGTGACGGACACGCTTTCGGACACTGCGCTCATGAAGGTGGACGCAAGCGGGCTTGCACCGGTCGCGTTTGCCGCGTCGGAAGGCGAGGCGCCGGGCGCGCGCGTGTATGCCCCGAGTACGCAGGGCGGCCTGCTCGTGACGACGGTTGCGGACACGCGTGTCCCCGTGGACACGGTGGTGCGCGCCGAGGCCTATGCGTATGGATGGGAACTCGCGGTCCATCCCCAAACGGGGACGCCGGTTTTCGATGGCTCGGGGACGCTGCTCGGGCTTGCGGGGGAGGGCGGCATGACGCCGGTGCACCAGGTCTCGTCGTTTGTGAAAGACGTCATCCGCGACGGCGCGCCGTCGCACGCCGGGCTTGGCGCGTACGTCGCCGACCTCGGGGCGGTGCTCAACATGGACGAGGGGCTGCGCGGCGGGGAGACGTACGGCGCGCTCGTGATTGCGCCGCCTTCCGGCGCCGCGGCCGTGCTCCGTTCGTCGCCGGCTGCAACCGCGGGATTGCTTGCGGGCGACATCATCGGCGCGGTCGACGGCGTGCGCGTGGATACGGCGACGACGCTCGCGGAATTGCTTCGTCTCTACGACCCGGGGGAGACCGCGGCGTTTGCCGTGACGCGCGGCGGGGAGGAGTTCACGCTCACCGTGACGTTCGTCGAGTACGGCGATTTGCTATACTAGCGCTATGACCTCTTCTGCAACGCAACTCATGCCGCTCTTGCGCAACTGGCGCACCGTCGCGTTCGCCGGCGCGCTCGGCTTGGTGTTGGCCGTGTTGGTATCGTTCGTTCGCCCGCTCGAGTACAGCTCGACGACGCGGCTGCTCATTACGCAGGAGCTTGGCGCGGTCGACGCGTACACGGCGAGCCGCTCGGCGGAACGCATCGCCGACGACCTCGCGAGCATCGTCTATACGTCGACGTTCTACGACAAAGTGATGTCGTCGGGCTACCCGGTTGACGAGGCGTACTTCCCGAGCGACGCCATCAAGCGCCGCAAGAAGTGGGAAGACGCGGTCTCCGTTGCGGTCTCGCGTTCAAGCGGCCTGTTGACCGTCCGCGCGTACCACACCGACGTGACGCAGGCGGAAGAGCTGGCGCGCGCCGTCGCCTACGTCCTCAGCACGCAGGGGTGGACCTACACCTCGGGCGGTAACATCGCGGTGCAGATCGTCGACGAACCGCTCAACTCGCGCTATCCCGTGCGGCCCAACCTCATCGTCAACGGGATGTCCGGCCTCGTGCTCGGTATCCTCGCCGGTTCCGGCTATGTGCTTATCATGACGGAACGCCTCCGCCGGCGGCACCAGATTTTCCACGAAACTGCCGCTTCGGCGTAGCTTGACGGCCATTTGGCCTTGTTGGTAAGCTTCGGCCTGCAAATCTCCTTCGGGGACCCGGTGGAGCGGTCGTGATGCCTCCTCCTCATCGCGATTCGTGACCGTCGGGTCTCCCAAGGAGATTTTTTGTTTTCCAAAACTTGGCTAATATTTCACGCATTTTTCCCAATAAACCCAGGCTCATCCTTGACAGAAGCACAACTTTTTGCTACATTTCGCTGTTCTTTTAAAGCCCTCGTTAGGCCAATTTTCGGCAGACTGGGGTGTGCGAAGGGCACTCTTATGGCCTGGATGTCGCGGAGGTTCTCCTCCAACCGCCGCTGACGTCCGGCCCTATGGAGTGCCCTTTACCGGAGCCAATCCGGGCGAGGGCACACCTCGCGACACTCCAGCCCGGCCGCAAGGCCACAACTGTCCGAACCACGGCCACCGAGCCGTTCGAGAGGTGAACCGATGTTGCTCCCCCTGTTCCTCCTCACCTTCGCCCATGCGGCGGAGGAAGAGGAGCCCGCGGAGGAGGTGACCTACACCCCCGCCGCGGTCGACCAGGCGCGCCAGGACGCGAAGCTCGACGAGGCGTACACCCG
The DNA here is from genome assembly GCA_964552565.1 of uncultured Gammaproteobacteria bacterium. GTDB lineage: Bacteria > Patescibacteriota > Patescibacteriia > UBA9934 > UBA9934 > UBA11707. Next base: position 168,680 of record CAZKGL010000001.1, read on the forward strand.
CCGCACCGGCGGGACCGTCGACATGAGCAAGATCCTCGCGGCCCAGAAGGCCGCGCAGGACGCCGCCACCGCCGCGGAGGACGCCCGCCAGGGCGCCGTCACCGCGTCGACCAACGCGACCACCGCCGCCGAGTCGGCCAACTCCGCCGCGCAGCGCGCGGAGGACGCCGCCATCCGCGCCGAAGCCGCCGCCAACGCCCCCCGCAACGTCATCGTCAGCGACGACGAGGAGGAGGACGAGCGCGACGAGCCCGAGCCCGAGGACGACGACGGCGAGGTCGAAGACCTCGACGCCGAGGAGCCCAAGGACGGCGACAAGGACGGCGTCCCCGACGCGAAGGACGAGTGCCTCCGCGCCAAGGAGGACGTCGACGGCGTGTCCGACAAGGACGGCTGCCCCGACGACGGACCCCGCTTCGGCGGCTTCGTCAGCGCGGGTCTCGGCCTCGACTTCCGCGGCGGCAACGTCGAGGACGCCGACGGCAACACCGTCGCCGGTCCGATGGACGTCCCCCTGCTGCTCTCGGGCGGCATCCTCTACGGGGAGCGCGGCACCGACGCGGCGCGCGGCAAGGGCTTCGGCCTGTCGCTGCGCGGCGGTGTCGTGCCCGGCGCCGCCGGCCACCTGGCCTACGCGGACGTCCTCTTCCTCTCGACCTCGGCGCGCGGCGGTGCGATGGGGATCGGGATCGGTGGCGGCATGACCGCCATCGGCTCCCTCGAGGGGACGGGCATGGAGGCCTACCAGGCCGGCGGCGAGCTCATGCTCCTGTCGCGCACCCCGGTCAGCCGCACCGACCAGCCGAACGTCACCGACCTCAACGTCGCGATGACGATCGGCCTGGCGCGGGCGGGGAACGAGGTGTCCGGCGTGTGGGTGGTGCCCTTCGGGGTGCAGCTCACGCTCGGCCGGCGCTGGCAGGGCATCGCGCTCGACCCCGAGGACTAGGGCCTCGACTCGGAGGGGACCGACGGTACGCAGTACGCTGCGTCCGTCGGTCCCCCACCCGACAATCTGAAATCATGTTACGCAAGTGCCGAATGCTTCGACACTGCCGTAGCCTGGTTTCGCGAGTAAACAGGTGAACGTCCTTCGGGGCGTTGTGACTGCAACTCGCATCGGTCCCACAACAACCTGTCACGTGACCGCTAACGTGACATCACCGGCCTTTGGCCAAAGGAGCATTCCCATGCTCTTGCTGACCTCCGTCGCCTGCATGATGGGCGACTTCGACGACAACCGCGTGTCCGGCGCCGACAACGGCGTCGACGTGTCCGAGTACCTCGCGGAGAACGGCCCCCAGGACATGACCGACCTCGGCTACCCCGGCATGGTGGGCTTCCCGACCCTCGGGGCCCGCTTCGACCTCGCGGGCGGCTGCTACGCCGGCGTGAACGCCGCGGGCACCGACGAGGACTGGGAGGCCAACAACGTGTGCATCGAGGACAGCTCGGTCACGATCGAGGAGACGGGCACGCGCTACGGCCTGCAGGAGTTCGACCCCGGCAACGGGAGCTCGGGCTACTACCACGGCAACATGTACAACGCCGCGGACCCGACCTGCGGGCCGAGCGTGAAGACGTGGGACTGCTGGTACAACCTCGAGGACTTCGAGGGCCGCAACAAGCTCATCGACTGCGGCATCGACGACCAGGGCGACCTGGTGTGCGCGCTCGACTTCTACTCGACGTGGGACGGCATCTCGGTCGACTAGAGGCGCAGCCTCGACTCGGAGGGGACCGACGGTACGCAGTACGCTGCGTCCGTCGGTCCCCCACCCGACAATCTGAAATCATGTTACGCAAGTGCCGAATGCTTCGACACTGCCGTAGCCTGGTTTCGTGAGTTACAGGTGAAGCATCCTTCGGGATGTTGGCTGAAACTCACATCGTTCCCACAACAACCGCCCCGCATCCTACGCGCGGCACAACCGGCCTCAGGCCAAGGAGGAGAAGGCCATGCGCCTGATCCCGATCACCACCATCCTCGCCGCCTGCATCTTCGAGCAGGCCGACGTCCAGCTCGACGACGAGAGCCCGGTCACGGAGACCCCGTGGTCGGCCTCGGAGGGCGAGGACGACGACGGCGCCGACGACGGCGACGGCGGCGAGGGCACGTCCAGCACCTGGTACTTCGACGGCGACGGCGACGGCTTCGGCCTCACCTCGTCGGCGGTCACCGGGTCCAAGCCCTCGGACAGCACGTCCTGGGTGACGATGGGCGGCGACTGCAACGACGCGAGCGCCTCCATCAACCCCGACGCCACCGAGATCGCCGGCAACACGGTCGACGAGGACTGCGACGGCATCCTCGACAACGAGGACGGCTCCACGAGCTACTCGTACTACGTCGACAGCGACGGCGACGGCTACGGCAGCACGACCACGGTCACGTCCGACTCGTCCACCCCGGCGTCCGGCCAGTCCACCCTCAACACGGACTGCGACGACACCGACTCCAGCGTCTACCCGGGCGCCACGGAGACCACGGACGGCGAGGACGACGACTGCGACGGCAGCGTCGACGAGTCGAGCTCCGGCTCGAGCACGTCGACCTCGGTCGAGGTCTGCTACCAGCCGCTCTCCGGCTCGAGCACGTGGACGGGCTACGCCTGGACCAACAACCCGTGGAACCAGACCTACTGGTTCGCGTCGGCCTACGCCTCGGCGTCGGGGACCACGAAGTCGTGCGGCTCGGCCCTCGGCTACGTGTCCGGCGCCACCGTCGAGATCAACGGGCTCAACCCGGACGGCGACTACATGGTCGGCGCCTGCGACGGCAGCACCTACGCGGCGATGTCCTCGGACGGCACGAAGTGCATGTTCGCGTACATCTGGGTGAACGGGACGCTGCTCGGCAGCTCCCACTTCTCGTCGGACAGCTACGACGCGAAGTACACCCTCCCGTAGGGTCCACGGCGAGGGGGCGACGTGCAGCAATGCGCGCCGCCCCCGACCAACCCAACGTAATAAGAAGAGAGATCCTATCAATGAGTGAACTGCTCCGAGCGTTCATTCATCCGTGGGATCTCTCTTTGTTTTCGTGGACAACTGTCCGCAAATGACAACGTCGACGTGATTTTTCCTTTACATCCTCATCATTTTTTGTTATAGTGATGCGTCCGTTTTTGCTGCGCCCTGCGCGCAAATTCGTGGACTAGGCGAGGGAAATGCCCTACGCTGAACAAGCCACACCGACCTTTCCCATCCACCACCCCCCCCCAACCACCGGACACCGGATCCTGGAGGACCCATGAGCCCCCGACCCACCACCGCCGCAGCCCTCGTGGGGCTGCTCACCACCGCCTGCGGCTCCTCCTGGGAGTGCGCCGACGGCAAGTGCGACTTCGATTACGCCTGCACCGGCCCCGAGGACACCTGGGCCGCCGACTGCGACACCGGCGCCATCACCGACACGCACGACACCCACACGGGCGACTCGGGCGACGACGCGGACGGCGACGGCTTCACCGTCGAGGACGGCGACTGCGACGACGCGAACGCCGACGCGCACCCGGGCAACACCGAGACCTGGTACGACGGCGTCGACGGCGACTGCAACAACCGTTCCGACTACGATCAGGACGGCGACGGCTACGACTCCAGCCTGTACGGCGGCACCGACTGCGACGACACCACGGCGCAGGCGAGCCCCGGCATGGCGGAGGACGAGTCGGACGGCATCGACAACGACTGCGACGGCAGCGTGGACGAGCCGCTCACGACGTCCGACGTCGACGGCGACGGCTTCACCGAGGCCGACGGCGACTGCAACGACACGGACGCGTCCGTGTACCCCGGTGCGGTCGACGACTGGTACGACGGTGTCGACAAGAACTGCGACGGCGCGAACGACTACGACAAGGACGCCGACGGCTTCGAGCACGACGAGTACGGCGGCACGGACTGCGACGACAGCGTGGCCACCGTGAACCCGGACGGCACCGAAGCCTGCGACGAGTACGACGCGGACGAGGACTGCGACGGGCTCGTCAACGACAACGACGACAGCGTGACCGGCACGGGCACGTGGTACTCGGACGCGGACGCGGATGGGCACCACGGCACGGCGGTCAGCCGCTGCGAGATGCCCGCCGACGGCGCCGCCGTCTCGACCGACTGCAACGACGCCGACGCGACCGTGTACGACGGCGCGGAGGAGACGTGCGACGGGGTCGACGACGACTGCGACGGCACGGCGGACGACAGCGCGTCGGACGCCGCGACCTGGTACCGGGACGTCGACGGCGACGGCTACGGGGACGCGACGCAGACCACCACGGCCTGCGAAGAGCCCTCGGGGTACGTCGCCGACGCGACCGACTGCCAGGACGGCGAGTCCACCATCAACCCCGGCGCGGCGGAAACCTGCGACGGGACGGACCAGGACTGCGATGGCGTGGATGAGGGCTGCGTGGTCGACACCGGGGACACCGGCGACACGGGTGATACGGGCGGCGACTCCGGTGGCGACACCGGGGACACCGACACCGGGATCCCGGTCGATACCGGCGACACGGCGGACACGGGCGACACCGGGTCGGGCGGCGAGACCGGGGACACCGGCGATACCGCGACGCCGATCGACACGGGTGACACCGGGTCGGTCAGCGTGGACGCGGACGGCGACGGCTTCACGGCCGACGTCGACTGCGACGACGCGGACGCCAACACCTACCCGGGCGCGGCCTGGCTCGACTCGGCGACGGACTGCATGACCGATGCGGACGTCGACGGGTACGGGGACGAGGACGCCACCGGTGTGGTGACGGCGGGCACGGACTGCGACGACGCCGAGTTCTCCGCGAACCCGGGCGAAGTCGAGAACGAGGCCACCCTCATCGACGACGACTGCGACGGCGTGTCGGACGTGGGCGAGACGTACGTGAGCTCCACGGGCGTCAGCATCACGTTCGACGACAACGGCGACGGCGTCGACGACGAGAACGACCTGCTCATCCCGCTCGCGGACGCCACCTTCTCGGACGGCGTCGGCGCGTGGGAGGTGGTGAACGCCTGCACCACCGCGCCGTACTCGAGCTTCGCGACGGCGGATCTCGCCGTCTCGGATGCGCCGTGGGCGACCACCATCGGCTACGACGCGCCGGGCATGGAGATCTACGCCACCGCGGGCAACTGCGACGCCTCCCAGGTCTGTTACGTCTACCCGGACGTGGCGATGACCGTCGGCGAGCAGATCGGGGTGAAGCTCGACGTGGAGAACGACGACACCACCCGCAACTCCATCAAGCTGCACCTCGGCAGCGCCTGGACGGCAAGCATGTACGGTTCCGAGTTCGCCTCGGAGGGCGTCGACGCGAGCACCGACGAGCTGATCGTCTCTGCGACCGTCGCCACCCAGGCGGTGGACGACCTGTACCTGTGCGCCGGCACCTGGGATGCCTCGGGCACCGGGTGGTTCACCCACGTCCGGTTCGGATACGTGACCTACTAGCCGGGGAACTCCCCGGCTCGCGTGAAGGCCGCCTTCCTGACTCCCGTAAGGGGGAAGGGGAGGCGGCCTGACCTGTTTTATTAGGCTAATTTTAGCCTCTTTTTTGTATATTTGGGGTTTGCGACCTCTACGGCAAGGGCTTGCAAAAAACCCAAGAATATGCTATAGTTATCCGTCAGTATTTTGGCTGACCAGAGCCCTGAAAAAGGGTATTCTGACGCGACCAATCGAACCTTCAACCCCGCTTTGGCTCAACCCCAAGGCTCACCGCGGAAATCCCGCAAAGGAGGCGCCCATGCGCTTCTTGCTCTTGACCCTCAGCCTCGCCGCCTGCAACGGCGACGAGCTCGTCTCCGACAGCGGGGACACCGGCGAGCCGGCCGACACCGGTCTCACCGGCGACACCGGCACGACGACCGAGGCCACCCCCCAGTGGTGCCTCGACGCCGACGGCGACGCGTACCCCAACCGCGCCGCCTGCGTCACGCCCAACCCGTCCAACTCCTCGTACGTCGAGGTCGCCGACGTCTCCACGTACACCACGTGGGACTGCGACGACAACAACGCCTCGGTCTCCCCGGGGCAGTCCGAGTCGGTCGGCAACGGCATCGACGACGACTGCGACTACGTCATCGACGAGGACCCGGAGGTCACGCGCTACTACGACTACGACCTCGACGGGTACGGCGGGGAGATCGTCATGACGGCGCCGGAGAGCAGCTTCGACTCCTCGTGGGTCGAGAACTCCAGCGACTGTGATGACTTCGACGCCCAGGTCACGCTCGGCGAGACCTACGTCGTCGACAGCGACGGCGACGGGTACGGCGACGAGGACCTCTCGGACTACCAGGTCGCGTGCGAGCAGCCCGCGGGCTACGTCGACAACGCGGAGGACTGCAACGACAGCTCCGACGAGTGGTACCCCGGCGCGGCCGAGGACTGCTCGGTCGACGAGGACCGCGACTGCGACGGCATCTCGCCGTTCGTCGACGCGGACGGCGACTCGTTCGCCGCCTGCGAGGACTGCGACGACTTCGCCGCGTCCGTCAACCCGGACGCCGACGAGGTCTGCAACTCCATCGACGACGACTGCGACGAACGGGTCGACGACAACGACTCCGACGTCGTGGACGCCACGACCTGGTACGACGACGACGACGCGGACGGCTTCGGCGACCCGGACGACACCGTCGAGCGCTGCGAGGCGCCGGAGTCCACCGTCGGCAACGACGAGGACTGCGACGACTCCGACGCCGAGGTGAGCCCCGACGCCCGCGAGGTCTGCGACCGCGTCGACAACGACTGCGACTCGCGCACCGACGACGCGGACTCCGACGTGGAGGACCAGGTGACCTGGTACCTCGACCTCGACGGCGACTCGTACGGCTCCGACTCGTACACGCAGGACGCGTGCTACGAGCCGACGGCCACCTACGGGGAGTACGTCGAGGACGGCGGGGACTGCGACGAGGGCGACGACGACGTGAACCCGGATGCGTCCGAGGTCTCGGGCAACACCGAGGACGAGGACTGCGACGGCACGGCGGAGTAGCAGCCATTCGCGGCGAGGGGGCGGCGTGCAGCAATGCGCGCCGCCCCCGACCAACCCAACGTAACAAGAGAGATCCTATCAATGAGTGAAGCGCTCCGAGCCTTCCCTCATCCGTGGGATCTCTCTTTCTTTTCGGAAGCTCAGCTTCGAAGCTGAGCTTCCGTGCCTCGGGATGGTTTGCGTTCCTCGCACGCCGCGGCGTCGGCCCGTGTGATAAAATATCCTCGTGCCCAACTTGCGCAGCATCTACCATCTCGCGGAGGAGCGAACGCGTTTCGCTATTTTTGGACTTGCCGTCTTGCTCCTCGTCGGCATCGCCGGCGTCGTGTTCTTGTCGCCGTCGCTCACGCTCGCGCTCGTCGCGGCGCTCGGCGTCGTCTTTGTCAGTTTTGTCCGGCCGACATGGACCTTGTTCTTCCTGATGGTCTACCTGCCGTTCGAACCGTTCCTCCTCAAGTGGGTGCCGGACGACGTGTACGTCTACGCCCGCTATTCCTCCGAGTTGCTGGTCTACCTTCTTGTCGCCGTCGTCGCTTGGAAAATATTTTCCGGTGTCCTGCCGTTCAAGCGGACGCCGATCGACCTCCCGTTCGCCGCGTTCTGCATTATCCTGCTCGCGTCGACGCTCATGAATTTTTCCGAACCGCTCGCCGCGATCCTCGGCGGTAGGCAAATTCTCCGTTTCGTCCTCCTCTACTTTGTGACGGTGCAGCTCTCGCCGACTATGACGTTCATGCGCACCGCGGTAAAGGCGCTGGTCGCCGTCGTCGCGGTACAAATCGTCCTTGGGGCCATGCAGGCGGTCCTCGGCGGGCCGATGGACGCATTCTTGCTGCCGACGGAGCGCCGTACGGTGGGGGAGATCCAGCTCACCGCGGGCACGGTGCAATTTTGGGACCCGGGGCAGCGCGTGTTCGGCACGCTCGGCCGCTACGACCAGCTCGGGACGTTCATGGCGTTCGTCCTCCTCCTTATGGCGGCATGGCTGTACGAGCACCGCGACACCCCCAAGCTCACCAGCTGGTGGGCGGTCTTCATCCCCGCGCTTCCGATCCTCGCGTTAACGTATTCTCGCTCCGCGTGGTTCGGATTCCTCCTCGGCTTCCTGTTTATCGCGGTTTGGGCGAAGCGCGACCGGCGCATCGTCGTCGGTACCGCGGTCGTCACGGGGCTGCTCGCGCTGTACCTCATCGTGTCCGGCCTCGCCGTCAACCGCCTTGTCGACGTTGCAGATCAGTCGTTTGCGGAACGGTTCTTCGAGGCGTTTTCTGCGGAGCGATGGAGCGGCGAATACTATGGCCTCGGCCGCGTGTATTGGATCGTGCACACGGTCATCAGCGTCGTCCCTGCGGCGCCGCTGTTCGGCCACGGCCCCGCGAGCTACGGGGCGGGGGCGGTCGCAGCGCTCAAACACACGCGCGTCTACGACGAGCTCGGCCTCCCGTTCGGCGTCTACGGCACGGAAGGCTACATCGACAACAACTGGTTCAGCCTGTGGGGCGAGACCGGCACGCTCGGCCTGGCCGCGTATGTGTGGATGTACGCGACGTTGTTCTTGCTTGCGGTCCACGTGTGGCGCAAGGGGAAAACGGAGGACGTCCGCGCGCTCGGCCTCGGCGTGGCCGCGGCCATGCTCGCGGTCGCCGTCAATGCGTTGTTGGCGACGTATCTCGAGGCGCGCACGCTGGCGCCGTACCTTTGGATTTTCGCCGGACTCGTGACCGTGCTCGCCGACCGCATCGAGTCCGAACACGCGACGTGATATGCGCGTCATCCAGGTGCACAAATATTTCCATGAACGCGACGGGGCGGGGCGGTCGATGCTCGCGCTCATGCGGCTGCTCGACGGGGCGGGGCATGTCACCGCGCCGTTTGCCATGCGCACGCCCGAGAACCTTCCGACGCCGTGGGAAAAGTTTTTCGTCTCGCCGCTCGACACGCGCAGCCCGGGCAAGGGGGGCGCTGCGGTGCGCCAGTTCATGCGGTCGCTGTGGTCGCGGGAAGCCGCTCGCAAGCTCGACGGCATGATGTACGCGTTCCATCCCGACATCATCCATGTCCATAACATCATGACGCACCTCTCGCCGTCGGTGCTCGCCGCGGCGCGTCGGCGCGACATCCCGGTGGTGATGACGGTGCACGACTACGCGCTCCTCAGCGCGAACTATGCGCTGTGGGACCGCGACCGTGCCTTGCCATTTGCCGTGCCCGGGCTTTTCCGCACCGCGGCGACGCGGTTTATGAAAGGGTCGTGGCTCGCCACGTGCGCGGTTGAAGCGATCCGGCAGCTCCACATGCGCCTCGGGCTCGTCGACCACGCCGTCGACCACTATATCGCGCCGTCCCTATTCGTGCGGCGCGCGCTCATGCTGCTTGGCATCGCCGAGTCGCGCATCACCGTCATCCATCCGCCGGTTTCCATGCCGGAAGACGCGCCGCGGCATGACGAAGGGTACGTCCTCTACGTCGGACGCCTGGAAGCGTACAAAGGCGTCGCAACGCTCATCGAGGCGATGCGCGCGCTGCCGAACGTCCCGTTGCGTATCGTCGGCGACGGCCCGGACCGCGCGCGGCTCATGGGGCTTGCGCGCGGGATGCGCAACATCACGTTTGTCGGTTTTGCGCAGGGCGCCGCGCTGTGGGACGAATACGCCGGCGCGCGGGCGGCCGTCGTGCCATCCGTATGGTACGAGCCGTTCGGCATGGTGACGCTTGAGGCCATGGTGCGCGGCGTGCCGGTTATCGTGAGCGACCGCGGCGGGCTTCCGGAGATCGTGGAGGACGGCGTTTCGGGTTTGGTCTTCCCGGCGGGTGAAGCGGGGGAGTTGGCAAAGCGGATTCGGGCGCTTACGGAGGATCCCGGAAAGGCCTCGGCCATTGGCGCCGCAGGGCGGGAGCGGGCGGGAATGATGGGGGATCCGGACGCCCATATGGCGGCCGTTTTGGACGTGTATACCCGAGTTTTGGAAAGGCGGTAGGGGCTGTGGATAACTTTTGACAAGGGAAGGGGAATAGAGCCAAAAAGGCCTATTTTTTGTTGACAGTAGCTGAGTTTCCTGCTAGGATACCCGGTTATGCTTATCGCGATGATCGGACAAAAAGGCGTTCCGGGCCGCTTCGGCGGTATCGAAACCCATGTCACCGAGCTCGCCACTCGCCTCACCCGCGAGGGTTTTGCCGTCGTCGCGTACGCGCGCCCGTGGTACTCGGGCAAGGGGCTCGACCGTTACAACGGCATTCGGGTCATCACCCTCCCTTCCCTGCGCACGAAACATCTGGACGCGATCACGCACACCCTCTTCGCCGTGCTGCATGCCTGTTTCGTCGTGCGTCCCGACGTTTACCATTTCCATGGCGTCGGCCCTTCCCTGCTCGCCTGGATTCCGCGCCTCCTCGCGCCGAAGGCGAAAGTGGTGACGACGTTCCACTGCATCGACCGCCATCATGCGAAGTGGGGACGCTTCGCCCAGTTCATGCTCCGTCTCGGTGAACGCGCCTGCCTGAAGTTCGCGGACGAGTGCATCGTCGTCAGCCGCACGTTGCGCAACTATGTCGAGGTCGAGTACGGCGCCAAGGCGACGTACATCCCGAACGGCATCACGCCGCGCCGCGCCGCGGCCGACGACCGCCTGCTCGCCCCGTTTACGCTCCAGCCGTTCCAATACGTGGCGTTCGTCGCCCGCCTCGTGCCGCACAAGGGCGCGCACACCCTCATCGACGCCTGGAAGAAGGCGCGCAAGGACCATCCGGATATCATGCGCGACATGAAGCTCGCCATCGTCGGCGATTCGGCGTTTACGGACGACTACGTGCGCACGCTGAAAATCACGGCGATCGACGACCCGTCCATCGTGTTCACCGGCTACCAGAGCGGTGAGACGCTGGAGGCGATCTTCGCCGGCGCGCGCTTCACGGTGAACCCGTCGACGAGCGAGGGCCTCCCCATCGCCGTCCTCGAAGCGATGAGCTACGGCAAGGCGGTGATCGCGAGCGACATCCCGGCGCACCTTGAGGTCATCAACGAGTACGGCGTCCCGTTCATGACCGGCAGCGTCGAGGACCTTGCCGAGAAGATCGCCGAGCTCACGAGCGACCCGATGCGTTCCGCCTCGCTCGGCCACGTCGCCCGCACCTTCGTCGAGCAGCACTACCACTGGGACGACATCGCGGAGCGCACCATGCTCCTCTATGGCGACACCCGCCCGGCTCCCGAGGGCATCCTCGTGACCGGGTAACAAAACACGCCGCACGTCCGTGCCGCGTGTTTTGTGTTTTATGCGTCGTTGGTTTTCGGCTGCTCCTTCTCCTTGAGCACGTCGGGGTTTGGCGAGTACAAGGTGTTCTTGATGCGCCACTGTTCGACGAACTGCCCGATCCCTTTTTTGTCCCGCTTGTTTCGGACCGTGGTCGAGGACTGGGACCACTTGAGGAGGGACTCGAAGTTAATTTTGTACCGGCCCTGGACCACGATGTAGCTCACTTCCTTCTCTGCGATCGCGCGGCGGACGGTGCGCGGGCTTACGCCGAACATCCGTGCGGCTTCCGAAACCGTGAGCCGGATGACGTGGTCGAGCGGGGAATTCTCCATATGGCGCAAGCTTACGTTTGGCTACTCTAGCGTAGCCAAACGCGCGAATTGCGTCAAGAAATGTATTGCATTTGCTGGGCTTTCATGCCACTATGCCCGTCAATCTCCAGGTGTAACATTTCGGCTGCCTTTTGCATCTATATTCATGCAACGCGCCAAACAACAATTCCTCGCCTTCCGGGTATTTCGCTTTCGGGACGCCGACGCGTACCAAACGCTCTACCGGGAATATGTCGAGCCCATCGAGCGGCAGCTTTCGCTGAAACTTCCCCGCCGGGAAGACGTCGATGAGCTGACGAGCGAAGTGTTCCTTCGCGGGTGGGAATACATGACGGCAAACCGCGTCGAGCACCCCCAAGCATTCTTTTTCCGGATCGCGGGCAACCTCGTGGCGGAGTTCTACCGGAAGGCCAAGCCGACCGAGGAACTCGACGAAGCCTCCGCGGTGCCGGCGGCGGGGTCGCTGGCAGAAGATGTCGCGAGTAGCGATGCCCTCCAGCAGTTGCTTGAGAAGGTCAGCCGGCTCAAAGACGAGTACCAGGCGGTCATCCGCCTCAAGTACATCGAAGAGCGTTCGATCGAAGAGATCGCGCGCGAGCTCGGCAAGAGTGCGACAAACGTCCGCGTGCTCCTCTATCGCGCAAAACGCGCATTCCAAAAATTGTGAACCGTTCCGCCGAAGAACAATTGCAGTCGCTCGCCGCGCTCAAGAACGACCCTCGCTTTGCCGCGAGGACGGTTGCGTTTCGCGAGGCGCAGGAGGCGGAACTCATGGTTGCGATCGGCGGGCGCCAGACCGCGGCGACGTACGGGTGGCGCGACTACGTTTCCTATATTCGTGAGGTGAAGTTCCCGGCGGTCGGGCGATCATTCAGCGCCGCCGCGGCCGCAGTGGTCGTCATGCTCGGCGGGTGGATCACGACGGTCGACGCCGCCGCCGACAGCCTCCCGGGCGATCCGCTCTACGGCTTCAAGCTTGTGACCGAACAGGTCCAGCTCCGGCTCGCCTCGCTCGAGCGCCGCGCCGTCCTCCATACCGAGTTTGCGGAACGCCGCCTCGAAGAGGTCGTCGCCCTCCAGCAATCGGGCGCCGCAAAGGACGAAAACGTGAAGGTCGCGGTGAATGCCTTTACCCGGGAGATCGCGTCGGCCAACCAAGACCTGCAAGCGCTCATCCAGAGCGGAAGCCAGGAAGCGCTGGCCGCGGCGACCGAGGTTCAAGGGAAACTGAGCGGGTTCGATGCGGCGCTTGACGAAACGGTCGCGGCCGCGGCGAGTATAGAGGTTTCGACCGAGGTCCAGGGCGCAAAGGACGCCGCGCGCGAAACCCAATCGACGGCAGTTTCCGTCGTGGTCGATACGCACGAGGAACAGGGCGACGAATATTCCCAGCGCGAACTCCAGGACATGTTCCAAGGCGAGCTCGGCGACCTGCGCGGACGGCAGACGTTCGACCTCCACCGCATCGAGGTCGTGGAAGCATCGCTCGTCATGCATGCCGGACGGCTCGAGGGCGTCGCGGTCCCGACCGCGGACGACTTCACCTCCCTCCGTTACGCGGTCACGTCGGCGGACGACGGCATCTCTGAGGCGATGAACCTCTTCGCAATCGGCGGCTACCGCGCCGCGTTCGAAAAGCTGCGCAGCGTCGACGGCGAGCTCCTCGCAGTCGAAGCGCGCCTCGCGCAAACCGAGATCGCCATCGTCACTGCGCTGAACGCGCCGACGCCGGAACCGGTTGATGCATCGGAAGAAACGGATGACGAAGCCGATACCCCGACAGAGGAACCCCCACTTTCACCAGAAACGGCGACAAACGAGACCGAGTAGGCGCACGCATTTCCTTCAGGCCTGATCTTCTGCGCAAGGTCATGCCCGAAGGGAATGCGCTTGCATCCCTACTATCCATCCATAAAGGGCAACGTAGCAAAGGTCGAGACCGCATGGTCGCGCTGCCCTCGGTTCTTAACCCCGTAAGGGGATACTAGAGAATACGAGTACTTATGCAACAGATGTTGCACACAGGGAAACGTGTCGTCTCCGCCGTTGTTGCGGCCGCGACGATCGCGGTGACCGTCGGGCTCGCAGGTCTCATTGCGCCTTCGCAGGCCAATGCGGCTTCGGCCGGCGACCTCATCAAGGGGTCGCTTTCGACCGTGTACTACTACGGTTACGATGGCATGCGCTACACGTTCCCCGATGAAAAGACCTACATGACGTGGTTCAGTGACTTCGATGATGTCACGACCATTTCTGACAGCGCACTCGCGGACCTCGAGCTCGCTGGCAACGTCGTGTACCGCCCGGGTTCGTACTTCGTGAAAATCACGAGCGACCCGAAGGTATACGCGGTCTCGACCAATGGTTCCATTCACTGGGTTGAATCTGAGGAAGTCATGGTAGATTACGCCGGCTCGAACTGGGCCTCGGCGATCCGTGACGTCCCGGATGCCTTCTTCGTTGACTACACGGTTGGCGCTTCGCTCATGTCGGCCACTGCCTTCGATGGCATGCTCTACATGGACGGCGGCAGCTACTACATTGCTTGGGATGGTGAAAAGCGCATGCTGAGCAGCGCTGGCCGCTCGGCCAACAACCTCCAGGCCGGCTTCTTCTTGGACGGCTCGGGTATCGATGACAGCTCGCTCACGGCCGGTGATGACATCACCAGCAGCGTGACCGCGCTCATGGACCCGGCGCAGACCGAGACGGAGATCGATGGTGAAGCCTCTGGCGACCTTGAGCTCTCGCTCTCGTCGTCGACGGCGGCCGGCGCGTCGCTCCCGCAGGGTGCGAACTCGGTCCCGGTCTTCAGCTTCGATGTTGAAGCGGGTGCGGAAGACGCCTCGCTCGACAGCCTCGTCCTCAGTGTTGGCGGCGCAGGTGCGACGACCGACATCTCGAACGTCTACCTCTACGACGGTTCCACCCGTCTCACGGAGGCGCGCTCGGTGAACGCGTCGACCCGCCAGGTGACCTTCTCGAACCTCGGCTACGAAGTGGCCGCTGGCGAAGAAGCGACCCTCACGGTCCGCATCGAGGCTTCGTCGACTGCAGTCGCGGCTGACACGTTCAGCTTCGAAATCGAGAGTGTCGACGATGTCGGCGCCTCGGGTGACGTTGATGGTGACTTCCCGATCGAGGGCAACACCTTCACCTTCACGGGCAGCGACGCCGGTTCGGTCCTCATCACCAAGTCCGGTTCGATCACGAACCCGACCCTCGGCGAGCAGGATGCGGTGATCGGTATGTTCAAGATGGCTCCGTCGAGCGAGAACGCCTCGATCGAGGAAATCCTCGTCAAGGTGGACAACGCTTCGGACCACAGCGACTTCTGGCTCTGGGACGGTGAGGAATCGCTCGTCGAAGGTGAAAACACCACCGGCGACTTCGTCCTCTTCGACCTCTCGGCCGATCCGTTCGAAATCCTCGAGGGCAGCAGCAACGTGTTCTCGGTCTCTGCCGACATCGGCGGCCAGGCCTCGGACACGGTCAAGGTGTTCATCGACAACGCGGCGGACGTCGTTGCCATCGGCGGCGACTTCGGCTTCGGCATGACGATCGACATCGGTGCGACCTCGGGTACCTACAACGGCACCAGCTGTACCTCGAGCTCGGGCAACTGCTCGTACAGCACGGTCCAGGGCGGCGACCTCACGATCACCTCGGGTGGTCCGACGGCCCGCGACATCCAGGTCAACAGCCAGGACGTCACCTTCCTTGAGTTCACCATGACCTCCGTCGAGGAAGTTACGGTCAAGGACCTTGACGTGATCCTCTACGGTGACGACGCGGCGACGCTTGACGGCGACGCGTTCGACAACGACGCCGACTCGGGCAACGATGATGACGACGAAGGTCTCATCAACGGTAACGACGACGGCGACGTGACCGACAGCGGTGACGAAGCGAGCCTTAAGGACATCAAGATCGTCAACGTCGACACCGGCGCGGTGGTCATGGGTCCGCTTGAGCTCGACAACCTCACCTCCGACAACTCGCAGACCATGGACTTCACGGACGACTGGACGCTCAACGCGGGCGAAACCGTCAACCTTGCGGTCGTGGCCGACGTCGATGACGGCGTCGCAACGGCGGTTGCGTTCGGTGTGACGCTCGACCTTTCGGCCGCTGCCTCCGGCAGCTGGTTCGAGGACACGAACGGTGATGCGCTTGCCGCCACCGCGATCGTCCCGAGCGGCGACCTCCTTGGGTACAACCAGACTGCACGCACGGCCTCGCTCACCATCACCCTCGCATCCACGCCGGGTGACGTGACCTCGGTCGACGGCACGGATGACGTGCTTGTGCAGGCCTTCTCGTTCGTCGCGGGCACGGCCTCGGACCTCCACGTGAGTTCCATCAAGGTCA
The DNA here is from genome assembly GCA_964552565.1 of uncultured Gammaproteobacteria bacterium. Classification (GTDB taxonomy): domain Bacteria; phylum Patescibacteriota; class Patescibacteriia; order UBA9934; family UBA9934; genus UBA11707. The sequence goes on from CAZKGL010000001.1 coordinate 184,646, forward strand.
CGGCCTACGCCGACGACACCACGGGCGGCTCCTTCAACGTCACCACTGCGGGTGACGCGGGTCCGACCGCGGCCGGTGACACGCTCGACCTCAACGACTTCATTGAGTCGTGCTACCTCACGGATGGCAACGGTGAAATGATCGGTACGAGTGCCGCGCTTACGAGCGACGGTGTCTCGTTCACGGTCGACGATGCCGACTGGGATATCGCGGCAGGTGCTTCGGAGACCCTCAAGATCTACTGCAGCTTCGCGAACCCGTCCGACACGACCGACACCAACTGGTTCTCGTTCGACCTCAACGACGTCTCGGAAGACATCGTCGTCGAAGACGAGAACAGCAACGATGTCGACCCGACGTCGGATGACCCGAACGACTGTGACGCGACCTGTGACAATGCGGTCCAGCTCGTCTACGCCGGCACGATCGCTGCCGCGGTGGGCGCAAGCACGCCGACGCACGACTTCATCCTGACGTCGAGCTCGGACAACCACGTTGCAACCTACCGCTTCACCGCGACCAGCGAAGACTTCGAGATCCAGACCATCTCGTTCTCGGAGGAAGAAGCGGAAGACGACAACGAGGACACCGACAACACGGGTTACGCCAACAACATCTCGCTCGTCACCATCACCTACCCGATGGCGGACGGCACGACTGGCGAAAGCTCGGTTGCGATGGTCCGCAACGAGGCCAACTTCACGGGCATGGAAATCTATGTCCCGGTGGGTACCCCGTCGGACATCAAGGTCTACGTCGACGTTCCGCTCACGGATCGCGACGCGGGTGGCTCGGCCACCAGCAACGAACAGATCCGCATGGGTTGGTTCGTTGACAACGAGACCTCGGTAACCGCAGACAGCAACGACAACTTCAAGGCGGTCGGTCTTGGCTCGGGTACGAGCTACACCGACACCGACAGCGACGGCTCGGGCACGGACTTCACCGCGCTCGGTATCGCGAAGTCTGAAACGGTGGGCACCTTCACGGTTCGTGAGGCCAAGCCGACCTTCAGCCTCTCGTCGTCCAGCCCGTCGGGCGCCTCGGTCCCGGGTCTTATCGAAGTGTTGCGCTTCAACGTCGCCGCTTCCTCGAACGAGGACGTGGTGCTCGAGCGCCTCACCTTCAAGGTCACTTCGACCGACATCGGTGCCAGCAACTGGAACGACTGTGACACGAACGCGGCGGTAACCGCGCAGATCGACGACAGCGAGTTGTACTTCTACAACCTGACGACCAGCGCGAGCACGCAGCTCGACACGGCCGACACGCAGTGGACGAAGTACGACGGGACTGGCGACATCTGTACGGCGAGCACTGCAGCAGACGAGCCGCTTGGCTTCATCTCGCTGTGGCTCCCGACCCGCCAGGTCGTCCCGGCTGGCAGCACGTACACGTACTCGCTGAAGATCGACACCACCACGGCGTCGGCTTCGAGCGACGACGCGATCCGTGTTGACCTCGTCACTGACCCGGTCCTGGGCTCGTTCAGCTCGCCGGCGACGGACAACCAGCACACCACCGCCGCGATCACGATCTCGGCGACGACCCTCGCGGTCGACAACCCGGAGATCTTCTACATCGGCGACGTCCTCTGTATGGACGAAGGCGATGACGGCTGTGGCGCGGTGACGGCTGACGAGCGCGTGCTCGTGGTCGACTGTACCGACGCTGCGGACGACGGTCTCTGTGACTCGGGCTCCCTCACGGTGGTCCGTGGCTACGTGAACTCGACCAACCAGGCCTTCACGCCTGACGCAGGCGACGACATCGACTTCTTGCCGGGTGCGCTCATCTGGCAGGATGACGGTTCGACCGCCGAAGGTACCGCCAACCAGACTCGCTGGGGTGGTTACATGGTCGACAACCTCGACCTTATCGGTGGCACGCTCGTCTTCTAAACCAAGACTTGCGACTGCAGATACAGAACGACCGGCCTTCGGGCCGGTCTTCTGTTTGTCGACGTGCACTTTTGGGCAATTTTCGGCTTGCGGGGGCCCCGAAGTTCCTCACCGTCGGATCGCCTACGCCTCGGAACCTTCTGCACCCCGCGCACCGAAACTTGCCGCAAAATTGCACGTCGTCGCAGCGCGTGAAGGGTTGCAGATTTCGCATGATTCCTCTAGAATGCACTGCATATGACCGATACTCGACGGAAGGTGCTTTTGGGGGTTGCGGGGGTGGTTGTCGCGGCCGCGCTTGCGGTCGGGGGGTATCTCCTGTGGCAGAAGAACGCCGACCCGTACGCGGGGATGACGCTTTGGCGCGAAACGCAGATTGACGATGCGACGCGCGCGCTCTTGGAGCAGCGCATCGCCACCACGGAAGCGTCGATCGCCGTACAAGAGGCGGAGGACGGGGCCGCCGAAGCCGACCTGTACCTCTCGCTTGCAAATGACGCGCATATCCTCGGCGACCTCGTCAAAACGCGCGAAGCGCTCGAGAAGCTCTTGAACGAAAACCCGATCATGCACGCGGCGTGGAACATGTACGGCAACGTGCTTTCGCGCATGGGCGACCTCGAGCCGGCGGAAAAGGCCTATCTCGAGGCGATCGAAATCAACCCGTCCGCGGAGTACTACATGGACTTCGTCACCTTCCTTGATAAGTATTACCCCGAACGCGACGAGGAAATGCTCCTGACGCTCGAGCACGCCGTCGCCGTCCTCGGGCAGCGGTCCGAATTCATGGTCGCGCTCGCCGAGTGGTACCGGAGCCACAGCGAATGCGCCAAAGCCATCGACCATTACAAGGTCGCCCAAACCCTGAGTCCGGAAAACACGGCAATCGCCGACGATCTCGCCGCAACGCGCGCCACGTGCGTCGAAGCCGAATAACGCCGCTATGTCCTCGCACCGCTTGCTTGTCCGCGCCGTGCTGAGCCTCATGCTTGCATCCACCGTCGCCTGTCTCCCGGCGGCGGTGTTTGCGTTGACGCCGGATGACGCCCACTACGACGACCAATGGTACCTCGACACGATCGGCGCGCCCGCGGCGTGGGAAACGACGACCGGGTCGCGCTCGGTCGTCGTCGCCGTGCTCGATACGGGCGTTGACCTCGACCATCCCGACCTCGAGGACAACCTTTGGGTGAATGCGGGGGAGGTCGCGGGGAACCGCACGGACGACGACGGCAACGGGTATGCGGATGACGTGTACGGTTGGGATTTTGTCGACGGGGATGCGAACCCAGCGCCGGACGAAGTGGAGTCCGACGTCGTCGTGTCGCACGGGACGATGATCGCCGGCATTATCGGCGCGGCGGGCGACAACGGGCGCGGGACAACGGGCGTGGCGTGGGAGGTGCGCATCATGGCGCTTCGCATGCTTGGCGACGACGGATCCGGGTCCTCCTCGACCGCGGCGGAGGCGGTGGCCTACGCTGCCGACAACGGCGCGGACATTATCAATATGAGTTTTGCCGGCGTGAACGCGGACACGGACCTGCGCCGCGCTATCCGCAACGCGTACCGCGGCGGCGTGGTCATCGTGTCGGCGATGGGGAATGAGAGCGAGGACACGGACGATGTCGCCGTGTACCCCGCCTGCCTCAAGGAGGGCGAGGAAGACTGGGTCATCGGCGTCGCGTCGACGGACCAGTCCGACGACCCCTCGGTGTTCTCGAATTACGGAAAAAACTGCACCGACCTCAGCGCTCCGGGCGAGTACATTTACAGCACGATGTACGAGAACCCCGACGCGGGATATGACGAGGCGTACGGCGGCGGGTGGTCCGGAACGTCGGTCGCGTCTCCCGTCGTGGCCGGCGCCGCGGCATTGCTCCTCGCCGCATTCCCCGACCTGACGCCGCAAGAAGTACGCAACACGCTGAAGCTCTCCGTGGATGCGCTCACGCTGCCGCGGGAGTTACGCGGCGAGTTCGGCGCGGGCCGGGTGAACGTTGCCCGCGCGCTCGAGGTAGGCGCGCAGTTTTCTGATGGAACAACCACCCCCGACCCCTCCATGAATGGAGGGGAGGACGTGATGTCTGAGCCGTCGGTCATCGCGCTTGGTAACACCTCCGCCGTAGTACCGACCGTCGTGCTGCACAATGCCGACGGGAGCGTGCGGTCGTCGTTCGCCGCGTATGCCGACACGTTTACCGGCGGTATCCGGGTCGCGCTCGGGGAGTTTTCCGCCGCGTCCGGCGCCGAGGTCGTCACCGGCACAGGGGACGGCGGCGGGCCGCAGGTCCGCGTCTTCACGCAGCTCGGCGCGCTCATCGGGCAGTTCTTCGCCTACGACGAGGCGTCGCGCCGCGGCGTTGACGTGGCGGTGGGCGACGTGGACGGCGACGGGGCGGACGATATCGTGACCGCGGTCGGCGCGGGCGTCAGCCGCGACATCGTGACGTGGAGCGCGCGCGGCGCCGAGCTGCAGCGCTTCACCGCGTCAGCGTTCGCCGCCGACGTGCCGCTGCGCGTCGCGGTTGGAAACCTCGATGCCGACGCGGCCGGAGAGTTTCTCGTCGCAAGCGGGGCGGGGAGCGCGCCGATGGTCGCGCTATACGACACCGACGGGACGCTCATGACCGCGTTCGCTCCCTACGCGGCGACGTTCGCCGGCGGGGTGTTTGTCGCGGCCGGCGACCTTGACGGCGACGGCGTCGACGAGGTCGTCACCGGGACGGGGGACGGCGGCGGGCCGCACGTCCGGGTATTTGCCCCGGACGGGTCGGTGAAGGCGCAGTTCTTCGCGTTCGATGCGACGACGCGGCATGGCGTGCGGGTTGCCGCAGCAGATACCGACCGCGACGGAACGGACGAGATTATCGCGGCTCCGGGGCCCGGCATGGTGGAACTCCGCATCCTCGATGGTACCGGCGCGGCGCGTGCCGCCTGGACGGTATCCGCAGGGGGCGGGGAAGGCGCGGCGGTCGCCGCATGGTAAACTACTTCCACATTTGCACTAACCCTTTTGTATGGCAGACGCTGAAAAGAAGACCGTCCTCGTCACCGGTGGCGCAGGGTTCATCGGGTCGTTCCTGTGCGAACAGCTCCTCAAGTCCGGCAGCCGGGTCATTTGCATCGACAACTTCACGACCGGCCACGTGCGGAACATCGAGTCGCTCCTGCGCAGCCCGGATTTCCAGTTTTTGAAACTCGACATCAACCAGCCGTTCGACCTCGAGACGTTCACCGAGCTCGAACCGTTCAAGGTGAAATTCCACGGCGTGCAGGAGATCTACCATTTCGCCGTCCCGACGGTGGTGAAACGGTTTGACGAGTACCGCATGCAGACGCTCCTCGCGAACTCGCTCGGCACGAAGCACGTGCTCGACGTCGCGGCAAAGTACAAGGCGAAGGTCGTCTTCGGGTCCGCGGCGGTCGTGTACGGCGCCCGCAAGGCGGACACATCGTCGTTTGTCGAAACCGATCTCGGCGTGGTCGACCACTTGAACCCGCGCGGCTGCTACAACGAAGGAAAGAAGTTCGCGGAGACCATGTGCCAGACGTATGCCGACGTCCACGGGCTTGACGTGAAGATCGCGCGCATCTTCCGCACCTTCGGCCCGCGCATGCCGCTCCACCACGGCCACCAAATTCCCGATTGCATCCTGAACGCGCTCGACGGCAACGAGATCGTTATCAGCGGTTCGGAGCAGAGCGTCACCGCGCTCGCGTACGTCTCGGACATCGTTGACGGCATCATGCGCCTCATGAAGGCGGAGCCGGGCGTCGGCCCGGTGAACCTCGGGAGCGACGTCGACATGCCGATCGGCGACGTCGTCAAGAAGATCATCGAGCTCACCGAGTCGTCCTCGACCGTGCGCTTTGAGCCGGCGCCGCCGTTTTTGGTGGAGCTCGGCCTTCCCAACCTCACGAAAGCGAAGGAAAAGCTCGCGTGGGTGCCGCTTGTGCGCTTCGAAGACGGCCTCAAGAAGACTATTGACTACGTTCGGGCAAACAAAGTGCTGCTCTCGGAAGGATAGGGGCGTGGTATGATGCGCACGTATGCAGGACAACGATAAGCAAGAAATTCTTGGCGCCATCCAAACCATTGGCGCAAAGGTCGAGACACTGAGCACCGGAATGGAGA
>CAZKGL010000001.1:190784-567049 GCA_964552565.1 uncultured Gammaproteobacteria bacterium
CTCTCGGCGCAAAGGTCGAGACACTGAGCACCGGAATGGAGACTCTCGGCGCAAAGGTCGAGACACTGAGCACCGGAATGGAGACTCTCGGCGCAAAAGTGGAGGTGCTCGGCGAGGCCATCCAAACATTGGCGACGCAAATGGATGAGCGTTTTGCTGCGACGGACGCGCGGATGGATCGTATCGAGGCGAACATGACCACGAAGGATTTTGTGGACCGGAAGGTTGACGGTGCCGAGGCACGACTGACGGCGCGTATCAGCGGGACGGACGACAAAGTGACGCGGCTGGTCGATGCGCTCGAACGCAAGGATGTTCTGACGGCGCGTCAGGCGCAGAACGTTATTCTCGGCAAATAGGCGGTGATCCTCCTCCCGCAAGTCAAGAAAACAGCCCAATGCGGGCTGTTTTCTTGACTTTTTGGCTAAAATATGCTATATTTGAAAGGTTGTTGAGGCTGCCAAGGAGGCAGTTTCGGCACCAACCGGCACGGCGGTTCCCGTGCTTTCTGCTTCTTGGCGAGGGTGTCCGTACCGCCGCAAGGTGCTACGGATGACTGGCTGGGAACCGGAGTGTTCAATGTCGCACATCACCGAAGGGCAGATCGCCCAGCTTCGCGAGCTCGACGATGCCTCTGGCGAAGGGCTGCGCGAGCCCTTCCAGGCCTGGCTCAACATGGTCAAGAGCGGCGGCCTCGTGAAGGCCGGGCTCACCATCCGTGAGATCCAGGCCAAGCGCTGGTGGGACCGCGGCGTCGGCAGCCGCATCGGGTTCAAGGACTTCAAGTCTTACGTCGCGACCATCCCGGAGATTCCGGAGCACCTCGCGGCCGACGACCCGACGTTCCCGTACCTCGGCCTGGACGATCCGCGCCTCGGCCGCTGCCTGCGCGCCAGCCTCATCGGCGTCCGGCACCAGGAGTTCGGCTACGACGACGGCACGCTCGTGCCCTTCGACGAGCGCCACGCTACCCCGACGTCGCCGTACTGGTTCCGCGCCACCGACGGCCGGCCCAACCGCAACCGCCGCCCGAGCGACTGCCGCAAGGAGTGCGTCGGGGAGATCCTCGCCGGCACCGCGGACGTCGGTCTCGCGCTCTGCCTCCACTACCCGAGCGCGGTCGTGCAGGGCGAGCACATCTGGGACCTCCCCGGCTCGGTCCGTCGCGGCGGTCGCGGCTACTGCGCGTACCTCGGGGTGTGGGGCGACAGCCCGGAGCTGTACGCCGACGGGGGCGGCGTTGCCAACCCGGTCTACGGCTCGGTGCGGTTCCGCCGGTAGTGCCCCCGACATTCGGCTCTCGAGGCTCGACATTCTTCGCGCCTCAACCCTCGATCCCCCGTCTCGCGCAAGCGAGACGGGGGATCCTGCTGTTATAATGACGGCGAGAGTAGGGTTATGCATGCAGCGTTACGGCGCTGCTTCCCCGAAATCCTCGAACGAGTTGCCGCCGGAGTTCCTTCTGCAGGGCAGGGGAAGCGCGCGGTTCCGACGAGGCACTACTTGTCATGCCCCGGTGGAGCAGATCCCGTATGCAGTACAGGAACAACCGCAGCGGCGGAAGTTCCGGTGACGCGGAGGGGGCGTGGCAGCCTGGAAGATCGGTCCATCGCGACGATCGCGACAACTGCGCGTACCTCAAGGTGTGGGACGACAGCCCGAAGCTGAACGCCAACAGGAACGACAATGCCAACCCGAACTACGGCTCGGTGCAGTTCCGCCGGTAGTGCCCGTCAGACACTCTTTCGCCAGCCGCCAAGCATACGTCCTACACGGACGAGGCGCTCGACTTGGCTCACATAGTCATTTTCGGAGAGCTCTCGCATGTCGTGCGCAAGACGAGTCAGGATTTTCGCCCGTTCGAGAGCGATCAATGCCCGATCTATTCCGGCGAGCTTCCATTCGCGTTTCTGCCCTCCGGCGTCAATGATGCCCACAAGGACTTCAAGCAGCGCGGTTTCGATTTTCTCGCCGAGGGAATAGCGTTCAGCTTTACTGAACTTTTTTCGCGATACATGGAACGCCTTGAGCGCTTCGTAACTGAAGGTGAACACTTCTTTTTCTTCTATGAAGGACATATTCGACGAGATTGTTGGCGTCAGTAATCTCTTTGTTGCCTGGCAGGAATTCCGTCGCGGCAAGCGTGACCGCATGGACGTCATGGAATTCGAGCGTCACCTTGAGGACAACGTCTTTTCACTGCACGAGGAACTGGCAGGCGGCATCTACCGCCACGGTCCGTATCATCGCTTTCACGTCTTCGATCCGAAGCACCGTATCATCCACAAAGCGACAGTACGCGACAGACTTGTGCATCATGCGGTTTACCGAGTGCTGCTGCCGATCTTCGAGCGTTCGTTCATCTTCGATAGCTATTCCTGCCGCGAAGGGAAGGGGACGCATGCCGCCGTGCGGCGTCTCGAAGTATTTGCTCGAAAGGTCAGCAAAAACTTCACTGGCCCGTGCTGGGCGCTGAAGTTCGATATCAAAAAGTTCTTCGATTCGGTGGACCACGGGATCCTGCTTGGGATTCTCGAGCGACAGTTAAGTAAGGATCCCTCGACTTCGCTCGGGATGACAAGAGTAATGCAGTTGTTGCAAGAAATCGTCGGGAGTTATCACAACCCGTTTGCTGACCGGGGGGGGGTCGCCTCGCGGTCTCCCGATCGGGAACCTGACCAGCCAATTATTTGCCAACGTCTACATGGATGCATTCGACCACTTCGTCAAAGAGGATTTGCGACAACGATACTACATTCGCTACACCGATGACGCGGTCATCCTCTCCAAAGACCGTGCGGAGCTTGTCGCGCTCTTGCCGTGTATTGAGGCCTGGCTTTGGCAGCATCGCGGGCTCGAGCTCCACCCGTACAAAGTCGAGATCCGCAAACTCCGGCAGGGCGTCGACTTCCTGGGATATGTCACCCTGCCGCATTACCGCGTCCTCCGGACGAAAACGAAGCGGAGGATGCTGAAAAGGGTGAGTGCGCAAAATTTCCCATCGTATCGCGGACTTCTCGCGCATTGTCAAGGTTACGGACTTGCGCTAGAGTTAGCTACGAAGTGTTATGAAGACCGTTGCCATCATCCCGGCCTATAACGAGGAGGCGCGCATCGCGGACGCAGTCCGTGATGCCGCCCGTTTTGTTGACGCGGTCGTGGTGACGGACGACTGCGCGAAGGACGCCACCGCCGCGCGCGCCCACGAGGCCGGCGCGTACGTGCTGCGCCACATCATCAACCGCGGCCAGGGCGCGGCGCTCCAAACCGCGACCGACTTCGCCATCGAGAAGCTCGGTGCGGACATTGTCGTGCATTTCGATGCCGACGGGCAGATGATGGGCGAGGAGATCCCCATGATGATCGAGCCCATCACGAACGGGGAAGCGGACATCGTGCTCGGCTCGCGCTTCCTCGGGAAGAAGGCGAACATGCCCCTGTCGCGGCTTGTGACGTTGCGCCTCGCGCTCCTGTTTACCTACGTCGTCTCCGGCATCCGCACGACGGACACGCACAACGGCTTCCGCGCCTTGTCGCGCGACGCGGCGAAGAAGCTCCGCATCACCCTCGACCGCATGGCGCACGCGTCCGAGATCCTCGACCTCATCGTCGTCAAAAAACTCCGCTACGTCGAGCGCCCGGTGACGATCCGCTACAGCGAAGCGACGCTTGCGAAGGGCCAGAAGTTTTCCGGCAGCTTCGCCATCGTGAAAGATTTCTTGAAGAAGCGCATGCTCGGCTAGTATGGTGTTCCCGATTTTCCTGATTATCTTCGCCTTGTTCGGTATCATCCGCGCGGGCAAGTCCTACCGCGCGCACACCATGTCGCGCCACTGGTTCATGCTGTGGTCGTTGTTCTGGACGTTCGTCATCGTCGTCGCGTTCGTGCCCTCCATGGCGGACGCGGTCGCCGGCGCGGTCGGCGTCGAGCGCGGCGCGGACCTCCTCGTGTACATCGCGGTCCTCGTCCTCATGTACGCGACCTTCCGTTCCATGGTGCTCACGCAGAAGCTCCACGAAGAGCAGACCGAACTTGTCCGCCGTATCGCCATCGACCGCGCTACTCCGCCGGAAGGCGCGTAACGTATGCGCCCGACCGTCGCAATCATTTGGCTCTGCTACAACAACCTCCGGCACCTTCCGGAGGTCGTTGCGTCTTGGGCCGCCCAGACATACCCGCACGACCGTCTCGTCGTGTATGCCCTCCCGGCCGGATCGCCGGACGGCATCGCGGAGGTCATCCGCCGCGACGTGCTGCCGCGTTCCGGCAAGGACTTGCCGGAGGTCGTCCTCCTGGACACGGGAAAGAACGAGGGTTTTTGCGGAAACAATAACGTGGGTATCCGGGCGGCGCTCGAGCGGGGCGTCGACTACGTCTTTTTGCAGAACGGAGACCTTTTTCTCGACGCGAAGGCGATCGAAGCCGCGGTGACGCTTGCCGAGTCCGACGCCACAATCGGCGCCGTGCAATCCACCGTCTTTTTTTGGCACGACCACGAGAAGGTGAACGTGACCGGCGGCGCCATCCACGCGGCCGGCTACGGCTACGCGCGCGACAACGGCAAGCGCATCGACGAGGTGACGCTCAGGGACGGCGAGGAGATCGCCTACGCGTCGGGCGCAGCGGTGTTGCGGCCCGCGGACGTCTATCGCTCGATTGGTCTGCTCGAGGAGGGGTTTTTCATGTATCACGATGATCTTGAATACGGCCTGCGCACGAAGATCGCGGGCTACAAAAATGTCTTGTCGGCGCAATCGCACGGCTTCCACGACTACCAGTTCAGCCGCAATCCGGGAAAGTTCGTCTGGATGGAGACGTACCGTTGGGTCGTCCTCTTGGCGTATCTTCGCGTGCCGAGCATGCTTGTGCTGTTGCCGTTGTGGCTTGCGATTGAAGTGGGGACGTGGCTCATGATGGCGAAGAGCCGCATGATCGCGGTCAAAATCGGCGCATACAAGGCATGGCTGTCGCCGAAAACATGGCGATTGACGCGCGACATCCGCCATCGCGCGAAACGCCTGCGCACAATTCCCGATCGGGAGCTTGTCCGATTGTGGACGGGAAAGATCGAAGCCCAGGAGGCGTCGAGTCCGCTGCTTGAGCGCGTCATCAACCCCGTGGTCGATGCATGGTGGCGCGCACTGAGGAAGATCATCGTATGGTAGTCGGTCAAGTCGTCTGCATCTATCCGCCGCGGCGCGGCGGGATCGGCACGGTTGCTGCCGAGTACACGCGTCGTCTCGAGTCGCGCGGCGTTGACGTGCGCGTGTTCGAGCCGTCAAACCTGCGGCCGTGGTTCACGTGGGGAAATGCCGCGTTCGTCCCGTCGCTGTTTTGGAAGCTGCGCGATGTCGATGTCATCCATCTGCACTATCCGTTTTATGGTGGGGAAGTCTTCGCGTGGTTGGCATCGATCGTATGGCGCAAGCCGCTCGTCGTGACGTATCACATGCAGCCGATCGCGCGAGGATGGCTTGGGATGGTGTTCCGTCTCCATCGGCTATTCCTCCAGCCGGTCATCCTGCGGCGCGCGAGGCGGATTTTCTGCAGCTCGCGGGAATATGCAAATGGGAATGGATTACCAAATGGGAATCGATTATCCATTTTGCCCTTCGGCGTGGACACAGAACGGTTCCATGTCGGCCGCGACGACGCCTTCCGCGCCGCGCATGGCATCCCAACGGACGCGACAGCCATCATCTTTGTCGGCGGGCTGGACGCGGCGCACGACTTCAAGGGGGTCGACGTGCTCCTTGATGCCTGTGCAACACTCGACGATCCCTCGTGGCAACTCCTCGTGGTGGGGAGCGGAGACCGGAAAGCCGCGTTCGAGGCACACGCCGATCGGCTCGGCATCGCGGCCCGCGTGCACTTTGCCGGCAGCGTCCCGTTTGACGACCTGCCGCGCGCGTACCGCGCCGCCGACATCCATGTGCTGCCGTCCGTGAACCGCGGCGAAGCCTTCGGTCTCGTGACGCTCGAGGCGGCGGCGACCGGAATCCCGTCGGTTGTCAGCGACCTGCCGGGCATGCGGTCGCTCGTGATTCCCGGGGAAACCGGCCTCCACGCGCAGCCCGGAGACCCCGACCGACTTGCCGCCGCGCTTACGGAACTGCTACAACAGGATGGCCGTCGCGAGGTTATGGGCGCCGCGGCGCGGACGCGGGCAGAGCGGGAGTACGCCATTGACGCGCAGATCGACCGTCTGATGAAGGAATATGAAAATCGGCATCATCACTAACCTCTACCCGCCGTACGCACGCGGCGGAGCGGAAAACGTCATTGTCCGCACCGTCGGCCAGCTCATCGCCATGGGCCATGACGTGTTCGTCATCACCGGCCAGCCGCGTACCGCGGGGGTCACGTTGACGCTCGACCGCTCGTCGACCGAGCGGACGTACCGGTTTTTCCCGACGAACCTCTATTTCACGCTCGACGACTACAAACATTCGTGGCCGGTGCGCCTGTTGTGGCATATCGTCGACGCGTTTTCGCCGATGCCGGGGAAGGTCGTCGGCCGCATCCTTGACGAAGAGAAGCCGGATGTCGTCTTCACGCATAACCTGAAAGGCCTCGGCCTCGGCATCCCGCAGGCCATCCAGACGCGGACAATCCCGCACATCCATGTGCTCCATGACCTCCAGCTCATCATCCCGTCCGGGCTTCTTATCGCCGGGAAGGAGTACATACTGACGTACGCGAAGCCGTTCTACGCGGTGTACCGCGCCATCTGCCGTTGGCGCATGGGTCGTCCCGGCATGGCGGTGTCGCCGTCGCAATTCATCGTCGACCAGTACACGCGCTACGGGTTTTTTAAGGGGCTGCCGTTTGTCATGCAGCCGAACCCGACGCCGAATTTCCGCACGGTCCAGCGCAAAGAGCGCATCGGCGGCCCGCTCAAGCTCCTGTTCGTCGGCCAGCTCGGCGCGCATAAGGGCGTCGCGTTCCTCCTCGACGCGTTTGCAAGGCTGGCCATCGACGCGCAGCTCCTCATTGTCGGGGAGGGCCCGCTGTCGGACCTGGTCAAGAAGCGCGCGGCGACGGACCACCGCATCGTGCCGCTTGGTTACATGGTCCCGGACGAGCTCATGAAATGCTACGGCGTTGCGGACGCGCTCGTCGTGCCGTCACTCTGCTACGAGAATTCCCCGACCGTCATCTACGAGGCGCTGAACGCCGGCGTGCCGGTGCTCGCCTCGCGCATCGGCGGCGTCGGCGAGTTGGTCCGCGAAGGCGAGACCGGCTACCTCTTCGCCCCTGGCGTCACGGAAGACTTCCTGCGGGTCGTCCATGAGCTGGACGCGCGCAAAGACGAGTTTGCAAAAAGCCGTGAACGCATTACGAGCTCGGTGGCGCCGTTCTCGCTCGACAAATACGCCGACCGGCTTATCGCGCTCGCAAAGCACGTCATCGGTGAAACGAAATAAGCAACACAAAACGCTCCCGTCCGGGAGCGTTTTGTGTTTGCGTTACTTGAGGGCGCCGAGGTCGACCGCCTTGCCTTCCTTCGCCCACTTCATGAGGGTCTTGAGGCCGCGGGTCGAGATGAGCACGCGCTCCTTCTTGCCGGTCGCGGGGTTCACAATGACGCGCTTCTGCAGATTCGGCATCTGGCGGCGCTTCACTTTGACGTTGCTGTGGCTTACGCTGTTGCCAACGAGCGGCGTCTTCTTGGTGACAACACAAACTTTCGACATAACGGGGGTGGTGAAAAACTGGCCGAATAGTAGCCCATACCCGGTTTTTTGGCAAGTCCACGCCGATTTTCCGGGGGTTCTGTGCTATACTTTCTCAAAGCTATGGCGGGCAAGGAGGCGGGGAAGGGCATTGCGCACATCGTGGCGGTGAACATGGGGTACGGGCATGAGCGTCCGGCGAATGTTTTGCGTCCCCTTTCCGCTACGAACGAGGTCGTCATCGCGAACGACTACGAAGGGATCCCGGAAGAGGACCGCCGCCTGTGGGAAACGAGCCGGACGTGGTACGAGCGCATTTCGCGGTTCCAGCGCGTGCCCATCGTGGGGAAGGCGGTGTTCGGCGTCATGGACGAGCTGCAACGCATCCCCGAGTTTTACCCCCGGCGCGACCTTTCCAAGCCGTCGCTCCAGCTGCGCGAGCTCTATGCGCTCTTGCGCGGCAGGAAGTGGGTCCGCCATCTCATCGACACGCTGGCAAAGGACCCCAAGCCGATGGTGTGCACTTTCTTCACCCCCGCGTTTGCGGCGGAGGAGTTCGGCTATCCGGAAGACATCTATACCGTGGTAACCGACGCGGATATGAGTCGCGCTTGGGCTCCGCTTACGCCGAAACGCAGCCGCATTAAGTACTTCGCCCCGACCGGCCGCGTCGCCGAGCGCCTGCAGCTCTACGGGGTCCGCAAGGAGCAGATTTCCCTCACCGGGTATCCGCTCCCGACCGAGGCGATCGGCGGGGAAGACGCGCCTGTGGTCCGCCAGGATTTGAGCCGGCGCCTGTGCAACCTCGATCCGAACGGCGTCTTTTACGCCCACGCCGAGCACATGCTTGAGGCGACGCTCGGCCTGACGACGTGCAAGACGATTGCGGGCAAGCGCAAAACCCCGGTGACGGTCACCTTCGCGGTGGGCGGCGCCGGTGCGCAGCGCGAGATCGCCGTGGCAGTTGCGGGAAGCCTCCGCAACGACATCGTCCGCGGCCGCATCCGGTTGAACCTTGTCGCCGGCACGCGGCGCGAGGTGGCGGACTACTTCCGTGACGCGCTCATGGCGCTTGGGCTTGCATCCGCGCTGAAGTCGGGCGGCGCGCGCGTCGTTCTCGCGGAGAATCGTGCCGCGTACTTTTCGATGTTCACCGGGCTCATGCGCCAGACCGACGTCCTGTGGACAAAGCCTTCCGAGCTTTCGTTTTACGCGGGGCTTGGTATCCCGATCATCATGGCGCCGACCGTCGGAAGCCAGGAAGACTTCAACCGCCGGTGGCTGCAGCATGTCGGCGCCGGTGCCGACCAACTCGATCCGCGATACGCGAACGAGTGGCTCTTTGATTGGATTGAAGGCGGCGTCCTTGCCCGCATGGCGTGGAACGGGTACGTTGAAGCGCCGACGCACGGGGCCTACCGCATCGAGGACATCCTCCGCGGCAGGCCGAATACCATGCACCCGTTGCCGCTCATCGTATAAGTATGTTGTCAAAAGCCCAGGAACGCATCTTGCGGGACGTGCAAACGAAAAAAGGACGCAAGGAACGCGGCCTGTTCCTTATTGAAGGTGAAAAGTTCGTCCGTGAGGCGAAGCACCTTGTCGAATTTACGTTTACGCCGCGCGACACGAACCAGTTCCGCGAATATGTGACGACCGAGACGCCGCAGTCCATGGCCGCGGTCGCGCGCATTCCCGAATTCAGTCTCGAGGATGTCCTCGCGTACGACACCGTCGTCGTGCTCGACGGCGTCCAGGACCCGGGCAACGTCGGCACGGTGCTGCGTGCCTGTCTCGGGTTCCGCGCAGCGCTCATTCTTGTGGAAAGCGCGGACCCGACGAACCCGAAGGTCGTCCGCGCCAGTACGAGCGCGCTCCTCAAGACGCCGTGGGTGGAAATGAAGCGCGCCGAGGCGGAGGAATTCTTCGCCGCGCATCCGCGCACGACGTACCGGCTCGAGGTGCGCGGGGATGCGATTGCGCCGGACGCAATCGCAGCGGGGAAGATGTACCTGGTTGCGGGCAACGAGGGTTCCGGCATCTCGCTCGATGTTCCCGGGACGTCGGTGCGGATCGCCCATGACAAGGCGCTGGAGTCGCTTAACGTCGCGGTCGCGACGAGCATCGTCCTCGCGCAGTTGTACCGCCACTAACATGTTCTCGCTCACCGCAACGAATGGCGCCGCGCGACGCGGTGCGCTCATGACGAACCACGGCATCGTGCAGACGCCGGTGTTCATGCCGATCGCGACCGCAGGGTCGGTCAAGACGCTCATGGCGCCGGAAGTCACCGCGCTCGGCGCGAGCATCATCCTCGGCAACACGTACCACTTGCTGCTCCGGCCGGGGGAGGAGCGGATGCGCGCACTCGGCGGGCTGCATACCTTCATGCGCCACGACGGCCCTATCCTCACCGACAGCGGCGGGTACCAAGTATTCAGCCTGGCGAACCTGAACGCGACGGATGAAGACGGCGTGACGTTCCAATCGCACATCGACGGCGCGCGTATCCGGCTGACGCCCGAGTCGTCGATGGCGATGCAGGACGCGATCGGCGCAGACATCATGATGCAGTTCGACGATGTCGCGGCCGGCATCTCGCCGCGCGAGCGGTACAAGGACGCCATGGAGCGGTCATTATTGTGGGCCTCGCGTTGTAAGGCGGCGGCGAACCCGTCGCGCAAACTCTTTGGTATCGTCCAAGGAGGTACGCATGGGGATTTGCGGGCGAAGTCGGCAGAGGGGCTGATGGCGCTCGGCTTCGATGGATACGCCATCGGTGGGCTGTCGGTCGGCGAGCCGCGTGAAGACGCGTTCCGTATTACGAAAATGACGGCGTCGCTCTTGCCGAAGGACGCCCCGCGCTATTTTATGGGCGGCGGGATGCCGGAAGAAATCGTGTACTACGTCTCGGTCGGCGTCGACATGTTCGACTGCGTGCTGCCGACGCGCAACGCGCGGCACGGCATGCTGTTCGTATGGAAGGAGGATCCGGCCGCCGCGGTGCGTGAAGCATTCACCCGTGCGCAGGAGGGCGCCGCGGACTTCCGGATCGCCGACGCGCTCTATGAAAAGGTGCAGATTACCCGGGGCGTCTACGCGGAGGACCTGTCGCCCGTCGACGCCTTCAACGATGGGGCGCCGTCGTCGCAGCAGTACACGAAGGCGTATCTCCACCACCTGTTCAAAATCGAGGAGATGCTCGCCTTCCGCCTCGCGACCATCCAAAACCTCCGCTTCTACCTGCGGATGATGGAGGAGCTCCGCAGCATCATTGAAGCGTGATCCTGTTTTTCTGGTATCCGAGTTCCGCGTTACACTACATCCACGATCGTGAAATAAGTGTAACGCTATGTTTCGACGTGGATCGATGACGGAAGCATTATTTTTTGAAATTTGTTCCAGTGCTGTTGGGATCATTCGTGATACGCTGAATGCTCCGGCGGAAGTTGCTCGGAGACGAGCGATGTCATTGCGTGCAAGAACCTATCGCGTTGCTCGCGCGCGGCGAGTCGCCTTATATCGACTACGCCGCGCGGGGCTTGTGGATGTGAGCGCGGAAGATGCCATCCAGCTCACCTCCAAGGGGAAGGCACTTTCGATCTTACATTGTGTTGAGCATCATAGACGACCGCTTCCGAAAGGACTTTTTTGTCTCGTATTTTTTGATATACCGGAACGGCATCGGAAAGAACGTGATGCGCTGCGATTTCTTTTACGGAAGCTGGGATTTTGCCTCTTCCAGAAAAGCGTCTGGATATCTACACAGGATGCCGCTGATCACCTCCAGTGTTTTGTACAAATAAGCAACGTCGAGCGATTCGTGAAAGTATGTACTGCGAGACCAGCGAAGCGTTACGCTCATTTCACGATCGTGAAAAAAGTGAAACGCGCGACTACGGTGCGGAAGCGTCAGCGATAAAAAAACGACGAGGCGCACCAGGCGGTGCGCCTCTCGCGTTGTAAGGCGGCTACATGCGGGCCGATCCGCCCGGTTGGACGACGATGCCGGCTCACCAGGCCGCGCTCGGGGCGTGGATGCTTCCGCACGGCAGGTGGGTGATGGTCTCGCGGCCTGCGCCGTAGCGTCCTTCCCGCCACACCGTCGAGTCGACGGCGAGGCTGCCGCCGAGCGTGAGGTACGCCTCACCGAACTCGCTGGTCCCGTCCTCGCGGGGCTTGTGGACGTGGCGCGGCGCGGCCGCCCGCTCCATGGCGATGAGCATCCACAGTTCGTCATCCTCCTGCTTCACGGTGTGGAACGCGATCCGCCCCGCCGTTGCGCGCATGTCCCGCCACGCGAGTGTGGGAAACAGGGCCGTGAACTCGGCGACGGTACGGCACTCGCCCACGGGGAAGCGCGTGCTGCGCCGCAGGGCGTCCGCGATTGCGGACAGGATCTCGTTCGCGTCGATGAGGGTGCGGCAGGGCCGCTGGGTGGGGAACATGGGCCGCTCCGGGTGCTCACCCACGCTAACGTGCGTCCGGGCAGGCGTCAACCGTGCTATACTTTTCCCATATGCAAACCGCGGCCAAGGGGGTCGGAGGCATCCTGTACGAAGTGGTCGTCGACGCCCTGCGTTTCCCCGCATGGTGGTATACGAGCGGCATCGTCCACACCGCCCGTTCGCTCGTCGACGTCTGGCGCGGCTACGCGCGGATGCTCGCCATTACGGTGTGGATGAAGAACCTCTTCGTCCCGATGTACGGCCAGTACAACATCCAGGGCCGCATCATTTCGGTATTCATGCGCGGCGTGCAGATCGTGTTCCGCGGCATCGCGCTCGTCGTCCTCGCATGGGTCCTTGTCGTCCTGTTCGTCGTCTATATCGCGCTCCCCGTCGTCGCCGCGGCATTCGTCGTGTACCACGCGACCGGCGGTATTTTTGGCTTCTATGGCTAACGACGAGCTCCTGAACCTGGACGAGATCCCGGTGGGGGACGCGGGCCCGTCGATGGAACGCGGCGTCTTGATTGACGGCGTCTTTTGGTTCGTCGGCGAGGCCGTCACCGAGGCGTCGATCCTCCTGCGCGCCACGCGGCGCAAGGTGCGTCGGCTGGTGACGGGCGTGGTGACGTTCTGCGCGGTTCTCGGCGCGCTTTTGTTCGTCGCCGGCATCCTGTTGTCGTTCGGGGAGGATATCCTTGCCGCGGAGACATGGTGGGAACCGAGTATCTTCATGTTCGGGCTGTGGGCCGCGCTCTTGTGTGTCGCGTTCCTCCACTACCGTGCGGTCACGTCGAGGCTCGATGTCGTGGCGCTGCCGAAACCGAAGGCCATGCCGGAACTTTGCACGCTCCCGTCGCTCGACGTCGTCGAGCGACATGCGGAGATTTTCCGCGTGACGGACGAGGAAGGGCGCGCGCTTGCGGAGTCCGCTTATCGACTTGCGAAGAACGCCGGCCATGCGGACGTGCTGCCCATCCACCTCTTTGCCGCCGCGCTCTCGACCCGGCCGGTCGCGACGCTCTTTGCGCGCCTCGGCCTCTCGTTTGACGGGATTAAGGACCCGCTGCGACGCCGTCTTGCGACCTGCGTTGCGGGGAGAACGGAATTCGGCGGCCCGGCGCACGACCTGTATGCCCGTGCGCTCATGTTGGCGCTCGCCGACGAACGGACGCATGTCGGTCCGCTTGAGGTGTTTACGGCGGCGTATGGCACCGACGAGTTTTTGCAGGAGCTGCTTGCGTCAAAGAGCATTACCCGCGAAGAGCTCGAGAACGCCTTGGCCTGGATGCGCATCCAGGACGACCTGCGCGCCCGTTACGCGGCGTTCCGCCGGGCCGCGTCCCTGAAGCCGACCGGCAACATGGACCGCGCGTATACCGCGATCGCGACGCCGTTCCTCGACAAAGTGAGCGACGACCTCACGCGGGCCGCGGTCTACGGCCGCACGTCCATGCTCATCGGCCGCGACCGCGAGATGGCCGACGTGCTACGCGCCATCGAAGGCGGCAGCCAGAGCGTCGTCCTGGTGGGCCCGCCGGGCGTCGGGAAGGCGGCGATCATCGAGGGGCTTGCCGACCGTATGGTTTCCGAAGATGTGCCGAAGATCCTGCAGGACAAGCGCCTGCTCCGGCTTTCCGTTCCGCACATCGTCAGCGCCCAGGGCGGCACCGGCGCCGAGGAGCGGTTCTTGTACGCGCTCCAGGAGGTTGCGCATACCGGCAACGTCGTCCTCGTCATCGAAAACCTTCACGAACTCGTCGGCACGGGGCAGGGCATCGATCTTTCTTCCATTTTGGCGAGCGAGCTCGAGAAGGGTTACACGTTCGTTATCGGCACGGCGACGCCGCAAGGGTACCAGGCGATCGAAAAAAGCCCCCTCCGGACGCGGCTGTCCAAGGTCGTCGTGGAAGAACCGGAACGCAACGACGCCATTCGTATCCTCGAGTCCAAGGTCGGTGCGGTCGAAGCGAAGCACGGCGTCGTCTTTACGTATCAA
This sequence comes from uncultured Gammaproteobacteria bacterium, assembly GCA_964552565.1. Lineage (GTDB taxonomy): Bacteria > Patescibacteriota > Patescibacteriia > UBA9934 > UBA9934 > UBA11707. Next base: position 204,908 of record CAZKGL010000001.1, read on the forward strand.
GCGCTCGCCGCGCTCGTCGACCAGTCGACGCGCTACATGCACGACGACAACCTCCCGGAGAAGGCGATCGAGCTCGCCAAGGAGGTCGGGCTTGAGGCCGGCAAGCGCGCCGAGCAAGGGAAGCGCACATGGGTGACGAAGGAGAGCGTCGCGTCGCTCGTCGCGGCGAAGACCGGCGTCCCGGTGACCGACGTGACGCAGGAAGAAGGCGAGCGCCTGCTCCATATCGAGGAGCGCATGCACGAGCGCGTCATCGGCCAGGAACACGCGGTTAAGGCGATCGCATCCGCACTGCGCCGCGCCCGCGTCGAGCTGCGCTCGGCGAACCGGCCGATTGCGAACTTCCTGTTCCTCGGGCCGACCGGCGTCGGGAAGACCGAGCTCGCGAAGACGACCGCCGAAGTGTTCTTTGGCAGCGAGGACAACATGATCCGCTTCGACATGTCCGAGTACCAAGACCAGTCGTCGGTAAACCGCCTCATCGGCGGCAACGGCGAGGCCGGGCTCATGACGGAAGCGGTGCGTCGCCAGCCGTTCGCGCTCCTCCTCCTCGACGAGCTCGAAAAGGCGCACCCGGACATCCTCAATCTGTTCCTCCAGGTCATGGACGACGGCCGACTCACCGACGGCACCGGCCGCACGGTCGATTTCACGAACGTCATCCTCATCGCGACGTCGAACGCGGGCACCGCGTATATCCAGGACGCCATCGCGAAGGGCGAAGCGGTCGACGCGATCAAGAACGCGCTCCTCGAGTCCGAACTGCGCCAGATCTATCGTCCGGAGTTCCTGAACCGTTTCGACGATACGATCGTCTTCAAGCCGCTCTCGCCGGAAGACGTCGTCGCCATCGCGTACCTCATGATTCGGAGCGTCACCGAACGCCTCAAGGCGAAGGGCATCACGCTTGTCGTCAGCGACGACGCGGTGCACGAGCTCGCACAGAAGGGCTATGACCCGAAGTTCGGCGCGCGCCCGCTGCGCCGCGTGGTGCAGGAGCACGTCGAAAACGCGATCGCCGAGTTCCTCCTCAAGGGCCAAGTCAGCCGCCGCGACACGCTGCGCCTCGATGTGGGCGGGAAGATTGCGGTCGAAAAGGCGCCGGAGCTATGACCCACCGTGTATTCCGCGCCCTGCTCGCGGTCGGCGCATCCTTTTATACCTTCGAAGCCGCTCTCCACGGTTTTGGCCTTGCGGTGCTTGAGCACGACAAAATCTTCTTGCCGACGCATGACCGTTACATCGCTATCTTCGCGCTGACATACGCCGCGCTGCTCGTCCTCATCGCATCGAACCCCACGAAGCATCGTTCGTTGTTCATCCTGACGATGGCCGGCATCCTCCTCAGCATGGGGAACGCCGCACTCATCGCCGCGGGCGGGGGCTACGCCTCGTTCGGCGTCCTCGACCTCGACGCCGACCTTTCTGCGATCGGCATTGGGGCGATCATCTGGTTCGTTGCAACAATCGTGTGCGCTGTACCGCTGTATCGAAAATGATGATTTGACATGTGCATAAGTGCGTGGTGAAATAGAAACAACCCTGCTGGAATTACCTCCATGCTGGTGACGGTAAAAGTACTCCCCATACTCATTGATTTGAGTTGGGGAACTTTTATTTTCCTCCCGGGAGTACGTGGGGGCATGGAGGTAAGGGCAGCCTCAGCAGGGTCGTCGCCGGCAGGTACGGGTTCGAGTCCCGTTGCCTCCACCACAGGTGAACCCTCACTCCCGGGACCAACGCACCACCAGCCATTGATGGCTGGTGGTGCTGTTTTGACTTGCTTGATTCGATGACTTCGGCCACACTTGCCCAAGTATGTCTCTTTGGTGGGCGCTTCCCGTCCTTGCCGCCCTTGCCCTCGCAATCCTTGCAACCGACGCGGTGCGCGGCCTCGCATCGCGTCTTGGTATTGTTGACGCGCCCAACAAGGAGCGGAAGATCCACGACCGCGCCGTGCCGCTCGCCGGCGGCGTTGCGGTGTACCTCGCGTTCACGGTGCCGACGCTCGCCGTCCTTCTTTTTTCCGACCACTTCACGAAGGGCGAGATGGGGGCGGGGGAATTCGCGGGACTCCTCGTCGGCGGACTCATCCTTCTTGTCGGCGGCGTGCTCGACGACCGGTACGACCTGCCGCCGCGCGCGACGGTGTGGTTTCCTGTCGCGGCCGCGCTCGTTGCGACGCTCGCCGGCATCGGCGTCACCAAACTCACGAACCCGTTTGCCGACGCGCCTATCGTGCTCGCGCCTGCCGTGACCGGCGTCTTCACGTTCCTTTGGCTCCTCACGACCACGTACACGACGAAACTGCTTGACGGACTGGACGGTCTCGTCGGCAGCATCGGGCTCACGGCGACGCTCGTCATTACCGGCCTCGCGCTCTCGACCGCATTCTTCCAGCCCGACGTCGCGCTCCTCGCGGGCATCGCCGCCGCTGCGCTCTTGGGGTTCCTGTTGTGGAACTGGTATCCGGCACGCATTTTTCTTGGCGAAGGCGGGAGCACGTTCGTCGGGTTCCTCGTCGGCGTGCTGGCGGTCATCTCCGGCGGGAAGGTCGCGACCGCGCTCCTCGTCCTCGGCATCCCCGCGCTCGATATCGTGTTCGTGGTCATCCGCCGCCTGCGGCAGGGCAGGAACCCCTTCACGTCGGCGGACCGCGAACACCTGCACCATCTCCTCCTGCGGCGGGGGCTTTCCCAGCGCACCGTGGTCCTCTTGTACGCTGGCGCCGCCGCCCTGTTCGGGGTCAGTACGTTTCTCCTGACCAGCTGGCAAAAAATCGTCGCCCTTGCTATCTTGGGGGCGGCAGCGCTCCTCGGCGTCATCCGCCTGAGCCGTACCCACTAACCTATGGAAACTCCAACCCAACCCCGCACATCCCGTACCGGTCTTTTCCTCATTGCCGGCCTTGCCGTTCTTTTCGTGGCATGGGTGGTATACGCCCTGGTGACGGGCAGTGAGATTGCGACGATCCGCCAGGGCGAGGCGGAAACGTACACCGTCCGCGTCGCCGACAACGCGCTGGAGCGCATGAAGGGGCTCTCCGGCACGTACGCCAGCGACCTTTCGCCGGAAATCGGCATGCTGTTCGTGTTTGACGAGGCTGCGGAGCGCACGTTTTGGATGAAGGGCATGCAGTACAACCTCGACATCCTGTGGATCAAGGATGGGAAAATCATGAAAATTGATGAAAATGTCCCGTATCCCCCGCACGGCACCGAGCCGGTTTCCGTGAGCTCCGCGCCGCTCCTTATCGACATGGTCCTCGAGCTCCCCGCCGGAACCGCAGACGAAATCGGCTATTTGCCCGGCCACCAGCTGACCATCAATCTTGACGCCGAATAGGGAAACTGCTAGTATTCGGCCACAAATCCGGCATCCGTAAGGCCAAGAAAAGACCCCGTTCGGGGCGCCTGGGGAGCCATTCTCGTATGTACGCAATCGTTTCTACCGGGGGCAAGCAGTATCTTGTCACCGAAGGCCAGAAGCTCAAGGTCGAAAAGCTCGACATGGAGCCGGGCGCGACCCTCGAGCTCGACTGCCTGCTCATCTCGGATGAGTCCGGCGACTCGGTGAAGGTCGGTACGCCGCTCGTCCCGGGCGGCAAGGTCACCGCAACGGTGCTCCGCCAGGACCGCGCCGAGAAGATCTCGGTCATCAAGTACAAGCGCAAGGTGCGCTACCGCCGGAACGTCGGCCACCGCCAGCCGTTCACGGAGATCCAGATCCAAAAAATCGCGTAATGCACGCAAGAGACGGCACGTGGTGCCGTCTCTGTGCGTTTGGTAGAATGGGATCGATATGGAAAACCGAGAGCGACAACCCCAGCTACCATCGACATATGAGGTGATCAACAATCCCGAGACTCGTGAAGCGCTTGAGGAGCGAATGGTGGATTTCATCGAACGGCTGCGAGAGCGCAAGGTGGACACACTCGTTTTTCTTGATAAGAGCGCGCGGCCGTTGTCGTGGCTGTTTCGTGCGGCGTGGAAGAAAGCGGATCTGGGTCCCATTCCGGACGTGAAGTTTATGAACATCGGACAGGCGACGGAGCTCCGAACCGGCGCAAAGGATCTATTGGCAGGTGATCGTTTTGGCGCAGGTCTTTATGACGCCGAGCGCGAGCAGCTGGATGCGCGCCTCTGGAGTTCGTCTACAAAGGACAAGTGGCTCACAACAAAAGATATTCCTGCACGTTGGGCGAAGGGGCTGCTGCAGCGTGATGAGATCGTTGCAATGCTCGCCGATACATTTGAGAATCAGTTCGATGGAAAATCTGTCGTCGTGGTTGATGAGTTCGCTTCATCCGGACGTTCGCAGATTGCTGCAATGGGGTTATTGGCGCTCGCCTTTCCTCGCATGGCCTCGGTTCAGGCGACAAGTTTCTTTGTGGACAAGGACGATTATCGGCATATTTTTTGGCACGAGGTTGCTGGTTTTACGGATGTGATTGAAGGAAGTGACCCGCTGTTTGCTTCCTCGATCACGGACTCCAATATTCAGCGCATTCGTGAACAGCATGAAGATCGTGGGACTTCCGTTATGCCATCGTGGCTCCATGAGTCCGCGGAAGATCTTCGTGCGCGTTCGACAAAATTGCGTGCGGACATGGAGCTGCTTGCAGATGAGGTGGCGAGGGAGTTGCGGCACCATGGCGCCTAAGAGGCACATGAATGATAACCTGGTCCGAAGCGATAGCGTTCGCCGCTGTTGATATCGCTTGAGGTGAAGGCGAACGGCATGTATGATCGGGATATATGGCAAAGCGCCAAGCTCGTCCACGCCAATCCAAGCCCGCCCAGCAAGCCACTCTCAAGGTAGGCGATATTGAGCGTGAGTACGGAGTGAAGCTTGATGCGCCGGCAGACCAGACGGTCAGCGCGTATCTTAAGGATCTCGGTCTGCCGTCTCTTAGCAAGGCGGTCGAGGGGCTGCAAACGCTCTAGCGGCTATGATCGGTGAGGAAGTTATTGCGCTACGAAAAAATTTGAATTGGAACCTCAGACAGGCCGTGCTACAGGTTTCACATGCAAAGAAAGTAAACACGCGGGCACGCAGCGGCTACTATAAAGCCGCCGCTCTCTTCCTCTGCTCTATTGTTGAGGCGGTCGCTTTTTATCTTTTGCGGAAAAAGCTGAACGCGCTCCCATCGGATAAGGTGCCGCTTGAGCCCAAGGAGTGCCACGAGATATATGCGTTACCCCAAAGCTTTTCCTCTCCGGGAATTGATCTCGTAGTTGCGAAGCGATACCAAAAACCCTTTCAGTTGACTCAGTGGACGGAGTTCGCCCGAGTGAATGAAAAGTGCCGCCAACTTGGCATTATCTCTGAACCGCTGTTTAAAAGAATGGAGTGGGCACGAAAGCTGCGTAATCGATACCACCTACAGGGTCGTCATCAAACTGAACAAAGATGGACCATGAATGATATTGAGAGAATTTCTAAGGTTCTCTCTGCGCTAAGGGCGATTAACGACGGCTCGAGGCACTAAAAATGGAAGGGGAAGGCCTGCTGTTTTCTTTTTTTATTTGGTGCTAAACTAGGCCGTGTATGTTTGGACCATCCGGGGAACAGGGGGGAAGCGCAAAATCGCTGCGGGTACTGCTTGGCACGCTTGCGGCGGTGGTCGTTTTTACCTTCGGATACACCCTGGGCGGGTCCGCGAACATCTCTTCGAACGGGGCGTGGACCGGCGGTTCCATCTTCGATTCGCTCGACGAAGGGCCGCAGGCCGACATGACGAAGTTCTGGGAGGTCTGGAACGTCGTGGCGGAAGGCTACGTCGACCAGCCGGTCGATGAGCACGCGATGCTGGAGGGCGCCATCGAGGGCCTCGTATGGGCGCTCGGCGACCCGTACACGTCGTATTTCACCAAAGAGGACGCCGAGGCGTTCGCCGCGGACCTCGAGGGCACGTTTTCCGGCATCGGCGCGGAGATTGCGGAGCGGGACGTCGGCATCACCGTCATCGCGCCGCTTGCGGACACGCCGGCGGAGCGCGCGGGGCTGTTGCCCGGCGACATTATTGCGGCGATCGACGAGGAGTCGACAGCGGGGTTCACGGTGGAAGAAGCAGTGCAGCGCATCCGCGGCGAGGCGGGAACCACGGTCGTCTTGACGCTCATCCGCGGCGAGGAGGCGTTCGAGGTCAGCATCGTCCGCGAAGAGATCCACACGAAGAGCGTGACGTGGGAGGTCCGCGAGGACGGCATCGCGGTCGTGACGATTTCGATGTTCAACGAAGAGACGGTCGGACTGTTCGCTGAAGCCGCCGAGGAGATTATGGACCGCGGCGCGGAGGGCATTGTCGTCGACTTGCGCAACAACCCGGGCGGGCTCCTTGTGGCGGCGGTCGACGTCGCGGCGTTCTGGACCGGCGACCAGACGGTCGTCATCGAAGCGTTCCAGGACGGGCAGGAGGCCTACCGCGGCGAAGGGACCCCGGTGCTTGCCGGCATCCCGACCGTCGTCCTCGTGAACGGCGGTTCTGCCTCGGGTTCGGAAATCCTCGCCGGTGCGCTCCAGGACCACGGCCTTGCGACGATTATGGGCGAGCAGACCTTCGGGAAGGGCTCGGTGCAGAATTACGTCGAGCTCGACGACGGATCGGCGGTCAAGGTGACGGTCGCGCGGTGGCTCACGCCCGCCGGGCGCACCATTCACGATGTCGGCATCACGCCAGACGAGGTGGTGACGGAAACTCTAGAAGAAATCCATGCTGGGGAAACGCCACAAATGGACGCGGCGATCCGTCACCTCTCGCAAGAGTAGCGGCGGGCGCGAACGCCACCGGACCGAGGTCTCTTCCGGGGGGCTTGTGTTTAAGCGTGAGCGCGGTGCGGTATACTTTGCGATGGTCGTGGACTCGTACGGCAAGTGGGCGTTCCCGAAGGGCCACGTCCGCGACGGCGAGACGTACCGCCAGGCCGCGGTGCGTGAAATCGGGGAAGAGATGGGCCTCAAGATCCTCCGCTACATCGCCCGCCTCGACACGATCGACATCTGGTTCCGCGACCGGTACGTCCACAAGGGCGAGCTCATCCACAAGTACATTCATTATTTCCTGTTTGAAGCCCCGCCGGGCGCGCAGCTCGTCAAACCGCCCATCGAAGACGAGGGCGAGCGCATCCAGTCCGTGGCGTGGGTGCACGCCTCGGAACTCGCGAAGCGGTCGAGCTATCCGGACATGGTCGCCATCATCGAAAAAGCATTACGCATATGCAAGTCATCCTCCTCACGGACGTCCCCTCGCATGGCCGGAAAGGCGCGGTCGTGGAGGTCTCGGAAGGGTACGCACGGAACTTCCTCTTCCCGGCCCACCTCGCCATCGAAGCCAGCCCCAAAGCCCTAAGCGAAAAGAAGGAAAAGGAGGACCGCGAAAAGGGCAAGGAGAAGAAAGCGGAAAAGGAGGACCGCGCGCTCGCGGCGAAGATTGACGGGTCGGAAGTCGTCATCACGGCAAAGAGCGAGGGCGGCAAGTTGTTCGCGGCCGTGGGCCCGAAGGACGTGCGCGCGGCGCTCAAGGAGCTCGGGTACAAGGTGGACGAGGATTGGATCGAGATGGAACCGGTCAAGGAACCGGGGACGACCTCGGCGATCGTCAACTTTCCCACGGGCTACGAAGCGACGGTCACGGTCGTTGTGGAAACCTAACGTATCTATGAAACACAAATTCCTGTTCGTCGTAGGAGGCGTCATGAGCGGTGTGGGCAAGGGCACGTCAACCGCGGCCCTCGGCCTCACGCTCCGGTCGAAGGGCTACACCGTGACCGCGATCAAGATCGACCCCTACGTCAACGTGGACGCCGGCACCATGAACCCCGTGGAGCACGGTGAAGTGTTCGTGACCGTCGACGGCGACGAGACCGACCAAGACATCGGCAATTACGAGCGGTTCCTCGACATCGACATCACCAAGATCAACTACATGACGACGGGGCGCGTCTACCTGTCGGTCATCGAAAAGGAGCGTCGCGGCGGCTACGGGGGCAAGTGCGTCGAGGTCGTGCCGCGCGTGCCGGAAGAGGTGATTGCGCGCATCGACCGCGCAGCAAAGGAGTCGAAGGCGGATTTTGTCCTTATTGAAATCGGCGGTACGGTCGGCGAATACGAGAACATTCTCTTCCTTGAGGCGCTGCGCATGATGCGCTTGCGCGACCCGGATTCGGTGCGCACGATCCTCGTGAGCTACCTCCCGGTTCCGCCGTCCATCGGCGAAATGAAGACGAAGCCGACCCAACACGCGGTGCGCGAAATCAACCGCGTCGGTATCGCGCCGGACTTCATTATCTGCCGCAGCGAGCACGCGCTCGACGAGCCGCGCAAGGAAAAACTCAGCCGGTTTTGCGGCGTGCCGCAGGCGCACATCATCACCGCGCAAAACGCACGGTCCATTTACGAGGTGCCGATGCTCTTTGAACGCCAGCAGTTCGCTGACACGGTGTTGAAGTCCTTCCACATGAAGGCGAAGCCGTCGAACCTCGCGCCATGGGAGAAACTTGTCGATACGCTTTCGAGCGTCAAGAAGGAGGTGCGTATCGGCGTCATCGGCAAGTACTTCTCGACCGGCGACTTCACGCTGTCGGACGCGTATATTTCCGTGCTCGAGGCGATCAAGCACGCGGCATGGGCGAACGGCTGCAAGCCGGTCATCGAATGGCTGAACTCCGAGCAGTACGAAAAGGACCCGGCCACGCTCAAGGAGCTGTTGCAGTACGACGGCATCCTCATCCCGGGCGGCTTCGGCTCGCGCGGCATCGAGGGGAAGATCGCGGCGATCGGCTACGCGCGGAAGCACAAGATCCCGTACCTCGGCCTGTGCTATGGCATGCAGTGCGCCGTCATCGAGTTCGCGCGCACCGAGCTCGGATGGAAAGATGCGCATACGACCGAGATCGACGAAAAGACGACGCACCCCGTCATCCACATCATGGCCGACCAGACGGAAAAGCTGGCAGGGCAGGGGATGGGCGGGACGCTACGCCTCGGCAGCTATCCGTGTACGCTTGCAAAGGGGACGCAGTCGCGCAAGGCGTACGGCGCCGAGGAGATCAGCGAGCGCCACCGCCATCGCTACGAGTTCAATAACGAGTTCCGCGAGGAGCTCGAACGGGCCGGGCTCGTCATCGCCGGCGCATCACCGGACGACCGTCTTGTCGAGATCGTCGAGGTGAAGGACCACCCGTTCTTCGTCGGCGTCCAGTTCCACCCGGAATTCCAGTCGCGCCCGCTCTCGCCGCATCCGCTGTTCGTGAGTTTCATGAAGGCGGCAAAGACGAAGGTCAAAGCTTAAACGTCAAAGGTCAAATTGGTGGATGGGTATGGATGATTTCCGGAAGCGATTTTCGGAACGGCTGATCGCCTACGCTATTGATGCGATCGCATTATCTGGCGAGTTGCGCAAAAAACCACCATTTTATCCAATAGCGGATCAGTATCTTCGTAGCGCAACATCGATTGGTGCAAATGTCACCGAAGCGCGAGCATCGAGTTCGCGAAAAGATTACACGCGGTTCTTCGAGATAGCGCTCAAGAGCGCGAACGAAGCAGGGTATTGGCTTGTGCTCATTGAGCGTTCGTTGCCTGAACTTGCAGATCGTGCACAGCAGCTACGAAGAGAAAATGATGAAATTGCGAAGATACTTGGCCGCAGTGTCAAGTCGTTAAAAGACAACCAATAGTTTGACCTTTGCACTTTGACTTACTACCTGTGCATAAAGCAAAAAAGAGCCGGAGCTCTTTTTTGTTTCGCTTACTTGATGTGGACGAACGTGCGGAGCTGGAGGGCGCCCGAGAAGCTCGGCACGCGCTTTTTCATGAAGTGCACGACGCCGTTCGTGACCGCGTACAACGTGTCGTCCTTGCCGATGCGCACCCCGTTGCCCGGGTGGACCTTCGTTCCGCGCTGGCGGACGATAATGTCGCCGGCGAGCACCTGCATGCCGTCGCCGCGCTTGACGCCAAGGCGCTTCGCCTTGGAATCTCGGCCGTTGGATGTAGAGCCTTGGGCTTTCTTGTGTGCCATAGGGGGTGGAAAACCTGCCCAAGTTGGTCATCTGCGGTGTCGCGTCTCCGGTCCTCGCTCACCGTAGGATTACCTACGCCTCGCTTCGGTCCTCGCCGCTCCTAGCAGCTGAGCCAACTTAACAGGTTTTCAATTATCTTGGCTCCCGGAAAAGGGCAGCCATTTCGGGCAATACTGTAGCGGAGAACCCCGGTTGCGTCAAGCCCCTTCCTCCACTATACTTTGGCTATGCATGAACGTATTTCCGCGGTCCTTGCAGAGGTCGGTACACGGCTGGCGTCCCACCAGGGCGGCGTCGACTTTGTGGACTTCGACGAGGCGACCGGGGCACTGACCGTCCGGTTTACCGGTACGTGCGGGACATGTCCCCTTGCCGCCTACACCCTCGAACACGTCATCGCCGGCGCGGTCCGCGACCGAGTCCCGGAAGTAACGCGCGTCATCCTAGGAACATAGTGTGGCCTCCCTTGCCGTCTTCCACAACCTTCGGTCGCTGTTTGCGGGGAAGTTTTTCCGTTTCGCGACGATCGGCTCCCTTGTGCTCCTCGCGGGCGGTGTCGCGCTGATCATCGTGGCGCTGTTCCCCGAGGTGCAAGAGCTGCGCGTCGTCCCGCTCCACTACAACATCCACGTCGGCGTCGACAAGGTCGGCGCATGGTGGCAGCTGTTCGTGCCGACCGGGATCGGCCTCGTACTCACCGCCGTGAACCTCGTCGTCGCGGCCAAAGTATGGCACCGCGAGCAGGTTATCGCGTACGCCGCGGTGGCAACCTCGCTCGTGGTCGACGCCATTATCGCTATCCACGTCGGGCTCATCGTGCTCCTCAACCTCGCGTATGCTTGATGCCTTTGCCCTGTCGAAAATCCTCGTCCTCGCCACGCTGTCGTTCGTCCTCGCGCTCGCCTGGACGCCGCTCCTCACGCACGTCCTGTACAAGTACCGGATGGGGAAGTCGATCCGCAGCGCGGTCTCCGCGCCGATGTTCGCAAAGCTCCATGCGAAGAAGGCGGGCGTGCCGACGATGGGCGGGCTCCTCATGTGGGTGACCCCGCTCGTCTTGGCGTTCATCTTTTTCCTTATCCACGCCATCGACCCGGAACACTTCATCGGCCAGCTCAACTTTTTGTCGCGTGCCCAGACGTGGCTCCCGCTTGCCGCGCTCGTGGCTGCGGGCGCCGTCGGCTTTATTGACGATTACTTGAACGTCCGCGGTATTGGGGAACACGGCGGCGGCATCCATATTCGCCATCGTCTCGTGCTTTATACGATTATCGCCGCAATCGGCGCATGGTGGTTTTACGTGAAGCTCGGCTGGGACTCGCTCCACATCCCGCTGTACGGCGACGTGACGATCGGGTGGTGGTACATCCCGCTGTTTATCGCGGTCATCGTATTGACCTCGTTTTCCGTGAATCAAACCGACGGCCTCGACGGCCTTGCGGGCGGCACCATGGCGTCCGCGTTCGGCGCGTACGCCGTCATCGCGCTCATCCAGGGCCGCGTCGACCTGGCTGCGCTGTGCGCGGTCATCATGGGTTCGCTGTTCGCGTTCCTGTGGTTCAACATCTTCCCGGCGCGGTTCATTATGGGCGACACCGGTGCCATGTCGCTCGGCGTCACGCTCGGCATCGTCGCCATGCTGACCGACTCGGCGTTGTTATTGCCCATCATCGGCATCGTGTTTGTCGTCGAGGCAATCACGACCGTCATCCAGCTCGTGTCAAAGCGCGCGTTCGGCCGCAAGGTGTTCCTTATCGCGCCCATCCACCACCATTTCGAAGCGAAGGGATGGCCGGAACCGAAGGTCGTCATGCGCCTGTGGCTGCTTTCATGGATCGGCGCCGCGCTCGGCCTCATCGTCGCGCTCCTTGACGAAGCATTGCTCGGGTAGCGCCTATGGGACGCGGCGAGTTCAACGCTGACCGCGGGTTCCTCACGCTCCTTGGAGGCATCGTGCTGTTTGGGATTGTCATGCTCACGTCGGCATCGTTCCCGCTCGGGCTCGACAAGTTCGGCAACGGGTACTACTACGTCGTCCACCAACTCATCTTCGGCCTCCTGCCGGGCATCGTCGGGTTCTTCGTCGCGTACAAAATTCCGTACGCCGTGTACCGCACGTACGCGAGCGTCATGCTGTTCCTGTCGCTCGGCCTCCTCGTGCTCGTGTTCATTCCGGGACTCGGCGCGGAGTACGGCGGCTCGCAAAGTTGGATCCTTCTCGGCGAGTTCTCGCTCCAACCGTCGGAGATCGTCAAGCTCACGTTCTTGTTCTACCTCGCGGGCTGGCTCGAAAAGCGCAGCGAGCACGAGCTGCGCGATTTTTCGCAGGGCGTGCTGCCGTTCATGTGCGTGCTCGGCGTCATCGCGTTCCTCCTCATCCAACAGCCAGACACCGGGACCATGGCGATTATCGTCGCGATGGCGCTTGCGGTGTACTTCGCCGCCGGCGCGCCGGTGCGCTACCTCGCCGCGTTCGGGACGGTCGGCGCGCTCATGCTCGCACTCCTCATTAAGTTGACGCCGTACCGCGCCGCGCGCTTTATGACGTTCCTCCACCCCGAGCTTGACCCGCAGGGCGTCGGCTACCACATTAACCAGGCGCTCCTTGCCATCGGCAGCGGCGGCCTGTTCGGACGCGGTTACGGGCACTCGATCCAGAAGTTCCAATATCTTCCCGAGGTCGCGGGCGACTCCATTTTCGCCGTGGTTGCCGAAGAGCTCGGCCTCGTCCTGACGCTCGGGTTCCTCGTGCTGTACGCCGCGTTCCTGTTCCGCGGTTTCCGCATCGCCGAGCGCGCGCCGGACGCGTTCAGCAAGTACCTCGTCGTCGGCATCATGACGTGGATCGGCGTCCAGGCGTGCGTGAACATCGGCGCGATGGTCGGCATCCTGCCGATTACCGGCGTGCCGTTGCCGTTCGTCAGCTACGGCGGTACGGCACTTGCGGTATCATTGGTGGCGATGGGCGTGGTGGCGAATGTATCCTCAAAGGCGCGGCGGTAATATGCATGAACAAAGCAAGGCATTCCTCATGGCCGGTGGCGGGACGCTTGGCAGCGTGACGCCGCTCCTTGCGATTGCGGGCAAGCTGCGGGAACGTGACGCGAACGTTTCGCTCGCGTGGATCGGGACGCCGGACGGGCCGGAGCGCCTTGTCGTCGAAAGCCAGCGCATCCCGTTTTACAAACTTTCTTCGCCGAAGCTCGACCGCTACCGCACGTGGACGTGGCCGCTTTTGCCGTTCCGGCTTGCCATCAGCTTCCTGCATGCGCTCCGCCTCTTGTACGTCGTCAAGCCGCACATGGTGTTTTCGGCCGGCGGCTATGTCAGCGTGCCGGTCGCGTGGGCGGCGTGGGTCATGCGTATCCCGGTGTGGCTGCACCAGCTCGACACCTTGCCGCTCCTCGCGAGCAAGGCTATTGCGCCGGTTGCAAAAAAGATCAGTGTGACGTTCGAAGAGACCGCCGCCGCGTTCTCGGCGAAGAAGACGGTGGTGGTGGGGACGATGGTGCGGCAGGCGCTGCGCAAGGGCGACAAGTCCGTCGCGCTGAAGCGCTATGGCTTTGACGAGGCGAAGCCGACGGTGCTCGTTATCGGCGGCGGGACGGGTGCGGCGAGTGTCAATGAACTCTTTGCCGTGATCGTGGATGAACTGACGACGCACGCAAACGTCATCCACCTCGTCGGCCGCGGCAAGATGCTGTCGTCGCTCGAGGGCCGGCCGAATTACGCCGCGCTCGAGTTCCTGAACGAAGGGATGGCGGACGCGTACGCTGCGGCAGACGTCGTGGTGTGCCGCGCGGGGCTCGGGACCATCTCGGAACTCGTCGCGCTCGGCAAGCCGTCGATCGTCATCCCGATCCATGACCCGTTCCAGGAGGCGAACGCGAGGTTGCTTGAAGACAAGGGCGCGGCGCATGTGCTGTGGTACGTCACGCCGCAGATCCTTGCTCAGGCCATCACGCGGCTCCTCGAAAACTCGGAACAGCGTGAGACATACGCCAAGCACATCCGCGCGCTCTGTGCCGTGAATGCCGACGAGCGCATCGTGCATGACGCGCTGGCGATGCTTGAATAACATCTATGCAAGAACACTCATTGAAACCGCTGTGGGTAGGGATGGGATTCATGCTCGTCGGCATCGGGCTCATGTATTGGAGCTTCTCGTCGGAGGGCATTGACGGTGATGCGCCTGCAGAAGATGGTGACGACGGCGTCGCCTGCATTCAAGTCATCACGCCGGCGCGGAACCCGGAGACCGGCGAGGTGGTCGAATACCCGACGCCCTGCGACGTGCCGGGGGGTGGGAAATCATCCAGCCGGAGGTGGTAGAGTAAGCTTGATTTTTTCGCCCGAAACTGGTAGTATACGGCCCACGCGCTGGTAGCTCAGTGGTAGAGCAAGGGCCTTTTAAGCCCGTGGTCGTGGGTTCGATCCCCACCCGGCGCACCAAAAAATCCCCAGGCTTTCGCCCGGGGATTTTTTGTTTGTATGCCGCGTTAGCGGCTTGTGCGGCGCTGGCGGCCGCGCGTTTGGCCGCCTTTGCGGCCAGCTTCCTCAACCGTCATCGACCCGCGTGCCACGCTGCGTGCGCCTTTCTGTCGGTTTGCCATAGATGTGCATGGATGCGGCTCACTGCCGCATCACGGGCATCGTAAGCGCTTCCCGGGAGGTTGCAAGCGCGACAAGACTCGGGACAAACGGTTCGGAAACCCCATCGGTTTTTGCTACAATGCCAAGGCTATGCGGATTGCAATGGTAGGGCAGCGGGGGGTGACGGTCGGGGAGCGCGGCGGGGGCATCGAACGCCACGTCGCAGAGCTTTCCCGGCGGCTAAGCGACCTTGGCCACGACGTCACCGTGTTTTGCCGTGCCCGACGCGGCGAAGACCGGCCCGAGCGTTTTTATTCCGTGCGGTTGCGCTACGTGCCGACCGTCTACCTAAAGCTGCTCGAAACCGCGGTGCACGCCGTGTGGTCGCTTGTCGTTGCGGCGCGTGAACGCCACGACGTCATCCACCTCCACGGCATCGGTCCCGGGTCGCTCGCGCCGCTCGCACGGTTCCTTGCACCGAAGGCGACCATCGTGACGACGTTCCATGGGCAGGACCAGTTCCACGGCAAGTGGGGCATCGTGGTCCGCGCGGCGCTGCGTCTCGCCGAGCGCATCGCCATCACGTCGCCGGACTATTGCATCTCCGTTTCCCACCTCATGCAGGTGTACGCGCGCGAACACTTCAACCGCGAGGTCGTGTACATCCCGAATGGGGCCGAGCTGAAACCGACGCCGTCCGACACGCCGCTCGCCCGCTTTGGCGTCGCGCGCAAGCAGTATCTGTTTGCCGCCGCGCGCCTCGTCCCGCAGAAGGGGCTGCACGAGCTGCTCGAGGCGTACCGCGCGCTTTCGACCGACGTCCACCTCGTCATCGCCGGCGCCGCGAGCTATACGGACGACTATGTCGCGCTCCTCACGCGGCTTGCCGACGGCGACCGGCGCATCCACTTGGTCGGCTACCAGGAAGGCGCGGCGCTCGACGCGCTCTATGCCCACGCCCGGCTATTCGTCCACCCCTCGCACGCCGAAGGGCTTTCGGTCGCCGTGCTCGAAGCGATGAGTTTCGGGACGCCGGTGCTTGTCGCGGACATCCCGGCGAACCGTGAGGCGATCCATGGCGCAGGTTTCACGTTTCCGGTCGGCAACGTCCCGGCACTCACCGAAACGCTCGCAGGGTTGTTGGCGGATAAGTCGAAGACCGAGGCGATGGGTGAGCGGGCGAAGCGCGTGGTCGCAGAGCAGTTCACGTGGGAGCAGGCCGCGGAACGCACCGCGGTGGTCTACGTGACGGCGCGCCACTAAATATGACGACCGGGGGAGGGCATACATTCCACGCCACGCCGGCGCATGAGGTCATGCGCTTTTTGGGCGTCACGCAAGCCGGACTCACCGACGACCAGGTGCACAAGCAACGGAAGGCGCATGGGAGGAATACGCTGCCGCGGCCGCCGCGCGAGCGGGCGCTCAAGATGTTCTTGAAACAGTTCGTGAACCCGCTCATGCTCGTGTTGTTCGCCGCGCTGGTGGTGAGTTTCGCGTTCGGCGACAACCTTGACGTCGTGCTGATCGCCGCCATCATGCTCTTGCACGCGGCGCTCGGCTTTGCGCAGGAGTACAAAGCGGACCGCGCGCTTGAACGGCTTGCGCGCTACTTGCCGCAACACGCCACGGTGCGGCGCGCCGGCCAGGTCACGCAGGTGCCCGCGACGGAGGTCGTGGTCGGCGACATCCTCATCCTTTCCGCGGGCGACCGCGTCGTCGCGGACGCGCGCGTGGTCACGGCCACGGAACTCGCGACGCTCGAGGCGGCGCTGACCGGAGAGTCGACGCCGGTCGCAAAGTCCCCGGGCGTTCTTGACGCCGACGCCCCGGCCGCGGAGCGTGCGAACACGGTGTTCGCCGGAACGGTCGTCGCGTCCGGCGCCGCGGAGGCGGTCGTCACGGCCGTCGGGACCGCGAGCGAGTTCGGGCGCATCGCCGCGCTGTCCGAAGCGGTGCAGGAAGGCGACACGCCGCTTGAGCGCCAGTTGCGCGCCTTCGCGCGCAACCTCGTCGTCATCCTGCTCGCCGCGTGCGCGGTCGTCTTTGCGTTCGGCGTGGGGAAGGGCAACGATCTCGGCGAGATGCTCGCCCTCGCCGTCGCCCTCGCCGTCGCCGCCGTTCCCGAAGGGCTCCTCGTCACGCTCACGGTCATCCTCTCGCTCGGCATGCAGCGCATGCTGTCGCGGCAGGCGCTGGTGCGCAAACTCGTCGCCGCAGAAACGCTTGGCGGCGTCACGGTGATTTGCGCGGACAAGACCGGCACCATGACCGTGGGGACGATGGAGGTGTCCGAGCTGCACACCGGGCAGGGGCTCGTGCATCCGGAGCACGAGGACGCGCAGCCGCTCCTCCTCGCGCTCGCGCTCGGCATCTCGGCGTCGGTCGACGACGCGTCACGCATTACCGGGTCGCCGACCGAGTCGTCCATCCTCCGGTTCCTGCTGCCGCTCATGTCCGTGCTGCCCTTGCGCGAGTACCACCATATCGACGACATCCCGTTTTCGTCGTCGCGCAAATACTCGGCGCGGCGGTTTGCGCATGCGGGGAGTGAAGCGCTGGTCGCGCTCGGCGCCGCGGACGTCCTCTTGGCGCATGTCGACTGCACCGACGCGGAGCGCGGCATGTACGCGGCGACCATCGAGCGCATGGCGGAGCGCGGCCTGCGCGTCGTCATGGTTGCGGAGCGTCGCGGGACGTTCGGGACGCCCCTCACGGATGCGGCGGTCGACGACCTCACGGTGTGCGGGTTCATCGGCCTCGACGACCCGCTGCGCCCGCATGTGCGCGACACCGTCGCCGACGCGGAGCGCGCCGGCATCCGCACCATCATGCTGACCGGCGACCACCCGAGCACCGCCCGGGCCGTGGCGCGCGCCATCGGGCTCCCGTCGAACGACGGCGCGGTGATGACCGGCGTCGAGCTTGCCCGTCTGCCGGACACGGTGCTCGCCGCGCGCATCGCGGAGATCTCCGTGTTCGCGCGCATCATGCCGGAAGACAAGTTGCGCATCGTCCGTGCGCTCCAGGCGCTCGGTCACACGGTCGCCATGACTGGCGACGGCGTCAACGACGCGCCGGCCCTGCGTGCGGCCGACGTCGGCGTCGCGGTCGGGAGCGGCACGGATGTCGCAAGAGAGTCCGCGGACATCGTGCTCCTCAATAACGACGTCGCGACGATCGTCGCCGCGGTGCGGGAGGGGCGCGGGCTGTACGACAACATCCGCAAGGTCGTCGCGTACTTCCTTACGAGCGGCTTCACGGAGATTTTCATCATGCTCGGCGCGCTGATCCTCGGGCTGCCGACGCCGCTCTTGCCCATCCATATCCTCTGGGTCAACCTCCTCGCCGACGGGCTGCCGAGCATGGCGCTCGCCGCGGAGCCGACGGAGCGCGACGTCATGCGTATGCCGCCGCGGCCCCGGTTCGAAGGCGTCGTGCGCCGGGACATGGCGACGGTCATGACGCTCGCGAGCATCCTTGCGGGCGTCACCATCCTCATCCTCGTCTCCACGCTCCACGCCGCGGGTGCCGACGTGTCGCTCATCCGGACCTTCACCTTCGTCAGCCTCGGGCTCATGTCGACCATCGTCATCTTCTCCATGCGCAGCTTCCGCCGTACGGTGTTCACGATGTCGCCGTTCGGCAACCCCTGGATCCTCGGCGCGGTCCTCTCCAGCATGGCGCTCCTGTTCGTCCCGTTCGTCGTGCCCGGCCTTGCCGCGCTCCTCGGCCTTGCGCCGCTGCCGACGTCCGCGATTCCCGTGCTCCTGGTGCTCGCGGTCGTCCAGGTCGCCGCAGTAGAAGCCGCAAAAGTGCTTTTCATGCCGCGTCGCACCAGCGCCTAGGTTCTGCTATACTTTCTTCAACTATGGATCTCGCACGCATGGACAACTTCCAGGACGCCATCGTCACCGTCATGGGCCTTGGCCGGTATACGCAAGGGGGCGGCCTCGGCGCCACCAAATGGCTGCTCCGTCACGGCGCGCAGATCGTCATCACCGACCTGAAGGACGCGGCGGAACTCAAGGAGTCGGTCGACCTCGTTATGGAGTGGTACGAGAAGTACCGCGCGCAGTTCCCGAACCGCACCATCTACCAGCCGCTCTTCATCCTCGGCAAGCACCGCAAGGAGGATTTCGTGAACGTCGATTGCGTCGTGCAGTCGCCCGGCGTGCCGAGCGAGGCGGATGTTGCGGCCGAGGCGCGGCAGAAGGGCATCGCCATCGAAAGCGACGTCAGCCTGTTCTTCCGTTACTACCCGCACCCGATCGTCGCGGTGACCGGTACGCGCATGAAGACGACGACGACCATCCTCATCGGCGAGATGCTGAAGGCACTCGACCCGGGCGTCGCGGTCGCGGGCAACGTGAAGGTTTCCCCGCTCGAGCTCCTCGACGATCTCCTGATGAAGTCGACGCCGACGCCGGTCGTCATCGAGCTGTCGTCGTGGCTCCTCGAAAGCATGCCGGGGGCGTTCCAGGACATGAAGAAGGGGCCGGACATCGCGGTGTTGACGAACGCGTACCCGGGCCATCTCGGCAACCGGTACAAGACGTTCGAAGAATACGTCCGTTCGAAGGAGATCATGTTCGCCAACCAGACGCCGGAGCAGTTCGCGGTCATCAACTGGGATAACGAGGCGGTGCGCGCGATCGGCGAAACGGTGAAGTCCAAGCTGTTCTGGTGCTCGCGCACGTGGCAGGACCATGACGGGTGCTACGTGAAGGATGGGAACGTCGTGTTCCGCCGGGCCGGCGCGGACACGGTCGTCATCCCGACGTCGCAGCTCGGCCTCAAGGACGAGGCGAGCATGGAAAACGTGCTCACGTCGGCGTGCGCGGCGCTTTTGCGCGGCGTCCCGGTTGACGGCGTCGCCAAGGTGCTCGCGGCGTTCACCGGCCTGTCGGAAGGGCGCGAGCTCGTCCGCGAGGTCGACGAAATTTCGTATATCAACGACACGGTGGCGTCCGCGCCGGACGCGGCTGCCGCATCGCTGCGCGCATTTGGCGGCAAGAAGGACGTGGTGCTTGTCGCCGGCGGCGACGACGCGAAGCTCGACTTCGCGCCGCTTCTTGCGGCGGTCGCCGAGACGTGCAAGCACGTCGTCTTGCTGCCTGGCTCCGGCACGGACAAGGTTGAAGAAGGGCTCACCGGCACGGTGTCGATGGAGCGCGCCATGACGATGGAGGACGCGGTGAAGAAGGCGCGGGCGGTTGCCGTCAAAGGTGGTGTGGTGCTCTTGTCGCCGGGTGCGCTGCCGACCGGTGACCTGTTCCGCAACGAATTCGACCGCGGCGAGCAGTTCCGCGACGCGGTGCGCACGTTGTAACCATCCCGCATAACCACCCCGATGCCAGGTTGGGACTCGGGTACGTCGTTGTGCTCCGCAACTGCGCTACGCCGCGGCGTCCCGCTGAGCGGGACTGCGGCTGGGCGCAGACGTCTCCGCCCAACGACGCACCGCTCGTCCCTCTGTGATTATGTCGCTCTTGCATACCCTCAAATCCAAAATTCCCCCGCGCTTCCTCCTGCCGTACCACTACCTCCTCGCGCGGTCGGCAGCGCTCCTTTACGGCAACCCGTCGAACAAGATGGTGGTGATTGGGATTACGGGGACGAAGGGGAAGTCGTCGACGACGTCGATGATGGCGCAGCTCCTCATGGGGACCGGGCGGGCGGTGGGGTACACCGGGACCGCCGGCTTTTTTGTGAATGGTGAAGAGTCGGAAAACCGCCTCAAGATGACGATGCCCGGCCGGTTTTTGCTGCAACGGCTCTTGCGCACGATGGTGAAGGCCGGGTGTCAGTACGCGATCGTCGAGACGACGTCGCAGGGCCTGTTGCAGTACCGCCATCTCGGCATTAACTATGATGTCGCGCTGTTTACGAACTTAAGCCCGGAGCACATCGAGGCGCACGGCGGGTTCGAAGCGTACAAGGCGGCGAAGGGCGTCCTCTTTCGTCATCTTACCCAGCGGAAGCGCAAGACGATCGCCGGCGAGCGCATCCCGAAGACGATCATCGTCAACGCCGACGACGAGGCTGCGGAGTTTTATGCGGGCTTCCCCGCGGACCGCGTGTTTCGTTTTAGCTGGAAGGGCACGCCGTCGGCCACACGCATCGTGCCTAAGGACGTGACGCGCGACGCAAAGGGGCTCCGCATGATGATCGACCATGTCGCATTCGCCGTCCCGCTCGTGGCGGAGTTTGAACAGCAGAACGCGCTCGCGGCTATCGCGACGCTTGCCGCCGCCGGCGTGCCGCTCACCGAGCTCGCGCATGCGGCAACGCGCCTGAAGCCGATCCCCGGACGTTTCGAGCGCATCGCGTGCGGCCAGCCGTTCACGGTTATCGTCGATTACGCCTACGAGCCGCGCTCCATCGAAGTCTTGCTCCGTTCCATCCGTCCGCTGTTGGCGGGGTACGGTGACCCCGCCTACAGGGGGAAGAGGTCGCGCATCATCGGCGTCCATGGCTCCGCCGGCGGCGGGCGCGACGTGGCGCGGCGCGAGGTGATCGGGCGCCTTGCCGGGAAGGCGGAGGACATCGTCATCGTCACCAACGAAGACCCGTACGACGAGGAGCCGATGGCCATCATCCGTGCGGTCGCGGACGGCGCGAAAGCGGTCGGGAAGGTGGAGGGGGAAGACCTGCTTGTCATCGCTGACCGGCAAGACGCGATTGACGAGGCGGTGCAGCGTGCGAAGCCGGGCGACGTCGTGCTGATCACGGGCAAGGGGTCGGAGCCGGTCATGGCGGTCGCCGGCGGCAAGAAGATCGCGTGGGACGATCGCGAGGCTGCGCGCAAGGCGCTGGCGAAGATCGGGTGCACGGTATGACGGGACGGCTTGGCGTCACCTTGCGCGACCATGAAGAACAGTACGCGGTCGTGCGTGCCGCGCCTTTGGCGTTTGCCCCACGGTTCGCATGGGGCCTCGCGTGGACGCTGACCCCGTTCTTCTTCCTGTTCCCGCTCCTCCGTCTCGACCTGCTCGGCATCGTATTCATTGCGCTTCTGGCCGTTTCCGGCGTCCTGTACCTCCTGAACCTGCGCGCCGGGTGGTATGGCAGCGGGCTTGTCGTCACGAACCAGCGGTGTATCGACGTCACCCGCAAGGGCATCGGGCCGCCGCTCGTCACCGACGCGTCATGGCGGGATATCGAGCGGATTTCCGTCGTTCCCGGCCCCGTGTGGCACCGACTCCTCGGCCTCGGGGGAGTGCGCGTCGAATTGCGCGGTCCTTCGCCGTTCGCGTTCCTGCTTTCCGGCGTGCGCAACCCCGACCTCGTCGCCGCGATGCTGTCTGAGGTACAATCGAAGGGAACCAAGAAGCGCGTATGAGAGCTGAACGCACTGCATTCCAGGCCGTAGCCCGTTTTGGGACGCTGTTCATTGTCGGCGTCGTCGTGTTGGGATTTTTGGCGCTCGGGTTCGGCCGCGAGTACCTGCGCAATCGCGAAATCGAGCGAAGCATCGCCGCGCTTGAGGCGCAGAACGCGGAGCTGGAAGGCGAGCAGCTCGAAGCGCTTGCGGTCATCGAATCGTTGTCGAGCGAGTACTACCTGGAGGGCGAAGCGCGGCAGAAACGCGGCCTCGCGAAGCCCGGCGAGGAGCTTGTGGTCATCGAGACGGCGTACGCCGCCGGCGACGAGGACGTCGCGGCAACGGCAGACGACGAAACCGCGCCGAACATCCTGCGGTGGTATTACTACTTTTTTGCGCGAGAGAAATTTGAGGCGCTCGCTGCGCTATGACCGTCGTGCTCCGTGAAGAGCCCGTGCGGCCGCTTCGCGCGTTCGCTACCGTGCCGCGGTCGGCGTTGGTGGTGTTGGCGCTCTCGGTCGTTTGCGCCGCCGCCGTCATCGGTATTGCCGCGGCGTTGCTGAACTCCCATGTCCATCGCGGCGCCGGACTCGTGCTTGCGCGCATCGTGCCGATGCCTGCGGCGACGGTCGACGGCGAGATCGTCTGGTACCGCGACGTCGCGGAGACCGCGGTCATGCTCGAAGACACCGCCGGGCTCGCGCCGGAAGACGCGATCGTCCGCGCAATGGAGCTCGCGATGCGGCAGGAGATTATGGAGCGCATGGCCGAGGAGCTCGGCGTCCCCGTCGTGGACGACGACCTCGCGTTCGCCGCCACGCTTGAATCCGCAGTGCTCGCGTCCGACGTCTACCAAGCCGAGTCCCGCGCGCGGCTCGAGCGTTTGCGGCTCAAGTTAGAGGAAGGCCTGCCGTTTTTTGATATCGCCATGCAGTACAGCGAGGGGCCGTCGTCGAGCGTGGGCGGCGACCTCGGGTATATCGATCCCGCAGCCTTGCCTGAAGATTTGCAATCGGTGGCATCGGTCATCGCGCCTGGCGTCGTCGAGGGGCCGGTCGAGACGGCGGACGCGTATTGGCTCTGCGAATCGCAAGGAGAGGCCGAGGACGAGGAGGGGAAACGGCTCGTCTGGCTGCGCGTCATTGAAGTGAAAAAGGACCTCCTTGGCGACGTCGTCGACCGGGAGTTTGCAACCGCAACCATCCGCCAGTTTTTGCGCTAGGGAGGGGATATGGACGGATTTCGCGGGATTGGGTACTATACCGGCGCAAAAGCGGGCGACCATGCGGGAGTAGTTCAGTGGTAGAACGTCTGCTTCCCAAGCAGAAGGCCGCGGGTTCAATCCCCGTCTCCCGCTCCAGAACATTTTGAATCGATAGTGCAAAAAGTATTAAGTCGGCTTAATACAAGGAGCCGCGAGGAGCGAAGCGAGGCGACCTGGAATCCGGTCGGTGAGCGAGCACCGGAGCGGCGACGCCGTAGTAAGTCGACTTGGATACTTTTTGCCGATGTAGCTCAGTTGGTAGAGCAGCGGTATCGTAAACCGCAGGTCACCGGTTCGAGCCCGGTCATCGGCTCCAAAAACACCGTCCTTCGGGACGGTGTTTTTGATGTTCTCGTGGATAAGTCCGTTTGACGGTCAATTCCGAAGTGGTAAATTGAGAATACCGTGCGAGGTGAATAACCTTCAGGGTGACAACAAAAAGGACTCCCTAGCTCATACGAGCTCGGGAGCCGTTTTGTTTTTTGGGCCTGTGGAGGTAATGGCAACCTCGCACGGTTTGTCACCCTGAGATGCGGGTTCGATTCCCGCCAGGTCCACGGCCCAAGCGCACCGTCCAAAAGGCGGTGCGCTTGTAATGCTATACTGTACATGAAGTATGATTTCCCCTGAGATGATGCGCGGCCTCACGGAGCGCATGCGGATGCGAAAAGAAGACGAGGTGAGGCAACGCGCATTGGCGGAGAAAGAGCCTCAGCCGAAGGTTGTTATTGATCGTCAACCGCCGGTTCCCGAACGAGAATCATCCTCAAGACAGGCTACAGAATTCGAAACAGCCATGGATGAAGAGAGTATCCAGTACGAAATGTTACCGGATAAGGAGGTTCGCGGAGAGATCCTGCGCCGTATCGACAGGCTTATTGATGAGGTGCGAGAGCGGTGCGCCGACGTGCTTGTGTTTCTTGATCGCAGCGCGCGGCCTCTGGCGTGGGTGTTCCGTGATCGGTTTCGCATTCGCTTCCCGGAAGAAAAGCCTCCTCAGGTGAAGTTTATCAATGTACAGTCCGATCACAACGAGTACGTCATTCGAAATCTTGATCGTGCAAGCGAGACATCATCCTGGGCGACCGTTGATGATGTCCTTCCATTTCGCACTGGTCTTGAAGACCATACAGCGGATTTCACCACGCTAAGCGGGGTCACGCTTGATAATATGCGAAGCCGTTTTAAGAGTTCGTTGGACGGTAAGAGGATCCTTGTCATTGACGAGATGACATTGACCGGCAGCGCTCTTGGGAAAGCAATGCGTTATTTGTCGCATGTGGTCAATCGCGGCCAGATTTTTGGCAAACCCTTCTTTTATCAAGAACGTTCGAGCCTTGAGGCTACTCCTTGGATCCACGAGAAAGGATCATCCGGTGTCATGGAGACGCCGTTCGAATCTGGATTTTCGGTCCGTATGGATGAGGATGCTGCACGGGCCTTGCGAATGTTGCATGGTGAGTATAGTGACCATTATTACGCAATCGACCGCAGTATCGGCGAGCTAAAATCGGTGAGTAAGGCACCGCGACGAGAGCTGCGTGCCCCTGCATACGAAAATATTCCTGTTCCCGCATCAAGAATTTCAGAAAAGCGGGCGGCGTAGCGTGGATAAGTCCGTTTGACAGGGTGCGGTACGGATGATGGAATGCATCTATCCGGGTGTCGTCCTCCTACGGATGAATCCTTGGTTGACACAAAAGATCCACTCTCCATGAACAACGGGGGGTGGACTTTTGTTTTCGCGCCGAGTCTTGGGCTACGGGCCCGTAGTGCTAATTGGTAAAACACCCGGATTGTCAACCGAGGAGTTGCGGGTTCGAACCCCGCCGGGTCCATGGACTCGGCACCAAAAGCCCCGTCACACGGCGGGGCTTTTGGTGTGCAGAATGCCTTGATGCCGTGGTGCGCGCGTTCGACATCGAAGCTGGCGAAAATCGGAATCCTGGGCTTGTCGTACGCAACAAAATTGCGAACGTACTTTGGGTAAGTGTTGATCGTCTGATATAATAAACGGATCTTGCAAAAGCGTCGGGTTGTTATCGGTAGAACTTTCGGAAAATCTATGCGATTGAAACTACCCCACTCGTTTCCTCGTCTTCTTCGCATCGTCATTTTCACGGGATCCGCTTTTGCTATTGTTGCTTCAGTCGCCTTGGCGGGAATGTATTTTTCTACGCCCGCCAACGACGTATCGATGTTTGTCGTCAATGGCGGCGAGAGCAGCGATTCCGTTGTTTCGCGGCTGAAGTCCGAGGGTGTCATTCGCAGCGGTATATTGTTTGCGTGGGCAATGCAACGATCCGGCGAGGATGATATCGCATTTCAACCTGGCACATACGATCTGCGCGGTGTCGCCAGTTATGCCGAGGTCATCGAGCGTTTGACGATTTCGGGGTCGAAGAGCATGGTCACGATTTCCGACGTTCCATCTGACGCACAATGTGTGTATGGCGGTAAAAAAACGGATAGCGGCATCGATGCGGATAACAGCGGCGTACTCGATCCCGGCGAGGTCACCATGACAAATTATTTCTGTAATGGCATCACCGGTGAGCAGGGTGCGGAAGGGTCAACCGGCGCGGAAGGTGCAGCGGGCGTTGCAGGATCAACCGGAGCACAAGGTGCGACGGGCGCAACGGGAGCGGAAGGCGCACAAGGCGAAACCGGGGAACAGGGAGCGACGGGAACGACAGGCGCAACTGGCACTGCAGGCGCAACTGGCACTGCAGGCGCAACCGGTGCGACAGGTACAACCGGTGCGACAGGCGCAACGGGTGCGGTGGGTGCGACCGGGGCAACCGGCGCAACGGGCGCGGCAGGATCAACCGGAACACAAGGCGCGACAGGTGCGACAGGTGCAACGGGTGCGACGGGCGCACAGGGCGTGGCCGGCGCGCAAGGTGCGACCGGGGCAACAAGTTTCGTGAACATCTCCGATGAACCCGCGGGTGCGAACTGCGCATATGGCGGTCAAAAAATTGAAAGCGGCATCGATGCAAACGACAGTGGCATACTCGATCCGTCCGAGGTTACGGCGACAAGTTATGTCTGCAATGGCGCGACGGGGTCCGCTGGTACGACTGGCGCAACGCTCGTCACGGGCGTGACGGTCACTTCCGCTTCGGGGGCGAATAAGGGGACGCAAGTGACCGCGACCGCAACCTGTCCGAACGGGAAGGTACTGCTTGGTGGAGGCGGCGATGTTACGACGACGGATACGAACCTGGAGCGAGCGGTGCTTGTCTCGAGTCGTCCCAGCAGCACGACGGCATGGACTGCGGTCGGTATGGTGTCGGAGTCAAATCTTCACGGCAGCAATACTCTTTCCGTCACCGCGTACGCATTGTGCAGTTTGTAGCCCGTAGTGAAGGCGGACGGGGAACGGGAAGCATCCTTTGTGGATAAGCGCGTAAGGTCTCTGTAGCGAGGCGTATACTTGTGCCAACGTAAGGGCAAGGCGCCGCCTCGTATGAGGAGTATCCTGGCAGGATTCCAAGCAGTGTATCGGTGGTCGTGCGCCGCGACGGCCGTTGTTGTGGTGGTGCTTTTGGGGGCGGCATCGTCCGCGCGTGCGCAGTCGGACGATTGCTATGATGCGTATGCGGCGAATACGGAAATTTGTTTTGATGTCCAGAATGCCTGCTCGGACCTGTGTTACTACGATAATGCTGATCCGTCGTGCTGGGATGACTGCAGCGCCGGTTTCGATCCGTGCATGCGCCAGGCACAAGACATCCTCGCGTTATGTACAGACGACGACGATGACACGGACAGCGGGGGGTGTTTGAGCGGCCGCGTTGCGGCCAACGGCACGTGCGTGCCGACGTGGACCGCGACGCAGTCTGACGGCGGGCGGACATCGACATCCACGACGACCGGTCCGTCGTATGCGGACGAGGAGGCGAAGTGCCAGGAGGCGTACGATTCTTGCGCATCCGCGTGTCCGGAGGTGACGGAGACCTACGACTCGACGATCGACCCGGACTTTACCTGCTGGAATGCGTCGCAGGATGCGTATGGCG
The DNA here is from genome assembly GCA_964552565.1 of uncultured Gammaproteobacteria bacterium. Classification (GTDB taxonomy): domain Bacteria; phylum Patescibacteriota; class Patescibacteriia; order UBA9934; family UBA9934; genus UBA11707. Next base: position 232,142 of record CAZKGL010000001.1, read on the forward strand.
AAGTGTTTGACAGCCTGTATCACGGTTGCTGGGAGACAAAGTTTGCATGCGAGTCGGAAATCATCAACAGGGTGGATGGTGAGGGCAACCACCCGTGCTGGGGCGGTCTTGATTTCGTCTCGCCGTGCTACGAGGAGATGAACGAAAAGTGCGACGTCCCGTTTGACGCGTGCATGGCGCCGGCGACGGCTGCGGGTGACGCCGCGTATGACGCATGCATCGCGCCATACCGTTCCACGGAGACCATTTCGTACGGCCAGGACGCGGAGTGCATCGCCGCGTGCGACGTCTCGATGAGCGCGTGCACGAGCGCGATCGACGTGTTCGATACGCCCACGCTTGACGTTGATGACACCATCGACGTCTTTGCGACGCCGCTTTCGTACGACGCGCCGATCCCGCTCGACATCCCCGCGTACGAGTGGGACCACTATGAGGAGGCACGCGACGCGCTTCAGCGGGTTGACAACGACCCCGAACTCGCGGCGCTGCACGACTCGGCGGGGGAGTACGACGCGGCACTGGACGACGCGGTTGCCGATGCGGAGAACGCAGAAGAGATGAAAGAAATCCTCAGCGCACTGCGTCAGGCGCCGGAAAACGTCCGCGACGCCGCGCAGGCGTACAAGGATTTTTCCGAGTTTGCTGAGACGTGGGGGGATATCCGCGAGTACAAATTTAGCGAATACGCTACCGTCGACGCCATGAGCGATGCCGTCGATACGCTGACGACGTATCTTGATGCGCGCGACGAGGGCGCGACGGCAGCGGATGCCGCTGCGAAGGCCGTGATCGATACCTATGTTTCGCGCGGGCTGACGCTGATCCCGGTTTTCGCCGCCGCGGATTTTCTCGCGAACACGCCGGACGACCTCGCGCGGTTTGTCGGCTTCCAGGAAAAGGGGTGGCTCCGCGAAAATGTCACTGGCGTCGTTGCGAAGGTCTCGCCGAGCGGGGTTATTGAAACGACCACTGAGCTCATGCTGCATGAGGGCTGGGGGGATATCGACAACGCGCTCCGGTACGGCATGCAGCGCGTCATCGACGCGGAAGGCGTTGTCCAGACGACGTGGGAGACCGCGAAGTTCGGCGCGGCAGTGCTCGGCGCAGGCCCGGTCGCGGCCGCGCGGGCGGTGAGCGATGTCGTCGACGGCGTGCTGACCGTCGGCGGCGGCGTCGTGAACTGGATAGGCGGGTGGTTTACCGACTAGTCCTATGCTTGCACTCGCGCTCACTATTACGTTCCTCAGCTCGCTCGCCGCGGTCGCCATCGGCGTCGGCGTCCTGCTCTTCGTGCGGCGACGCACCGAGGCGCAGGCTCGCGCCCGCCGTCCCGCAGGTTTCTGGGTCCGCGCCGCCGTTCTCGGCGTCGACGTGACGATCGTGCAGCTCGTCACGCTCTTCTTCGCATTCCGAGGACACGCGGACATGTCGAGTGCGATTGTGTTCGTCGCGACTGCTGCATATTTCTTCTTTTCTTGGTTTTTCTTTGCGACGACGCCGGCCGGGGCGGTGGCGCGGCTGCGCATCCAGTCGGACGCGAAGGCGCGTCCGCTCCAGCAGGTCGTCGTCCGTCTTCTGGTGTCCGCAGCCGCGTTTGTCGGGTGGTTGCCGATGCTGTGGGACCGCGAGAAGCGCGCGCTGCACGATATCGCCGCGCGCACCAAGGTCGTGTACAGCGCCGACGTGCCGACCGCGCGCGCCGCACGGCCGGAGCATTGGGCGCTCGCGGGCATCGCGTTCGCCGCGCTCTGCAGCCTGGTGGGGTTTGCGGACGGCACGCCGCTTGCATCGATCGCCGCAGATCCTGCCGCCGCCGTGTACGACCTCGACGCCGACGGCCTTGACGACGTCGTCGTGCTCGACGCCGCGGACGATGGCCGCCTCGATGCCTTGTTCTACGATGTGGATAATGACGGCGTCATCGACGTGGCGATGTATGACGTGGACGGCGACGGCCAAGCGGAGTCCGTCGATCGTGAACACGACGGCCGCGTCGATGGCTTTGATTTCGATAATGACAACGTGCTTGATGTCACGCTCCGCGGCGGGAACCCGCGGACGGCGTGGTACGCCTGGTTTGTCGTGCTCGCGCTTGGCGGGATCGGAACGCTCGTATTCGGGCTGTCCCGCGAACGGCGCAGGCCGTGAGGTGTGTTATACTGGACTCCGTGATTAGGTTTTCGCACGTCAACAAGACGTACCACCCGAACACCCACGCGCTCTCGGGGGTGAGTTTTCATGTGAAGCCGGGCGAGTTCGTGTCCATTGTCGGGCAGAGCGGCTCGGGGAAGACGACGCTTGCCAAGTTGCTGTTCGCGGAGGAGCGCCCGTCGGCGGGGAAGATCGTCATCGGCGACTGGGACATTACGAAGATCCACCGCTCGGAGGTCCCGACGCTCCGCCGCCAGATCGGCGTCGTGTTTCAGGACTTCAAGTTGCTGTCGCGCAAGACGGTGTACGAGAATGTCGCGTTCGCGCTGGAAGTCGCCGGCGCGGCGGGGAGTCGCATCAAGGAGATCGTCCCGCAGGTGCTGAAGATCGTGGGCCTCGGCGACAAGGCGGAACGCTATCCGCGCCAGCTCTCCGGCGGCGAACAGCAGCGCGTTTCCATCGCCCGCGCGCTCGTCCACCGGCCGAAGATCATTGTCGCCGACGAGCCGACGGGAAACCTCGATACCATCACGTCGCGCGAGATCATCGAGCTGCTCAAGAAGATCAACGAGTTCGGCACCACCGTCGTGCTCGTCACGCACGACCGCGATATCGTGAACGCCCTCAAGAAGCGCGTGCTCACCATCCATAACGGCAAGATCGTGTCCGACGTCGAACACGGCAAATACGTCCTTGGCTAGGCTATGCGGACCATCGCGCGCATCATGAAGTTCACCTTCCAGAGTTTCTGGCGCAACATGTGGTTGTCGCTCGTGACGCTCACGATTTTCGTGTTGACGCTCATGACGGTGAACGCGGTGCTGCTCGTCAACGTGGTGACGGGGAGCGCGATCCGCGCGGTGGAAGAGGAGGTCCAGGTCGCCGTGTATTTTGTCCCCGGCACGTCGGAGGCCGTCCAACAGTCGGCGCGCGGGTACCTGCTCGGCCTGCCGCAGGTGAAGACCATCGACACCATCAGTGCCGACCAGGCGCTCGAAAACTTCAAGGAACGCAACGCGAACGACCCGACGGTGCTCGCCGCGCTCGAAGAGGTCGGCGGCAACCCGTTTGGCGATGCGCTGCTTATTTCGGCGCATTCGCCTGAGGATTTCGCGTTCATCCTTGAGGCAGTGAAGAGTCCGGAATACACGGAGTACATCAAAGAGGCGGACTATACCGATTACGAAGAGGTCATCGCGAAACTCTCCTCCTTCGCCGACCGCCTGCGCATCGCCGGCCTCGCGCTCACGGCGTTTTTCGGCCTTGTTTCCGTGCTCATCATCTTCAATGCGATCCGCATCGCCATTTATGTGCACCGCGACGAGATCGCCATCATGAAGCTCGTCGGCGCGCACGATTGGTTTGTCCGCGCTCCGTTCGTGCTTGAGGCGGTACTGCTCTCGTTCATTGCGACCGGCGTCATGGCCGGCGTCGTCCTCCTCGGCGCCAAGACGCTCGACAATCCGCTCATGCAGTACTTCGGCCAGGCCAGCCTCAGCTTGTGGGACTACTTTACGCAGAACGCGCTCATCATTTTCGGCGGCGAGTTCCTCGCGCTTTCCGTGCTCAGCATCTTGACGACCGCATTCGCGATGCGCAAACATCTTCGCGTCTAACAACCGTATGGAAAAACACAAGCAATTGCAGTTCACCATGAACGTGCTCTGGGGTGCGTTCACGTTCGCCATCCTGCTGTACGGATTCATTGGGTGGTACGCCACCGATCACCGTATCGGCACCGGACCGCTATGGGAGGACATCATGGCCGGCCAAATGTGGTTCTTCGCCGCGCTCGGCGCGCTGTTTTCGCTCGGCATGGCGCGATGGAACCCGCCTGCGACCGGCAAGACATTCGACGGCCGGCACGAGGTGAGTGGGCCGTTCGTGAAGTTCCTGTTCCGCGCCGCGGGCGCCGAACTCCCGGCGATGCTCGGCCTCGTCCTCGCGTTCACGACCGAAGACTTCCGCCACCTCCTGTACCTCGGCGCGGCGTCGCTCGTCCTCATGCTCCTCAACCGTCCGCCGCAGGTTTAACGGCGCAGCGACTCAATCTCCGCGCACAAGGCGAGCCACGCCTCTTCTGATTTCGCGAGTTGCTCCGTGGCCTCTTTCAGCTCGCGCGCCTTGTCGGGCGCGTAATCCGTTGGGTTCTCGAAGAAGAAGCGCAGCAGCGCGCTCTTTTGCGTATCGAGCTCCGCGATCTGCTTTTCAAGCCGCTGCGCCTGTCGCTGTTTTTCCTTGAGCTCCATGCGCAGCCGCTGGCGCTCCTGTTCGCCCGCCGCCGTTGCGGGCGCATCGTCCGTTTCGCCGCCGACATCGGCGTCGAGCACGTCTGCAAGGCTCGCGACATACGCTTCGTACGTGTCCGGATACTGGCGCACCGTCCCGTGCTGCACCTCAAGGATGCGCGTGGCGACGACGCGCACAAACGTACGACTATGGCTGACGAAGATGACCGTACCTCCGAACTCGACGAGCGCGCGGGCGAGCGACTCCGAGGTTTCGACGTCGAGGTGGTTCGTCGGCTCGTCGAGGAGGAGGACATTGTTCGGGTGGAGCAGGATGCCGGCAAGACACAGCCGCGCTTTCTCGCCGCCGGAGAGCATGGAGACGGTCTTCGCAAGGTCGTCGCGGCGGAACAGGAAGTTGCCCGCCATACGGAGCACGTCCTCTTCCTTGGCATCTGCCGGCGCCTGGCGTCGGAGATACTCGTCGACGCGGTCGGAAGGGTCGAGCGCCGCTTCGACGTGCTGGGCGTAGTACCCGATCTCCGCGCGGTGCCACCACGCGACCTCGCCGCCCTGCGGCGTGAGTTCGCCGGCGAGCGTCTTCAAGAGCGTCGTCTTGCCTTGGCCATTGTTGCCGACGATAACGACGCGCTCGCCGCGCGGGATCTCGAACGTGATGTCGCTTGCGACGACGCGGCAATCGCCCCGCCCAGCGGGGTCGCCATAGCCGATCGCGAGGTTGTCGACGCGCACGGCGGTGCCGGGTTTCGTGACGACCGGCGGGATGGCGATGCGCGCCGTGGCGAGCGCATGGTCGATGGCGATCGTTTTCAGCCGCGCAATCTGCTTGAGTTTTGACTGCGCCTGCGTCGCCTTGCTCGCCTTGTAGCGGAAGCGGTCGACGAATTCCTGGAGATGTTCCTTGTGCGCGAGGATCTTTTTGTTCGTCTTGGCAATGAAGTCCGCCTGCTCCTGCTTGTATGCGATGTAGTCCTCGACCGGGCCGGGGAAGGTGGTGAGGCGTCCGCGTTCGATGTCGATGGTCGAGGTGCACGTGCGCTTTAAAAACTCGCGGTCGTGCGAGATGACGAGCATGCTGCCGCGGTAGGTGCGGAGGAAGCGCTCGAGGAGGAGGAGCGTCGCGAGGTCGAGGTAGTTTGTCGGTTCGTCGAGCAGCAAGAGGTTCGGTTCGTCGAGCAGCATCGCGGCAAGTTTGACGCGCATGCGGTAACCGCCCGAGAGGTCGGCGGCCGGTGTCGTGAGGAGGTCGCGTTTCAGCTGGAACTGCGCGGCCATCTTCGCGCACGCCCAGTCTTCTTTTCCGCTGACGCGCGTGAGGGAGGCGATGACCGTTTCGCCTGCGGGGAACTCCGCATGCTGTTCGACATAGCCGATCCGCACGCCCGGCAGGTGGCGGATGGCGCCGCCGTCCGGTTCCTCCTGCCCAAGGATGAGTTTGAAGAGCGTCGATTTGCCTGCGCCGTTGCGTCCGATGACCGCAGTTTTCTGCGCATCGGAAAGAACAACGCCCACCTCGTCAAAGATGACCTGGTGCCCGAATTTCTTGCTGAGGTTGGTAATCTCGACGAGGGGGCGCATGATGCGCAAGAGCATACACAATTGCCGCGCCTGCCGCCACGTCGCGCTTGACCGGGGGCGGGGAAGGCGTTCCCTGGAAGGTGAGGGGCTGCCAGCCCCATGTCCTTCCGCATAGGACGTCGCGCCTTGTCCGGCGAGCTGGCAGCGCCCTCTTCACCCCCTCGGCCCCAGGGATCACGGTTCCTGGGGTTTCCGATTGATTTTTTCTTGGATTTGCGCTACCATCGACGGGAAAACCCGTGCCATTCGTACCACTCCGGGATCGTCTAACGGCAGGACAGCGGCCTTTGAAGCCGTGAATCTTGGTTCGATTCCAAGTCCCGGAACCACAAGAGCCCCCGCAGCAAATGCTGGGGTTTTTGTGTATTTTTTGGCCTATTTCATTGACAAAACGTCATTTTTGTGCTATATTGGATGGTTCCTTTCGGTGAAAAAGAGTCCCTCCAGAGGCCTGGAAATGTGCATTGCAGCGGCATATTTCCGGACCCATGGAGGGAGTCTCCAGCTGTTCACCCCCGGAGGAACGGATGAATTTCCACACGCACCCGAACGCCATCGAGGGCGCCGCCGCCCGCAGCTTCGGACGCCGCGCGTCGCCCCTGGCGTCGCAGCAGGCCGCCTCGCAGCCCTCGGGCAGCAAGCTCGTGTTCCGTGGCGGCAAGTTCGTCGACGCGGACGCGGCGCCGCCGATGCCGGTGCCGCGCCGCACGACGAGCAAGCCCGTCGCCGCGAAGCCCGCGCCGAAGATCTCGCCCCCGCCGACCGTCATCGTCCCCGAGTCCGCCCCCGTGGTGGTCGCGAAGGTCGAGCCGGAGCCGGTGATCGACGTCGCGGCGGAGCTCGCGCGCATCGAGGCCGATCGCGCCACCGCGGAGCGGCGGAAGCGGGAGGAGCAGCGGCGGCGCGAGGAAGCGCACGCCGCGGCCGAGCAGGCCCGTCGTGACGAAGCCGAGCGCGAGGCCCGTCGCGCGGCCGAGGCCCTGCAGGTCCGACTGCGCGAGGAGGAGCGCCGCGCCGCGCAGGCCAAGGCCGAGAAGGAGGCGCAGCGCAAGCGCGACGAGGACCGCCGCAAGGAGCGCGCCCTGGCGCAGTCGCGGGCCCGCGAGGCCGAGCAGCGCAGCCGCGACCTGAACGGGTGTGTCAAGAACGCCCGGGTCGGCGTCCCGGCCGCGAAGGCGGGCGACGAGCGGCCGATCGGCGAGCGCATCGCGGCGCTCACCGACGCGGCGATCGCGCAGGCCTACGCGAACGAGCGCGAGCTCAAGTGGCGGTTCTCGGACCGCGCCAAGCTCGTGAACGCCGCGAAGAACCCGGCCGGCGCCAAGCACGTCGTCGCGTTCGTCGAGGCCTGCGAGCGCATCATGCGCCAGGCCATATCCTAGTACCCGGGAACGCCCGGGGAGCGGAACGTGAGGGGTCGGACGAGTCTCATCTCGCCCGGCCCCTTCACTGTTTTTTTTCATTGAAACGATGCGCCGCCCGTCTGGAATCCAGCGGGCGGCGGAGGTTGTGCGGTCACGCGGTGGCGAGCGCGAGTACTTCTTCGCGCGTGGTCTCGATCCGTTCGAACGGGCACTTGGCGCGGATGAGGTGCAGCGTGACGCCACGGGCGATCTCCTCCGCACCGCTGAGGCGTCGCGCCGCGCACTCGCGCAGATGCAGCAGCAGGACATGCGCGCGCAGCACATCGAGGTTGCGCAGGAACGTCCAGACGTCGACCACCTCTGCGTAGGGCATGAGCGCGAGCACCATGTTACGGTGCATCGCGTCCTCCCAGCGGTCGAGGAGCGACTCGTCCCACAGCCCGGCGTCGACGGCGACCGCCGCTTCGATGAGGAGCGCCACGAGACGCTGGTCGTGGACCGCCAGGAGGCTCTCGCGGAACGCCGCGAGATCGAACGGCGGCAGGGGTTCTCCTGGTCCGACGCGGGTCACGGCCTCGCGCAGCGATGCGCCGTCGCGCAGGCATCGGGTGCCGGTCGCGAGCGCCGCGTCGGTGCACGGGCACCCGCAGGTGATGCGGTGCGAACAGGTGGTCAGTGCGGTCATCGGGGCCTCCGGGGGTGTGGAACGAACGGCGTACCCTAGCAAAAAAACCGCCCGATGTCAACGCAGCAACGGGCGTGTTGCCGAGGCGTCGGCTCGGCGGTACCATGGCCAGTACGTATGCAGATGGCCAAGGTCGTCCTCATCCAGGAACCGAACCGCCGCAAGGCCGTGCGCGAGGCCGTGCACCAGCTTGGTGACGCGTGGATCGATAAGGTCAAGTCCAGCCGGCGCATCATCGTCAAGGTGAACCTCGTGCACCACGAGACGCAGCTCGCGTCGACCCACGTCGATGCGGTGCGCGGGCTCCTCGACGAGATCCGCCAGCACAGCCGCGTCGACGTATTCGTCGGCGACGCGTCGTACCACGGGACAAAGGCGGCGTTTGCGAATTTCGGTTACGAGCGTCTCATCGAGGAGTACGAGCACACGATCCTCGTCGACCTCAACGACGACGATACCGTGCTCGGCCACAGCGTCCGCGCGGACGGCAGCCTGAACGAGATCCGCCGCTCGAGGCTCGCGAGCGAGTGCGACCTCCGTATCTCGTTGACGCCCATGAAGACGCACCGCGACGCCGGCATCTCGCTGTCGGTGAAAAACTGGACGCTCGGCACATGGGTCGTCCCACCGCGCGTCGGGACGCACGGAAGGGTGTGGGCGCGCTGGCCATGGTTGCACAACGAGGGCATGAAGGCGTTCCATGAGACGGTGACGACGCTGTATGAGGAGTTGCCGTGCCACGTCGGCATCGTAGACGGGACCATTGCGATGGAAGGCGACGGGCCGACGCGCGGCGATGCCGTGCAGATGGGCGTCGTGCTCGCCGGCCTCGACGCGGTCGCGGTCGACGCGGTGGGGGCCACGCTCATGGGGTTCGATCCCGGGGAGATCGGCTATCTGGTAAAATGTAGCGAACGAGGGCTCGGCGTCGCGGAGATGAGCCGCATCGATGCCCCGCCGCTCGTCCTGGAGCAGTTGCGCCGTTCGTTTTTGCGCCCGCCGGAGTTGGCGGAGAAATTAACTGCTTGGAAATAACCGTATGTCTACCTGCATCTTTCCCGGTCGCTTCCAACCGTTCCACGAAGGGCACCTGATGGTCGTCCAGGGGATGGTGAAATCGTGCGGCAACGCCTGCATCGTCATTTGTGACGAAGGAAAGGCCGGAGCGGACGCCCCGTTTACGGTCGAGCAGCGCCGCGAGATGATCAGCGCCGCGCTCCTTGCGAAAGACATCATGGACGCGACCATCGTCGTCGTGAAAGACGGCGGCGAAGACGCCCAGTGGGCGCACCGCGTGCTGGATGAGTGCGGCAACCCGGAGGGTGCGACGGTGTGGAGCGGACGCGAAGAGGTCCGCGCGCTGTTCGAAGGCATGGGGGTCGCGACGAAAAAGGTCGTTCCGGTGCCGGGTATTTCGAGCGAGACGATCCGCGAGCAGATGGTGGCGAACAACCCCGAGTTCCGCAAGCATATCCCGAGCGGCGCTATCGATGTGGTGATGGATGCCATCAAAAAGTAAGTCATCACGCCCATCCTGAGGCGAAGCCGAAGGATCTCTTGCGAGAGATCCCTCGCTCGGCCCGGGATGGTTTTTTGTTTGACTTTTGCTTTTGTTTCTGCTAACTTTTCGCCGCCGGTTTCACTACTCCGGACAACCCAAACGGCCATTGGCCACTGAGAGGACTGTTTGCCCATCGACCCCCTCGACCAGCGCTGGACCACCCCCGTCCGCACCACCCTCGTGCTCGCGGGCGGCGCGCGCACCTGCACGTGCATCGGTCTCACCGACAAGCCGCTCGCCTTCATCGAGGTCGACAGCCCGGACGGCAAGGGCGGCTACCCGCTCATCGTCGACTGGCGGATGACCAAGGCCGCGTTCGCGCGCGGCGACCACCACATGGTGTTCGCCGGGTACGACAACGTCTACGGCGCCGAACGCGCGCAGAACGGCCACGCGACGACGTGGGTCGCGCACCAACTCAAGGTGCACGGCGACTGTCGCGAGCTCTTCGCGGGCAGCCTCCTCGAGGCCTACGGCCGTCCCATCGACGACGCCGAGCGCTTCTACGCGCTGCAGGAGGAGTACGCGCGGGTCTTCGCCGACGGCGTGGATCCGAAGGACTACCCGGTGCACAACGCGGACTTCGCCCGTTCGGTCGCGCTCATCCGCACCGCCCGCGGCGTGAAGGGGAGCCGCAAGTACCCCGGTACGGCCTCCGCGCTGCGGCGCATGACGCGCCAGCTCGTGGCGCTCCACGAGGACAAGGAGCGCGTCGTGCCGCTCGGCGCGGTGCTCGCGAGCTACATCGAGGCGGTGCTGTCGCGCATCATCCGCCACCGCGCCGCCATCGAGCAGCTCATGGCGCTCGAGCCGAAGAAGCTCCTGACGCCCAACCGTCCGGATCGGCTCAAGGAGCTGCGCGAGGCGCTCAAGGAGATCCTCGTCGCCCGCCCGTTCCGCCGGAGCCGCGACATGATCGTCGAGGAGCTCGACCAGGTCACCGAGCTCGTCATCTACGCGCTCCACAACCCGAGCGACGAGGTGCGCACGCACGTCGTCAACCTCTCCCGCAGCATCCTCGGGACGGTGCGCGACGCGCTCCTCCTGCGGGAGCGGCAGTACGAGATCGAGCGTATCCTGAAGCGCGTCGCGGTCTGGGAACGCTGGGACCAGCGTCCGACGGAGGCGCAGTGGCTCCGGCTGCACCGGGAGATCGACGACGTCCTCGACCGCACGGGGGCGGGCCTCGGCCACGGTTTCCGCCGCAACCGGGTGCACGAGATCCGCGCGTACCTCGAAGAGGCCCGTTCGGTCTCGCGTACGGTGCGGCAGTTCGAGCCCGAGCCGTCCCGGCAGCTCGCCGCCATCGGTGCCAAGCTCCGCGCCGTTTCGAAGCTCATCTAGCGCGTCGTCATCGCGTCCCGCCCTGGGTTCATGCCTGGGGCGGGCGCTTCTGTTCTTGTTGAGCGAACGCGGCTGTGGTTAACTCATGTCGGCCGATTCACGGCAAGTACGACGGAAGGCTCGTCGCCCCGCAACGGTAGGGCGCCAACAGAGAGGGCCGTGCGTGCGACTCGTCGGCAGGACATGCGTGCCTGCAGCAGGGAGTGTGTGGTGAACCGCTTGCAGAAGATCGTTGACAAGACGTCGTATAGCGCGGCCTGCGCGGCATGCAAGGCCGCGAAGGATGTAGGTCTCAACAACGAAAGCGATGTCGCGCTTCGTACGGGCCCGCTGTTCTTGCTCGTGGGTTGCGCGGTGGTGGCCTTGGGATTCCACGGCATCGAAGACGCCGACATCGCCGCGGTGATGTTGCTGGTCGGGGCCATTTTCGGACTTGTTGGTCCCATCGTGACGCTCGTTGGCGTGTGGGCAAAGCTTACCGGAGGGCCGCGGCGCTTTGACTTCCTTGTGCCCACGGAGGCTGGGCTCGAGTACCACGCGCACCGCGAGAATCCGGTTGCGCACATCAACCTCCTCGCAAAGGGGAAGTGGCACGACGCGGCCATTGTCCTCGAGCTCGAGGGAGAACGCACGCGGTGCACGCTGCTGCGCGTGGGGTTCGCGGCGCCGTCGTGGAAGCTCTCCCGGGTGTCCGGGAATGCGATCATCCACATGTCGGACGAGTATGGCTGCAGCATCGATACGTCGCCGCTGGAGTGCATGCGCATCCTGCTCGCCTACATCGGTTCGGTCGGCCGGATCGTCGACGAGTGCCTTGATGAGGTGCGCAACGACCATCGCGTGGGGGTGCTCTCCCGCGGATTGGTCGCGATTGGGCTCCTCACCGGACCGGACCGCAAGTTCAGCATCACCCGCCTGGGTCCGTCGGGACGGATCGTACACGAACGCGTGCGGCAGACGCTCGCGGCTGCCGGCGACGACGTCGACCCGGCGATCGAAGGGATGGCGGAAGAGGACGCCATCAAGATCCGGGACGCCTTCAAGGAGTCTCACGGCAAGGCGTTGTAGTATTTCGCATCGCGTCCCGCCCGGGTTCATGCCTGGGGCGGGCGCTTTCTCTTGTGGATAACTTACTGCGAAACTAAGTTTCGAAACTTCGTTTCGGGGTGTGGATGATCGCTTGCGTGTTCGTAATCTGTACGGTATCGTTCGAATACAAATTACGATAGGTACCCCTAGAGCCCCGGCTCTCGGGGCATTTGCGTTATGGAGTTTTCTCTCCGCTCACAATACCAACCCGCAGGCGACCAGCCGAAGGCGATACAGGAACTCACGGACGGCCTCCGCGAGGGTTTGTCGCGCCAAACGCTGCTCGGCGTCACCGGGTCGGGCAAGACGTTCACGATGGCGAACGTCATCCAGCGCGTGCAGAAGCCGACGCTCGTCATTGCGCATAACAAAACGCTTGCAGCGCAGCTGTGCCAAGAGTTCCGCGAGTTCTTTCCGGAAAACGCGGTCGAGTATTTCGTGAGCTATTACGATTACTACCAGCCGGAGGCGTACTTGCCGCGCACCGACACGTACATCGAGAAGGACGCGCAGATCAACGAAGAGATCGACCGCTTGCGCCACGCCGCGACGCAGGCGCTCCTCACGCGGCGCGACGTCATCATCGTCGCGTCGGTGTCGTGCATCTACGGCCTTGGTTCGCCGGCCGAGTATAGCAAGAGCGGCATGCGCATCATGATCGGTGACCCGCTGTCGCGCACCGAACTGCTGCGCCGCCTCGTCGACATGCAGTTCACGCGCACGACGACGGACCTGTCGCGCGGCCAGTTCCGCGCCCAGGGCGACGTCATCGAACTCATGCCGATGAACGAAGAGGTGTTGTACCGCCTCACCATCGAGGACAATCGCGTGCACGAGATGCTGCTGCTTGACCACGTCACGCGCATGGTGCGCGAACGGTTGACGCAGATGTGGCTCTTCCCGGCAAAGCACTACATGACCGATGCGCTCAGCCGTGAACGTGCGCTCCAGGACATCGAGGCCGAGCTCAAGGAGCAGCTTGCGCGGTTTGAGAAGGAGGGCAAAGTGCTCGAGTACGAGCGGTTGTCGCGCCGCACCCGGTACGACGTCGAGATGATCCGCAACATCGGGTTCTGCAGCGGCATCGAGAACTACTCGCGCCATTTCGACGGTCGTCGCGAAGGCCAACCGCCGTACACGCTGCTTGACTACTTCCCGGACGATTTCCTGACCGTCATCGACGAGTCACACGTCACGCTGCCGCAGATCGGCGGCATGTACGCCGGCGACCAGGCGCGCAAGTCGGTGCTCGTCGAGCACGGGTTCCGCCTGCCGTCCGCAAAGGACAACCGGCCGCTCCAATTCGATGAGTTCATCGACCGCATCGGCGCGATGGTGTACGTCTCGGCGACACCGGGGGCGTATGAAGCGACGACATCGCAGAAGGTCGTCGAGCAGATCATCCGCCCGACCGGCCTCGTGGACCCGGAGACCATCGTGCTCCCAGTGGTCGCGTCCGGCGACTACCCGGGGCAGATCGGCGATCTCATCGTGCGTATTGAAGACCGTATCGGCAAAGGCGAGCGCACGCTCGTGACGACGCTCACGAAAAAGATGGCGGAGGACCTCACCGAGTATCTCAAAGAACGGAAGATCAAGGTGGCGTACTTGCACTCCGACGTCGAGACGCTGGAGCGCATCACGGTGTTGTCCGACTTGCGCAAGGGGACGTACGACGTGGTCGTCGGCGTCAACCTGCTGCGCGAGGGCCTCGACCTGCCGGAGGTATCGCTCATCGGCATCCTCGACGCGGACAAGGAAGGGTTCCTGCGCTCCGAGACGTCGCTCATCCAGACCATCGGACGCGCGGCGCGCAACGTCAACGGCCAAGTCGTGCTCTACGCCGACCAGATGACCGGGTCGCTCACGCGCGCGCTGAAGGAGACGGAACGCCGCCGCACCTTGCAGCTGGCGTACAACAAGGAGCACGGCATTACGCCGGAGACGATTAAGAAAAAGATCGGCGACATCCGCGCCGAGCTCATGAACGAGCGGCCGGGCGACATCCAGCAGGTGCTGAAGATCGAAATGACCGCGTCGGCGAAGGAGCTGCGCGAAGTCATCGCGGAAAAGAAAGAGGAGATGGCGATGGCGTCGGCGAACCTCTTGTTCGAAACCGCCGCGATCCTCCGCGACGAGATTATTGCGCTCGAAGCCGAGCTCGCCCAAGAAAAAAAGCGGACCGCCCGCGCCTCCACGAAAGGGAAGCGGGGCGGTACACGGACGAAGACGGCGGGCTAGGAGAACTTCGGCCGACGCGGCACCTGGCTGGGGCCATCGATCTTGCAGCGCTGAAGGAGCTCCTTCAGCTCACCGGTCGACATGCTCCGCACGGTCGCCTCGTCGGGGACATCCGTGAGGCGCTTCGCGGCCGTGCCGTTGCCGATGATCTCGAGCATCACGTTCACGAGCTGGTGCTGCGTGAACGCGGCGAAGCTGCCGACCGTCGGGTCGCGCGACGTCCCTTCCGGGCGGTAGTCCTCGCTCTTCGGCGAATGCTGGCCGGGGATGCGGCGGATGCCCCGACGCATCATCGGGCCCTGGCCGGCCGGGTCGTTCGGCAGCTGCATGCTGCCGGACGTGGCGCCGGGCGCGGAACGCGGGTCGAGGTCGACGCTGCCGTCGACGCCACCCATGCCGGTGTCCATGGTGGGATCGCTTGGGTCGGTCGGACGGGTCAAGATACCTCCAAGAGCACATAAACCATATATGCAAGACCACATCATCGTCAAAGGCGCGCGGGAGCACAACCTAAAGAACATCTCCGTGTCCATGCCGCGCAACCAACTCATTTGCATTACCGGGCTTTCCGGTAGCGGGAAGTCGAGTTTGGCGTTCGACACCATTTTCGCCGAAGGCCAGCGCCGCTACATTGAGTCGCTTTCGGCGTATGCGCGGCAGTTCCTTGGCGCCATGCAAAAACCGGACGTCGACGAGATCGAAGGCCTGTCGCCCGCGATCTCCATCGACCAGAAGGCGCACAGCCGAAATCCGCGCTCGACGATCGCGACGATCACGGAGATCTACGATTACTTGCGCGTCCTTTTTGCGCGCATCGGCGAGCCGCACTGCCCGAACTGCAGCACGCGCATCGAAAAGCTCACCGTCGACGAGATGGCGGATATTGTGGTGCGGGAGGCGGGGAAGCGGGGGGAGAAGAAGGGGAAGAAGTCGAAGCCGGAGGATCGCGAAGTGAGCATCTTGGCCCCGGTCATCCGCGGTCGCAAAGGTGAGTATTATCAATTGCTGTACGATTTGTATAACAGCGGCTTCGCGAAGGTGCGTATCGACGGCAACATGCACCGCTTGAGCGAAAAGATCAGCCTGTCGCGGTACATGCAGCATACGATCGAGGTCGTCGTCGACACGATTCCTGTCGTCGATCTCCGGCAGCCGACGAAGGACACGCGCCAGCGCTTGAGCGAGGCGCTCGAGACCGCCACCGACCGCGGCGACGGCGTGGCCGTCATCCTGTACGGCGAACAGGAGGAGCGCACGCTGTCCGCACGGTTCAGCTGCGTGCGGTGCGGGTTCTCGTTTCCCGAAATCGAGCCGCGCCTGTTTTCGTTCAACAGCCCGTACGGCGCTTGCCAGGCGTGTTCCGGCCTGGGCACCGTCGACCTGTTTTCGGACGAGGTCTGCCCGAAGTGCAACGGCATGCGCCTGCGTCCCGAGGCGTTGTACGTGTGGATCGGCGAGCGCAACATCGTCGACGTCACTTCGATGTCGGTCGACGCTGCAGTTGCGTTTTTCCTTACCCTCGACCTCCAGGAACGGCAGCGCGAGATCGCGAGCACGGTATTGAAGGAGATCGAGGCGCGCTTGAGCTTTCTTTTGGACGTCGGCCTGCACTACCTGACGCTGAATCGCACTGCGGGCACGCTGTCGGGCGGCGAGGCGCAGCGCATCCGCCTCGCGTCGCAGATCGGCTCGCGGCTCACCGGCGCGCTCTACGTGCTCGACGAGCCGACCATCGGCTTGCACCAGCGCGACAACGAACGGCTCATCAAGACGCTCGAAGACTTGCGCGACCTCGGCAACACCGTGCTCGTCGTCGAACACGACGAAGACACGATCCGTCGTTCGGACTACATGGTGGAAATCGGTCCGGGGGCGGGCGTGCACGGCGGCCATGTTGTCGCGGCCGGCCCGGTGCCGGAGATTTTCAAGGACAAGAAGTCGCGGACGGCGGCGTATCTCCGTGGCGACGCGACGATTCCCGTTCCCGACACACGCCGCACAAAAGAATCGGGCGCCATCAAAGTGCGCGGCGCGACCGAAAACAACTTGAAGAACGTCGACATCGACTTCCCGTTGCGGCGTTTCGTGTGCGTGACCGGCGTGTCGGGCAGCGGCAAGTCGTCGCTGGCGTATGACGTCATGTACAAAGCGGTCGCGAAGAAGTTGTACGGCGGCAAGGACAATCCGGGCAGCCACAAGGCGATCCTCGGCATCGAGTACATCGACAAGGCGATCCTCATCGACCAGTCCGCGATCGGCCGTACGCCGCGCAGCAACCCGGCGACCTACACCGGCGCGTGGGGCCCCGTTCGCGACCTGTTTGCGATGACCGAAGAGGCGCGCTTCCGCGGCTACAAGCCGGGGCGCTTCAGCTTCAACGTGCCGGGCGGGCGCTGCGACCATTGCGAAGGGCACGGCGTCATCGAGATCGAGATGCACTTCCTGCCGACGGTGTACGTGACGTGCGAGGTCTGCAAAGGCAAGCGCTTCAACCGCGAGACGCTCGAGGTGACATACAAGGAGAAGAACATCGCGCAAGTGCTCGAGATGACTATTGAAGAAGCGGCAACGTTCTTCGTCGACATCCCCGAAATCCACGACAAACTGAAGGCGCTGAACGACGTCGGCTTGAGCTATGTCACCCTCGGCCAGAGCGCGACGACGCTCTCCGGCGGCGAGGCGCAGCGCGTGAAGCTCGCGGCCGAACTCAGCAAGCGCCAGACCGGCAAGACGCTGTATCTGCTTGACGAGCCGACGACCGGGCTCCATTTCGACGACGTCAAAAAGCTCCTTGAGGTGCTCCATTCGCTCGTCGACAAGGGCAACACGATCGTCGTCATCGAACATAACCTCGACGTCATCAAGACCGCGGACTACATTATCGACATGGGCCCCGAGGGCGGCGACCAGGGCGGCACCGTCGTCGCGACCGGCACGCCGGAAGAAATTGCGCGCCGCGCGGACAGCCACACGGCGAAATACCTGCGGCCGATGCTGAAGAACAAACGTTAGCCGCGAATAACCTTCCTTGGGAGGATCTCTTCGAGGAGTTCGCGTAGATTGCTTCGTCATCGGACTCCTCCCAATGACGGATGAATAATGAGATCTCGTATAAAGAACTTGTCGTTCTGATCCGGCGATTTACGAAAAATTCCTAGACAATATTGAAATTGACTAGGAAATACGTTGACGCGACGGCGTTTCGGTGCTAACCTGCACCGTTCCTTTCCTCCATCGGCGCGAGGCCTCGGGAGCTCTCAAAAGGGTTCCTGGGGCCTCGTTCTGAAGGAGGATGGAATCGCATGCCCGAAGAGATCCCGATCGACGTCATGGGGGCGCTGCGCAAGGCGCCGCTCGTCGAGTTCACCCGGCACGGCCACGCCGACTACCCGGAGTACGGCCTGGCCTGCGGCCACGCCGGCGGACGGATGGTGTTCGCGCGCTACCGGTCCGGACGCATCGTGCTCGGCACGCTCGAGGCGAAGGAGGAGGTGCGCTTCATCAACGGCGTCGGGCTTGGCGACCTCGTCGCCAAGGCGTACGACGACCCGCGTCGTCACGACGACTGGGTCCGCATCGAGTACCTCGACCCCGAGGACCAGGAGCGCGTCATCCGCCAGGTCGCCGACTTCAGCGCGTGGCGCGCTGCGGAGTTCGTGAAGTACGCGACCTTCAACGGCGCGCGCCGCATCGCGCGGAACGCTGCGCTGCCGGTCATCGTGCGCATCGCGGCTTACCCGAAGATCCGCACGCCCCGGCTGCGCGCGAAGCTCGAGGCGCTCGTCCACTCGAGCGCCTGGCCCGAGGGCGAGGCGCGGCACGAGTACATGGTTGGCGCGGCGGTCGTCGCGCTGGCGCAGATCCGCGCCGGGCAGCCGCTGACCGACCCGGATGCGCTGCCGGTCATCGTGCAGCAGCAGATCGCGCTCAACGCGGCGGGCACGTACAAGCTTTTCGACGGCTCGTGGATGACGGAAGTCCGGGCGCTCCACGAAGCGGCGGGCGACACGGGTATCGAGTGAACGTCGGGGGTGCGGGGTTCGGGTCCATGCCCGACCTCGTACCCTCGCGAGACCAAAGATTCGAAGACCGCTTCGGTGCTTTGGCCTCGCCTGGACCAGATAGAAAGGCGCAGGGTAAGGAGGCGATCATGACCCAGAAGGACAAGCTCGTGCCCACGGTGTGCCGTGGCCCCGAAGCGATTCGTGCGACGCCGCAGCCGCCGCCGAAGGGGTGCGAGCCGAAGGGATGTACGCGCGTGGGGTGCGGCCTCCGACGAGGCGTGAAGCGCGACGTCATGTAGCGGAGGACGTTGCAGGCGCGAGGGAAGGCAATGCCTCCCTCGCGCCGCGAGACCGGACTGCTGAACCTGTTTCAGCCGCGCGGTCTCGCTGAGACGTTGGCGAGGAAATCACCAGTGTGTGGTCACCAAAGGGAGGGTATCGATCCATGGTCAATCAATCCGTCGCGTCCCGTCGGGGGGACATCCAACACCGCGTGATCGAGGTCATGAACGGGTTCCGCAGCCCGGACGTCACCCGGTCGGTCACGCTCGAGGATGCGATCATCGACGTCGTCAACGATTCGATGGACTGGGTGGAGGCGTGCATGGATCTCGAGCAGCAGTTCAAGGTCACGCTCGAGATCGGCGACTACTACGAGAAGCGGAGGCCGATCCGCGACATCGTCGACGCGATCATGCAGGCCAACGCGTAGGGCCGGGGTGCGGGGCAGGATGGGGTTCGCCCGTCCGCTCCGCACCCTCGCCAAGCATCTTTTTTTGTTTTAGGGTGCCTTGTTCAAAAACTGACGATCGGCAGATTTTGAGCAGTTGCATGTGCCGTCTCTTTTCGGCAAACTGGAACGCATGGTACGCGCAGATATTGTCATTAAAAACGGAGGCCTGCCCGACAATCCTGGGGTCTACTTTTATTACGACAAGAACGGCACGCTGCTGTACATCGGCAAGGCGACGAGTCTGCGGAAGCGTGTCGGGTCATACTTTGTGAAGGCGCACGACGCGCGCATCGAAGACCTTGTGCGCACCATTGCGCGTATCGAGTACATCGAGACGCCGACGGTCATCGAGGCGCTCGTGCTTGAGGCGAACCAGATCAAGAAGCACCAGCCGCCGTACAACGTCATGCAGCGGGACGACAAGAGCTTCTTGTACCTGTGCATCACGAATGAAGACTTTCCGAAGCCCGTGCTTTTGCGCGGCTTCGATCTCGAGCGCATGGGCATCAAGCCGTTCTCGCGGACGCTTTCGCTTGCGGCGCGCCGGAAGTTTCTTGGCGTCTACGGCCCCTACATCAGCGGCCGGTCGCTGCGCACCGCGCTTGAGCTCGTTCGGAAGTCGATTCCTTGGTCAACCTGCGCGCCCGGCCAGAACCGTCCGTGTTTTGATGCGCAAATTGGGAAGTGCCCGGGCGTGTGCGTCGGTGTCGTATCCAAAAACGCATACCGCAAAACGATGCGCCAGCTCATGCTGTTCTTTTCCGGCAAGAAGGACCAACTGCTGCGCCAGCTGACGCGCGAGATGCAGCGTGCCGCAAAAGCGGGAAGGTTCGAAGAGGCCGCGAAACTGCGCGACCGTGTCTTTGCGCTCGAACACATTAAAGACATTTCGCTCATCACCCGTGAAGAGGAGGATTTGCGCGCGAAATGGCGCAGCGATAACGCGGTGCGCCCGTTCATCGACATCGACGGGCGTATTGAGGCGTACGACATCGCGCATCTTTCCGGCACGTCGAACGTCGCGTCGATGGTCGTGTTTGAGGGTGGCCGCCCGAGCAAGAGCCAGTACCGCCGGTTCCGCATCAAAGGGTTTGAGGGCGCGAACGATGTCGCCGCGATGGAGGAGGTGATTCGCCGTCGTGTCAAACGGAACGTGGTGACGCCGAATGCTTGGCCGCTGCCGGAGCTGATGGTGATCGATGGCGGCGAGTTGCAGGTGGCAGCGGCGCAGCACGTACTCGACGAACTCGGCGTGAAGGTGCCGGTCGTCGGCATTGCAAAGGGCGTTGACCGGAAACAGGATCGTTTGGTGTATGACGAGTCGGATGCAGAGTTGAAACGCGTCGTCACGAGTTTTAAAACCGTGCTGCAGGCCGCGCGCGACGAAGCGCACCGGTTTGCCGGGGCGTATCATCGCGTGCTCCGCAGCAAGCGCTCGCTGGGCATTTCGCCGATCAAAAAGAAGCGCGCATAACAACACCGAACCCCGCGCGAAGCGAGGTTCGGCGGGGTGGAGACGACGGAGGGGTGCGCTAGTGCGGAGGGTTGTTGCAGTCCTCGACGGCTTCGTCGAACGACCAGCCCTCGTTGCGGACGCGGTAGCTGACGCACGCCCGAGTCTTGCTCGACTCAGTGGAGCTGGTGAGCCAGGCGCTGAAGGCGGCATCTTCTTCCGGGACGAGCATCCCGTCCTCGTCGAGGAACGGGAGGCGATCCGCGCCGCCATCGGCGGTGGTGCCGTCGGCGTCGTGGTCGGGTTGCGTGGGGCAGGCGGCCAGGGTGCTGCCGAGGACGGTTCCCATGAACGCGATGAGCAGGAAGGAGCGGAGAAGCGAGGACAAGACGGGGCCTCCGGAGTGCGCATACAGGATACTGCTTCCACGTGAAAATGCAACGTCCGGTGGGGAATCGATGTCGGGAACGTTTATGCACAAGAACAAACGCCGAACGCGTTTTTTGTTTTGTGCCAGCGGAAAACTTCGTCGTGAGCAATTTGGAACGTTGTGTTGACCTTTGGAGTGTCGTGGGGTAAAGTGGTGTTGTTAGGCATGAAGTGGGGCATGCGCCGGCAACTAGAGGCCGGACGTAGGCAACACTTCTTTTTGTGGAAAGAGCAGGGCGCTTCACCCCGGTGAGGAGTCCGAAGTAAGTCACGATCGCCATGTTCCTTGGCGAATACCATCATTCCATCGACGACAAGGGGCGCGTCAGCGTCCCTACGAAGTTCCGCGACGACCTCGCAAAAGGGGCGGTCGTGACTCGAGGTCTCGACACTTCACTGTTCCTGCTTCCCTTGGAGGAGTGGGGCAAGCTTGCTGAGAAATTGGCAGGTTTGCCCCTGGGGCAGGCCAATTCACGTGCGTTCTCCCGACTCATGCTTGCGGGGGCAATGGACGTGCGGCTTGACGGGCAGGGACGGTTCGTCATTCCGGAGTACTTGCGAGAGTACGCCGGTCTCAAGAAGGACGTGGTGGTAGTAGGCGTCCACAACCGTTTGGAGTTGTGGGACGAGGAGGAGTGGAAGACGTACACCGCGAAGACAGAGGAGGATGCGGAAACGATCGCCGAACAGCTCGGCGGCCTCGGCATCTAGCTATGGAACACATCCCGGTACTTGCGAAGGAGGTTCTTGACGGTCTTGCGCTCCGCCCGGGCATGACGGTTCTTGACGGCACCCTCGGCCTTGGCGGCCACGCGAACCTCATGCTCGACGCGACGGCGCCGGATGGGCAGTTGGTCGGCTTCGACCGTGACGCACGCAACCTTGCGCGGGCACAGGAACGGCTGGCGCGGTTCGCCGGACGGACGACGCTCGTCAACGACTCGTTTGGCAACGCCGCACAGTACGACATCCCCGCGCTCGACGCCGCACTGCTCGACCTTGGCTTCTCGTCGCTCCATGTGGACGACCCCGCACGCGGGTTCTCGTTCATGCACGACGGGCCGCTCGACATGCGGTACGACACGCGCCAGGAATTGACGGCCGAAGCGGTCGTCAACGGATGGTCGCGCGACGACCTTGCGCAGCTCTTCCGCGCATACGGCGAAGAACCGTACGCGAGCGGCATCGCGAAGGCGATCACCGAGGCGCGAAAGAAGCAGCGTATTGCGACGACGGGACAATTGGCAGACCTGATTTCATCACTCGCCGGAAGGCCCGCTGGGCGGGCCGGTGGAGGGCGCCGAACGCATCCTGCAACACGCGTGTTCCAGGCCCTGCGCATTGCGGTGAATGATGAGCTCGGAGAGCTCGCACGCGGACTCACGGCGCTTACCGAACGGTTGAAACCCGGCGGAAGGCTCGCGGTCATCACGTTCCATTCGCTCGAAGACCGGGCGGTGAAGCGGTTCATGAAGGAGACGGAGGGGCTCGCGACGTTGACGAAGAAACCGGTCGTCCCGTCCCGCGACGAAGTGGTCCGCAACCCGCGGTCGCGCAGCGCAAAGCTGCGGATCGCCATCAAGCAGTAACGCATACGAAGGAGGATATGTCGGAGGCACGCACACGCATCGCCGTCTTACTCGGCAACAAAAAGCTCCTCAACACCGTCGTCGCCGGTCTCATCGTTGCGTTCGGCGTGTTGTACATCGCCCAAGTGAACGCCGCGGCGAGCAAGGGCTTGGCGTTGCGCGCCCTCGAAGAGCGGAACGACGCGCTGCGCGTTGAAGTGCAGATGACTGCGGCGAAAATCGATGAGCTGCGTTCGCTCGACAGCGTCATGCAGCGCGAACAATTGCTTGGCCTGGTAAAGGCGGAACGCGTTTCGTACGTCAGCGTACCGAGCGGCGCCGTGGCGCTCCGTTAGGAAATGGTGCTACAATGACGGCATCTATGCCGTCTGATGGTTCGAACACTCGACGACCGCGACCGGCGGTTCTTGTTGTTCTCGACGGGTTTGGCGTTGCGCCGGACGGCGAAGGGAACGCCATCGCGCAGGCCGACGCACCGACGTTCGCCATGCTCACGTCGCGCTATCCTGTGATGACGCTGCGCGCATCCGGGGAGACCGTTGGGCTCTCATGGGGCGAGATGGGCAACTCGGAAGTCGGCCACCTCACGATCGGCGCGGGCCGCGTGTACTACCAGACGCTGCCGCGCATCAACCGCGCCATCCAAGACGGGAGTTTTGCGACGATGCCAGCGTTTCTCGGCGCGGTGGAGCACGTCACACAGTCAAAAGGGACGCTGCACCTGCTTGGCATCGTGTCGGCCGGCAAGGTGCACGGGTTCGACGAACATTGCGTCGAGCTGTTGAAGGTTGCGAAGGCAAACGGGCTGAAGGACGTTGCGGTCCATGCCATCCTCGACGGCCGCGACACGCTGTACAACTCGGGCATCGATTTTCTCACTGCGCTCGAAGCGAAGATGGCGGAGATCGGCGTCGGGCGTATCGCGTCCTTGTCCGGCCGCTATTACGCGATGGATCGCGACAACCGTTGGGACCGCGTCGAAAAAGCGTATCACGCCATCGCGCTCGGGCAGGGCAATACCGCGACGTCGGCGCGCCAGGCGATAACCGATTCCTACGCGAAAGAGGTCTACGACGAAGAGTTTGTCCCCACCGTGCTCACGGAGAGCGGGAAACCGGTCGCGCCCGTCGCGGAAGGCGATGCGGTCATCTTTTTCAATTTCCGTCCCGACCGCGCACGCGAACTCACGAAAGCGTTCGCGTTGCCGTCGTTCGACAAGTTTTCCCGCGCCTACATCAAGGACCTCATGTTCGTGACGTTTACGGAGTACGAAGAAGGGCTGCCGGTCACGGTCGCGTTCCCGCCGGTCGCGATTACGAATACGCTTGCCGAAGTGCTGTCGCAGCACGGGCTCGTGCAACTCCACATCGCCGAGACGGAAAAGTACGCCCACGTCACGTTTTTCATGAACGGCACGCGGGAAGATCCGTTCCCGAACGAAGACCGCGTCATCATCCCGTCGCCGTCGGTCGCGAGTTATGACAAGGCTCCGGAGATGTCGGCGCGCGCCATTGCGGACCGCGTTGTCAAAGAGATCGGGACCGGCAACTACGACGCCATCATCATGAACCTCGCGAATCCCGACATGGTCGGCCACACCGGCGACCTCCTCGCGACGAAGAAGGCGGTCGAGGTCGTCGACGGCTGCGTGCGCGACATCGTCGACGCGGCGCTTGCGGCGGACGGCGTGGTGTTCATTACCGCCGACCACGGCAACGCGGAAGAGGTGCTCAACCTGCAAACGCGCGGCGTGGACAAGGAGCACAGCACGAACCCGGTGCCGTTTTGGATCGTCGGCAAGCAGTTTGAAGGGAAGACGTCGCCGAGCGGCGACGTCCCGAACGGCGACCTGTCGCTCGTCCCGCCGGTCGGTATGCTCGCCGACGTCGCCCCGACCATCCTCAAGGTGCTTGGCATCCCCCAGCCGCCGGACATGACCGGCGCGCCACTGATTTGATATGTCCCCCCAAGATAAAAAAGTCCTCATTGTGTGCGGCATCGTGCTCGTCGTCGGCGTTGTCATCCTCGCGGTCGCGGTGAGCGGCGGCGACTTCCGCTACGCCCCGGGCGGTTGGGTGCCGAACGCATAATTGTGCCCACGCCTGCGCACATCGCCACGGCACTTAAGCGGCTCCGCGCGAGGTATCCCTCGAGCGGGGCGCTTGAAATCGGGACGCCGTACCACATGGTGTCGCTCGTCATCATGTCGGCGCGGACGCGCGACGACCAAGTGCTCAAACTCGCGCCGCGGTTTTTCCGCGCCTTCCCGACGGTGCACGACCTCGCAAGGGCCGACGTCGCGACGGTCGCGGCGACCATCAACACGATTGGCATGTACAAGCAGAAGGCGAAGAACCTCTGCGCGATGGCGCAGCGTCTCGTGAACGATTTCGGCGGCAAAGTTCCGAGTACGATGGACGAGCTCGTGTCGCTCCCGGGCGTGGGGCGCAAGACGGCGAGCGTCATCCTCGTTGCCGCGTTCGACGTCCCCGCGATCGCCGTCGACACGCATGTGCACCGCGTTACGAACCGTCTCGGCTGGGTGAAAACGAAAACGCCTGCGGAGACGGAACGGGAACTTCGCCGCCGTGTCGCGGAAAAGGACTGGCCGACCATCAACAAGGTCTTCGTCCCGTTCGGCCGCGCCATTTGCATTCCCGGGTCGCCGCGTTGCTCCCTGTGCCCGCTTGTCGATGTCTGCCAATTCAAGAAGAAAAACCTCGATGCGCCGCGCAATGTCGAGGCGATCACAGCCGCAATCGCACGCCAGGAGGCCGCACTTGCCCGGCTGAAAGCAAATGCCGTACAGTAGGGTCTCACTATGGCAAAGATCCAGGCGGTTATTTTGGCCGGCGGGAAGGGGACGCGCCTTGCGCCGCTGACGGACAATCTCCCGAAACCGTTGGTGCAGGTCGCGGGCGTGCCGATTCTTTGGTACGTGCTTGGCCATCTCCGCCGCGCCGGCATGACCGACGTCGCCATCTCCGTCGCGCACCTCGGGCACATGATTGAAGACGCGCTCGGCGACGGCGGCGCGTTTGGCATGCGGGTGACGTATCTGCGCGAACCGGAGCCGATGGGGACCGGTGGGTGGGCGAAGCTCGTCGATTGGGATGCGCTCGACGACCATTTCCTCGTGTTGAACGCCGACAACATGTTTTGGATCGACCTCCCGCAGTTCCTGGCGCGGCACCACGGCGAAGGCGGCGTCGCGACGCTCGCGGCGATCGAGCTGCCGGCGGGCGACATCATGAACTATGAAATCCTCCGGCCGTCAGACGCGAAGACACGGCTCGACGCGTGGGTCGATCGTTCGCGCACCGCGGAGGAGCTTGCGGGGAAGGCGAGCGGGTTCATCAACTCCGGTTGGTATGTCATGACGCCGGCCGTGCGGCCGTTCGTGACGGACGTGTTGCCGTTCTCAAACGAAACGCATTTGTGGCCTGCGCTTGCCGCGTCCGGCGAAACGATTGGGTTCTACCACGCAACCGAACCGTGGTTTGATTCCGGCACGCACGAGCGGCTCGCCCGCATTGAAGAATTTTTGAAGAACAATCCGAACTATGGTGCGTAAGATTTTGCTCGGACTTGTTGCGCTCGGCGCCGTCGTTCTCATCTTCATCGGCATCGCCGCGCGCCAAGCGTATCGGTTTTGGATCGCAACACCCGAATCGCTCGACACGGCGGAAATTATCGTCGAGGAAGGTGAGACGTTGTCGGAAGTCGTTCCCGAGCTCGCTGATGCCGGTCTCGTGAACCCGTTCTGGTTTAAAGTGTACGCAAAGCTTTTTGGCGGCAGTTATATCCAGGCCGGGGAGTACCAAGTCACGTATGGGACGAGCTACGCCGCTATCCTCGACACGCTGCAACACGCGACCGTGGGGGAGGTTTTTGTCACGTTCCCCGAGGGCTTTACCATCGCGCAGATGGGGGAGCGAGTCGTCGCGAGTTTTCCGGAAATTACCCAAGAAGAATGGGCGAAGATGACCGGCCAGTTTTCGCCGCTAGAATCGCATGCCTTCATTGTTGCGGCGGAGAAGCCGGACGGCGTTGACCTCGAAGGATACCTCTTTCCGGACACCTACCAGTTCTTCGAAGACGCGACGGCCGAGCAGATCGTCACGATCATGATCGACACGATGGCGGAGCGCGTGCGGACGGTCGGGCTCGCGGAACATCTGTCCGACGAGATCCCGACGTTGCACGACGCGCTGACGCTCGCGTCCATCGTTGAGAAAGAGGTCCGCCAGCCCGAGACAATGGCGAACGTCGCCGACATTTTTTTGAAGCGCCTGGCGATCGGCATGGCGTTGCAATCCGACGCGACCATCAACTACGTCACAGGCGGCGACGACCCGAGCGTGTCGCTTGCCGATCTCGAGATCGAATCCGAGTACAACACGTACAAATATCCCGGCCTTCCGCCGGGCCCCATCAGCAACCCCGGACTGAACGCGCTTGCCGCGGTCGCAACGCCGGCGCAGAACAACTATTACTACTTCCTCACGACCGACGACGGTGAGGTGTATTACGCGACAACGCACGACGAACACGTCGCCAACAAGGCGCGCTACTTGCGCTAATGGTTGACGCTGCTCGTACGGCGTGTAGGATAGAAACGCAGCCGTACCCGGCCTGGAAGGCGTGAGGGCTTTACTAGTGGGCCCGATCGACGACCTTGCTTGTGGTGAACCCCCGCGTCACATGTCTGCGCCTGTGGCGGGCGCATCCGGTAGTAGCATTGGGGACCGGCTCCCCCATGTGACGTGCCGTGCACTCCGGTGGCCGTGTCGTGTAAAGAAGCACGGTGGGAATGGTGAGGGTGTACGGCGCAAGAACGCCTGCATCCGGGAAGCGCCAGGGCTACCGTGGCGCGGTCGGTCCATCCGACTTGGGCAGTGCCGCACCGAGCGTCGATCCGTCTCCTCCATCTCGGCACGCCCACCCTCTCCTCGTCGACGAGCCCCTGTGCGCAGGGAATCGCGACCCAGTGCGGCGACGTCCTTCGGGACGTCGCCGCTTCATTTTTAGCCAAATTTTGTTCTGAATCCGGGTGACTTAGACACACGGGTGTGGTAAAATCCACGCATTATGAAAGAGTTCGTGCTCAGCGGTGCCGGGTTCGGCAGCCGGAAGATCGACTACGCCGCGGAGCTGAACGACGAGCAGCGCGAACCGGTCGTGCACGGTGACGGCGCGACCCTGGTGCTCGCCGGCGCGGGAAGCGGCAAGACGCGCGTCATCACGTACCGCGTCGCATGGCTCCTCGAGCAGGGCGTGCCGCCGGAGCGCATCCTGCTCCTCACGTTTACCAACAAGGCGGCGCGCGAAATGGTGAGCCGCGTCGAAGCGCTGCTTGGCGTCTATCCGCACGGGCTGTGGGCCGGCACATTTCACTCCATCGCCAACCGCATCTTGCGCATGTACGGCAGCCGCGAGGGCTTTGCGCCGAACTTTTCTATCCTCGACGAAGAGGACGCGGGCGACCTCATCAAGTTGTGCACGAAGCACCTGAAGATCGACACCGCGGGCAAGCGCTTCCCGAGTCCGAACGTGCTGAAGGGCGTCATCTCGTACCGCCGCAACGCCGCCATGTCGATGGAAGACGTGCTCAGCCGCAAGCATCCGCACCTCTTGCCGATGCTCGCGGACATCGAACGCGTCGCGGACATGTACGAACGCCAAAAGGCGGAGCAGCAGGCGATGGACTTCGACGACTTGCTGACGGTGCTCTTGCGCCTGCTCCGCAACCATCCGGACGTGCGCGAAAAACTCGCGGACCAGTTTGCGTACATCCTCGTCGACGAGTTCCAGGACACGAACGTCATCCAGGCGGACATCGTCCACGCGCTGGCCGGGACGCACGGCAATATCCTCGCGGTCGGCGACGACGCGCAGAGCATCTACTCGTTCCGCGCCGCGGAGATCCGCAACATCCTCGACTTCCCGCGCCGCTACCCGGACGCGAAGGTGTTCCGTTTGGTGACGAATTACCGCTCAACGCCGCAGATCCTCGCTATCGCGAACAGCGTCATCGCGCACAACGAAAATCAGTTTGCAAAAGAACTCGTCGCCGCGGTGCACGACGGGGAGAGGCCGCAGCTCGTCCCTGCGAACTCCGCGTCGCAAGAGGCGCAGTTCGTCGTGGAACAGATCTGTGCGCTGCTTGACGAGGGCGCGGCGCCATCGTCCGTCGCCGTGCTGTTCCGCGCGGCATTCCACTCGCAACAAGTGGAATTCGAACTCATGAAGCGCGGTATTCCGTACGAGTACCGCGGCGGCATGAAGTTTTTCGAACGCGCCCATGTCAAAGACGCGTTGGCGCATCTGCGCACCATCCATAACGTCAAAGACCTCATGGCGTGGAACCGCGCGCTGACGCTCCAGCCCGGACTCGGCCTCACGACCGCAAACAAGATCGCGACGACGCTCGCGCAGGCGGCGACGATCGACGAGGCGGTCGCATCGACGCCGGTGACGGCGCCCAAAGCACGGGCCGGATGGGAGGGGACGCAGCGTATGCTCCGCGCCATGCTCGCGGCACGGCCGTCGGTCGCCGACGTGCTCCGTGCGTTCGCCGCAAGCGACGACTACCGCGCGTATCTCGAAGGGGAATACCCGAACTGGCGCGAGCGCCTCGATGACGTCGAACAGCTCGCCGTGTTTGCGGAGCAGTACCAGGAACTCGGCGGGTTCCTCGACGCGGTGAGCTTGACCGCGGAATTCGGGGCGCGCATCGACGACCCGGCGCAACCTGAGGATGAAGCGGAAGGCGACGCGCTCGTGCTTTCAACGATCCACCAGGCCAAGGGGCTCGAGTGGGACACCGTCTTCATCATCAACCTTTCGGAGGGCGGGTTCCCGAGCGGACGCGCGCTCGACGAAGAGGGTGGGCTTGAAGAAGAGCGTCGGCTGTTCTATGTTGCCGCCACGCGCGCGCGGAAAAAACTCTTCCTCACATACCCCATCACTGCGGGCTACGAGCACGTGGAGCTCCGCCAGCCGTCGACGTTCCTCACGGAGATTCCCAAGCACGAGCTCGAAGAAGTGCGCTTGCGGTACGGCGGATCATGGCAAGCGACACAAGAACATCGCCGGGGTCCCCGCACCCCGGCATGGGACGACGAACCGACGATCGTGCTCGACGACGACGGCGAGCGCGTCACGAAGCCTGCGCCGAAATCATTCTTGCGTGATCTCGATGACCTGTAGAAGTGGCCGGGTCCTGCCGCCTCGGACCCCGTCGCGCTAAGCGCGACCCCGCTGGGTGCTCGAGTCGCTTCGCTCCCTGTGCGCCCATCGGGGGCCTCCCTCGGCGTCACCCCTTTATTGGTCGAGGCGCAGCGTTCATGTCTCGCATTGTCACGCGACCGCATACAAATTCTTCTATGAACTACGCTGAACGATCCCTCGAAGCACACGCGACGCACCGCGGAAAGTGGACGATTGCGAGCAAGATGCCGCTCGAAACAAAGGATGATTTGTCGATCGCCTACACGCCCGGCGTCGCGGAGCCGTGCCGCGCGATTGCCGCAGACCCCGCGAAGGCCATGACGCTCACTATGAAAGGGAATGCGGTTGCGGTGGTGAGCGACGGTTCGTCCGTGCTCGGGCTCGGCAACATCGGTCCCATGGCCGGGCTTCCGGTGATGGAAGGGAAGGCGGTGTTGTATAAAAAATATGCGGATATCGACGCGGTGCCGATCGTGCTTGCGTCGCAGGATGTGGACGACATCGTCCACGCCGTTGCAATGATTGCGCCGACGTTCGGCGGCATCCACCTCGAGGACATCGCCGCGCCCGCGTGTTTTGCCGTCGAGCGCCGGCTGTCGGAGATGCTCGACATCCCGGTGATGCATGACGACCAGCACGCGACCGCGATCGTGACCGTCGCCGCGCTCACGAACGCGCTCAAGGTCGTCGGCAAGGAGATGGCCGGCGTGCGCATCGTCGTGAACGGCGCGGGCGCAGCTGGCATTGCCATCACGAAGCTCCTCCTTGCCGCCAGTGCGACGCAACTCGTGCTTGTCGATTCGAAAGGCATTATCGCCACCGGCCGTGAAGGGATGAATGCGGAGAAAGAAGAGCTCGCGGCGCGGATCAATCCGTCTGCTGCGACAGGGACGCTTGCCGACGCGTTGGCGGGAGCCGACGTCTTCATCGGCGTCAGCAAGCCGAACCTCGTGACGCAAGAGATGGTGCGTTCGATGCGTCCGTCGCCGATCGTCTTCGCGCTCGCGAATCCCGATCCGGAGATCCGTCCCGAGGATGCAAAGGCTGCGGGCGCCGCCGTCGTCGCGACCGGCCGGTCGGACTTCCCGAACCAAGTGAACAACGTGCTCGTGTACCCCGGGCTGTTCCGCGGCTTGCTCGATACGCATCGGAAGCTCGACGACACGGCACGCATCGCCGCAGCGCGGGCGCTTGCCGCGATGGTCGCCGAACCGACGGCGGAGCAGATCATTCCGTCTATTTTGGATGTGAACCCCGCGCCGGTTATCGCCGACGCGATCCGCGGGCTATGAACTACATGTACCGTAGCTCGTATTCCGCAAACCGCGGCGGCCGAGGTCCGTCGCGGTTCGGTGCGATTGCGCGCATCGCCGCGCTCGTGCTGCTCGCCGTCGGCATCTTCGTGCTGGCGGTGTGGTGGTTCCGCCGCGACGCGTCCGACGCCGAGACCGCAGGTGCGGAATCGCCGGTGGAGGACGGCGCCGACGCGACGGTTGCAGAAGATGGTAATGCACTTCCAAATGGGAATGCATTACCATTTGCGGCCGCGTCCACTGTCGCGTTGACCGCACGCGGGGGGAGCGGCGCAGCGGGCACGGCGATGCGGACGCAAGAGTCCGGCGCGTTCCGCATCACCATCGTGGCCGACATGCCTTCGATCGATAGCGCCACGACGACGTATGAAGCGTGGTACGTGAAGCCGGGCATCACGGATTTTTTCTCGCTGGGTGAATTGTTCCCGCGCGACGACGGCAAGTGGGGCTTGGTGTGGGAGACGACCGACGCCCTTGCGCGCACCGATATTTTGGAGTTCAATCGCATCCTTGTTACCCGGGAAGCGCGGGACGGAAATCCTGCGGTATCCGCGGACCAAGTGTTGGATGGGACGTTTGAATGAGCGATGAAAGATGGAACCATCCCGAGGCGGCTGCCGAGGGACCTCGCAAACGCTCTAGGCCCCTCCTGGCGTCGGGGTGGTTGCATGGAGCGACGACCAATATGAAAATCGCAATTATTGGAACCGGCTATGTGGGACTCGTGTCCGGCGCGGATTTCGCGTCGCGGGGGTTTGACGTCGTCTGCGTTGACATTGACGCCGGACGTATCGCGGGACTGCAGCAGGGCGTCATGCCGTTTTTCGAAGAGGGGCTCGAGCGGTTGGTGACGGACGGCGTTGCGGCGGGGACGCTGTCGTTTACGACGGACGGCGCGACGGCGATCGTCGGTGCCGACGTCGTCATGACCGCGGTTGGGACGCCGCTTGGCGCCGACGGACGCGCGGACCTTTCTGCGGTGTACGACGTTGCCGCGCAGTTTGGCGCATCGGTCACGGGCCGCGCCGTCCTCGTCAACAAGTCAACGGTCCCGGTCGGCACCGCGGAAGCGTGCGAGGCGATCGTCCGCGGCGCGCTCGCAAAACGCGGCGTCTCGTTCGATGTCGCCGTGGTGTCGAACCCGGAGTTTTTGAGCCAGGGGACTGCGGTACGCGACACGGCGCGACCGTCGCGCATCATCGTCGGTGCGGAAGAGGATTGGGCGCGCGAGGTCATGCGGGAGCTCAACGCATCCTTCATCGATGCGGGCGTGCCGTACCGCGAGATGTCGCGCCGCAGCGCGGAGATGGCGAAGGTCGCGGCGAACGCGTTCCTTGCGACGAAAATCAGTTTCATTAATGAGATCGCGAACCTCTGCGAGCGGACCGGCGCCCGCGTCGACGAGGTCGCGGAGAGCATGGGCCTCGACAGCCGTATCGGCCCCGCATTTCTCCGTGCCGGCCTCGGCTACGGCGGCGGGTGCATCCCGAAGGACGCCGCGGCGCTCATTGCCGCCGGCCGCGACGTTGGCTACGACTTTCGCATCCTTCCGGCGGTCGAGGAAGTCAACGCGCTCCAGCGCGAACTGTTGTACGCCAAGTTGTGCGAGATGCTTCCGGAACGCAAAGGGACGCGCGTCGCGGTTTGGGGGCTGGCGTTCAAGCCGGGAACCGACGACCTGCGCCTTGCGCCGGCGCTTTCGCTTCTCGCCCACCTTCTCGACGACGGCGTCGACGTCGTCGCGTTCGACCCCGCCGCGGCGGCGAATGCGGCGAAGCGTTTCCCGTCCGTCACGTTTGTCGACGACCCGATGGCCGCGCTTGCGGGCGCCGATGCGCTCGCCATCTGTACGGAGTGGAATATGTTCTCTTCCTCTACGCTCTCCGACATCCGCGATGCGTTGCGCGGCGACATTGTGCTCGACGGCCGCGGAGTTTTTCGCACGCAAAAACCGCCGCAAGGACTGCGCTATTGGAGCATCGGATGTGGATAACTAACGTTGAAAAACGAGCAGGGCATTCGGAATAGAGGTATCATATGTCCAAGTAATAAATGCCTTATTCCTATGCTCGCACGTTTGTTGACGTTTCGGCAGGCCCGTCCTTTGGCCTACCTCCTCGCCATTCTTGGCGCAGGTATCGTGTTTCTCCTCACCGCGCAAAGCGCGTTTGCGGCGAACACTATCAGCACGAGTAAGTACGAAGAGTCGGGTACCGCGGACGGTACGCTCGACCGCATCCGCTTCGCGATGGACGAGAACGTCACGGCGTGCACGTACGAGTCGGGCGACTGGAGTATCGACGCAGCGGGTACCGTTGGCCTGACCGCGATCACCGCGGTCTCCTGCACGACGCTCGACGTGAACCTCGACATCACCGCGACATTTACCGCGAACATCACGGGCGGCGCAGTGAACCCGCAGATTGACTATAACAACCAGGGTCAGCCAAACAGCATCTACCTCACGAGCGGCGCGATGACGAACAAGTTGAACCAGGCGATCACGGACGGCGCCAAGCCGCAAGCGAACGCGTTCACCTATGCCGACAACGACGGCGACGGGAAGATTGACCGCGTGACCATCACCTGGTCGGAAGAAGTAGCGGCAGGATCTGTCATTGCGAAAAACGACCTCACCTTCCAGAACGTCGGTGACTTCACGGGCATTGCATTCGGTACGGATAACACCGACCTCATCACCGGCTCGACGTCAACAACACTCCTCGACCTCACGGCAGGTGCCGGCGCCGCAGAAGCGACTGCGCTGGACACGGCCGATTCCGGCAGTATCCGTATCGACTCGCAGAACGCCTGGTCCATTACTGACGGTACGAACGCGAACACCACGCTCGGTTCGCAGTCGGCGATTGCGACATATACTGACGGTGCCAAACCGGTCATCTCGACATTCGACTATTCGGACGCGGACGATGACGGCAAGGTCGATACCATCACCGTCAACTACACGGAAACGGTTACGGCCGCATCGGTGCTCGCGGCAAACGACCTTACGCTCTCCGCGGTCGGCGACTTTACCTCGCTCGCATTCGGCGCCAACTCCACGGACCTTATTACGGGTTCGGTGACCTCTACCGCAATTACGCTCGGCACCGAGTCGACGGTAAAGGATACCGAAGACAACGCCGGCACGCTCGCCATCACGTCGCAAAATCTCTTCTCGCTGACGGACGGTACCAACACGAACGCCGACCTCGAGGCGCAGGCGCAGGCGACTGCGGTGGACGAGGCGAAGCCGGTCATCACCGCCTTCGACTACCAGGACGCGGACGATGACGGCAAGATCGACACGATCGTTACGAACTTCTCTGAAGAAGTCGTCGCGGGTAGTGTGTTGCGTCCGGCAGACTTGACGTTCTCGGCGGTCGGCGACTTTACGGCCGCGGCATTCGGCGCGAACACGACCGATGCGATCACCGGTACGGTCACCTCCGCGACGCTGACGCTCGGTACGGAATCCACGGCGAAGGACACTGCGGAAGGCGCCGGAACCATCGCCATTACCGCGCAAAACAACTTCTCCCTTGTCGACACCGCGACGGCCGCGAACACGAACAACACCCTCGATGCACAGAGTTCGAGCGCGACGTTCGTGGACGAAGCCGCTCCGCAAATTGCGACGGTTACTTACTCTGATGCGGACGGCGATGCCAAAGTCGACACGCTAACCCTCGCCTACACCGAAACCGTGACTGCCGCGAGCGTCCTTGGCCAAAACGACCTCACGCTCTCCGCAGTCGGCGACTTCACGGCGCTCGCGTTCAGCAACTCGGCGACGGACCTTATTACCGGTTCGGTCTCGAGCACGGCGATCACCATGGGTACCGAATCGTCCGCGCAGGATACGGGTGACGATAGCCCGGCGCTCGCGATGACGAGCCAGAACCTCTTCTCCCTTACGGACGGCACGAACGCGAACGCCGAACTCGAGGCGCAGATGTCGAGCAGCGCGACGGTCGCCGACGGCGCACGTCCGATGCTCCTCACCACGTCGCCGGTAAACGGCGCCACGGGCGTCTCGGCCACGGCGAACACGGTGCTCACGTTCTCCGAACCGATCAGCACCGGCTCGTTCACCTGGACCTCGACCGGCGGCCCTGCAATGGCAGACTTCGCGGCGGCGTGGACGGTTGGCGACACGGTCGTTACGCTGAACCCGCCGGGCAACATGGGCGGCGGCCTCCATACGGTCGACGTCACCGCAGCGCCGGACACTGGGAGTAACACGTATAACGGCGCGGTCGCAGCGATCGCCGATCCATTCACTTTCACGGTGTCGACAAGCGGCACCACGAGCACGGGCACCTCGAGCACGGTTGGTGGCTCGGCAAACTACTCGGTCCTCGTCGAGGCGCCGAACGGCGGCGAGACGCTGACTCCGGGCGAGAGCTACGACATCCGCTGGTCGACCGACGGCGGTTCGACAATGAGCGCGATGAACATTGCATACTCGACGAACAACGGCGACAGCTACACGGCGATCGTCTCTGACACGGCAAACGACGGCAGCTACACCTGGACCGTGCCGGACATCGATTCCGACCAGGTCTTCATCCGCATCCAGGGCACCGACCTTGCGACCGTCCTCGCGTACGACCGCTCGGACAGCGAGTTCACCATCGGTACCGTCGCGGCATCCGATGACGAGGATACGACGGACGAAGATGAGGACACGTCGAGCGACGACTCGGATACGGCGGAAACGTCGGATGATGTCACGGTCCCGTCGAGCGGTGAAACCGGCGCGTCGCCGGTGACCGGCGAGACGGAAGAGATCTCCGCGGTCGAGGCCGGCATGTACGTGCGCAGCGTGTACTTCGACACCGTCTACTACCTGGAAGGCCAGGATGACGGTTCGATCGTCCGCCGCCCGTTCATGGACTCCCAGACCTACTTCACCTACTTCGACAGCTGGGATGAAGTGGAGACGGTGACCGACGCCACGCTTCCGACCTTGACCCTCGGCGCCCCGATGCTTCCGCAGGCCGGCGTGGTCCTGGTCAAGATCCAGAGCGTCGCCAAGGTCTACGCCATCGAAGGCGACGGCGAGCTCCGCTGGGTCACCAGCGAGTCGGTCGCCGAGGAGATCTACGGCGAAGACTGGGCCGACTACGTCATCGACATCCCGGACACGCTCTGGCCGCGGTTCGACCAGGGTGATGACATCGACTCGGATGAAGGCTTTGACACGAGCAACATGAAGACCCGCATGGAGGTGAACTCCTAGCGGCCACAACCAAGAGACGGGGGACGCGTCCCCCGTCTCTTGTGTTTTTGATCGCGTTCAGGTAAAAAATCACCGTCATTTTTCTTTCTCACCTTATGATGTCGCGTTGGATACTCTTGGGAGGAGTTATTGCGCTGTCATTCGCGCTTGTGCCGCACGCGTTCGCCGCAGACACGGTGGACCATGACACCTCGGTCGACCTCATCGGCAACGATGCGAGCGGCCATACCACCCAGGTGGAGGGTGAGCTCGCGAAGCCGTTCACGGTCGTCTCCTCAATCTCATTCCGGACGTTCAAGGACGCCACGGTGACGGTGTTCGCACCGGCCACGGGCGACGCGTTCGTCCCGGGCACGTCGCATGACATCCGTTGGGAGTGGGACAGTCAGGCGATGTCCGCGGTCAACCTTTTCTACTCGAAAGATGGCGGCGCGACGTACACGGCTATCGCCACGAACGTCCCGAACCGCGGCTACTACGCGTGGAACGTCCCGGATGTCGTGACGGAGCACGCGAAGGTCCTGGTGCAGGGCACGGACGGCCTCGACGTCTTCGTGGAGGACGTTTCCGACGAGTTCACGATCCTCGGCACGGTCGAGTACGGCACGTCGCCGGTCGACGGCACGACCGAGGAGCTCGCCGACGTCGATGCGGGACAAGTCGTCATGAGCCCGTCGTTCAGCGAAACGTATTACGTCGCCGAAGACGGGACGCGCCGGCCGTTCATCGACACGCAGAGCATGTACACCTACATCCGCCATGCCGATGACGTCGCCATGGTGACCGACGCGACGGTCGCCTCGCTCGCGCTCGGCGCGCCGATGCTTCCGAAGTCCGGGACCGTGCTCGTCAAAGAGGCCATCTCGCCGGATGTGTACCTTGTGACGGGCGATGTCGAATCGCCGGTCATTCGCCACATCACGAGCGAACGGATCGCCGCCGAGATGTTCGGCGAGGATTGGGCCGACTACGTCATCGATGTACCGCCGACGGTCCTCGTCCGCTACGCGCGCGGCGAAGCCATCGATCGCGCGATCATGGTGGATACCTCCGGCATGCGGAAACGAGAGACATTGCAGTAACGCTCCGAGCAACACACCCATCCTGAGGCCGTCGGCTGACGCCTCCTCAGGATGGGTGTTTGGTGCTATACTGGAGCAAGTATGGACATCTTCACGCAGCGCAAGAACGGCGCGACCGGGGTGAAAGACCCGTCGCGTGTTTGCCGCATCCCGCTGACGCCGGAGGAGCGCGCCATGTGCGCGACGCCGGACCAGGCGCCGAAGATGTCGGACATCACGTGGCGCATCTTCCGCATCATGGCGGAGTTCGTCGAGGGCTTTCAGTTCTTGTCGACCACGACGCGCGAAGTCACGGTGTTCGGGTCCGCGCGCCTGCCGCCGACGAACCGTTGGTACCAAGAGGCGGTGAAGTTCGGGCGGTTGCTTGGCGAGCACGGGTTCAGCGTCATCACCGGCGGCGGTCCGGGCATCATGGAGGGCGCGAACAAGGGCGTATACGAGGTCGGCGGGGAATCCATCGGCCTGAATATCCAGTTGCCGCACGAACAGCGCATCAACCCGTACGTCACCCGGTCGCGCGCGTTTTACTACTTCTTCACGCGCAAGGTCATGCTCGCGGCGAGCGCCCAGGCCTACGTCTATTTCCCCGGCGGGTTCGGCACGCTTGACGAGCTGTTTGAAATTTTGACGCTCATCCAGACCAAGAAGTCCGAGAAGATCGCCGTCGTGCTCGTCGGCCATGCGTTTTGGGATCCGATGGTCGAATGGATCCGCGAGACCATGCTCGGCACCTTTGATGCGATTTCCGCCGAGGACCTGCATCTGTTCACCGTGGTCGATACCGCGGAGGAGGCCTTCGAACTTGTGAAGACCTCCCAGGAACGGTCATTCTTCTGATGCTATGGCAGAACGCTTGCGCGCCCTGGCCCACGTGTTTGAAAAGCCCGACGGCTTTTCCGCGGCGGTCGGCGAAGAAGTCATCGAAGTCAGCGTGCCGGTGAGCACGGCTGCCGTGTTATACGAGAAGGTCCGCAACACGCTCGAATACCAGGAGGAGCATCTCCTCCGGCGCGGCGCCATCGAACGGTTCTTCCAGCGCCACCTCGGAGAGCAGACCGCGCTGTCGTCGCTGTCGGGCGACCTCTTGCGGGAGCTCGTGTGGGCGAAGTACCTTCCGAACAAGGCGGTGCCGACGCACCTTGCGGACAAGGTCGCCGCGGTCGTCGCGAAGTACGACACGCTATTCAAGGCGGCAGAAGGGAAAGGCGATGCGCGGGAGCGCATTTCGGGCTTCGTGCTCGACACGCTTGCGACCGAAGTCGAGTACACCATCGCCCCGCCGCACCACGACGAGGCGTTGGCGAGTTACATGTACGAGGAGATGCGCGAGCGGACGGAATGGGATCCGGCGTACGGACTTTCGGACGAGGCGAAGGACCTCCGGCTGTTTATTGCCGTGCACCGCACGCTCCTCAAGTCGAACCAAGAAACGCTCCGGTTCCGCGTCCTGTCGCTGTACTACCCCGACTGGCCGGGCGCGAGCACGCCGGAACGTATCAACGAGATCGCGGCCAACCTGGTGAAGGTCGCGGACATGGTGGACGGCGAAAGCATGCATCCGTTGACCGACCGCGTGTCGCGCATGCTGCGCCGACGCGCAGGCGTGTTCCGCGTCGTCCGCGACGTCATCGACCATCACCCGGAGCACTTCCACGAACTCCTCGAAGACCCGGATGCGCTCGACCGGCAGGTCGGGGAAGCGCTGCACCACCGCACGGACCTCTTCCGCACCAGGCTCCGCCGTACCGTCGTCCGCGCCATCCTTTTCCTGTTCATCACGAAGATGCTGTTGGCGCTTGTCATGGAAGTCCCGTACGACCTCCTCGTCGTCGGCGAACTGGCGATGGGCCCGCTCCTCATTAACATCCTGTTCCCGCCGTTCTTCCTCGCGCTCCTCAGCCTGACGGTGACGATCCCGGAGAAGCGCAACACGGACGACTACCGGGCCGCCGTGCGCGCACTCGTCGTCCATGCCGACCATCCGGTCCTGAACCTCCGCATCAAGAAGGAGACGCGAAGCGCGTGGGCGACGATCTTTAACGTGCTTTACGCCGGGACGTTCATCTTCGTGTACGGCGTGATTGCGAGTTTCCTCCATAACGTCGGTTTCCATGCGCTGTCCATCGGGCTGTTCCTGTTTTTCCTCTCGCTCGTCACGTTCTTCGGCATCCGCATCCGCAGTTCCACCCGCGATATCGTCGCGCTCGACGCGCGCAGCGGCATCATCGGCACGGCGTTCGACATCTTCATGCTCCCGATCGTCCGCGCCGGCTCCTGGCTTTCGGTGAAGGTCGCGAAGATCAACGTGTTCATCTTCTTCTTCGACTTCATCATCGAGGCGCCGTTCAAGGTCGCGATCCGATTCATGGAAAGCTGGCTGAACTTCGTCCGCGAAAAGAAGGAAGAAATTTAACCCACGCCCGTGACGCGGAGGACCGCAGCACTTCGGATCGTCTTTACGCTGACGCTCGCCCTCTCGGCCTTCGCGTCAACCGTGTTCGTATTGACGCGCCGGGTGGTTATACCGGATGCGGCGACCGAGTTTGGCATCACGTTTTCTCCCCGTACCGCGTCGTACTACGGCGTCGACCCCCGCGCGGCATACACCGCGGCGCTCGACGAACTCGACGTGCGGCTCGTCCGCCTGCCCGTGTATTGGGACGACGTCGAGCCGTCCGACGACGCGTACGCATTCACGGACACGGATTGGTACATGGACGAGGCGGCGGCGCGCGGGGCGAAGGTGACGCTCGTCATCGGCATGAAGGTTCCGCGCTGGCCCGAGTGCCACGTGCCGGACTGGGTGCCGAGTGATGCGCCGCGCGAAGCGCTCCTGGATTACCTCGAAGCCGCCGTCGTGCGCTACGCGCACCATCCGGCATTGTATCGTTGGCAGGTCGAGAACGAGGTGCGGTTCCCGTTTGGGGAATGCCCCGCGCCCGACCTCGCGTTGTTCGCGGACGAGGTCGCGCTCGTCCGGAGTCTCGATGCCGATACGCCGATCCAGCTCACGGTGAGCGGCGAGCAAGAGGCATGGGCGGCGACCGCGGAGGACGCGGACGTGCTCGGTGCGAGCCTCTACCGATTTGCCTGGAACTCGACGTTCGGGCTCGTCGTCTTCCCGCACCCGCCGTCGTATTACCGGTTGCAGTGGCGTACGCTTGGCGACCGCGTCGACACCGCGGTCATCTCCGAGCTGCAGGCGGAACCGTGGTTTGACGGCGATGTCCCTGCGGACGTTGCGGAGCGGTATGCGCTCTTCCCTGAAGAGCGGCTGCGCGACCATGCGCGGTTTGCCGAGGCGACGGAGTTCCCCGAGGTGTACCTCTGGGGGGCCGAATGGTGGTATGCTTTGCGTATCGCGGGCGAACCGCGGCTTTGGGATACGGCAAGGGATATTTTGCAGGAGTAACATGCCAAGGAGGATTCCGACGACATTCGATGTCATCGTCATCGGCGGCGGTTCCGCAGGGATCGCCGCGGCTGATGTTGCGCGCCAAAACGGTGCGCGCGTGTGCATGATTGAGGCAGACCGCCTTGGCGGCGAGTGCCCAAATTGGGCGTGCGTCCCGACGAAGGCGATGCTGCGCGCGGCGATGCTCTATGACGAGATCCGGCACGCCGCGCCCGAGGCCGGCATCCGCACCGGCGACGTACAGTTCCATTTCGGCCGGCTCATGGCGCGCAAGGACGCGGTCGTCGATGCGGTGACGGGACATGGCAAACGGCTTGCGGCATGGGCGAAGGCGAACGACATCGAGGTCGTGCGCGGCGACGCGGCGTTCGCCGACCCGCATGCGATCCGCGTCGGGACCATGAAGCTCCGGGCGCGCGCGTTTGTCATCGCGACCGGTTCGGTTGACGCCATCCCGCCCATCGCGGGCATCGAGGACGTCGACTATGCGACGTCGCGCGACGTCGTGTCGCTGAAGACGCTGCCCGACCGCATCGCCGTCATCGGCGGCGGCCCGGTCGGCATGGAATTCGCCACGTTCTTCTCGCTCTTGCGCAGGAAGGTGACGCTCATTGAAGCCGGCAAGGCGGTGCTGCCGCGCGAGGATGCGGAGGTCGCGGCGCTCGCCGCAGCGGCGCTGCGCGGGCACGGCGCCGCGGTGTATGAGCATGCAAAGGTCCTTGCCGTGCGCCGCAAAGGGAAAACGACGGAGATCACGTTCCAGCGGGGGACGAAGCGGCGGGAAACGCTCCGGGCCGACCTGCTGCTTGTGGCGACCGGCAAGCGGCCGAATGTCGCCCACCTCGGCCTTGATGTCGCGGGCGTCCGGCGGGATGACCGCGGGCGGCTCGTCCTCAACCGCAACCTCCAGACATCGGTACCGCACATTTATGCCGCGGGCGACGTGACATCGGGATATCTCTTTACGCACACGGCGCATGCGGAGGGGGCGTTTGTCGGCGCGTTGGCCGCCGGCGCGCCGGCGCCGCGCACCACAAAGCCGCTCTTGCCGGTTGTGCCGCGCGTCACGTTCGTCGTGCCCGAGGTCGCGTCGGTCGGCATGACGGAAGCCGCGGCGCGCAAGGCCGGAAAGAAGGTCGCCGTCGCGCGGTTCCCGATCGGCGCATTGAGCCGAGCGGTGATCGACGACACGCGTGACGGCCTCGTGAAGGTCGTCATGGAAACACGGACCGGAAAAATCCTCGGTGCCCACATCATCGGCAGCCGGGCGGGGGAGTGCATCCACGAACTTGCGCTCGCAATTCATGCGGGCATCCCATTTGACGAGGTCGCGGCCATGCTGCACGCTTTTCCCACGTATTCGGAGGGCATTGCCGCCGCGGCGGGGTCGCTATGAAGGAACACTTTCCGACAATCTGGTCGCTCGTGACGCGCACAAGGCCGATGTGGGGCATGATCCCGCTCC
Organism: uncultured Gammaproteobacteria bacterium; assembly: GCA_964552565.1. Classification (GTDB taxonomy): domain Bacteria; phylum Patescibacteriota; class Patescibacteriia; order UBA9934; family UBA9934; genus UBA11707. The sequence continues at coordinate 274,368 of CAZKGL010000001.1, forward strand.
GCGTCATGTTCGGCGTCATTATCATCCTCCAGGGCGTCGACCGCTTGACCGGCGTCCGCGAGGCGGGGAGCATCCTCGAGTCGTTGTCGCACGAGTGGCAGCTTGCGGTCGTGCTGATATTCAGCATCATCGAGATCCTTGCCGGCGTCATGGCGATCCCGGGGATCCTTGTCCGGCTCGTCGGTTTTGCCATCGTCATCGAGATGGCGGTCGCCATCTTCTTCGAGCGTATCCCGCTCGAGTTCAGCGGCAACCTCCAGGCGCAGCTCCTCATGACGGCCATCGCGGCCATGATGGTGTTTAGCGGCGCAGGACGGCATTCCGTCGACCATTGGCTGGCGTGCCGGCATTTGGTACGGTACCCGAATAAGAAATGGGAGTTGTACTGCCTCGCCGAGACGCCGTATACGAAGTGGTGGGAATAAGGATTCCTCCACTCGGCCGTTTGGCGGCCTCGGTCGGAATGACATCATGTCATGCCGAGCGCAGTCGAGGCATCCTTGCATCCTATGGATAGCGTCATGCTTACCGCTCTTGTCATTTTGCTCGTCATCCAACTTGTCGTGCTTTTCGTGCTGCTGAGCTTTGGCATCACGTTGTTTTTTGGCTCTCCATGGGTGCCGACGCATCCGTCGCGCGCAAAGCGCATGTTTGCATTTGCCGCATTGCAGCCGGGGGAGACGGTGCTTGACCTCGGAAGCGGCGACGGCGCCATCCTCATCTGCGCCATTGAAGACTTCGGCGCGCGGCATGCGTTCGGCTATGAGATTAACCCCGTGCTCATCGCCATGGCGCGCGTCCGCGCGAAGCTGCGCGGCATCCGCGACCGGGTGACGACCATCCGGGCGAACATCTTCACGGACAAAATCATCCACGCCGACGTCATCACGACGTTCCTTATTCCGAGCACCATGAAGCGCCTCCTGCCGCGCCTCGCCGCCCTGCCGCCGGAAACCCGCATCGTCTCGCGCGGGTTCCAAATCCCTGGCGTCGCTGCGACGAAGAAACAAGAAGGCCCGGAGGAGTGGCTGTACCTGTACACAGCGGGGGATTTGGCGGGAAGCGTGGGGCTGGAAGCGAAGGATGGGGTTTGATAAACTGCCGCCAGCTATGTCGAATGAAATCGTCCTGGACATCGAGACCCAGAACACGTTTGAAGAGGTCGGTGGGTACTTTACGGACAAGCTGAAGGTCTCGCTCGTCGGCGTCTATTTTTACGAGACCGATGCGTACGAGAGCTTCCTCGAGCCCGACTTGCCGGCGCTGTTCCAGCGGCTGGAGAAGGGCGGGCGCATCATCGGCTATAACTCGATCGGCTTCGACATGCCGGTCATGAATAACTATTACTCCGGCGACCTCCTCAAGCTGCCGCAGCTCGACATTCTCCGTGAGATTGAGAAGGCCCTCGGGCACCGCATCAAGCTCGACGATGTTGCGAAGGCGACGCTCGGCACGCAAAAATCCGGCCATGGGCTCCAGGCCGTGACGTGGTGGAAACAGGGAAACATCGACGCCATCCGGGAGTACTGTTTGCAGGACGTAAAAGTGACCAGGGAGGTCTACGAGTTCGGATTGAAAAACGGGTTTGTGTTGTTTGACGACCGCATGGGCGAGCGCCGCGCCGTGACGGTCGATTTCCGCGCGCCGATCGCCGCGTCCCAGTTCAACATGACGATGGGGTTTTAGAGCCTTCCCGCGAACCAAAGCGCGGCCAGGATGCCGAGGATGCCGACGAGGCCGACGAGCGGAATCCAGGTCGGGTTGGGGAAGAGATGGCTTTTCGTCGGGTCGTCGGTCTGGTAGGTGACGGTCACCGTGGTGCCGACCGGATGCGTTTCGACGTACGTCCGGAGCCCCGATGAGTTCATTGGGTTGTAGTAGACGTCGGAACCCTCGAATGTTTGCCCGTCTTCGGCCATGAACGTGTAGCGGAACGTCGCTTTCATGGCGATGTCGCTGTTGGCGCCGGTCCATGGGTCGCGTCCTTCGGGAATGTCGGCCCACGAGCGGGTGTGGAGTGCGACGCTCGTGACGGTCGCTTCCGCCTTGGCGCGTTTTGCGAAGAGGTCGGAGAAATACCCGCTCCGTGCGGTCGTCACAAGTCCGAAGACGACGGCGACGGCGGCGATGCCGAGGGCGATGAACGGGAGCTTGTCTTCCATACTATTTTCCGAGCGCGCCGGACACGATTCGATAGACGATGCCGAGCATGACCGCGGTGGCGAGTACGACGAACACGATATAGCCGGTCCCGTTGCCGCTCCGCAGCGCTTCTTTGATGATGACATGATAGACGAGGCCGCCGATCATTACGATGCCGAAAAGCGACAGGAAGATGGACCACGCGATGTGGCGCTCCCGGAAGAGCATGTGGTTGTACGGGTCTGCGGGGTCGTACTGCACGGTGATCGTCGAAGCGGGGGGGTGCGCGTCCGCATAATTCTCCGCGGTGAACGCCCATGCGAATTTCCTGCTGTCCGTGCCCTGCAGCATGATTGAGGCATTCTCCGGATTGGGGAACGTGTAGCTGACGTACACGTCGTAGTTGTGCCCAGTGCCCCACGTTGGTTTGCCGGTCGGCGCAGGCACGCTGGTTTCGACGATGCGGACATCCGTGACGGTCGCGGTTGCGGTCGCCGTGAGGTCCGCGCCCTCCGATGCGTCTTGGAAGCCGCCCCAGACGAGGATGCCCATGGGGACGGACACGATGCCAATGATGAGGAGCACGACGAGGAACATGATGACGTCGCCCATACGAGATCCCTTGGGGGTGTGCATAGGTGAAAGATTGTTCCTCCCCAGTATACATCGCGCGGTTCTCGCGACGAAAATGCGCTGTGCGCACGACCCCGTTTGTCGTCTTGCCGCGGACGGTTCCCGTTATCCCCATCCCCCTCCTTCACCACAACCGCTAGTGGTATACTTTGGGGTACGGACACAACATGTTGTGTTCGGATGGAATGGTGGAGGGACAAAGCAAAACCCCTCGGTCGGGTTATTTTTTTCCCAAATTCACGGTTTTTTCACGAAACACGAGTCCGGGTAATCTCATAAACCCATAAGATTACTTCCTTCACGGGCTATGTCAGAAATCACAGCGCGCGTCGCCCCCCAGGCGGCGTCGGAAGGTCAGATTGCAGGTGCGGTTTGGCAGTTTATGACCTCGGTCAAAGAAGTGAAAAAACGCGACGGAGCAAGCCAGGCGTTTTCCGCTGACAAGCTTCGTGCGTCCGTCGAGAAGGCGCTCGCCGCAGCCGGGCAGAACAATGCCGACGCCTATGCCGGCCGCATCACGTCGCAGGTCGTGTCCCGCCTGACGCGCCAGTTTGACGGACACCGCGTTCCGACCACGTCGGAGATCCGCGAAGTCGTGTCCGTTGCCATCATCGACAACAACCTGATCCACGTCGCGAAGGCGTACATGGGGTTCAAGGCGCGGACGGAGGCTGCGGTGCCGGGCGAGAAGTACGGCAAGGGCCTTCCGTTCAGCCGCTACTTTACGAAGGACGGCGTGGCGCCGTACGCCATGCTCGAGTGGGAGAAGCGCAGCGCGGTCATCACGAACGAGAAGGGCAAGGTCGTGTTCGAACAGCACGACATCGAGGTTCCGAAGGGGTGGTCGCAGACCGCCACGAACATCGTCGCCCAGAAGTATTTCCGCGGGAAGGTCGGCACGCCGGAGCGCGAGACGTCCATGAAGCAGCTCATCGACCGCGTGGCCAAGACCATGGCGAACTGGGGCCGCAAGGACGGTTATTTCGCGACGAAAGAGGATGCGCAGGTTTTTGAAGATGAACTGACGTGGATTCTCATTAACCAGATGGCCGCGTTCAACAGCCCGGTCTGGTTCAATGTGGGCATTAATCCGCACCCGCAGTGTTCCGCGTGCTTCATCAACTCCGTGCAGGACGACATGCGTTCGATTTTGAACCTCGCGGTCACGGAAAGCATGCTCTTCAAGCAGGGCTCGGGCACGGGCAGCAACCTCTCCAAGCTCCGCTCGTCGCAGGAATACCTCGGCGGCAGCAACGGCAAGTCGTCCGGCCCCGTATCGTTCATGAAGGGCCTCGATGCCTTCGCGGGCATCGTCAAGAGCGGCGGCAAGACGCGCCGCGCGGCGAAGATGGTCATCTTGAACGTCGACCATCCCGATGTCATGCAGTTCATCGAGTGCAAGGCGAAGGAGGAGCGGAAGGCCTGGACGCTGGTCGACGCCGGCTACGACAGCAGCATGGACGGCGAGGCGTACTCGAGTATTTTCTTCCAGAACGCGAACAACTCGGTGCGCGTGACGGATGGCTTCATGCGTGCGGTGGAGAAGGACGAGGAGTGGGTGACGAAGGAGATTACGACCGGTAAGGATTCGCTGAAGTACAAGGCGCGCGACCTTTTCCGCGCCATGGCCGAGGCGGCGTGGCAGTGCGGCGACCCGGGCATCCAGTACGACACGACCGTGAACCTCTGGCACACGAGCAAGAATACGGACCGCATCAACGCGTCGAACCCGTGCTCGGAATACATGTTCCTCGACGACACCGCCTGCAACCTTTCGTCGCTCAACCTCATGAAGTTCCGCAAGGAAGCAAACGGCGTCATGGAGTTCGACGTGGAGGCGTTCACGAAGGCGTCGGAGGTCATGATTACCGCGATGGAGATCACGGTCGGCAACTCGAGCTACCCGACGCCGGCCATCGAGCAGAACAGCCACGACTTCCGCCCGCTCGGTATCGGCTACGCGAACTTGGGCGCGCTCCTCATGAGCCGGGGCCTTGCATACGACTCGGACGAGGGACGCAACCTCGCCGCCGCGATTACCGCGCTCCTTTCGGGCGCGACCTATGCGCAGTCGGCGCGCATCGCCGAGAAGATCGGCGCGTTCTCGGCCTTTGCCGTGAACCGCGAGCCGTGCATGGGCGTCATGGAGATGCACCGCCGCGCGTCCTACGAGATGGCGCCCGCGGGCGTCCCGGCAGACCTCATGGCGGCGGCGAAGAAGAGCTGGGACGAGGTCGTCGACCGCGGCTACCAGCACGGGCTGCGTAACGCGCAGATTTCGGTCATCGCCCCGACCGGCACCATTTCGTTCCTCATGGATTGCGACACGACCGGCATCGAGCCGGACATCGCGCTCGTGAAGTACAAGTGGCTTGTGGGCGGCGGCATGCTGAAAATCGTGAACAATACCGTCCCGGAGGCGCTGACCCGCCTTGGCTACGGCGAGGCGGAGTGCAAGGATATCCTCGCCTACATCGACGAGAAGGACACCATTGAAGGCGCCCCGCACCTGAAGCCGGAGCACGTCGGCGTGTTTGACTGCGCGTTCAAGGCGAAGAACGGGACGCGCACCATCCACCACATGGCGCACATCAACATGATGGCCGCGGTGCAGCCGTTCGTGTCCGGGGCCATCTCGAAGACGGTCAACATGCCGAACGAGGCGACGGTCGAAGATATCATGGACGTCTACATGAAGGGCTGGAAGCTCGGCTTGAAGGCGATCGCCATCTACCGCGACGGCAGCAAGCGCCAACAGGCACTTACCACGTCGAAAGAAAAAGACTCTGCGAAGGCGAATGCGAAAGAACTAGGCGGGGCCACCGCGCCCCGCCCGGAAGAGAAGAAGGATGAAACGGTCGCCGCGGCGATCGAAACCGTAAAGGTGCAGGTGAACCCCGCAACCGCGTCGCGCCGCCGCCGCTTGCCGGACGAGCGCCGCGCCCTCACGCACAAGTTTGCGATCGGCAGCCACGAGGGCTATATCACCATCGGCCTCTACGACGACGGGACGCCGGGCGAGCTCTTCGTCACCATGTCGAAGGAAGGTTCGGTCATCAGCGGCCTCATGGATGCGTTCTCGACCAGCGTGTCGATTGGCCTGCAATACGGCGTGCCGCTCCACGTGCTCGTGAACAAGTTCGCGCACATGCGCTTTGAGCCGTCGGGCTTCACGAACAATCCCAACATCCGCATCGCGAAGTCCATCATCGACTACATCTTCCGCTACCTCGCCATGAAGTTCCTCCCGGTCGATGCACAGCTCCAGGTCGGCATCAACGTCGTCGAGACGCATGGCAATGACATAGGCGGGGTCACCGCGCCCCGCCAGGAAACGGTCGTGCAGCCGATCACCGACGCACAGCCGACGATCTTCGCCTCACCGCTCGCGACCGACACGAACCCCGTCATGTCGCCGGGCACTGCGCCCGCGAAGACGACGCCCGGCCTCACGGCGACGTTCGACAACCAGTCGGACGCCCCGACGTGCGACACGTGCGGCAGCATGATGGTCCGCAACGCCGCGTGCTACAAGTGCCTGAATTGTGGGAGTACGAGTGGATGCAGTTAAACGAGAGAGCATAGACGGGGTCCCCGCACCCCGTCTATGATTTTCCTGTATGCGCCAAATCACCAAGCGTCTCCTACCAGGACAGGATCTTCGCGATGAAATCGAGAAGGTCGTCCATGACCATGATGTGAAAGCAGGAGTTCTGCTTTCCATCGTCGGATGTCTTACGTCCTTACGGCTTCGCGTCGCTGACGGGGTGACGGTCAAGGAATGGAGCGAGAAGTTTGAAATCGTATCCGGCACCGGGACGGTATCGGTCAACGATAGCCACATCCATATCGCGGCCGCAAACCAGGAGGGCATGACGATTGGCGGGCATCTTAAACAGGGCTGCATCGTGGGAACGACGGTAGAGCTCGTGGTTCTTGCGTTCGATGACATTGCATATGTTCGCGAACCGGATGCTGCGACCGGATACGATGAGCTCGTTATCCGCGAAAAACCATAGACGGGGGTCCCCGCACCCCGTCTATGCTGTTCTATGCGAACCTTTCGATGGCACGACGAACTGAAAAACGATAACGCGATTCATTTTGTTACTTCGGTGACGAAGGGGCGTACGCGGACTTTTGATGACGTGGCGCTCGCACTGTTACTGCTCGGAGAGATTCACGGATATGCGGAGAGATACTCGATGACGTTGTTTGCGTCGGTGGTCATGCCCGACCACTTCCATGCAATCCTTTGGCCGCAAGGGAAACGGACTGTTCCGGAGTTTATGAAAGGGGTGAAGGGTTTTACCGCAAAGAAGGTCGCCGAGTATAGGCGGGGTGCGGGGACCCCGCCTATGGACGTGTGGCAAGACGAGTATTTTGATCACCTGATTACAGATGAGACTACGCTTGAAGAAAAGATTTGGTACATCATCCGCAATCCGATTGAGGACAACCTCATTGCCGAAGGCGGCGAGTACCCGTACCTTTTCGTCCAGCCCGATTACGATCCTCGCTAAAGGCGGGGTGCGGGACCCCGCCTATGAAAAAGAACGAACAGCCGGTTCTCGACGAACGCATCAAAGGCTTCCAAGGTTACGGCTTGGTGCAGCTCATCCATGGCACGGGGAAGGGGAAGACGACCGCTGCGCTCGGGCAGGCTATCCGGTGCGTGGGTTCCGGCCGGCGCGTCTGCATCGTCTACTTCGACAAAGGCGGAACGACGCACTACAGCGAACGGAAGGTGCTCGATGCGCTGGATGGCATCGACTATGTCGCGTCCGGTCGTGACCGCATCGACCCGGTGACGGGACGATTTGATTTTTCGATCACCGACGAGGACAAGGCCGAGGCGGCGCGGGGGCTTGCTGCGGCGCGCGATGCATTGGCGGGCGACCACGAGGGTCGCCCCTACGATCTCGTTATTCTCGATGAGATCAATTCCACCGTCGCGCTCGGCATGCTTGGCGAGCAGGATGTGCTCGATGTGCTCGCGAAGAAGCGTCCGGACGTCGAAGTCATCCTCACGGGACGCAATCCGCCCCAGGCGTTCATCGACGCCGCACATCTTGTCACCGAAATGACACTGCAGCGTCACTACTTCTATTCCGGCGTGAAGGCGCGGGAGGGGCTTGACTACTAGCCCACCGCCCGCTACAACTCCGCGCGAACGGTGTGGATATCCGGCCGCTGGCCAAAATCCGCGAGCCGGGTATACTCAGCACCAGCATATTTTTCGCAACGGAATTATGACCATCAACGAAGTGCTCGAGGCGCTGCAGAATGACTGCGCAGTCGTCGTCGGGGACAGCACGTTTGACCCGCGCGGGCTCGACGCCGTGACGCTGGAAACGGGCGAGACCGTGTACTGGGCGTACGAAAAGGACGGCAGCTGGTTGTCCATCGACCCGTCTGGCGAAGAGATCATCCTGTTTGAAGACATCGATGAGGAACTCGAGCCCGAGGATGACGTCGTGGTGTACGGCGGGGAGGACTACGAGTTCTCCTACGAAGGGACGGCGACGATTACGAGCGAAGACGGCGAAGAGACGGTCATGACGTTCCGCGAGTTCGAGTCGCCGGAAGGGGAGATCATCCGTCTGACCGAATCGGAATCGACTGGGGACACGCGTGTTTCCGTCGGCACGAAGCTGACGGAGGACGAACTCCAGCCGGCCTAAACCATCCTGAGGAGCGTTAGCGACGAAGGATCCCTGGCGAGAGGTCCATCACTTCAACTTGGAAGCTGAGCTTCGAAGCTCAGCTTCCAAGTTCAGGAGGGATTTATGGTAAAATGGTCCCGGTATGGCATACGAGCGTATGGCCACGCGGGGACCGGGAGCGTGGCGCCTGAGGGCGCTTCGCTTTTTCTTTCTCGCGTTCCTGTGCCTGATCGGCGTGCGCCTGTTCGTGCTCCAGGTCGTCGATGCGGCATGGTACCAGGCGCTGTCGCAGGGGCAGCACTCTATCTACGAAGAATTGGTTCCGAAACGCGGAAGTATCTACGCAAAAGATTATGGCGACGATACGGAGTACGCGGTTGCGACAAACGAACCGCGTGCATTCGTCTATGCCGACCCGCGGCTCATCCTTGAACCGATCAACACCGGCCTTGCCATCGCAAAGATATTGCAGCTGGAAGGGTGGGATACGTACGGAAACGACCCCCTGGCCCCCATGAATGGGGGTAGCCTCGATGGTCAGGAAACCCCCTCCATTGATGGAGGGGGCACGGGGGTGGTCCCGACCGATACGGAAGTGCTCATCGAGCGCCTGTCGAAAGTCGATGACCCCTACGAACCGGTTGCGCGCGATGTCCACCAGGACGCGCTCGACCAGATTATCGCGCTCGACATCGACGGCATCGACTACGTGCTCGAAGAGGCGCGCGATTACCCGGAGGAGAACTTTGGGGGGCATGTCCTCGGTTTTTTGGGACGCGATGACGAGGCCCGCCGCATCGGGTTGTATGGGCTTGAGGGATATTTCGACGAGTTCCTCGCCGGGCGCGCAGGGTCGCTCTACTCGCAGACCGACGCGACCGGCCGCTGGACCGGCGTCGGCGCGCGCAGCTTCACCCCGGCCGTGGACGGCGGCGACCTCCTCCTCACCATCGACCGCACCGTGCAGTATATGGCGTGCGCCATGCTGCGCGAGGGCATCGAGCAATTTGACGCGGACGGCGGCGCGCTTGTCATCTTGGAGCCGTCGACAGGGCGCGTGCTCGCCATGTGCGGCGGGCCGGACTTCGACCCGAACGAGTATGGCAACGTCGAGGATGTCAGCGTGTACAACAACCCGGCGATTTTTGAGCCGTACGAGCCGGGTTCCATCTTCAAGCCGGTGACGATGGCCGCGGCGATCGACGCGGGCGTGGTCACGCCGCACACGACGTTCGAGGATACGGGCGAAGTGAAAGTCGACGACCGCACGATCCGCAACTCGGACCTCAAGGCGCACGGCGTGGTGACGATGACCGAGGTGCTCGACGAGTCGCTGAACACCGGCATGGTGTGGGTCATGCGCAAGATGGGGCGCGACGTGTTTGAAGCCTATGTGCGGAAATTCCACTTCGGCGACCTGTTCGGCATCGAGCTCGACACCGAAGTCGCCGGCACCATCGCGTCGCTCGACGAGTCCGCGGAAGTGTATGCGGCGACCGCGAGTTTCGGCCAAGGTATCACGGTGACGCCGCTCCAGATCGCCGCGGCGTATGCGGCGATCGCGAACGGCGGCGCACTCATGAAGCCGTACATCGTCGAGGAAGTGCGGTATGCGGATGGCACGGTGGAGACGCGGCGGCCGGAAAAAGTCGAGCAAGTCATTTCGCAAAAGGCCGCCACGACCGCGAGCGCGATGCTGGTCTCTGTGGTCGAGAACGGGCACGGCAAGCGCGCCGCGGTGCCCGGCTACTATATTGCCGGCAAAACCGGTACCGCGCAGGTTGCGGGCCAGGGCGGGTACCTCGAAGGGGTGACGAACGGCTCGTTCGCCGGCTTTGGGCCGGTCGGTAACCCGCGGTTCGCCATGGTGGTCAAACTTGAGAATCCGAAGACGGTTGAATGGGCCGAGTCGTCCGCCGCCCCGATCTTCGGCCGCATCGCCGATTTCCTTCTCGAATATTACGACATCGCTCCTGAACGGCCCTTGCCATAAAAAAGAACGCGCCGCCCGGTAGAGCCGGGCGGCGAGGTGTTGGCGCACATGCGGTTGCCGGGAAGGAGCAGCTGTGCACAGGGCCCGAGCGTGCTTATCCGGATTGTGCCCACGTACGCCAACCCCCTATCTTCCACGTCCAGATTCTCCTGTCAAGGGTCTAGTCGACGGTCACGGCTTTTGCGAGGTTTCTGGGCTTATCTGGGTTAAGGCCTTTCATGACCGCGAGTTCGTAGGCGATGCATTGGAAGGGGACGACGGCGAGGAGCGGGGTCAGCACCCCGTCGTGCGGGATGACGATGGTGGCATCGGCAACGCCCTCGGCGAGCGCGGGCTTGTCCGTGACGACGATGGTGCGCGCCCCGCGCGCACGGACCTCTTCCGCCGCAGTGCGCATGAGACCGGCGTGGTTGTCGTCGATGATGATCAGGAAGACCGGCGTGCCATGCTCGATAAGCGCAAACGGGCCGTGCTTGAGTGCGCCGGCGGCGTACCCTTCGGCATGGATGTACGTAATCTCTTTTATTTTCAGTGCGGCCTCGTGTGCGATCGGCTCCGCCGCGCCTTTGCCGAGTATGAAGCAATGCGCCGCGCCGCGGAGCGTTTCGGCGATCGCGCGGTACCGGTCCCGGGATTGGAGTGCGAGCCCGATGTTCGTCGGCAGGCGATGGAGGTCTTCGATGACTTTGCGCCGCCGCCCCTCTTCGGCGCCGCGCCGCTCCGCAAACCATGCCGCAACAAGCTCGAGCGCCGTGACTTGCGTGACGAACGCCTTCGTTGACGCCACGCCGAACTCGCGGCCCGCGTTCAGGTAGACGCCGCACTGCGTGGTGCGGGCGATGAGCGATCCGACCGCGTTCACGACGGAGAAGACGGGCACATTCCGTTTTTCCGCAAGCATGAGCGCGCGGTGCACGTCCTTCGTCTCGCCGGACTGGGAAATGACGAGGAGTCCTGCGCCTTCGGGGGCGAAGTGATGGAACGTGAGCTCCGACGCATCGACGACCTGCACGGTATCGAACGCCTTCATGGCGCGCATGGCGAGCGCGCCGAACAGTCCGGCGTGGTACGACGTGCCGCACGCCGCGATGACGAGGTGTCGGATGCCGCGCAACCGTTCCTCCGCGCGTTCAAGGCCTCCGAGTTTGACCCCGCTCTCGCCGTTGATGCGCGCGCCGTGGTTCAGGGTACGGAGCACGGCGTCGGGTTGCTCCATGATTTCTTTTTCGGTCCAGTGGGTGTATGGGGCGGGGGAGAGCGCGACCGTTTCTTCCGGTGCGCGTTCCATGCGCGTCGTCGCAAGCGAGTGGCCGTCTTGCGTGATGCATGCGAGTTCGCCGTTTTCGAGCGCAATGAAGTTGCGCGTGGATGGGCCGAACGCGACCGGTTCGGACGCGATGAACATCTTGCCCTCGCCGACGCCGATGACGAGCGGGCTACCGTTGCGCGCAGCCATGATCGTACCCGGCATCGTCGTCGAAAGGATGCCGAGGCCCCATGTGCCTTCCAGCCGGGCGATTGCGCGGCGCACGGCGTCGGTCAGCGGGTCGCCGTGGTCAAGGTAGTGTCCGATGAGCTGGGCGATGACTTCGGTGTCGGTTTCGGACCGGAACGCGACGCCGAACCCCTCGAGCTCGCGCCGCAGCGCGTGGGAGTTTTCGATGACGCCGTTATGCACGACGGCGACGCGATTGTTCGCGTCGAGGTGGGGGTGGGCGTTCGGGTCGGTCTTGCCGCCATGGGTCGCCCAACGGGTGTGCCCGATGCCGATGGTGTGGCCGACGTGGCGCGCCGCTTCGCCTTTGCAGCGGGCGATCGCGTCCGAGGTCCCCTGGCTTGCGTATTTGGTTACGACAAATCGGTTTTCAGGCGCGAGCGTAGCGATACCGGCAGAGTCATAGCCGCGGTTTTCGAGTATGGTAAGACCGTCAAGAATAACATTGACAGCATCTTCCCGTCCTACGAATCCGATAATGCCACACATAGCTCTTACGCCATTAATAGTGTCAGCATTTATTTTGACACATGTGAGGCTCTTCCGGAAGTGGAAAACAAAACTCCGCGAGCACTCGCGGAGTTTTGTTGTTTGTTACGCGGCCTCTTTGTCAAACCACGCTTTTTCTTGAGGTTCAAAGTCCTTTGTTTCGTCGAGTGGCATCATTGCGGCCGCATCAAGCGCCGCCGCGCCCCGTACCTCGCGCTTCGGCTGTTCGAAGAGCGCTGCTGCCACCGCGCCGACCGGGGAGGTGGTTACGAGTTTTGACCGCATCTGGAGGGCTTCGTTGCGGGAACGGAGGTTTGCGAGCTGCGCGTCGATGTCGCGGATGCGCCCCCAGTGGAACGGGTTCCAAAGTTTCAGCTTGCTGCGTTCTTCCTGCATGCGCCCAATCTGACTCTGGATGCGCGTTGTGTCTTTGCGGATTTTTTCGCGTTCGCGTTCGACCCGCAATCGCTTGGAAAGATGGCTCTCGTCGCCGTAGGGCGTCGCCGCCGACGGGGCGAGCTCTTTGTCGAGCGCCATCTGCTTCATGCGAAGGAACGCGAGCTCCTTCATCTCCTCGTCGCTCAGGTCTTCCTGATCCTTTTCGAGCTTCTTGATCTTCTTGTCGAGCGCTTTGCGGTAGGTGTCAATAGAAAAATTCGCAAGCTCGCGGTGCACCTCGTGGCGCGCCTCCGCGAGATCGATGTCGCGATTGACGGCGGCGGTGTCGGCGAAATGTTGCCGCTGCTCGAATTCGTCGAGCGCCTTGAGCTCCGGCGTCAACTCCACCGCGCCGCGACGGTGCACATCCGTCGCGCGGACGCCGCGTTCTGTGCGCGTCGTTTCGCGCTCAATCCTCCCTTCGCGCAGGAACTCGTTCATAGTGCTTGCAGTATAGCATGCGCGGAACTGAAAACGCACCCGAGGGCAGTGCGCCTTCAGGGTGCGTGCGTCGCAACCGGACGTTCGTCTAGCCCTCCTCGGCCAGCTTCTTCAGGATCTCGCGGACCTGGCCGTCAGTCCTGAAGTTGGTGTGGAACATGTCGCCGCTGTCGATGACGACGTAGTAGGACATGAGCCCCTCGATGACGCGCGGGTTGTCGTCCTTGATGGACTCCCAGCCCTGCGGGGTCTGGATGAGCGTCGACTCGCCCTGGTCGTTGAAGAGGTTGCCATCGAGGCGCCAGCGCGCGACCTCCTGATCGACGATCATGACGAGCACGCAGAGCGCCGCGGGCGCGCCGGCGAGGATTGCGACAGTGTTGACGATGTCTGCGATCGACATCTTCTGCCGCGGCGAGGCGGAACGGGAAATGGACATGTAAAGGCTCCGGGTTGCAGGAGAACTGTAGCATAAAAATGGTGTTTTGTCAATGAAATTTCCATAAATTCTGCAAAACAAAAGCGCCCTCGGCCGAAGCCGATGGCGCTTTTGGTGACCCTACGGGGATTCGAACCCCGATTTGATCCGTGAGAGGGATCCGTCCTAGCCCTTAGACGATAGGGCCGCACTTTTGCGGCGGAATCATAACAAAATGATCACCGCCCGTCAACGATCGGGTCTCCGGTTTCCGGAGTCCGCCACCCACGGCTGATTTCTTCGTGCTCGAGCGCATCGTCGTCCCAGCCGAGATGATGGCCGATTTCGTGCCAGAGCGTGCGGCGGATTTCTTCACGAATTGCCTCAGGATCGTCGCCGCATTCGTTTTCGATGGCGCGTTGGTAGATGGCGATTTTGTCCGGCAGCATGCCGGTCGGGTCGCCGATTCGGTCCACGCGCGGCGTGCCGAAATACTCGCCAAGCGGCCCGTCGTCCGTCCCCGGTTCCGCGCAGAACGCCACGTTATCGAGCGCGGAAAGCACATCGGGAGGTAGTTCATTTACTGCGCGTTCAACTTCGGCAAGGAATGCGTCGGGGGACATAGTAAGACTATTTTTCCGAATTCGGATGAAAAGGGAAAGAGACTTGCAAAAAGTGCAAAAACTTGCTAGTATTCGGACAGTTCTTTGGGACGAGAGTCCCGTTTTTCGTATCAACCCAAACCATAGGAGGCGACATGAAGGTCGTCCTGGTCCAGCCTCGCTCCCCATGGGGCAAGCAACCGTACCTCCCGAACGGCCTCCTCATGGTGGCCGCGCAGCTCATGTCCGTGGGCGTCAAGGTCGTCATCCTCGACGAGAACCTCGGCGACCGCATCGACGCGCTCGGCATGTGCGAGCACTTCGCGGATGCGGACGCCATCGGCATCGGCGCGCTCGGCGCGCCGTACGTCCCGGAGGCGATCCGCGTGGCGGAGCGGCTGCGCAACCGTTACGGCACCCCGATCTTCGTGGGCGGTGAGGTCATCAACAACCTCGCGCCGGCGCAGTTCGTCCGCATGTTCGGCCACGTCGGGAGCATCGTGCAGATCAACGGCGACGCCGTGCTCGGCGAGAAGCTCGGGCTGGCGCTGCCGTCGATGTACGACACCTCGATGGCGCCGGCGATCGCCGCGCTTCCCGAGCGCGCCAAGGAGGCCTACTTCCGCAAGGAGTGGTGCCTCTTCACCTCGCAGGGCTGCATCTTCAACTGCAACTTCTGCGCGGCGGCGAAGGACCGGCGCGAGCGTTTCCGCGACCTGGATGCCTTCCGCGACGAGGTCACGTACCTCGCGCAGATGGTGCGGCGCTACGCCGGCCGCACGCCGCGGTACGAGGTGTACTGCTCCACGCTCGACGGGTGTCAAAACCCGGACGAGATGGAGCAGACGCTCGCGACCGTCACGGAAGTCTGCGCCGATGTCGACGTGTTCTTCCCGTTGCGGTTCCTCGCGACGGCGACGTGCACGGCGCGGGCGGTCCGCAAGGACCCGGACGTACTCCGGCGCTGGGGCGGCTACGGGCTCGGGTGCATCGGCATCGGCGTCGACGGCAACGACCCCGCGGTGTGGGCTCGCGAGAACAAGCGGCACAACACCGAGTCGGTCATCGCCGAGGCGCTCGCGCAGATCGCCCGTGCCGGGATCCAGCCCGAGGCCTTCATGGTCATGGGACTCCCCGGGGATGACATCGACGCGGTGGCCCGCGGCATGCGTGCGTGCTTCCGCTTCGCGGCGGAAGGCATCCGTCCCCGGCCGTACCTCGGCAAAGGGCATGCGCCGGGATCGGTGGGCTGGAAGGCGGGTGGGGCGGTCGTGGACGAGTTCCTGGAGCGCCCCGAGCGCCTGCTCGAGCTCGACTACGGCGGCCTCGCGTCGCCGGCCACCCACCCGGAGAGCCGCGCGAAGCGCTGGGCCGCGAACGCCGCGTTCCTCGCGACGTGCTACGGCCTCAAGCTCACCGAGGTCGGGTGCCCGACCCAGCCGCTGTTCCCGACCGAGAGCGTGTCGTTGCCCTGGCGCATGTTTGGCCGCGTAGCGAACCGCTTCGCCGGGCAGGACCGATAGGACAATCCGTGACGCACCCTGAAGGCGCACTGCCCTCGGGTGCGTTTTCAGTTTCCACTGAGCCAATAAGGCCCCGATCGGCCCGTTATTGGATACGAGGCTCTCCACAAAAGAAGAACCGCCCGACGAAGCGCCGGGCGGTGCTTCATCGGACGGGAGGAGTTCAGCTCGCGCGCAGGAGGCCGGGGCGGGTGATGCCGTCGGTCGCGTGGCGGACGGCGTTCAGCTCGGCGATGATCTGCGAGGTCATCCAGCGGCGGCCGTCGACCATCAGGCGTTCGAGGACCGCGGGAACCTCCGCGGGGATCGAGTTCGCGAAGAGCTCGTGCCAGCTCGAGTGCCAGCCTCGCGGCAGCACGACGATGTTTCCATCGCGGGTGCCGCCTCGCGAATCGGGCCGGATGTGGTGGTCCGTCGGCTTCGTGTCGAGTCCCTCGCTGCACGTGATGCGACGACGGATGACGCGCTGGCCGACGCCCGCCACCGCGTAGCGCGCTTCGAGCAGGCGCGCCACGTCCCATTTCTTGCCAGGGGTCATCACCTCCGTGACGTATGGCATGACGAGAGAGAGGGGGAGATCGCCGAAGACGCGAGCCCATTCGAGTGCGAACCGGGGCGGAACCCACATGACGAGGGTATCCTGGTCATCGGCGGTGCGGGAGATGGCGAACTTTTCGAAATCCTGCAAAGAGCCTCCGCATGGCGCGTTTCTAGTCTGTCGAATTTTCCTCAGGTTGGCAACTCAACCGTTCCACAGGGTGGTATACTGAAGGCAACCATCGGTATGGAGGGCTATTTGTTCGTGGAAGTCGGAGCGGTCATCGTCGTCGCAGGGCTCTTTTCGGTATTGGCGTACCGGCTCCGGCAGCCGCTGATCATTGCATACATCCTGACCGGCGTCCTCGTGGGGCCGGGCGTGTTCGGGCTCGTCCATTCGCCCGAGATCTTCGCCGGGCTCTCGCAGATCGGCATCGCGTTCCTCTTGTTCATCGTCGGCCTCAACCTGAACTGGCGCAACGTGCGTGAAGTCGGCGGCGTGGCGTTCCTCGGCGGCGTCTCGCAGGTCGTCTTCACCTCGCTCCTCGGGTACGCCATCGCGCGGCTCCTCGACTTCGACGCGACGACCAGCATCTTCCTCGCTATCGCGTTCTCGTTCTCGTCGACCATCATCATCGTCAAGCTGCTCTCGGACAAGGAGGACCTCGACCGGCTGTACGGACGCATCGCCGTCGGCATGCTCATCGTGCAGGACATCATCGCGATGTTCCTGCTCCTCGGTATCGCCGCATTACGCGACGGCGGCGCGCTCACGACGGTCCTCACGGTGTCGCTCGGCAAAGGCGCGCTGGTCCTCGTCGCGCTTTTCGTCATTACGCGGTTCATGCTCCCGCCGCTCTTCAAGTTCGCCGCACGGTCGCAGGAGCTGCTCTTCCTTATCGCCATCGCGTGGTGTTTCGCCATCGCGTCCGCGCTCCTTGCGGTCGGCTTCGGCATCGAGATCGGCGCGCTCATGGCCGGCATCAGCCTCGCGGGGACCGGGTTCCAGCACGACATCGAGGCGAAGGTGCGCCCGCTGCGCGACTTCTTCCTCATCATCTTCTTCATCGTGCTCGGCACGCAGCTCACCGTGTCCGCGGTGGCGACGCTGTGGCTGCCGGCGCTCATCATGAGCCTCTACGTCCTCATCGGGAACCCGCTGATCGCCATGGCCATCATGCGCCTCATGGGCTACCACCCGCGCAGCGCGTTTTTGACCGGTACGACCGTCGCGCAGATCAGCGAGTTCTCGTTCATCTTGCTCTCCGGCGGCATGGCGGCCGGGCTTGTCGCGCAGGAGTCCATCCCGCTCGCGACCGCCGTGGCCCTCGTGACGATTACGCTTTCGTCGTACCTCATCGAATACAACGAACAGGTCTACGAGCGCCTCGCATTCGTCTTTGAGCGGTTCGGCCTCGGTCACCGCGCCGAAGGGCATCGCGCGAAAGTCCCGGACTATATCCTCTTCGGGTACAACCGCATGGGCAGGCGGCTCTTGCCGCAGCTCGAGGCGTTGCCGGGGCAGACGGTCGTCGTCGACTACAACCCTACGGTCATCGACGAGCTTGCGGAACACGGCGTCCCGAGCATGTACGGCGACGCGGGCAGCGAGGACGTGCTGCGGTTCCTCCACGCGGAGAAAGCGAAGCTCCTTGTGTCGACCGTGCCCGACATCGAAGTGACGAAGGACATGTTGGACTATTTCCGCGCCCACCGCGCGCGCGGCACCATTATCGTCACGGCGCGCAGCGCCGACGAAGCGGCGCAGTGCTACGGCCTTGGCGCAACGTACGTGGTTATCCCCAGCGTGCTTGGCGGCGAGGCCTTGGGGCAGTACCTTAAGGCGAAGAAGACGACAAAGTCGGGCTGGCAGGCGCTGGCGCGAAAGCAAGAACATCATGAACGATAGACCATATGGAACGACAAGAATGGCGCGGCGCGCCGCCGATTGACCTGCGCAAGCAAGAAGTCCGCGAATGGGCGGAGGAGCGCGGGCCCGAAGACGAACCGACGAACGTGGAGGAGTTGCCTGCGGCCGAACCGGAGCCGACGTCTGAAGCGGATGCACTCGAGGAGTTGCGGCAGGACGAGGACTTCGCACATGCCGAGCGCTACCATGAAGGTCTTGAGCACTTCCGTGGTGACTTGCAGCACATCGTCGAAACCGGATCGCTTGGTTCGTATGACAATGAAGGCAACCTCTCGTCTGTCGTCAACAAGGATTTGTCGAAGCAGGTTGCGGAGGTCATGAAATCGCGCGACTGGGACGAGGCCGCCGCGGCGCTGTACGTCGCTGCGCAATGGCGCCAACATGCGCTCGAGTCGTATAGCGCCATCCTTGACCGTGCGAATGACGCGACCATGCGCCGGATCATTATCGAAAAGATGCATGCAGTCGAGAAGATGGTCGTCCACGGAGCCGACCAGAAACGCGTGTCCAGCATGTAGTTTCCGCGGCGCTTGACGACGGTTCAGTTAGCACTCTATAATCCCGAGTGCTAACTATGTTGAACGATCGTCAAGCGAAAATTTTGCGCGCCGTCGTCGAGGAGTACATCCGTACTGCCGAGCCGGTGGCGTCAAAGACGATTACGGACAAGTACGTGTCGGCGGTATCGCCGGCCACGGTTCGCAATGATTTGATGGCCTTGACTGAGGCCCTCTTTTTGTTGCAGCCACACACCTCTGCCGGCCGCGTGCCGACGGAGCAGGGGTACCGCTATTACCTCGACAACTTCCTCAAGGTGGAGCGCGCCGAACGTGTCGCCGCGGAGCTGAAAGCTGCGGTGACGCATGCGCAGACGCCGGAAGCCGTGCTCCGCGCCGTGTCGCGCGCACTCGTCGACCTGTCCGGGGAGACCGCGTTCGTGGCGAGCGACGAACACGGCTCGCAGTATGCCGGCCTGGCGAACCTCATGCGCAAGCCCGAGTTCGAGGACGCGGAGCGGCGCGAGAAGATTGCGCACGCCATCGACCACGTCGATCACGCCGTGGCCGAACTGCTGGAACTCGCCGGCGAAGACGTCCGCGTGTGGATGGGAAACGAAAATCCGTTGTCTGCCGAAATGGCGACCGTCGTCGTGCGCGTCCGCCTGCCGGACGGCAGCATCGGCCTCCTCGGCCTCCTCGGCCCCTTGCGTATGCGCTACGGCCGCAACATCGGCCTCCTCCAAGAGGTGAAACGCATGCTCGATACCACATTTGAAGAACGTGAATAGCTATGACGGATGAACAGCACAACACAATAGACGGGGTCCCCGCACCCCGTCCGAGCGATGACCTCCAAGCGAAGTGCGACGAGTATCTCGCCGGATGGAAACGCGCGCTGGCCGACTACGAAAACTTGCAAAAGCATAACGCACAGGAACGCGAGAACGACCGACGCCGCATCCGCACGAACCTCGCGCTCGACCTCCTGCCCGTCGTCGACAACTTCGACCAGGCGCTCAAGTTCGCTCCGAAGGACGTCGATGCGAACTGGTTCGCCGGCGTCGCGCACATCGCGCGGCAGTTCGCGGAGGCGCTCAAGAACATGGGCATCGAACCCATCGAGTCCGTCGGCCATGTCTTTGACCCGAACCTCCACGAGAGCGGCGGGTCGCGCTGGGAGGACGACACGCCGGAGGGCGTGGTCATCGAAGAAGTCATCCGCGGATGGAAGATGGGCGATATGGTCATCCGTCCTGCAAAAGTCATCGTGAACCAAAAATCCGAATAACCTATGGCAAAAATTCTCGGCATCGACCTCGGTACGACAAACTCGTGCATGGCCATCATGGAAGGCGGCCAGCCGAAGGTCATCGAAAACAAAGAAGGGATGCGCACCACGCCGTCCATCGTCGCCGTTGCGAAAAACGGCGAGCGTATCGTCGGCACGCCGGCCAAGCGCCAGGCGGTCACGAACCCGAAGAACACCCTCTCCAGCATCAAGCGCCTCATCGGCCGCCGTTTTACCGATTCGGAAGTGCAGCGCGACATCGCGCTCATGCCGTACGAGATCGTGCAGCGCGGCGAGGGTGTCGCCGTGAAGCTTGGCGGCGAAGAAATGACGCCGCAGCAGGTGAGCGCCATGGTGCTCGGCAAACTCAAGGCCGATGCCGAGGAGAAGCTTGGCGAGAAGGTGAGCGAGGCGGTCATCACCGTCCCCGCGTATTTTGACGACGCGCAGCGCCAGGCGACGAAGGACGCGGGCGAGATTGCCGGCCTCAAGGTGCTCCGTATCATCAACGAACCGACCGCGGCCGCGCTTGCGTACGGTTTCGACAAGAAGGTCGGCCAGAAGATCATGGTGTACGACTTGGGCGGCGGCACGTTCGACGTGTCGGTGCTCGACGTGAGCGAGGGCACGGTGGAAGTGCTCGCGACGAACGGCGACACGCACCTCGGCGGCGACGACTTCGACCTCGTCGTCATGAAGTGGATCTTGGACGAGTTTAAGAAGCAGGAAGGCATTGACCTCTCCGGCGACGCGCTTGCGATGCAGCGCATCAAGGACGCGGCGGAGCGCGCGAAGATCGAACTGTCGACCGCGCAGGAAACCGAGATCAACCAGCCGTTCATCACCTCGAGCGCCGAGGGCCCGAAGCACCTCGTGCTGAAGCTTTCGCGCGCGAAGCTGGAAGAGCTCGTCATGCCGCTCGTCGAGAAGACCTTCGGCCCGGTGCGCCAGGCGCTCACGGACGCGAAGATGGACAAGGGTTCGATTGGCGAGATCGTCATGGTCGGCGGCATGACCCGCATGCCGCTCGTCCTCAAGAAGGTCGAGGAGTTCTTCGGCAAGAAGCCGAATGTCAGCGTGAACCCGGACGAGGTCGTCGCGATCGGCGCGGCGGTGCAGGCCGGCGTCATGCAGGGCGACGTGAAGGACGTGCTGCTCCTCGATGTCACGCCGCTGTCGCTCGGCATCGAGACGCTCGGCGGCGTCATGACGAAGCTCATCGAGCGCAACACGACGATCCCGACCAGCAAGTCGCAGGTGTTCTCGACCGCGGCAGACAACCAGCCGGCGGTGACGATCCGCGTCGCGCAGGGCGAGCGCCCGATGTTTGGCGACAACAAACTCTTGGGCCAGTTTGACCTCTCGGGTATTCCGCCGGCGCCGCGCGGCGTGCCGCAAATCGAAGTGAAGTTCGACATCGACGCGAACGGCATCTTGCACGTCAGCGCGACGGACAAGGGCACGAGCAAGTCGCAGAACATCACGATTACCGCGTCGTCGGGCTTGAGCAAGGAGGAGATCGAGAAGATGCGCCAGGACGCCGAGGCGCATGCGGACGAGGACAAGAAGAAGCAGGAGCTCATCGAGACGCGCAACATCGCGGACAGCATGGTGTACACGGTCGAGAAGATGATTGCGGACAACAAGGACAAGATCGCCGAGGGCGACAAGACGTCGCTTGAGGAGAAGATCGAGGCGGTGAAGAAGGCGAAGGAGGGGGAGGATGCGGCCGCGATCAAGACCGCCGCAGACGCCCTTACGGCCGAAGCGCAGCGCATCGGCGCGGCGTTCTACCAGTCGCAGGACGCTGGCGCCGCGGCCACGCCGGGCGCCGATGCGGCAAGCGAAGGACCCAAGGATGCCGAGTTTACGGAGAAGCCGGACGAGGGCAACGCTTAACCTATGCGCAAATTAAGTAGTGAGACAAAGATGGGCCAGGTTCTAGAAACCGCAAATTATATCTCACGCTTAATTTCTCAGATAGAACAGGGGGATCTTGATGCGGCAAGAAGTCTTGCGACAAACGTCTCGAAAGTTCTTCTTAAGGACAAGTATGCCAGGACATCACGCCTGTCCGACCTTGCAACCGAAGTTGGTGTCCCGTTGAACGTTTTCTTCAAGCCACCCGTCGATACCGTGCAAAAACTTGCAAGGATTGGGATCCCGGCCCCTACGATTGTGTACGAAGGAGAAACGTTCTCGTGTGAGCCCACTGAACCGTGGCAGGTCCAGACTTCCCTTGAAGAATTCCTGGGTTCGCGTTGCTTCTGGATTAAAGGAACAGAGATTTCATTCGAAACGGTTCTGAAGACTGTGCGAGATAAGTTGGATGCGCACTTAGACGACGCACTACCCGATGAGTACATTCTTATGCAGGGGGTCGGCATCGGAGGTGCGCAAGGTTACGGGAGGCCTATCTACGCCCTGGGTAAATTGACCCTTGAGTTAATCGATGTGGTGTATGGAGGATGGAAGATGCGCTACGGCGAGCTTCGATAGACAACCTACGGAGATTCACAGGCGCATCATCGCGTTATTAGATGAGAAGGACGTCCAGTACACGACGGCGCATCATGACCCGACGTATACGAGCGAGCAAGCGTCACAGATGCGCAACGTCCCGATGCATGCCGGCGCAAAGGCGCTGGTGATGCGCGGGAAGAAAACCGGGGCGCACTGGCTGTTCGTCATGCCGGCCGACCTTCGGCTCGACACGAAAAAGGCGCAAGCGGTCGTTGGCGAACCTGTCTGCTTTGCACCGGAACCCGAGGAAGTGACCGGGTGCGTGAAGGGGAGCGTGCCGCCGTTCGGGAGCGCCATCGGCCTGAAAACGTACTGCGACACGCGACTCGCCGAGAACGAAACGATCCATTTCAACGCCGGCAGCCTCACGGATTCCGTCTCGATGCGTTATCATGACTACGTCGCCATCGAGCAGCCGACACTTGTCGAGATTGCCGCAGCGGCCTAAGGTCCCTCTCTATGCGCAGATTCGAAACCGGAGGTTTCCTCCTCGGTGTCGTCGCCGTCATGGCGGTCGCCACCTTCGCGTACATCGGCTTCATGCTTGCCCGTGACCCGCAGAAGGCGGAGACGGTGTCGGAAGGCATTGAAGAGGCGACCGAGACCACCGAGGTCGTGGCGGCGACGGAGGCGACTGCGGAGTCGCAGGCGCTCCACGACCGGTATGTCGCACTCGGGTACCCGGACGACGCCGCATTGCCGGCGGAGTTCGTTGCGGAAATCCTCGTCGCGTACGAGTCTGGGAAGCTCCCGGTGGTCGACCAGCTCGCGCACGGCGACGACGGCAATTACGCCGTCATCGTCTCGGCGGCGGAGATCGGTGCGCCCAATCCGAATTACTGCGGCCTCTACGGCCAAGATGTCTGCTTCTTGCTCTACCATGATGACGAGGGGACCGAGGTATTGACGGTATTCGACGCGATCCGCGGAAGCCCGCAGGCGACCATGGGCAGCCCGATCCTCGAAGAGTTCCTTGGCGACGGCTCGTTGCTTGTCGTCGCGGCGTCCGGCGACGGACCGGAGGTGAACGAAAAGGGATATGCGGTCGTGCCGGGGTCGCCGGGGAACGTGTTCGAAGTCGCTGCGGTCAGCATGACGCTGTCGCCGCCGCTGCGGGCCACCGTCTCGGTTCGCGGCGAGGCCGAGCACGCGCTGACATTCGCCATGGAAGAAACCGGGCAGAAAGTCGCCGGCGACCTCGTCATCACCGACATGCGCATTGCGGTGTCCGATGACAGCGGCGACCTTGGCGTTCTCGAAGGTTCGTACAACGCGGACACGGAGACCGCAGTCAGCGTCGACTACGCGAAGACGTTTTCGGACAGTCTGTTCGTCATCGACGACCGCTTCGGCATCAACGTCTGGGTGCTCGGCACCCTGTACCGGTACGACGGCAGTACGTTTACTGAAGTCACTGAATAATCTCTCGCATGAACCCGCAAAAAGAATACGCGCTCCTGTGTGAATTCCTGACGCAGTCCGCGAACGGCTTGTACAGTTACCTGCATGTGTTCGACCGCACCAACTTCAAGGAGGGCGCGCCGCTCATGCTGAACGCCAACCTCGCGGTGCGCTTCCGTGGCATGCCGGACGGCGCGAACCTCGAAATCTACATGACCGACGACACGAACACGCTGCTCGACAAAGGCACGGTGTTCAAACAGCAGGTGAAGGGCAGCAACGTGCATATCATCGCGAAGATCCGCGGTCTCGTCGTGCCGCGTCACGGCGAGTACCGCTTCGCCGCGCGCATCGACGGGGGCGAGCCGGTCGCGTTGTGCGCGTGGATGGCGGACAAAGCCCCGGTGTCCTCGTGATATGCTGATCCGCCGTCTGCTTGTTCGTACATTCTCGGCAATCTTCTCGGCGCTGTTGTGGTTGCTGACATTCAAGCGCGTCCGCTCCTGGCTTTGGCGCCGGGTGACGCGTCCGCCAAAGGCAGGGAAGGTGATCGATGCGGAAGGAAAGGTCATCGAGTAGGACACCCGCTCGTTTGCTATGGCAAAAGATTATTACGCAATGTTGGGTATCACGAAGTCCGCGAGTCAGGACGAGATTAAGGCCGCGTTTCGCAAGCTCGCGCACCAGCATCACCCGGACAAGGGCGGCGACGAGGCGAAGTTTAAGGAGATCAACGAGGCATACCAGATTCTTGGCGACGAAAAGAAGCGCGCACAGTACGACCAGTTTGGCGGTGCGGCGTTTGACGGTACCGGCAACTTCAACGGGGGTTTCGGCGGTTTCGGCCAAGGATTCGACCCCTCGATGTTTGGCGACCTCGGCGATATCCTGGGCGGCATGTTTGGCGGCATGGGGGGCGGGACGCGGCGCGCACGCGGCGGCGACATCGCGGTCGACGTCGCGCTGAGTTTTAAGGAGGCGGTGTTCGGCGTGGAAAAAGAGATCCCGCTCAACAAGTCGTTTGCGTGCGACCGTTGCGGCGGCGTCGGCGCGGAGCCGGGGACGGGCATGAAGAAATGCCACACCTGCAACGGCCAAGGCTACACCGTCGGTGCGCAGCGCACGGTGTTTGGCACCATGCAAACGCGCAGCGCATGCGGTACGTGCCACGGCCGCGGCGAAATCCCGGAAAAGCCGTGCAGCACCTGCAGCGGCAGCGGCGTCGTGCACACCCGCAAGACGATCCGCGTCGACATCCCACCTGGCGTCGAGGACGGCGTGCAGATCCGCGTGCGCGGGCAAGGAGAGGCGATCGGGGCGGCAGGCGAACCGGGCGACCTGTACCTGCAGGTCCACGTGCAGTCCGACCCGCGCTTCACGCGGGAAGGTGCTACAATTTACGTCACGAAGCCGGTTGGCTTTACGCAGGCCGCGCTCGGCGACGAGGTCGAAGTCGACACGGTTGACGGGAAGGTCAGCATGAAGATCCCGCCCGGAACGCAATCCGGCGACGAGTTGCGCTTGCGCGGCAAGGGCGTTGCAATCGGACGCGGGCGCGGCGACCAGATCGTCGTCATCCAGGTCGTGACCCCGAAAAAGCTTGGACGCAAGGAGCGGGAACTGCTCGAAGCATTGAATCTGCGCGAATCGTAATATGGCGACACTGCTCGTCCTGCACGGCTGGGGGCACCACAAAGGAATGTGGACGTCGTTTGCGTCCATGATGCAGCCGGCGCTCCCGACGGTCGTCCTCGACCTGCCGGGTTTCGGCGACGAGCCGCTTGTTGACGCGAACTGGCAGATTCCCGACTACGCCCGTTGGGTCGCGGACGAGGTTGCGAAGCGCGGGCTCACGGATGTCATCATGCTCGGTCATTCGTTTGGCGGGCGGATCGCCGCATCTCTCGCCGCACAGCGACCGTCATGGCTCTGCGGACTCATCTTGTACGGCGCGCCGTGCCTGTACCGGCCGACTGCGCGCGTCGCGCTCCAAAATAGCGTTGCCCGGGTTCTCGGCCGCTTGCCGATCCCCGCGTCGCTGCGCGCGATGGCGCGGAACGACGAAGACCGGGCGGCGCATGACGGCGGCCTCGGCGCCGTCTTCCGCAACACCGTGCGCTTCGACCAGACGTCGACCTTGCCGCGCATCGCCGTGCCGACGCTCCTCGTGTGGGGCGCGGAGGACGCGGACGTACCGCTTGGCATCGCGCGTGCAATGCTGGCGCTCATCCCGGGCGCAGCACTCGAGGTCATCGACCGCGCCGGTCACAACGCCCACCTTGACCAACCCGTGCTGTTTTACGGCATCATCACCCGCTATGTCGAAGCGCTCACGTCCGCTCATCCCGCTGCGTGATTTTCTCTACATCCTGCAGCTTGAGGAATACGAGACGCTGCAGTACGCGCGGAGCGCCCGCCGGCTGTGGTGGGGGCATCATTTCGAGCGGCGTGACCGGCTCCGCTTTACCGCCCGCGCCAAGGCGACGTTCGCGGTTTCCGTCGTGCTCTTTATCGCGCTTGTGCTCCTGGCGGGCGTTCTTGCGAAAGGCCATGGTCTTGTCATGCTGGGATCGGCGGTCATTGGGTCGCTCCTGACGCCGCTCATCGTTGGCGTTGCCAACGTCCTGCTCCTGCCGGTGACCGCCGTCGCGAAGTGGCGCGTCGTCCGCGCGGCGTCGAAACGCATGGCGCACGCCGGCGGCAAGGCGACGGTCGTCGCGGTGGCGGGCAGTTACGGGAAGACGACCACGAAAAATTTCATCTACCAGCTCGTCCGGTACAACTTTAAGACGCAGCTCATCGAAGGCAACATCAACACGACGATGGGCATCGCCGGTTGGATCGACCGGCACCTGGACCCGTCCACCGAACTCCTCATTGTCGAGATGGACGCGTACCACCCGGGGGAAATCGCAGCGTCGTGCCGCATGGTGCGGCCGCATGTCGCCGTGCTGACGTCGATCGGCGACCAGCACCTCGTGCGGTTTGGGTCGCAAGAGCGCATCGTCGCCGCCTTGCGGGAGGTATTTACCGCGTCGCGCCCCGATGCGTTCAGGGTGTGCGGCGCCGCGGCTGCTGCCACGTTGCGGGAACACGGGTTTGCCGACGCCATCGTGACGCCAAAGGAGGGCGCGCTCATGTATAACGGCAAGAAGGTCGCGTGCGAGAACCTCTCGGGGTCGGCGATGGACGATGCGCGGTATGCGCTCGCGGTCGCCGAGCACCTCGGCGTTCCGGCGAAGTATGTCGACGACATCTGCCCGTCGTTCGCCGTGCCGGACCGCCGCCAGCGGGCAGGGGAGATGTACGGCTACGACGCGATCGACGATTCGTACAATATCAGCTTCGCGACCGCGACGGCCGGCGTCGACGCCGCGGCTGCCGAAGCCAAGAAACGAAAAAAGAAGCTTTTGGTACTGACCGCCGGCATTCCGGAGCTGCCGCGCAAGGAATCGGACGCGCGGAATACCGAGTTTGGCGGTTACCTTGCCGCACACGCCGACGCGGCCGTCATCCTGAAGAGCATCTACCACCGCCCGGTCGTAGAGGGGATCGCAAAACGGATCCCGACGAAGCTCTACCCCAACCTCCTCGAAGCGGTTGCGGCCATGCGCACCGAGTTCCCGCCCGAGGAGTACTTCCTCCTCGTCCAGCCGGAACTGACGGACGTGTCGTACTAGCGTATCGCAAAAACCACCGGCCGGTGGTTTTTGCGATACGCTACTTCTGCGTTGTCCCTCCGCTCAGGAATTTTTCAACGATGTCGCTCGTGTAGTCCAGCCGCTTGCCGCGCGCGAGGTCGGCGTCCGCAATCGCCTGCTCGACCATGTCCGTAATCTGCTGCGTGAACGGGATACCCTTCGCTTCCCAGAGGTAGAACGCCATCGAGCCCGGGATGGGGTTGATCTCCGTGATGTACACCGTCCCGTCGCCCGTCACCATGAAGTCGATGCGCGCCATGCCCTTGCAGCGGCATGCGACGAACGCGCGTTTCGCCGTGTCCATGATGCGGTCGCGCAATGCGGCATCGATCTTTGCCGGGAGCTCGCGCTGCAGCGACGCCATGCCGCCATCGCCCGTCTTCTTGCCGCCGCGCTGGTACTTGTCCGCAAAGCTCAAGATGGCGTCTTTCGCGACCGGCGATTCGATCTCGCTCGTCTCCACCGCGCCGCCGATGGCGCGGACCGCGCAGTTGTATTCCTTGAAGCCGGTGAGCAGTTCCTCGACAACGATCTCCTGGTCGACGTGCGCGGCCTCGAGGAGGAAGCGCTCGAGTTCGTTGTCGGTCTTTGCGATGCTGATGCCGATGCTCGACCCGAGGTGCACCGGTTTGATGATGACCGGCAGCGGCACCGTGGCGACGATGCGCTTCGCCGTTGCCGCGACATCCGCGATGACATCGGCGCTCATGACGGACACGCCCTTCACGACCGGGAGCCCTTCGGCTCCCAGCACCTGACGGCTGAGCGCCTTGTTCATGACGATGACCGAGCCCTCCTGACCGCTCGACGTGAACGGGATGTCGAGCGCCTCGCACAACCCCTGCATGGGGCCGCTCTCTCCCGTGCCGCCATGGAACGCAAAGTACGCCGCAGCGGGGGAGATTTTTTTGCCCGTCAGACCCGTCTCTCGGAGGAAGCCGCCTCGCTCGTCCTTGCCGACGGTGAGGAGCTTGGGCGATGCCTTGGCGAACTGGCTGCGGTGTTGCACGCCGGGATAGCCGAGGATGCGGCCATCCTTTGCGACGTAGACGCAGTACGGTTCGTAACGGTCGCGGTCCATCGCTTCGAGCACCTGGAGCCCGGTGATGATCGAGACTTCGTGCTCCGCAGAAACGCCGCCAAAGGCGACGAGGACGGTCTTTTTTGCCATAGTGGAGACAGTATTGCGCGTTCCTTGACCTTCGGCAAGCCGCGGCCGTAGCATGGATGCGCCCGCTGTCGTTGTGGACGCGGAAGGGAGGTTGCATTGACCGGAGTTGTTGGAACGAATCGTGAAGCCATGGAACGCGCCGCAGCGCAGCGGCGCATCGCCGATACCGTCGGCCAGCCCGGTCGCGCCATCGCGCGCGGCCCGCTCGCCGGGTTCGAGGAAGCGGAGTACGTGTTGATCGAGTTGGCGGACCCGACTGCGCTCCAGCGCGACATGGACGCCATCAGCGGCCGTGGGCCGACGGGGAGCGCCCTCGCGCGCTACGTCCCCTCCGCCCGCCAGTGGGGGCTCATCGTCGAGTTCCATGAGCACTACGGCGCCGCGTCGACCGCGGTCCTTCTGCGCCGCGTCCTCACGCTCTGCCGCGACAGCGCCTCGGTCACGATCACCGATATGCGCCTCACCGGCATCATCGCCGACATCGGCAGGAAGGTGGCGGATGCCTGTGCGCGCGGCACGCGCTACGTCGTCGCGTCTCCGGACGAGCGGAGCGGATGGTTGGCGCAGTCCTTCCGCGACCACGCCGCCGGCCGGGCGCGCGACCTCAAGGAGGTGGAGCACCTGCTTTCGCGCGACCCGCAGTTCGCCGCGTCCCTCGTCGCGCTCGCGTTCGACCTCGCGCTCGCCGAGGCGCAGCGTCCCCGGCACGCGCACGACTTCATGGAGCGCGACGCGTACCGCATCACCGTCACGCGCGACCGCCGTACCCGTCGCGCGGCGCTCAAGCGGCAGAGGGAGTGATGCGGTGCCCGTGATGCTCGCTGCGCAACCCGGGGACTTCCTGGTCGTCGTGGTGTCGTGGGCCGACCAGGCATACGGCTACCGCGACGCGTGGATTGGGACGGTCCGCGCCATCGACGTGGCGCGTGTGGTTGCGTCGTGGGGTGGGGCGTACCCTGTCACGATGGCTTCGATCATCCCGAGCGTCGAGGGACGTGTCATCCGGACGCGGATGTTCGCCAGGCCACGCGGCGAGAGTCCCACCGGACCGGAAACACGGTCATGGATGTACGGCGTAGCGGATACCCGTCCGTTCGAGCGGCTTTGCCCCGCCGGGCCGCTTACGTCGCTCCTTGGCCGCCGCGTGCGGCTCGAAGACGCCGCAGCACCCGTCGTTGCGCTCACGTGCAGCCTCCAGTGGCCTCTTGGGCTTCCCAAGGCCGCGACATGGATGGTGACCGCAGCCGTCGTCGCCGAGATCGCCGGACATCCCGTCCGGATGTCGGTTGCAGATGCCGAACTTGTTCCATGACGCATCGCGCCTCGGCTGCTCGCCGGGGCGCGCGTTTTTTAGGCTAAGATTATTGACCAGGCGTGCGTTTTCGCGTACACTCCCGCCGCCTGCTCACGCCGAGCGGTAGGAGGAATTCCGTCCATGGTCACCGCGTCCCCGTCCCTGCCCGCGACCGAACACGAAGCCCACGTCTACCTGATCCACGCCATCAACGAGGAGCGCTACGCCGAAGGCTCGCTCCACGAGAACGAGAACGCGCGCCGCGTGCTCGTCGGCTGGGAGGACGTGGCCGGCCTCCAGGCCGCGACCACGCTGCGCGCCCACGAGGGGAAGATCCCCTGGGCCGACGCGCGCTTCGCCCCCACGCCGGAGCAGTGGCACATGATCGAGCAGCTCTGCGAGCAGCGCGGTTGGCACGCGAGCAACGCGCTCATCCGCGCCTGCCTCTGCCGCGTGGAGGAGACCGCGACCGTCACCGTGTTCAACAAGTGGCTCGTGGAGCGCCGCGACCAGATCCTCGCCGAGATGGACCGCGAGTCCTCGCTCGGCCGGAAGCTCGTCGGATCGGGCGACGGGGAGCCCGGCAACCTCGGCAAGGCGCTCGTGCTGCTCATGCGGCAGGACGCCGCCGAGGCGGGTGGGGAGTTCACGCGGGAGGACCGCGTGTGCGTCGCGGAATTCCTCGAGCGGCACCCGCGCTTCGCGGCCTCGGCGCTGAAGGCGCTGGCCCGCATCGTGCTCGCGGAGGCGAAGGGCGACCGGCGCCACGCGACCCCGCACAACGTCTCGCACCGCGTCGTCGTCCAGTTCGACCGGTGGGAGCGCGTGATGCGCTTCGTCCGCTAGCGGCCACTCCTCCGTCACGTCCGTGCCCCGGCCACCTCGCGTGTGGCTGGGGCACTCGCATTTTGGTATACTCGTCAGCAGTATGGAGGCTCTCCGCACGTTGTACGTCGGCATGCCGCTCGACCTCGGCATCGCGCTCGCGTTGTTCGCGGCGTTGCTCGCGTACAACTCTACACTCGGCAAGAACCGCGCCGTGTCGCTCCTCACCGCGCTCTACATCGCCGGCGCCGTCGCCATGCTCGCCCCGGCGATCGGGTTCCTCGACTCCGTCCTCCCGCTTGACCCGCGGTTTTTGCCGGTCGGCGTCTTCGCGCTCCTCGCGGCCATCACGTACGGCGTTATCGTCCGCAGCAGCTTTTTTGACCCGTATATCGTACCAAGCGGGTGGGAACTGGGGTTGTTTTCCTTTTTGCACGCCATCGTCATCATTGTCGTCGTTGTGTCGCTCTTGCCCGCGTCGGTCACGGACGGCTTTTCTGCCAACTTCGCGCGAGTCTTCATGGACCCGACCATCCGCAGCGTGTTGATTGTGATTCCGCTTGCAGTGCTCGCTGTCTTGCGGGGCAAATGACATGGCTGGTAGAGTATCGAGCGTATGACGATTGTCCTGACGAACACGCTCACCCGCGCCAAAGAGGAGTTTCGTCCCATTATCGAGGGCAAAGCCGGCATCTACTCATGCGGCCCGACGGTGTATGGCCGCGCGAGCATCGGCAACTTCCGCGCGTTCATTTTCGCCGACGTGTTGCGTCGCATGCTTGCCGCAAATGGTATCGGCGTGACGCAAGTCATGAACATCACGGACGTCGGGCATCTTGTCGGTGACGGCGACGAGGGCGAGGACAAACTCCAGATGTCCGCGGACACGGCGGGCAAGACCGCGTGGGACATCGCTGCGGAGTACACGCAGCTATTCATGGACGACTTGCGCCGCGTCAACATGCTGACGCCGCACGTCATGCCCAGGGCGACGGACCATATCGGCGAGCAGATCGCGATGATCGAGGCGATGGAGCTCAAGGGTTTCACCTACGCGACGCGCGACGGCATCTACTTTGCTACGGCGAAGCTCCCGGACTACGGACGGCTCTCGGGCCAGAAGTCGGAAGAGAAGGAGGAAGGCGCGCGCATCGGCGTCAACTTGGAAAAGCGCAACCCGAGCGACTTCGCGTTGTGGAAGTTTTCGCCGGAGGGCGCCAAGCGCCACATGGAGTGGGAATCGCCGTGGGGCAAGGGTTTCCCGGGCTGGCACATCGAGTGCTCCGCGATGAGCGAAAAGTACCTTGGCGTGCCGTTTGACATCCACACCGGCGGCGCCGACCACGTCGCGGTGCACCACGAGAACGAAATCGCGCAGACCATGGCCGCGCGCGGCGTGCTCGAAGCAAACTACTGGCTGCACAACGAGTTTCTGCTTATTGATGGTGGCAAGATGTCGAAGTCGCTTGGCAACGTCTACTCGCTCGACGACCTCGCGGCAAAAGGCATCAGCGCGTTGGGGTACCGGTACTTTGTGCTTGGCGCGCACTACCGCACGCAGCAGAACTTTACGTGGGATGCTGCGACGGCCGCGGAACATGCGCTCAACAAGCTTGTCGACGTGGCGCGCACTTGGGAGAAGCCGAGCGCGGCCGACGAGGCGACCACGGCGGCGTTCATGGAACACGTGAATAATGACCTCGACACGCCGGGCGCGCTCGCCGTGCTCTGGACGTTCGTAAACGACGCGGGCGTGCAAAGCGACGTGAAGGCGGCGACCGTGCTTGCGATGGACGAGGTGCTTGGGCTGGCGTTGGAAGACGTCGTCGCGCGTCCCATCCGCATGACGGATGAAGCGCAGAAACTGCTCGACGAACGCCAGGCTGCGCGTGCGGCGAAGGATTGGGGGAAATCGGACGCGCTGCGCGACCAGCTCGCGGAGCTCGGCTATCTGGTCGAGGACACGGCAGAAGGGCAGCGGGTGCGGGAGAAGCGGTACTAAGTTGGCCGGGTCCTGCCGCCTTCGCACCCTGTCGCGCTGAGCGCGACCCTGTTGGGCGCTCGACTGGCGTCTACGCGCCCAAGCAGGGGACCTGCTCGGCGTCACCCGGCTGTCGTGTGAGCCTGGCTCTGAAGCTCAGCTTCGAAGCTGAGCTTCCGAGTTGTGCATAACGACCGTTGACAACGTGTCCATGAAGATGATGAACTGAAGATACGCAAAATCAATAAGACTATTGATTTTGGGCTCAACGAAAAAGCTTCCCTACTTCTTTATGAAGTGTTGGGGAGCTTTTCGTTTGTCAAAATGCATGGGCCTGTCAGCATAACGGTAATGCTATCGGCGTTGAGCCCCGAGTATGTCGGTTCGAATCCGGTCGGGTCCACACCACGAAAATGTGCTACACTATCGTCATGCCCGACGAAGGGACGGAGAAGAGCGTGACCAGTAATATGCTCGCACCGGAAAGCGGTGCGAAGGTTGAGGCTGCCACGGAGGCGGCGCCGGAAAAGCCGCTGGAGATGCACGGCGCGGACATGGAGGAGCCCGAGCCGCAGCCCAAGGAACAAGAACATCCCGCGTCCCCGCCGCAGCCCCCCGAGCCCGCACCGGCTCCTGCGCCCGCCGCCGCGCCGCCGGCAAAGGACAAGGCGGTCGTCGATGTGGAGAACATCCTCGCGTCCGGCCTCGAAGCGATGTACACGCAGCTGCCCGATGCAAAGAAGACGGCGTTCCGGCAGAAGGGCGAAGAGGTCGCGCGCGCCATCGTGCAGATGTTCCAAACCGGAAGGGTAAAGGTCCATGCCATCCTCGACGCCATCCGTGACTGGCTGCGCATGATTCCCGGCGTGAACAAGTTTTTCTTGGAACAGGAAGCAAAGATCAAGACCGACCGCGTCCTCGCGTACGGCGAGAAGGCGTCGAAGGAGCAAACTAACGAAGTCTAGTGTGGGAGGAGCGCTTGTCATGACGGCATACGCGAAGACGTCCGGTCTCAACACCGCGTCCGACCTTTCGTTTGCCCCGTACCTCGTCGTTGCGGCGATCCTCGCGGCCATCGTCGCGGTTGCGTTTTTCGTGGCGCGGTCGATGCTGCGCAAGAAATCGCGCCAGCGGGGCGGGGCGTACACGAACGTCACGCTCATGGTGACGATCCCCAAGTTCCGCAGCGAGGAAGAGGCGAAGGGCAACGACACCCAGCAGACCGTCAAGGAGTCGATTGCGATCGCCGAAACGTTCTTTTCCGCGGTCGGCGGCTTGAAGCCGGAGCACGGGTTGAAGGCGTGGCTGTACGGCCGCCCGGATTCCCTTGCGCTCGAGATCGTCGCGCACGCAAAGCTGGTGACGTTCTTCGTGACGGTGCCGCGGTATCTGCAGGAGTTCATCGAACAGCAGCTCCATGCACAGTACAGCGACGCGCACATCGAGCCGGTCGAGGACTACAACCTGTTTGCGCCGACGGGCACGGTGCTCGGCGGCTATTTGACGTTAAAGCGCCAAAGCGTCTTCCCGCTCAAGACGTACAAGGAGCTCGATTCGGACCCCATGAACGCGCTCACGAACGCGTTGTCGAAGGTGCAGGAGGGCGACGGCGTTGCGGTGCAGTACATCGTGCGGCCAGCGCACCACGGCTGGCGCGAGCTTGGCGCGAAGATCGTGCGCAACATGAACAACGGCATGACGCTCGAGGAAGCGACGAAGGGCAAGTCGATGGCGAGCTGGTTTGCGACGAAGGAAGACGTCGAAAAGAAAAAAGAGGAGAAGCGCGAGCGCAAACTCTCCCAAGCTGAGCAGAAGATGGTCGAGGGGATCGGCAACAAGATCAGCAAGGCCGGCATGGAGGTCAATGTGCGCGTCGTGTCGTCCGCGCAATCGGCGGACACCGCGCTTGCGAACCTGAACAACGTGCTCCAGGCGTTCAGCCAGTACAACATTTACGAATACGGCAATTCGTTCAGCAAGGTCATCCCGCCGGGGAAGGGCAAGCTTATCGACGCGTTCATTTTCCGCACGTTCGAGGAGCGCCAGCGCGTCATCCTGAACACGGAAGAGATGGCGTCGCTCTGGCACCTGCCGCTCCCGTCGACCGATACCCCGAACATCCGCTGGATGCTTGCGCGCGTCGCGCCGGCGCCGACGAACACCCCGACCGAGGGCCTCTTGCTCGGGTTCAATACGTTCCGCGGCGTGAAGAAGGACGTCTACCTCAAGGATGCCGACCGCCGACGCCACCTGTACATCATCGGTAAAACGGGCGCCGGTAAGTCGGAGTTCATCAAGAACCAGGCGATCCAGGATATCCGGAACGGCAAGGGCGTCGCGGTCATCGACCCGCACGGCGACCTGGCGGACGGGCTGCTTGAACTCATCCCGAAGCATCGTTACGACGACGTCATCTACTTCAATCCGTCCGACATGGAGCGCCCGATGGGTCTCAACATGCTCGAGGCGCCCAACGAGCAGATGCGCGACTTCGCCGTGCAGGAGATGATCAGCATCTTCTACATGCTGTTCCCGCCGGAGATGATCGGTCCCATGTTCGAGCACAACATGCGCAACTACATGCTGACGCTCATGGCCGACGTCGAGCATCCGGGCACCATCGTCGAGATCCCGCGCATGATTGCGGACGAGAAGTTCCAGCAGCAGTGGGTCGCGAAGGTCAAGGACCCGGTGGTGCGCAGCTTCTGGGAGGACGAGATGGCGAAGACGAGCGACTACCACAAGAGCGAGATGATGGGCTACCTCGTCAGCAAGGTCGGCCGTTTCGTCGAGAACGAGATGATGCGCAATATCATCGGCCAGTCGAAGAGCGCGTTCAACTTCCGCGAGATCATGGACGAGGGCAAGATCCTCCTCGTTAACCTGTCGAAGGGCAAGACCGGCGAGGTGAACGGGAACCTCCTCGGCCTCATCCTTGTCGCGAAGCTCCAGATGGCGGCGTTCACCCGCGCGGACATCCCGGAGCCGGAGCGCAAGGATTTCTACCTGTACATCGACGAGTTCCAGAACTTCGTCACGCCGTCGATCGCCACGATCCTTTCCGAGGCGCGTAAGTACCGCCTGAACCTCGTGATGGCGCACCAGTACATGGGGCAGCTTGTGAAGGACGGGAGGAGCGAGATCCGCGACGCTGTGCTTGGCAACGTCGGCAGCATGTTCGTGTCACGCATCGGTCCTGAAGACACGGAGGTGCTTGCGAAGATCTACGAACCGACCTTCTCGCCGTACGACCTCATGAACAATGAGGCATACAGCTGGAATGCGAAGATCATCATCGACAACTCGCAGGAGAAGCCGTTTACGCTCAAGGCGTATCCCCCGGAGAAGGGAAAGCCGAAGGTGGGCGAGGCCCTGAAGGAGATCTCGCGCCTCCTGTACGGACGCGACAAGGGCATCGTGGAGCGCGAAATTACGATCCGCGCCGGGCTCGGCATGAAGCCGCCCGTAAAGCCCGTCGCCCCTGTTTCACCTCCAAGCCTCTAGTGTGCTAGTCTAGGCACACTATGGCCGAGACGCTCTACCGCAAATACCGCCCACAGACCTTTGCCGATGTCGCCGAGCAGGACCATGTCCGGCGTACCGTCGAGAACCAGCTGAAGACCGACACGGTCGCGCACGCGTACCTCTTTTCGGGTCCGCGCGGCGTCGGCAAGACGACGATTGCCCGTCTCCTCGCAAAGGCGGTGAACTGTACCGGACGCGCCGCGGGGCAGAGCGAGCCGTGTAATGCGTGCTCGCATTGCGCCGACTTCGCCGCAGGGAGGTTTTTGGACGCCATCGAGATCGACGCGGCGTCGCACACCGGCGTCGACAACGTCCGCGAAAACGTCATCGAGAACGTCCGTTTTGTCCCGCAGCGGGGCAAGTACAAGGTCTTCATCATCGACGAAGTGCACATGCTCTCGACGAGCGCGTTCAACGCGCTCCTGAAAACGCTCGAGGAACCGCCGGCGCACGTCATGTTCATTTTCGCCACGACCGAACTCCACAAGATTCCCGCGACCATTGTCTCGCGCTGCCAGCGGTTTGATTTCCACCGTATCCCGGCGGACGAGATGGTGGGGCGCCTCGGCCGTATTGCAAAGGCGGAGGGCGTCACCGTCGACGAGGACGTGCTGCGCACCATCGCGAAGCTCCCGGAGGGCTGCCTGCGCGACGCGGAGAGCCTGTTCGGCCAGGTCTTGTCCGTCGGCGGGCCGCAGATCACCGCGGAGTCGGCGTCGGCCGTGTTGCCGATGACGACCATCGCGCTTGTGCGGGACCTTCTCGAGTGCGTGGTCGTGAAGGACATGCCGGGCATCATCGCCAAGCTCACGGCCTTTGTTGACGAGGGCGGATCGGTGAAACAGCTGCACGATGAGCTGATTGAGGAGGCGCGCGACGTCATGTGCGCGGCGATCGAGGGGAAGGAGGCGGCGGTTGACGCGGCCTCGGCGCGCCGCCTGCTCGACCTGTTGCTTGCTGCGCGGAACCGCCCGTCGCTCGCCATCCTTCCGCAGCTGCCGCTTGAACTGGCATTGGTCGAATTTGTGCTTGGCAATCCGTCGGCCCCTGCCACGCCCTCCGCACCGCCTCCGGCCCCTCCCAGGGGAGGAGGGGAGCCGCGCGGGCTTGTCGGGCCGCGTCCTGCACAGCCCCCACACCATCCCACCACCCCACCATCCACCAACGACACGACGCCGTCCGGCGCGCTCTCTTTTACGCTTGACGATATCCAGAACAAGTGGGAGCGATGCTGCGACTATGTCGCGGACCGGAACGTGGCGCTGCCGCTCGTGCTGCGCGCCGGCAAGCCGATGACGGTCGAGGGGAACCGCGTGACGATCGGCTTCGCGTACGGGTTCCACGCCGACGCCTGCAAGGAACAGAAAAACATCCGCCTTATCGAAGACGCGGTCGCGGCGGTCATGATGGAGCGGCCGATCGTCGGCGTCGCGGTGTTGCCGCAAACGAACACCGACCCGCTCGGCGACCTTGCGGCCGCGTTCGGCGGATCGGTGGTGGGCTAGTCGTTCAGGCCGAGGAGCACTTGCGCCTTGGCGATGTCGTCGTAAATTTTTTTGCGCATGACCTCTTCCGATTCCCAGGGGATGAGGTCGCTGACCTTGTCGCCGATTTCGACGGCGAGCGTTTCTCCCATGAGCTCAAGGTCGGCGTTGAGGATGTGTACTTCGAATTTCTTGAGCCCGTCCGCGCCGTAGCAGATGATGGACGGGAGCGCGGTGCCTTTGTAGCTTGTCCGTCCGATGTACACGCCCGCGGGAATGCCAAGCGGCGCCTCGAGCG
Source organism: uncultured Gammaproteobacteria bacterium (assembly GCA_964552565.1). GTDB lineage: Bacteria > Patescibacteriota > Patescibacteriia > UBA9934 > UBA9934 > UBA11707. Next base: position 312,666 of record CAZKGL010000001.1, read on the forward strand.
CGAGGTTTGCGGTAGGGGTGCCGAACATTTTTCCGGCGAGCCCCTGGCCTCTGACGACGGTCCCCCGGACGATCATAGGTCAAGCGTTGCCATTTCGAGCGCGACGTGCGCGGCTTCTGCGCCGCGGTTCATGGGCCCATCCCCTGCGCGTTCCTCCGCCTGCGCCTTGTCATTGACGGTCAGGACGCCGGCGACGACCGGGAGGTTGTGGCCGATGGCGATGTCCTTCATGCCGTCGTACACCGCATGCGCGAGGTACTCGTCATGTTTCGTTGCGCCCTTGATGATGGCTCCTAGACAAATAATAGCATGGTACCGTTCGGCCGACGCCAGCATGTTCGCCGCATGGATGATTTCGAACGACCCGGGGACCTCGACGACACGGATACGATCGTCCGTGACGCCGCTGTCGCGAAGTACCTGGAGCGCCCCGTCGAGCAGTCCCTGGGTGATGGCATCGTTGAACCGTGCCCGGACGATGGCGACGCGGAGTCCGCCCCCGTCGACCGCGCGGAAGGTGTTGTGGTCCATAGTGGAGCAAGCGTAGGCGAAGCGCTTGGATATTGCAACGTCAGCAGTCCGGTTGACGGATTGACGCGGTCGGCCGGAAATGCTATTCTCAGGCCGAAAATTGAACTCCTCCGGGATCGTCTAACGGCAGGACAACGGACTCTGAATCCGTTTATCTTGGTTCGAATCCAAGTCCCGGAACCACGAAAAAACAACGGCAAACCCGTTGTTTTTTCGTGCCACGTGGTCGGAGGAACCATGTCCGACGACTTTACGTGGCTGTATTATTGCCGTTGTTCTCGTGGCAGGCCGCCGTTTTGATAGAATAGTTCCGACATATGAAAACGTACCTCCTCCTCGCTCTTATCGTGCTTTTGCTCCTCGGCCTGGTTGCGTGGTTTTTCCGCCCCGAGCTTCCGACGACCGACGTCGTCCTCGCCGACGATGTTGCGCTGTATATCCCCGACCAGCGGGCGGGCGGCCAGCTTGTCGGCGCGGTCGTGTCGACGCCGTCCGGCGGGTTCGTCATCGTGCATGAGCGTACCGAGGCCGGCGCCGGGGCGATTATCGGGGGGACAGGACTGCTGCCGCCCGGCCGGGTCGACGCGTTCGCCATCCCCCTCGAGCGGGACGCAGCGGACGGGGAGTGGCTGTACGCCATGTTGTACGCCGATACGGACGGCAACGGGGACTTTACGGCCGGGGCGGACCAGCCCATGCGCGACAGTGCCGGCGCCACGGTGTACGGCATTCTCCAGACGCGGTCCGACCTCCCGAAATATCGCGCCAGGGAATAGGGGGTTCGGATTGGGTGGCCGTGTCAGTAGTACGCCTGACACGTGGCGGCGGTGGGGCAGCTATCCACAGGCCCCGCGTCTCTTGCAAAAACTTTGGGAGGTTATACTATAACGGCCACGTAATTCATATCACGCACTATGAACACCGCAATCGCGACGGAACTCGAACTCAACGTACTCACCCCGGTGGCAATGGATCCGGATGAGGACGCGGGCGACGACATGGCCGATGATGATGAGGACGAGGAAGAGGCTGAAGGTGAGGAAGGCGATGAAGATGAGGAAGAGGCTGAAGGTGAGGAAGGCGACGACATGTAAATAAAATAGCGCGGCCATGCGGCCGTGCTATTTTATTTCCCCATCAACACCGCGGGGCGGAAGGTGAGGGTGTCGTTTGCGTCATGGTCGTCCTCGAACTGTTGGAAGATCGCTTCAAGTTCCTCCGGCGTCGCCGCTTTCATCATCGCGTCCTTGTACTTTTTCATTTGTGGCATCCCCTTGAAGTACCACGACAAGTGTTTGCGGAACGTCGGGACGGAGTTGGGCCCGTACTGCTCGAGATGCAGCGCGAGATGGCGGCGCACCACGCGCATGCGTTCGCCGAACGTCACCGGCGTCGGCGTCTTACCCGCGAGCACCTCGTTGATCTGCGTGAAGATCCACGGGTTGCCGAGCGCGCCGCGGGCGATGAGCACGCCGTCTGCGCCGCTCTGCTTGAGTGCGTCGGCGACTTTCTCGGCCGTGTGGATGTCGCCATTCACGAGGACGGGAATGCGCACCGCCTTTTTCACTTCACCGACCTTCTTCCAGTCCGCAACGCCGCTGTAGCCCTGGCACTTCGTCCGGCCGTGGACGGTCAGCAGGTCGGCGCCGGCGTCCTCGAGCGTCTTGGCGAACGCGACGCAATCGTTTGGGTCTTCCCAGCCCAAGCGGATTTTCACCGACAAGGGGACGCTGATTGCTGCCTTCATCGCTTGTACGATGTCTGCGGCAAGTGCCGGCTGCTGCATGAGCGCGGCGCCGTTGAAGCTGTGGACGATCTTGTACACGGGGCAGCCCATGTTGATGTCGAACCCTTCGGGGCAGTGCTCGGCCTCGATGATGCGCGCCGCCTCTGCCATCGTCGTCGGGTCGCTGCCGAACACCTGTTGCACGAGCGGGCGCTCGTCAGCATGGATCTCCGTCATGCCGAGCGTCTTGTCGTTCCCGCGCACGACCGCCTCTGCCGAGACCATTTCGCGGAACACAATAGGGTTCGCGATCTCTTTGACGATGCGGCAAAAGGCAGAGTCCGTCATGTCAGCCATCGGGGAGAGGGCGACAATCGGGCGCGGCAGGGTGTTCCAGTCGAGTGCGGGCACAAGACGATGAGTATAGCCGGTTTTCGCATCGCCGACAAGGTGGTACGATGTCCGCATATGACGGAAGCATTCACGAAAACTGCGGCGCAGATCTTCGATGAGATCGTCGAACGCGGCAGGAGCGAGATGATCACGAGCAAGGAGGCGTACGACATGACGGTCGAAGAGGTCGTGGAAGAGCACCAAGATCTGGACGAGATCGACATCGACGAGGATAACGAGGGGCTGGAGGCGCATCTGAAGGAGCGTTTTGCGGACTACCTCGCGCAGCTCAAGGTCGAGTAGCTATGCGCCTCACGTTTTTTGGCGCGACCGAGTCCGTGACCGGGTCGTGTTTTCTTGTGGAGACGAACGGTAGCACGCTGCTCGTCGATTGCGGCGCGGTGCAGGGCGAGCGCATGTGCAGCAAGACCAACCTTGAGGATTTTCCGTTCGACCCGAAAGCGATCGACGCCGTGCTTGTGACGCACGCGCACTTCGACCATACCGGCCGTTTGCCGAAACTCGTGCGGGACGGGTTCGCGGGCCCGATTTTTTCGACTGCACCGACGAAGAGCATTTCGGAGATCGTGCTCGAGGACTCGCTCACCGTCATGCGGGAGAACGCAGAGAAGTGCGGCGACGGCGTGCCGTACGAAGAAGAGGATATCGTTGCGGCGCTCGGCCGCATGAAGGGGATCGGCTACCACACCGAATTCGAGCCGGCGCGGCACGTACGCGCCATGTTCCACGATGCCGGGCACATCTTGGGTTCGTCGTTTGTTTCGCTGGACATCCCGGGCGAGGACATGGCGTCAGGCAATGAGGCGCGCATCGTGTTCAGCGGCGATATCGGCAACGACAACGTCCCGATCCTTCCCGATACTGATGCGATCGAGCATGCGGACATCGTGGTGTGTGAGTCGACGTATGGCGCGAAAGACCACGACCCGGTCGAGACACGCGGCAAGGACCTCGCGGCGTTCGTGCAGGAGGTCATCGGTCGGGGCGGGACGCTGCTCATCCCGGCGTTTTCCGTCGAACGCACGCAGGAGCTGCTGTACGAACTCGACTTGCTCCTCGAAGCGCGCGTCATCCCCGAGGTTCCTATTTACCTCGACAGCCCGCTCGCCATTAAGGCGACCGAGCTCTACCGCCACTACAAGGCGTATTTGCGTTTTGACCATCCGGCAAGCAAGGACGGGGACTTTTTCTCGTTCCGCAACCTGCGCGAGACGCTGACGGTGCAGGAATCGACGCTCATCGACACCGACCGTCGCCCGAAGATCGTCATCGCAGGCAACGGCATGATGACCGGCGGGCGCATTCTGCGTCATTTGCAACAGCACCTCGGCGACCCGAAGTCGGGCGTGCTCATCATCGGGTTCCAAGGCGCATACACGCTCGGCCGGAAGATCCAGGACGGCGCGAAGACGGTGATGATTGAAAAGAGAAAAGTCGAGGTCGCCGCGACGGTGAAGTCCATCGAAGCGTTTTCGGCGCACGGCGACCGCGCCAAGCTCGCGCGCTGGCTGCATCCGGAGTCCGGCGGCGTCCCAAGGGTCTTCCTGACGCATGGTGAGCAGGAAACGAAGGAGCAGTTTGCGCAGTACTTGCACGCCCACGGCATCCCCGACGTCACTATTCCGCGCATCACGCAGACGTTCGAGTTTTGACCCTCCGTACCCCCCCTCGGTCGAGGGGGAGTATGAGGGGGTTGCGCTGCGGTATCTACTCGAGCGCCCAGTCGTAGAAGGGGACGGCGTCGGTGTTGAACGTCGTCGGGGCGATGGCGTCGTACGGCGGAAGGGTATCGATACTGATCGCGTTCCCCGCGCGGACATCGGCGGTGTACGTGCCTTGCGTGACATACGCCGTGCCGCGGAGCACCTTCACGTCGACTTTGTTGAGCCAGCTGTAGTGCACGAGCGTTGCCGCGCCGTCGACGGCAATCATCACGTCGCGCACGGTGAGCGTCGCGTCGCCGTCGATGACCACGCGCCCGGTGTCAAAACGGAACCGCTCGCCGTCCTGGGAAAGCAGCGTGTTCGTGTCCAGGAGGAACCGCGTGTCGCCGACGAGGTACTCGCGGTAGACATATTCCGAGCTGCGCAGTTCGTGCGCAGGCGCTTCGGTGTCCTGCCAGCAGGCGTCCGCGGTCTCTTCGGTGGTACAGAAGGTGGTGATGAGCGTGATGTCTTGCGTGTGTGGCGCGGTGTCGAGCCGGTTTTTGACGAGCAGTCCGGTGACGAGAAGGGCGAGGACGACGGTCGCCGCGATTGTGGTAGTATTTCGCATAGTACGTGATGTCCCGATTTTCTCACGATCGTGAGTTTTCCGCGACATGACCATGCAAGTATGACGAAAAGCGAGCGGATCCGGAAGATACGGCGGGGATTACTGGCGTGGTTTCGCCGCAAGGGCAGGGGTTTGCCATGGCGCAAGACGAGCGACCCGTACCGCATCGTCGTGTCGGAAGTCATGCTCCAGCAGACGCAAGTGCGCCGCGTCATCCCGAAGTACCGCGCGTTCCTCAAACGATTTCCGACATGGCGCGCGCTCGCCCGCGCAACACAAGCCGACGTGGTGCGCATGTGGCACGGCCTCGGCTACAACCGGCGCGCAATGATGCTCCACCGGTTGGCGCAAGCGGTCGGTGAAGAGGAACTGCCGCGCGATCATGCATCGCTCATCACGCTTCCCGGCATTGGGACGTACACGGCAGAGGCGGTGCGCGCGTTTGCGTTCCGTGTTCCTGGCGCCGCACCGGTCGACACGAACATCGAGCGCATTTTGAAGCGCGTGTTCGGTGCGCACACGAAGCCGCGGGATGCTGTCCAGGCGTTGGCACACGAGGTCGTCCCGAGCGATGTGTGGAGCTGGAACCACGCCATGATGGACCTTGGCGCGACGGTCTGCACCGCACGTGCGCCGTTATGTACGGCATGTCCACTGCAGTCGGCATGTGCGTCGTATCCGTGCGCCGGGAATGACGTGAAGAAGCGTCCGCAGAAGAAGTTCGCGGATTCGGACCGCATGTATCGCGGCCGCATTATCGCCGTGCTCCGCGCAAAGGCGCACGACCCCGATGCGCTGCAGGCGGCCGTGCGGCTCGACGACGAGGAGCGGTTCGGCCGGCTTGTGGACAACCTCACTGCCGAGGGGCTCGTTCGGCTGAAACGTGGTAGACTAGAGCTCAAATACTAATGATTTCTATGGCCCTTTTGGAGTTTTACGGCGACACGTGCCCGCACTGCATCGCCATGAAGCCGCTCGTTGCCGACCTCGAAAAAGCGCTCGGGGTGACGGTCGAGCAGTACGAAGTGTGGAATAATGCAGACAACGCGAAGAAGATGGACGAACTCGACAAGGGCGAGTGCGGCGGCGTCCCGTATTTCTACAACACGGAAACCAACAAGCATCTATGCGGGTCAACCGACTACGAATCGCTCAAGGCCTGGGCGCAGGGGTCCTAGTACTCCTGGGCGCGGGCTGTACCGCCATCGTCCCGGACGCCACGACGTCCGAGGAGATCGACTTTCATGCCGGCGCGGCGTTCACCATCGAACAGACGTGGTTCGGCATCAACACGCCGCAGCGGGAAGCGTACGGCAAGCGCAACGTCACGGTCGACGAGTGGGCGGCGAACGAATCCACGACGCTTTCGTGGACGATGACGTCGCGGCAGGAGACCGAGGCGTCGGTCGCGGCGCGCGAGGCGGCGTCGCAGGTGCCCATCGGGGAAGAGGCGAGCGTCCCCGACCCCGTCTACGAAGACGTGACGACGACGGGGTCCGTCATGACCGATGCGCTCAACAATGCGGAGCGCATCCTGCTCCCGTCGTACTGGCCGCAAGGCGCGTACGACGTGCGCGGCGAAGAGAACAGCGTCGTGTGGCTCTCGCGCCAGCAGTACGACGAGCTCGTGTCGACGAGGTCCTCGCATATCGCCATCGGCCTGTTTGACGCGACGCTCCAGAATCTCATCGATTTTGGAGAAGGCGTGTCGAACGCCCTTGCGAAACTCCAGGGAGAGCTCGCGGCGCAGGAGACATCGAACACCGATATTACCAAGCTCGAAGCCGAAGGCGACTGGGGATCAATGACGTTGACGGTGAACGGCGAGCCGACTACCGTACGCACCATAGCGGCCACGAGCGCTTTTGCGGACTACGTCATTCTCGCCAATCCCGAGAACCCGCTCATCCTCAAGGTCTCCATCAAGCCGCTGTCGCTCGGGTTCGGGATGCTTTCCACGCTCAGCGTGGTGAAGTCCCTTGCCGGATACGAAATTACTTCACTCACTTACTAACCGCGATATGAAGTTCGACATGAAACTCAATACGTTTGCCGACCCGTTCTTCCGCACCGTGGCGCATGCGTTCCTTGGCTCGGTGTGCGGCCTCGTTGGCGGCATCGTCATCGGCGCGCTCATCGGGGTCATCGCCCGCTACGGTATCGAGGGCTACGGCGAGTTCGGCAGTTTCATTTCCATCGGTTCCATGTCGACCGGTGCAGTACTCGGCGCAATCTTCGGCGGCATCGTCGGCATCGTGCGGAAGGATTAAAAAAACCGGGGCCCTCGCGGGCCTCGATTTTTTATTCCATCCTATCCAGCCAGTTCGGGTCGACCTCGACCGAGAGATCGAGGAAGTACTTGCGGTTCGTCACGGCCTCGAGTTCGCGGCGGGTCGACTGGCCGATTTCGCGGATGCCGCGACCGCCGACACCGATGATCATCGGCTTGTAGCGTTCGGCCGAGGTGTAGATGATCGCCTTCACGTACATCATGCCGTTCTCGCGCTCGGCGATCTCCTCCACTTCGACGTGTGTCGAGTAGGGAAGCTCCTCGCGCAGGCGCAAGAAAAGCTTTTCGCGGATGAGCTCGGCGAGCCATTCCTCGTTGCTCATGTTCGTCATCTGGAACTCGGGGTAGTGCGCCTCGCCCTCCTTGAGGTTCTCGAAAATCCAACGCACGATGAGGTCGGTGTTCTTTCCCGTGAGCGCCGAGACTTCGGCGTATGCGTCGAAGTTCTTCGCAAGGTCGCGGTAAAAGTCGACGTTGCGCTTCGCGTCGCGGTCGTCCATTTTGTTGATGACGAGGAGCTTCGGGACTTCGACGTGCTCGACGAGCCGCAGCGCCGCCTTTTCTTCGTCGCCGATCGGGCGCGTCGGGTCGACGACGTACAATACGACGTCGATGTCGCGCAGCGCGTCCTTAATCCACCCGGTCAGTTTCTGCGTGAGCGGGTCGCGCGCCTTTTGCATGAACCCCGGCGTGTCGACAATGACGGCCTGGCCGAGGTCGGTGGTGATGACACCCTGCACCGGGCGGCGGGTCGTCTGCGGCTTGGGGGTCGTAATGGCGATCTTGCTGCCAACGAGGCTGTTCAAGAGCGTGGATTTTCCGACGTTGCTGCGGCCGATGACGGCCACGAATCCTGACTTTTTCATAGGAGGTGATCGCCCGGCAGGCGCCGGGCACCAAGAATGAAGTGGATATCTTAGCAGGATTGTCGCACAATTTCAAGTTGCTTGGTATACTGTGTGGCAGCACTAATCTTTTTTTATGAAACGGAGGTCATCATCACTTTCGCAACATCCGCTCAGTTGGGCGTTCCTCGTACTCGCCATGGCGTTCGCATCGCTCGCCATCGCGATCCTCGTCGACCAGAATGACACGCTGACAAACCGCGTCGCGCAGCTCGAAGCGCAGCTCGCGGAGGTCGAAACCGCAGAGTAAACGCAAACGACGACGCCCGGCCTCGCAAGAGGCCGGGCGTCTTGGTACCGAACGAAGGTCATGCCTTGCGCTGCAATGCCGCAACGAGCTCGACGTGCGGGGTGTGCGGGAACATGTCGATGGCGCGCATGGCCTCGACGGTGTAGTGCTCCTTGAGCTGCACCATCTCGCGTGCGAAATTTTTGTAGTTGCAAGAAATGTACACGATGCGCTCCGGCTTCGCGGCGATGACGTCAGCGAGCGCCTTGTCGTGCATGCCGCTGCGCGGCGGGTCGAGGATGACGACGTCCGCACCGATCCGCATCCAATCGAACTCTTCCGTCTTTGCGTCATGGAACTCGACGCCGACCGCATTCAGTTCCGCGTTCATGCGTGCATCCTTGATCGCCTCGGGGACGAGTTCGACGCCGACCGTGCGCGCAGCGAGCGGTGCCATGGCGACCGCGAAGAAGCCCGTGCCGCAATACAGGTCGAGCAACGTCTTGTGGGAAAGGTCGCCGGCGAATTCGCGCACCGTGTCCATGAGCGCGGGTGCAGCGTAGGAGTTCGTCTGGAAGAACGCATTCGGGGAGATGCGGTAGCGCACGCCGTTGATGACCTCGTGAATGACGCCGTCGCCCGTAATGACGCGCAGTTCGTCGCCGAAGCTCACGTCGGTAATGGTGTGGTTGATTGCCCACACCACGGTTGTCGCCTTACTGATGTCGGCAAGGTCGCGGAGCGCGGCTTCGACCGCCTGTGCTTCAGCGGCATCTGCGGGCGCGCTTGTCACGATTGACACCATCGTCTCGCCAAGCGTCGTTGCACGGATGACGGCGTAGCGCAGCAAGCCGGTGTGCGCCTTGCGGTCAAAATACGACAGTCCGCATGCCTGTGCCCATGCGCGGACGACCGTGAACAGTTCGTCGATCTTCTCATCGCCAAGGAAACAGGCGTGGTCGTCGATGACGCGCCACCACTTGCCCTTTTCGCGCAGCCCGACCGCGCCTTCGAAGTTGATGACGAAGTCCATGCGGTTGCGGTAGTGCTCCGTCTTCGGCGATGCCACGATGCCATCCACGCGAAGGTCGAGTTTTTTCAGCGCAAAGCTCCCGTTAATGTCGGAGAGTTTTTGCTTGAGCTGCTTGTCGTAGGGGATATGCGACCAGCCGCAGGAACCGCAGATGTCGGGTTTGGGGCAAGGGGAGGCCATAGGAAGGAAGCGACTATACCCGAGCCGGTTGCAAACGGCAATGTGCTGCCGTATGCTCGGGGCGCATGATCGTCATCGCGCATGACATCCGCAGCCTCCACAACGTCGGCAGCATCTTCCGCAACGCCGCTGCGTTTGGGGTTGAGAAACTTTTGTTGACGGGCTATACTGCGGCACCGCCGCGCAAGGAGATTGCGAAGGTTGCGCTCGGCGCCGAAGCGCTCGTGCCGTGGGAGCAGGCGTCCATCGGGGACGCGGTTGCCCGCTGCAGGGCAGAAGGGTACCGTGTGCTCGGCCTTGAGACCGGCGGCGACGACATCCGCGCGATCCGTGGCGAGAAGGTCGCATTGGTGCTCGGCAATGAAGTCGAGGGCATCGATGCTGCGACGCGTTCGCTCCTCGACGGCCTCGTGGAGATCCCCATGAGCAAAAAGCGTTCGCTGAACGTCTCCGTCGCAAGCGGCGTTGCCATGTACGTGCTTTCACAGTAACCATCACATCGGCCGGGTCCTGCCGCCTTCGCACCCTGTTGGGTGCTCGACTCGTCGGACTCGTCTGCGCGCCCAAGCAGGGGACCTGCTCGGCGTCACCCGGCCGTTTCCGCACCCGTAGCTTAGCTGGATAAAGCGCCTCCCTCCGAAGGAGGAGACCGTGCGTTCGAATCGCGCCGGGTGCACCACGAGAGACTGACCAAAAAGGTCAGTTTTTCGTTTTTATGCTATTGTCGATGGCGTATGCCGACCGTTGCCGTCGTCATTCCTGCCAAAAATGAAGAACGGTATCTGCCGGGGCTGCTTGAGGCATTGCGGCGGCAGACGGTGCGGCCGGATGACGTCGCGGTCGGCGATGGCGGCTCGAGCGACGCGACGCGCGACATTGCGCGGAAGTTCGGCGCGAAGGTGGTGCAGGGCGGCAGCACGGCGCTCGGCCGCAACAAGGGCGCCGCGGTGACGACGAGCGACCTCATCGTATTTTTTGACGCCGACGCGATTATTGAGGACCCGCGGTTCATCGAACGCGCGATGCGCGAATTCACCGAACGCGGCTTGGACGTCGCGACCGCGGACGTCGATGTGCGCGGCGGCACGCTCGTCGACCGCGCGAGCTTCGGGTTTTATAACCGCTATGTGCGGTGGTGGGGTGCGCGGCACCCGCACCCTATCGGCACGTTTATCATGGTCCGCCGCAGCGTGCATGAGGCGTTGCGCGGCTTCGATACCGCGGTGACGTTTGCGGAGGACCACGATTACGGGCTCCGGGCGCGCGACCTTGGGTACCGGTTCGGCGTCCTCGACACCGTCCGCATCGGCACGTCGCCGCGGCGGCAAGAACGCATCGGGCGCGTCCGGTTCCTTCTCGTCAACGCGCTCGCCGAGCCGTACATCATGCTGTTTGGTTCCATTAAGAAACGCGAATTCAAGGATGAGTACGAGAAGCCGGCGTCATGATACAATGCAGGCAATCGGAGGTATGCCGTCGACCACAGTCAAGGGGGAACTTTTTTCGTGGCAGCACATCGTGCGGCCGAACGCGAAGGACGTCGCGTCCGTCGCCGAGGACTTTGCGTTAACGACCGCCGAGGCGGCATGGCTGCACCACGCGCCCGAGCTGCCGCGCCTCCTCGACCGCGGGCCATGGAACATGCTCACGCTCCATGTCCCGGGCTTCCTCATGAGTAAGCACGCCATGGAGCGGGCGACGCTCGTCCTCCTGTACGACAAGCGCCACGTGGTCACGCTGTGCGACAAGCCGCTCCCGATGCTCGCCGCGCTCGCCCCGAAAGGGAAGCGCAGGGCGCCGAAGCAGTTTGACCATGGGACGTCCACGGATATCGTCGCGTGGATCCTTGGCGCGGTCTTCGAGGGCTTGCACGAGATCACCGACGACATGATGCGCGCCATCGAGCGCCTGGAACGCGGCCTGCACCGCCGCCAGTCCGACGCGATGACGCGCGACCTCGGCCGTCTCCGCCGCGACATCCTCATGCTCGACCTCATGGTCGACCCAGCGCGCAGCGTCATCGAGGAGCTCCTGAAGACGCAGGAGCCGCACCGGTCGGAGGCGAGCGAACTCGCGCTCAGGCAGATCCGCGACCGCCTCCGCGGCATCCACGTCATCCTCGACCACTACAACAAACTCGTCGACGGTATTTTCCGCATGCACGAGACGCTGTTGTCGCACCACACCAACCGCGTCGTGCAGGCGCTCACCATCATTTCCGTGCTCCTCATGCCGCCGACGCTCATCACGAGCTACTATGGCATGAACATCGCCGACCTTCCGCTTGCGCACGACTTCCGGATCGTTTCCCTCGGGCTCGTCGCGGTCGTCCTGCTCTTCTTGTTCTTGGTTCTGCGTATCCGCCGCTAGCTATGTCCCGCCCCATCCCGGTCGAAATTATCCCGTCCCACGTCCACCTGTCCGAAGCGCACCACGCGGCGCTGTTCGGACCGACGCACGCGGCGACGATCGTCGAGAACCTGTCGCAGACGGGGCAGTTCGCGTATGCCGAGCGGGTCGAGGTGTACGGCAGGCTGAAACGCTCGGTGCCGCTGCGCGTCCTCGGCCCGTGCCGACGCACGACGCAGGTGGAACTCACGCCGACCGAGGCGCAGCTGCTTGGCCTCACGCCGCCTGTCGCGCGCTCCGGCGACATGTCGGAGGCGGTCGGGTGCCGCTTGGTCGGTCCGCACGGCGAGGTCGAGGCCGACGCCGTGGTCATCATCCCGAAGCCGCATCTGCATTGTTCCGACACCGAGGCGGCAAGCCTGCACGTCGTCAACGGCAAGACGGTGTCCGTGGAGGTCCTCGGCGATAACCCGTATGTGCTTGACGACGTCGTCGTCCGGGTCCACCCGAGCTACCGCCTGCGGCTCCACGTCCATCCCGACATCGCCCGGACGCATTGGATGACCGGCGTTGTCCACGCCCGCATTCGCGACAAGGGGCTCTAGTGGTAAAATGGCCGCGTATGACCCGCGTGCTTGCCGCGTTGGCACTGTGTGCCGCACTTGCGTTCCCGCCGTCCGCCCGCGCCGCGACGGCCGACCTTTCTATCGACCAGGGGTCGATTACGTTTTCGACGTCGACATTTTACGCAGGGGACGACATCCGCATCTACGCGAAGGTCCGCAATGTCGGCGACACGGACATGACCGCGCTCGTCATCTTCTACCAGGGTTCCGCGGTCATCGGCAGGACGCAGCCGATTTCGTTGCGCGCCGGCGGGGCGCCGGAAGAGGTGTTCGTCGACTTCACTGTGCCGAACGCGTCGTTCAACATCCGGGCGGTCGTGTCTGGGGCGGAGCCGGCAGACGAGAACACGTCGAACAACGAGGCGACGACGCTTTTGTACACGCCGCTCCAGGACGACGACCGCGACGGGGTGGAAGATGACGCGGACAACTGCCCGAACGATGCGAACGGCACGCAGGCGGATACGGACGGCGACGGGGACGGCGACGCGTGTGACAGCGACGACGATGCGGATTCGCTTTCCGACGCGACCGAGGAGTCGCGGGGGACCGATCCGGCCGACGACGATACGGACGATGACGGCGTCGACGATGCGGACGACGTTGCGCCGACGGACCCTGACGTCAGTGAGGAGCCGGCGCCAGCGCCGCAGCAGACGACATCGACCGCATCGACGAACAGCAGCGTGACGTCGTCGCCGATCGCGACCGCGCAGGCGGCTGAAACTGATGATGACGATACTGCGGCAGAAACCGAAGAAGAGACGCCGGCATTCGAGCGGCCGACGTCTGCGTTCGCCCTGTTTCCCTCCGGCACGGTCGATGCGGACGGCGATGGTGTTGCGGACGACGCGGCGGGGTTCTTCCGCCTCAACAACCCGATCCTCGTCGGACTGCTCGGCGCGTTGGCGCTCGTCGCCATCGCCTGCATCGTCGCGATCGTACTCATGCGGCGCCGCGAGGCGCGCGATGCGGACGGCAAGGACGTATGATGCAGAAGCTGTTCCAGGCGGCATCGCCCTCCATCGCGAGCGCGGCGGTCATTGTGGCCGCTTTTTCCGTCGTCTCGCGCCTCGCGGGGTTTGTCCGCGACCGCATCTTGCTCGGCCTGTTCGGGGCGGGGGAGACGCTCGACATTTACTACCAGGCTTCCCGCATCCCGGATTTTTTGCTGCAGCTCTTGGTCGTCGGCGCGCTTTCCGCGAGCTTCATTCCGATTTTCGCCAAGTATCTTGTTGCGGGCGATGACGCGAAGGCGTGGCGGTACACGAACGGCATGCTTGCGTTCCTCGTCACCGGGTTCGGCGTCGTCGCCGTCGCGGGCGCCGTCGCGGCCCGGCCGCTCGCCGCACTCATCGCGCCGGGCTTTTCGGACGACGCGCTCGACCACGTCGCGCAGATGATGCGCGTCATGTTCCTCGGACAGTGCTTCTTCAGCGTCTCGCTCGTGTTCGGTTCTGCGCTCCAAGGCGCGAAGCGGTTTGTCGTGACGTCGCTCGCCCCGGTGGTGAACAACGTCGGCATCATCCTTGGCGCACTGTTCCTCGTCCCGCTCATGGGGCCGGTCGGACTCGCGTGGGGCACGGTGCTCGGCGCGCTGCTGCACGCCCTCGTCCAGCTCGTCGGCGCCGCGTCCCTCGGATATGCGCCGTCGTTCGTACCGTTTTGGCGCGACAAGGACGTGCGGGCGACCGCATTCCACATGGCGCCGCGCACGCTGGGCCTTGCGGTGAACCAGATCAACTTCCTGATTATGGGCGTCATCGCGACGACGCTCGCCGCGGGCTCCGCGACGATCTTCAACCTCGCGTACACGCTCAACTTTTTCCCGATCGGCGTCATCGCGGTGTCCTACGCCATCGCCGCGTTCCCGACGATGTGCGAACACGCGGCAAAGAAAAACACCGACGGGTTCCGCACCGTGTTTTCCGACACCATCCGCCAGGTGTTGTTTTACATCATCCCCGCGACGGTGCTGTTCCTCCTGTTGCGTGCCCAGCTGGTGCGTGTGTTATTCGGCGCGGCCGCGTTCGACTGGGAGGCGACGATCCTGACCGCGGACACGCTTGCGTACTTTGCGCTGAGCTTCTTTGCGCAGTCGTTCGTGTTCGTGCTCGCCCGCGCCTACTTTGCCTTTGAAGACACGCTGACGCCGCTTGTCGTCGGCACCGCTTCCGCGCTCATCAACGCCGCGGCAGCGTGGGTACTCGCCGACGGCATGGGCGTCGTCGGCCTCGGCCTTGCCTTTTCCCTCACCGCGATGTTCCAGGCCGCGCTCTTGTGGGTGTTCCTGCGCATCCGCGTGGGCAGCCTGCACGAAGGGTCGATCCTCGCGTCGCTCGCGAAATTGTCGCTCGCCGGCCTTGCGGCGGGTGTGGCGACACAGGCGACGAAATATGCCGTCGTGCGCATCGTCGAACTCGACACCTTCTGGGCGGTGTTTGCGCAGGCCGCGATCGCGTCGGTCGCCGGGCTCGTCGTGTACGCTGCGGTCGCGTTTGTGCTCGGCAGCCGCGAGATGGCCGACGTCGCGCGCGGCTTGCGCCGGAAGTTGCTGCGTGCGGCGCGCCCGACCGGCGTCACGGAAACCGTATGAGGGTGTTGTGGCGCATGGCAAAATGGTTGCTCGTGCTTGCGGTCGGCCTCACGATCGCGGTCTTTGTTTGTGCGCAGGCTGCGGTCGCGGAGATGGAGGCGAAGATCGTCACTGTCGCCGACCTTGCGCCGGCGCCGGCGGTCATCGTCCCCGGCGCGAGCGTGCTCAGGAACGGCCAGCCGTCCGACGTCCTCGCCGACCGGTTGCTGACCGCGATCGACATCTACGAGGCGGGGAAGGCGGAGAAGATCTTGGTGTCCGGCGACCATGGCGATGAGGAATATGACGAGGTGAACGTCATGCGGACGTACCTCCTCGACAAGGGCATCCCGGAGGAGGACATTTTTCTCGACCACGCCGGGTTCGACACCTATGACACCATGTACCGCGCCCACCACCTTTTTGGGCTGACGGAGGCGGTCGTCGCCAGCCAGACGTTCCACTTGCCCCGGGCGATCTATATCGGGGAGTCGCTTGGGATGGCGGTGCAGGGTGTGGCGTCGGAACGGCAGCCGTACGTCAAAGACGCGGAGTTTGCCTTCCGCGAGCGGTTCGCGGTCGTCAAAGCCTATGTGGATGTCATGCTGGGCTCGAATCCCGCGTATCTTGGCGAAAAAATCGATATTTCGGGCGATGGCCGCGTGACGTGGGACCAGGGGCTGGAATGATGAGGGCGGTTGACAAACCTCGACCGCTCGTGTAGTATTTTCGCTTGTCTTAGCGAAGAGCTTGGACTTGATGGAGGGGACTTTTCCAAAGGGGGCAGATTTGGAAAAGATGGAGCGTGAGGAGATGTACTTCGTGACGTTTCGCGTGTCGTCCGACCGCCATGGGGAGATGTCGGTCACGATCCCGTGGGCCGACCGGTTCGGCAGCCATGCGCGGTTCTCGCACCCGATCCCTCGGGATGCGGTCATCGCGCCGGCGCCAGCCCAGCCGGTCCCGGATCAGATCAAGGTGCGCATCGGCGCCCTTGTGTTCGTCCGTCGCGCGGCCTGACCGCTGCGCCGTAGGCTCCCTCGCCTCGTCGAGGGCTCCTACCACCCGTCTTCATCATCCCAGGATGGTGGCGAGCGGTGGAGGGAGAAACAGATGGACTTTCACTTCGCCGTCCTCATGCAGCGGCTCGAGGCCGTGCAGCGGGACATGCCCGTGGTCATGGCCGCGGTGCGCAACGAGACGATCCGCGTCGCGTCCGACCCCATGCTCGCGTGGTACGGGGAGAAGATGGTGTACACGGGGTTCCTCATCATGGGCCTGTGCCTCGTCTTCAGCGAGGCGATCGCCGAAGCGGTGCACCCGCGGCCCCCGCCGCGGCCCCGGCCTCGCACCAGCCTCATCTCGCTCGTCCCGCCTCCTCCGCCCAGCGGCGGGGACGGCGAGGACGCGCCGCGCGAGGAGGAGCCCGACCCGTCGGTCCGCAACACGCTGCCGGGCGACCGGCCGCTGCCCGCGCGCCTCGGCCTCGCGTCCGCATCGGCGGATCTCGGCTCGCCGCCGGACCCCCCGTCCGTGCCGCGCTCCGTGCGTCGCATGATGGGGCTCGACGACATCCTCGGCGCGCCGCGCGAGGACGACCCGTTCGCCGCCATGCGCGGCCCCGGGTACCAGTCCGCGTTCGACCCGCCGTCTCCGGTCCTCGTGTCGGAGAACGCGGAGGACGTGCCGACGCCGTCCCAGCTGCCGCGCGCCACCTCGCCGACTGCTGAGCACGAGGAAGACCTCATGGGCGGCCACGGCGGAGGGGCGGACGACCAGGAGTCGACCGAGGACCTCGGCGCGGACGACCAGGGCTCCGGAGACGGCAACGAGGACGCGCCGGCCGAGGAGCCGGGGCTGGTGCCGCCCACCGCGGGCGAGTTCCTGGCCCTCTCGGGCTTCGGGAAGGTCGAGGACGATTTCTTCAACAGCGAGGTCGGCACCGTCGGGCCCGTGGACCCGTCCCGGCAGCCGGGACGCATGCCGCGCCCCTCGACCGAAGAGGAAGAGTCCTAGCGTCAACAAGGAGGAACGGACGGTGTCCAGATCGTGGGCACCGTCTTCCTATTTCTGGGGATGCGCGCTTGTAAGCGAGCTTTACTTTTGCGAGAATTCGGTGTAGATTATTGCGTCGTTTTCCTTCTGGGCCGTCGATACGAGCCGTACCGGTTCGCGCCGATCCCTGGAGGGAAGGCAACATGCATATCGTTCGTGGCATCGGGGCGTTCATCGTCGTCATCGGGTCGTTCTTCGCAGGGGCGTTCATCGTGTGGCAGGAGTCCGCGCCGACGATCGCCGCCTACCAAGCGCACAGCGCGTCGACGGAGCGCATCGCCCGGGAGTGCATCGAGAACAGTGAGAGGCTCGGCGGCCTCGCGGACGAGGCGTCGCAGCTGGCGGCCGATTCGCTCGCGCGCTACATCGCCTGCCAGGAGGAGCAGGGCAACTAGGCGACGACAACGTCGCGCGTCCGGATACTCGGCACGAGGTTCTCCTCGCGCCGATCTCCGGCCGAATGGATCGACCGAGGAGGCACAATGTTCGAGCTCGTGGTCTTTTATATCGTGTACATGGTTTTCTTGTCCGCCGCCCTTGGTTTGGGCTCGGTGGTGGGGGCGCGAGTGCCGCGCACGCGCCGTCGACCGGTGGCGATTGGAGCCATCTTCGGCTTCGTGTTCTTCTTCCTGTCTACGATTGTCGTAGCGCTGATGGGGATGCACAACGCCATGAGCATCATCGTGGCGTGTGCCGTGGTGCACAATTTTTCTGGGGGACTCCTCATTCGGTTCGTGCTGCAGATCATCAGTGAGCGTCACCGCTCGGCCGACGCCATTCGCCGCCTCTACCCTGACGACCACGTGCAGTGATGACGAGCATCGCCGCGTTCGTGTTCATGTCTTCGCTGCCGACTGCAGCGTACGTCGTCGCCGCGCTGTTCCTCGGGAGCGGCGCACTGCACTGGCGCAGTGCGTATCCGGCTGTAGGCCCGATTGTGGGCTGTGCGTGTGGGCATATCGTCGGAGCGCTGTTGGGCGAGATGATCGTGCAGGATCAGCTGATGTGGCCCGCCGCAATCGTGGTCCTGGCCGTCTACGTCGTCATGCACTTCGTGATCGCGTATTGCAGGTAGGTGGCCCCGTCGCTCGCGAGCGACGGGGCGGGCCGGACGTCGAGATGAGGAAACGCCTCGTCTCGATCACCGGCCGAATCAACCAATCGGCCCCGGAGGTTGCCAGTGGTCCGTACCGTGTTGCGTATCTTCGTTCTCGGCATCATCATCGGGATCGTTGCGTCACTCGTCGGGGAGGGGTTGTTCGGCCACGACAGTCCCGTGCGGGCGCGGATGATGACCGCGGGCGCCGCGGTTCTGCTCATGCTCGGGCTTCCGGACCTTTGGGACATGTGGAAGGCGAAGAAGCGGGAGGGGTGAGCATCTGTCCGGCGTTTGCTCGCTCGTGTCGCGCGACGATTCCTCGAAGTCGTCGCGCCGCCGTCAATGTTCGAGTGTTCAAAAATGGCCGATCGTCATTTTTTGAACACATGGTCATCGACGGCCGAATGGATCGACCGAGGAGGTACCTGTCCCATGTTCCGCGCCATGCTCGCCCGCGTCCGTACGATGGATGCTGACGAGATCATCCTCTACTTCTGGTCGCCAACGGCCCTGCTGCTCATCATCCCGGGGATCTTCATCCGGGAAGTGGCTGCCCAGCAGGCGTTCGGCAAGCTGATGTTCGGGTGGCTGGTGTTCACTCCGCTCCTGTACCTCATCGTCTGCCTGGTTCGACGCGGGCCCGTGAAGACCGCCTCGTGACGCCGACGGACGACGAGCTGGACCTGTTCCCTGAACTTCGTGACGACCGCTAGCCAGTCGTCCTGCCGGATCCTCGGCATCACCGGTTCGCGGTGGTGCCAAGTCCCGGCCGAAGGTGTGCGGCGCGGGAATGTCCCCGCGCGGCATGCGTGACCACCGGCCAACGGAGGACGTCATGATCGTCATGATGTTCGTAGCAATCCTCAGCGCACCGGTGCACGCCGCCGATGCGTTCGCGTCATGGCCGCCGCCTGAGCCGCCGCAGCAGGAGGACGAGTGTGCGGGCGAGCTCGCCGAGGCGAACGCCCGCATTGTCGAGCTCGAGGAGGCGCTCATCGACGCGGAATGCGACACGGTGCGTGACCGCTGGGTTTCCCGTGTGGAAGATATTGTCACTGGGCTCGTCGTGGCGGGCGTCCTTGGCGCGCTGGTCTGGCTCAAGCCGGACCACACGGGTCGCTGATCGAGATGCGCGCACTTCGGACGCTGCTCCTCGCGGTCGCCGTGGCGCCGATCGTCGGCGTGTGGGCGTTCCCGCTGGGCGGGTTGCTCGCGGTCGCCATCTACGCGGTTCTCCTTGGCATCGGCCGCGCGGAGGACGCGGCGTGGTGCCTGCTCGGCTTCCCGTGCGCCGGGCTTGCGCTCGTCGGCCTGTCGCGCTCCCACGAGGAGCGGTGGCTTGCCGCCATTCCCATGCCGTCGCCCGACGATACGCCGTTCGCGGCGTGATGTCGGACAGCCGGACGTCGAGATGAGGGAACGCCCTTGTCTCGATCACCGGCCGAAGGTGTGCGGCGCGGGAATGTCCCCGCGCGGCATGCGTGACCACCGGCCAACGGAGGCCACCATGGGCATCGTCATCGTCACTCTTTCCGTTTCCGCTGCGTGGATCATCGGGCTGGCGGCGCTCCTCGGACTCATGGATCCATGGCCCCTCTTCTCCCGGAACATCCGAGAGTGGATGCTGGCCGCGGCTCCGGTCCCGCCCGTCCGCCCGATGTCGCCGATCGTGTCGCCTGCGCTCCTCATGATGTCCGGCATTGTGCTCATCGCCGCATCGCTGCCCCTCGTCACTATGGAGTGGGGATGCCTTTCGAGGATCATCCTCATCATCATCGGAGGGGCGTTCGTCGCCACCGCGCTCACGCGGATCCACCGGTACTTCACGGTGGGCTAGCGGGAACGCCGTCCGGATACTCGGCACGAGGTTCTCCTCGCGCCGATCTCCGGCCGAACTGTTCGGTCCCGTTCCGTCCAACCCTGTCCCCGGAGGTTCCGTGGAGCACGTGCACTTCGCGATCGCCGCCATCGTGCCGCCGACACGCCACTCGCTCGGCGCGTTGGTCGTCATGTGCGCCGTCGCGGCCGCCATCATCTTCATCCTGGCGAAGCCGGAGTTCGCGCGGCGCATCGCGCGGCGCATGCTCCGCGTGGGAATCGCGCTTGCCATCATGACGCTGCTCATCATCGGCGGGTACGCGCTGCGCGTCGGCCTGTCGGGTGTCGGCCTGCCCGAGTCGCTGTCGAACATCATCGGCTTCACGGTGACGTGGGGCGGGATGTACCTGGTCATCATCGACTGGATGCGCCGGCAGCGCGCGTTCCTCGCATCGCAACAGCAGGCTGCGCGCGACGCAGGCGTCCGCGCGCTCCGCCCTGGCCGCTTCCCGCACCCCGAGCCACCGGAGGACCCATGAACCAGGTCGTGTCGCTCTTTGTCCGACTCTCGTACCACCCGGCCGCGCCGTACCTCACGATGCTCATCGTCGGAGAGGCGGCTGTCGGACTCATCTCCTGGGGCGGCGGACTCACGCACGTCCCCTGGTGGCATGCGGCGCTCGGCGTCGGCGTCACCATGCTGGTGCTGACGGCCGCTCTCCGCGCCGACGAGCGGACGCTGGCGAAGTACTACGGGCACATGCTCGTCGCCTTCGCCGCCGTCGTGCTCCTCGTCGGCTGGATGGTGACGCCGTGACGCTCACGGCCGCCTCCGTCGCTGCGTGCGCCGTCGACCTCGTCCTCGCGCTCGCCGTCCTCGTCGCCATGATCCGATGGTGGCCGGAGACGCGGCGCGAGCGCCTCAATCGCCGCATGGGAGGACCGGACCTCCGTGAACGCCCCCGCTCGTGCTGAGCCGGGGCGTTCTTCCTTTTATTGCAAACGATGGGCGTTTTCGTTACACTCATCCCATTCTATGATTACCGGCAACGAACTTCGCAAGAAGTACATCGATTTTTTCAAAACGAAAGGCCACGCCGAGATCGCGTCCGCATCCGTCGTCCCCGAAAACGACCCGACGGTGCTCTTCACGACCGCCGGCATGCACCCGCTCGTCCCGTACCTTTTGGGCGAGCCGCATCCGTCCGGCAAGCGCCTTGTCGACTACCAGCGCTGCATCCGCACCGGCGACATCGACGACGTGGGCGACAACACGCACCTCACATTCTTCACGATGCTCGGCAACTGGAGCCTCGGCGATTACTTCAAGAGGGAGTCGATTGCATGGAGCTTCGAGTTTTTGACGTCGCCGGAGTGGCTCGGCATTCCATTGTCGCATCTGTCGTTCACGGTGTTCGAGGGCGACGAGAACGCGCCGTTCGACGATGAGGCGTACGGCCATTGGACGCAGCTCGGCGTCGCGCCGGAGCGCATTGCGAAGCTCGGCAAGGAGGACAACTGGTGGGGTCCGGCGGGCAAGACCGGTCCGTGCGGTCCGGACACGGAGATTTTTTATTGGACGGGGGAGGGCGAGGCGCCGGCCGTGTACGACCCGAAGGACAAGCGCTGGATGGAGATCTGGAACAACGTCTTCATGCAGTTCAACAAGCAGGAGGACGGCACGCTTGCGCCGCTTGCCGCGGGGAGCGTCGACACGGGCATGGGGCTCGAGCGCACCATCGTCGCCCTGCAGAAGAAGGCGAACGTGTACGAGACCGAATTGTTCACCGGCATCCTCGGCGCCATCGAGCGGCTGTCGGGCAAGGCATACGCGTCCGACGCCGACGTCACGAAGTCGATGCGCATCATCGCCGACCACCTCCGTGCCGCGTCCGTCATGGTGATGGATGGCGTCGCGCCGTCGAACAAAGACCAGGGGTACATTCTCCGCCGCCTTGTGCGCCGCGCCATCCGGCACGGGCGCAAGCTTGGCGTCGAGAGCGGCGCGCTGATCCCGGCGGTCGTCGGCGAAATCGCCGCGTCGCTTGGCGAGGCATATCCAAAACTCGTCGAAACGCAATCGGACATCGTCGCGGCCATCGATGCCGAGGCGAAGAAGTTTGAGAAGACGATCGCGCAGGGCTTGAAGGAGTTCCAGAAGATTTGGGAAAAGAAGCAAGCGATTTCCGGTGAAGACGCATTCAATCTGTACCAGTCGTACGGCTTCCCGCTCGAGGTGACGCAGGAGCTGGCGGCAGAGCAGGGGCAGCAGGTTGATCGTGACGTCTTTGCGTCGGAATTCAAGAAGCACCAGGACCTCTCGCGCGCGGGCGCGGAGCAGAAGTTCGCCGGAGGCCTCGCGGACCATTCCGCCGAGACGACGCGGCTCCACACCGCGACGCACCTCGTGCACCAGGCGCTGCGCGATGTGCTCGGCCCGCACGTGGCGCAGAAGGGGAGTAACATCACTGCCGAGCGCATGCGCTTTGACTTTTCGCATCCCGAAAAGATGACGCCGGAGCAGATCGCCGAGGTCGAACGCATCGTCAACGAACAGATCAAAAAAGACATGCCGGTGCACTTCGAGCTCCTCACGGTCGAGGAGGCGAAGGCGCGCGGCGCGATTGGCCTCTTCGAGGACAAGTACGCGGCCATCGGCGGCAAGATCAAGGTCTACTTCATGGGCGACTACTCGAAGGAGATCTGCGGCGGCCCGCACGTCGAGCACACGGGTGAACTCGGCGGCTTCAAAATCGTAAAGGAAGAGGCCGTGTCGGCGGGTGTCCGACGTATCAAAGCCGTTCTTGGTTCAACATAGACCCATCCCGAGGCGGATGCCGAGGGACCTAGAAAAACGTCGTCACAGCGTCTGCTGGGTCCCTCCTGGCGTCGGGATGGTTTCATATGCCGATACTCCTCACAATTCTTCGTCCCTTCGCCGCAGTGGTGTTCTGGGCGATGGCGCGGTACCAGCGCCGCTACGGTCGGTTGCCGGAATGGTATTTTTTCCGCTTGCCGAAAATTGCCGTACAGACGGCGTGCGAGGTGCTCGTCATGCGTGGCGACGAACTCCTGCTGACCAAGCGTCCCGCAGACGATCCGTACTGGCCGTCGCAGTGGCATTTCCCCGGGACGCTCATCCGCCTTGCCGACGACGAGGCGTCGATCATGCGTCGACTTGCACGCGAACTCGGCGTCGATGCGCTTCCCTCGCGTCCGGTGCTGCACGCGACGGAGCTCTGGACGAACGAGCGCGGCCGTCATTTGCACGTGTTTTATCGGATGGATGTCCCAACGGACGCAACGTTTCCCGAGGGAACATTTTTCCCGCTTGCTGCGTTGCCCGGCGACATGATCGCGTACCAACGGGAACAGCTTCACCGCGTTCGTTGAGCATCGCCATTTCTCCGTTATACACACTCCCGCTTGCCCGGTCCCGATATCAGTCCGACAATATCGGTACTATGCCCGAACGAGAACCGCACCGCCCCGATAACGAAACGCGCGCACGGCTCGAGGACATCAAGGCGCAGGCGAGGAAGATGCTCTTCGAAGACCCTGACCCGGAAACGCGCTACCAGGCGTACCAGCAGTACATCCGCGCGGCGGACAAGCTGGGCGATGCGTTTTCCGACCGGGAAATCCCGCTCGCGGTGAAGGGAAAGAGTTTGGATCGTGAGGCGTTCGCCGCGTGGGAATCCGGACGCGCAGGGCGCGAGCTCCAGGCAAAAGAGATCGGCGCGGCGATCGATAGGCGATGGGAGGCGGAAAGCGCCGCGCGGCGCGATGCGGCGATCGCCGAGGCCGCGAAGCTGCGCGAAACGCTGGAACAGGAGGAGCACACCGATCCTTTGGGCCACGCGCGGGAGTTCCGCATACAGGATTTTTTGAAAAAGGACGAGGAATAAGTAGGGTTCCACGCGTTCTTGACGTTTTCCTTATGGTTCGGTACACTCTGGGCGCCTCAAAAACGTCCCTTTTCTTGCATAGTTAGCGGAGATTTGCTATAGTCCCGCTACCGTATGGCAGAAAAGATGTTTATTGAGATGCGCGGCGAGGTGCTTGAAGCCCTGCCCGCAGGCGCGTTCCGGGTCAAACTCGAGAACGACCAAGAGATTCTCGCTCACCTGTCAGGAAAGATGCGTCAGAACCGCATCCGCATCCTGCCCGGCGACGATGTCAGGATTGAGATCAGCCCGTATGATCTCACGAAAGGACGCATCACGTTCCGCTTCTAAAGCAGACGGCATGACGTCCTTCGACAGAATCATCTCGTTCCTTGTGGGATGATTTTGTCGTAAAAGGAGGCACGATAATTAACTGCGTTATGAAAGTACGCGCATCCGTCAAAAAGATGTGCCGCGAATGCCAGGTGGTGCGCCGCCAGGGCCGCGTGCACGTCATTTGTCCCAAGACTCCTAAGCACAAGCAGCGTCAAGGCTAACCTATGGCACGTATCGCCGGAGTAACCCTCCCCAGCAACAAGCGCATCGTCATCGCCCTGCAGTACATCTACGGGATCGGTGCGACCCGCGCCCAAGACATCCTGAAGCGCGCCAAGGTGAGCGAGGACACCCGCGCCAAAGACCTCACGGCCGACGAAGAGAACGCCATCCGCGTCATCGTGGAAAAGGAGTTCCGCGTCGAAGGTGAACTGCGCCGCGAAGTCATGGGTAACATCAAGCGCCTGAAAGACATCGGTTCGTACCGTGGCGCACGCCACACGAAGAACCTGCCGGCCCGCGGCCAGCGCACGCGCACGAACTCGCGCACCCGCCGTGGCAACGTCCGCAAGACTGCGGGCAGCGGCCGCCGCATCCTGACGAAGACCTAGTCTCCTGCTATGAGCGAAGAAATGATCAAGACTGACGCCCCGGCGGCTGAGGCCCCGGTATCGACGGAGGAGGGCAAGGCTGCCGTCGCCAAGAAAGGCGACAAGGCGCAGCGCACGGCAAAGGGCAAGAAGCGCGTCGTACGCGCCGTGCCCCAGGGCCGCGCCTACATCCAGGCGAGCTTCAACAACACGATCGTCACCCTGACGGACGCCAACGGCAACACCCTTTCGTGGGCGAGCGCCGGCAACTGCGGGTTCAAGGGCCCGAAGAAGGCGACCCCGTACGCGGCGAGCATGATCGTGAAGAAGATCGCGGAGCAGAGCGTTCCGTACGGCGTGAAGGACCTGCACGTGTTCGTCAGCGGCATCGGCAACGGCCGCGACGGCGCGCTCCGCGCACTGAACGCCAACGGTTTCAACGTACTTTCGATTAAGGACCTGACGCCGGTCGCGCACAACGGGTGCCGCCCGCGCCGCGCCCGCCGCGTCTAATCTATGGGTAAGACTCTCAACAAACTTGGGAAGATGAGCCGCCGCGAGGGCGTGCCGCTTTCGACGAGCGCGAGTATCATCAAGGTGATGCAGCGACGCCCGTATGCGCCGGGTGCACACGGCAAGAAGAACGCAGGCCGCCCGCCGCGCCTGTCCGTCTTCGGCCAGCAGCTGCGCGAAAAGCAGAAGGCGAAGCGCCTCTACGGCATCATGGAACAGCAGTTCCGCAACTACTTCACCAAGGCCTCGCGCCTGGAGGGCAACACGGGTGAACACCTGAGCCGCCTCCTCGAGCTGCGCCTCGACAACGTCGTGTTCCGCCTCGGATTCGCGAAGACCCGCCCGCAGGCCCGCCAGATGGTCAGCCATGGCATGTTCCTCGTGAACGGCGAGAAGGTGAACATCCCGTCGTATCAGGTGCGCATCGGCGATATCGTCGAGCTGCGCCCGAACAAGAAGGACAAGAAGGTGTTTGGCGACTTGGAAGACCGCTTGAAGACCGTCACGGTCCCGGGCTGGCTCCACATGGAGGCTGCGAAGGGCAAAGTGGTCAGCGTTCCTGCAGGCGAGGACCTTAAGGAAGCGTTCGATCCTAAACTCATCGTCGAGTTCTACTCGATGCGATAATATCGCCCTTCTATGGAGAACATTCTCCTTCCGTCCAAGATGTACTTCGCCCCTGGCGAGCGCGAGCATGAGGCCATCCTCACCATCGAGCCTTTGCACCACGGGTACGGCACCACGGTCGGCAACACGCTCCGCCGCATCCTCCTCTCGTCCCTTCCGGGCGCTGCGGTGGTCGGCATGAAGATCAAGGGCGTCCAGCACGAGTTCTCGGCCGTCACCGGCGTCAAGGAAGACGTGCTCGAGATCATGCTCAACTTGAAGCAGTTGCGCATGAAGGTGCACAGCGAAGAGCCGGTCACGCTGAAGCTCACCGCGAACAAGGCGGGCGAGGTCACGGCGGCCGACATCGCGCCGAACGCGGATGTCGAGATCATGAACAAGGAACTCGTCATCTGCACGCTGACCGACGCCGCGAACTTCGACATGGACATCGTCGTGTCGCGCGGCCGCGGCTACCTCCCGACGGAGGAGCGCGAAGAGACGACGTCGGAGATCGGCATGATCGCGGTTGACGCGATGTTCAGCCCGGTCCGCCAAGTGGGTCTTCGCATCGAAAACACCCGTGTCGGCGAAATCACGAACTACGACAAGCTCATCATGAGCATTGTGACCGACGGGACGGTGACGCCCCAGGAGGCGGTCGAGCACGCGACGAAGATCATCCTCAACCACTTTACCTGGATCCAGAGCCAGTTGAGTCACGCCTCCCTGACCGAACAGATCGCGAAGGCGGCGGACGCATCGGCCGAGGGCTAAGTCACTATGCGCCACCGAAAGAATAAAAAGACATTCAGCAGGCACACCTCGGCCCGCAAGGCCCTGGTGCGTGACCTTGTCACGAGCGTCGTCACCTACGAGAAGGTCGAGACGACGATTGCCCGCGCCAAGGTGACCCGCCCGGCGCTCGAGAAGCTTATTACGCTCTCGAAGCGCGGCGACCTTGCCGCGCGCCGCGCGCTCCTCGCGTACTTCACGACCGAACAGCCGGTCAAGAAGCTCCTCGAGGTGCTCGGCCCGCGCTACAAGGACCGCACCGGCGGCTACACCCGTATTACGAAGCTCGGCACCCGCAAGGGCGACGCGGCCGACTTGGCGCTCATCGAACTCGTGTAATATGGCAACGAAGAACATCACCACGGTCCGCAAGACCGTCACCATCGACGCGACGGGCAAGGTGCTCGGACGCTTGGCGACCTCGATTGCCATGAACCTCATGGGCAAGACGAGTGCGGCCTACGTGCCGAACGTCGACGCCGGCAATGCCGTCGTCGTCACCAATGTCGCCGGCATGAAGGTCACCGGCAAAAAGTACGAGCAGAAGGAGTACTTCCGCCACAGCGGCTGGCCGGGCGGCATCCACAAGAAGACGATGCGCGAGATGTGGGAGAAAGACCCGGCAGAGGTGCTCCGCGCAGCGGTGTCCCGCATGCTCCCGAAGAACAAGCACCGCACCAACCGTTTGAAGCGCCTCACCATCTCGTAATATGGCAGAAAAGTATTTCCAGGCTATCGGCCGCCGCAAGACCGCCATCGCGCAGGTCCGCCTCTATCCGGGCGGCAGCGGTACGATCACGGTGAACGACAAGCCGTACGATGCATTCTTCACCACGCCGACCCTTCGCGCCGCAGTCTTGCGTCCGCTGAAGGAGGCGGGGAAGGCGACCGCGGTCAACGTCACGGTGAAAACCGTCGGCGGCGGCCCGACCGGCCAGGCCGACGCGACCAAGCTCGGCATCGCCCGCGCGCTCGTCATGTACGACGAGGCGCTCAAGCCGTCCTTGAAGGCGCACAGCCTCTTGACGCGCGACCCGCGCAAGAAGGAGCGCAAGAAGTTCGGTAAGCACGGTGCCCGCCGCTCGCCGCAGTGGCGCAAGCGCTAAGCAACAAACAAAAACCCTCTCGCTCCGGCGAGGGGTTTTTGTTTGCATGCGCTATGCCGCGCGTCGGATGCATTGTCCCAGCCAGGTGACGAGGTCGTTTTGCACGGCTTTGTTATCTGTCGATGAGGATTCAGCGACACGGATAACCGTCGCTTCAAGTTGTTCGGGTGGACAGGTAAATTCGTATCCGTTGATGGCGAGGAACACGATGAGCGCAGTACAGGCGATTCGCTTGTTACCGTTGTGCAGCGCATGTGCTTTTACAATGCCATAAAAGAGCACCGCAGCCTTCTCCTCGAAGCGAGGATACAGTTCTTGGCCTGCAAATGACTGTTGCGGACTGAAAAGTGCTGCATCCAGTTTGTGCAATTCGTTACGAGGGTCATCGAATGCGGGCATCGGCTCTCCGTATCGCGCAAACATCTCATTCGCAAGCGTCAACGCGAGTGTACGCAAATCGTCCATTGTTAAGTAACGGACAGACATGGCTATTTGTCCGCAAGATTGCGCAAAACTTGACCGTAGCGCTCTACGGTCATCCGCGTCGCCTCTTCGACGCTGATCCGCTTTGTCGGCATCTTCTCGACGTGCCGGCGGGTCAACGAGCGGATCTTTTTCTTTGCCTCATGGTAGAGTTTGCGCATAGGAGAGGGTCTCGTTCCATCATACAGAAGGCATCAGATCCTGCCAACTCGCTCGTGCACCGTGCGGGGTTGCGCGATTTCTATCCCCAGAACAGATTGTGGGGCAGCGTACGTTTGCTATTCTTTCGCATATGAAAAAGCACATCTGGCTGTGGACGTCGTATGATCTGGCGAATTCACTGGCGTCCGTGACGGTGGCGTTTTACTTCAGCCTTTGGCTCGTCAAAGAACGCGGCGCGTCCGACCTTTGGGTCAGCCTTCCCATGGCGATCGCGACGTTCATCCTTCTCATCACATTGCCGTACTTCGGCAAACTGTCCGACCAGATGGGGAAGCGCAAGCCATTCCTTGCGGTCACGACGACCGTCGCCGCAGCGGCACTCATGGCGCTCGGATGGTACGCCTCTGGCGTCGATGTGCTCACGAACGGGTCGCTTGCCGTCATCGTCATCCTTTTCTCTGTCTACCAGTATTGCTTCCAGGCGGCACTTGCATTTTACATGGCGTATCTGGCCGACCTCGCCGTTGCGAAGTCGAAAGAAGCAGTCGCTGGTCTTGGCGTCGCTGCGGGCCAGATGGGGAATATCATCGGACTTATTGTCGCATTGCCCTTGGCCGAACAGTCCGGCCGTCCGATGGCACTCCTGCTCGGTGGTGCGATGTTTCTCGTCGTGGCGCTCCCGATGCTCATCTGGTTGCCGGAAGCCAAACGCACGAGCGGACAGGCGGTCATGGCATCGCCAAAGGAGATGCTGCGCTCACTGAAGGATATCCGCGCCGTCCCAGGTTTGCTCCGTTACCTCCTGGTCTTCTACCTTTTCGCGGATGCGCTGTTGACGCTGAACGCCTTCGTATCCCTTTACCTTGAAGAAGTTGGAGGAATGACCGACAAGACAAAGACGCTGGTGATGGTCATTGGGCTGTTGCTTGCAGTGTTAAGCGGTACGGTCGCCGACCGTTTGATGCGTGCAATCGGAAGCCTCAAACGTGCCATGTCCGTCCTCATCCTCACGTGGGTCGTATTCATCATCGCGCTTGCGCTTGTGACGTCCCCAGTCGCGTTCGGCATCGTGGCATCCCTGAACGGCTTCGCATTCGGTGCGCTCTTCGCGCTTTCCCGCGCCTACTACTCCGACCTTGCGCCGCGCCACCGGCAGGGTGAATTCTTTGGCTATTACGTCCTCTTCGAGCGTTTCGCATCCATGATCGGCCCGCTCTTGTGGAGCCTTGTCGCACTGCTCTTTATTGATCTCGGCGCCGACCGGTACCGGTTTTCCGTCGCCTCGCTCGCCATCCTCGTTGCGCTGAGTTACGTCCTCCTCCGGAAGGTTCCTGAGCCAAAGCGCTTGTAACAAAAACCCTCTCGCTCCGACGAGGGGTTTTGTAATATAATGATTATATATGACTCGAAAACAATGGGGATGGTGTTTCATAATCATTCCCTGGGTTGGGCTGGCAATAATAATTCTTTGGCAAGCGTTGGACAGCCCAGTTTCTTACGATCCTGCTGCTATGGTTGATACACGGTCGCAGGTAAATGCGGCTGCAATTCGAGGCGTTTTTACCATTATCTCTTTCACAGGAATTTTAGTTGGCAATCCTCTAGGTATCTATCTTATAAGGTCAGCTGATCGGAAGAAAAATATTTCCCCTGGTCGGTAAAGCCTCTCGCTTCACGCGAGGGGTTTTTGGTTGCAATTGGATGAGACTGCTGGTAGCCTAAGGTGCACTGGAGGTGTCCATGGCATTCTTCGACTGGATCGGAAGTCCCGATTCGCTGCCCGTCTTCATCGCGCTCGTGGTCGCGATCCTCTCGAACCTCGCGCCCATCCCCGTGACGGCGGCGCTCGCCATCGGTTGGTCGCTGTTCGTCACCATCGGCCTCGCGCGGACGTGGATTCTCTCCCGCCGCACGGAGAACGGCATGACGGTCGGCGACGCCACCATGTTTCTTGTCTTCTACCATCTGCCGGTCGTCCTGTGCGCCTTCGTCATCTGGACGCGCACGCACTGACTGTCAGACCTGACCCCTGCAGCGCAACCGTGCGCCGCGGGGGTCGCGTCGTTTTTCCCACCTGTCAAAAACTCGACGGCCGTCACATTTTGACAGGCCGCTTGTCAAGCGCGACCACGTCCTGCTTGTGCTTGCGCATGGTTCTTTGGCGTGCAAGCGTGGGGTATATGCATGTCCAAACGCGCTTCGCTCATCCGTGGTCGACCGCCGGCATCATCGGCGGGACATTTACGCTGCTGTTCCTCTTCGGCGTCATCCCCATCCCGGAGCTCCCGCTTCGTGCGGGGGCGGGGGAGGCGGCGCCACGCGGGTACGACCATCCGTTGCTCAACAACGCATCGGAAGCCGAGCTTACGGCAGGCGGCGTCGACCTGCGCAGCATCCCGACGGTCATCTCGCGGACGCAGGAGACGTGCGCCGTCACCGCGCTTGGGCAGGAGCGCGTCGACGCCATCAAGGGCGGCGCCACGGTCACGATGTCCGATTACGCGCTCGCGAAGCACTGCATCAGCACTTGGGCAAGCGGATATCTCGGCGAGCGTTGAAGAAAACAGGTAGACGGAGTAGTGTAAGGGCATGTCTGCCCATCAAACGTTAGCGAAAAATACGCTGTTTTTGACTGCGGCCTCCATCGGGCAAAAGGTCATCGCGCTCGTGTACTTTTTCCTTATTTCCGGCTACCTCGGCACCGAGGGGACGGGCGGGTATTTTTTGGCGCTCGCGATGGTGACGACGATCGGCGTCATCGACGACATCGGGCTCACGTCGGTCCTCATCCGCGGCGTCGCAAGCAAACCCTCCGAAGCCGCGACGTGGCTGCGCAACGTCCTCGGGTACAAGGTATTCACCATCCCATTCACCATTCTTCTTGCATTCGTCGTCCCGGCGCTCGCCGGGTTTGATGCGGAAGCGGCGTACCTTGTCCGTATCGCCATCGCCATCATGATCGCGGATACGCTGTCGCTGACGTGCTACGGCGTCTTGCGCGGCATGCAGTCGCTCAAGTACGAGTCGCTCGGCATCTTCGTCGGCCAGCTCGTCACGAGCGTCATCGGCATTGGGCTTGTGGTGACCGGCACCGCGACGTTGCCGCTCCTCATTGTCGCGCTCATCGTCGGGAGCGTGTGGAACCTCGTGTTCTCTGCGGTGCAGGTCGCGCGCTGCATCGGGTGGGGCGCCTTCGTGCCGGCGTACACCATGGGGAACGCGCCGCTGAAGATGGCGTTTGCATTTTTCCTTTCCGCCGTCTTCGTGAAGGTGTATTCGTACATGGATTCGTTCATCCTGAACGCGACGCTTGGCGAGTCGGCGGTCGGCGTGTACAGCATCGCGTACAAGATGACGTACGCATTTCAGTTTTTGCCGCTTGCGCTCGTCGGCGCGCTGTACCCGTCGCTGTCCGCCGCCGCGGGCGACCCGGAGCGGCTCAAAAAGATCTTTTTTGCCGCCGAATGGTACGTTGCGCTTCTCGCTGCGCCGATCGTCTTCGGCATCTGGTCGCTCGCGCCGGAACTCGTCGGGCTCCTCAAGCCCGAGTTCGCGGAGGCCGCCGGCCCGCTGTCCATCCTCATTTTCGTCCTCATCTTCATCTTCCTCGATTTTCCCATCGGGTCGCTCCTCAACGCGACGCATCGCCAGGCGACGAAGACGGTCATCATGGGCGCGACCATGGTCATCAACATCTGCGCGAACATCTACCTCATTCCGCGCTTCAACGTCGAAGGCGCGAGCATTGCCGCGCTGATCAGTTTCGTGTTCATGTTCGTTGCGGGGTGGGGGAGCGTCGCGGCGGCGGCCAAGCTGTCGTTCGCCGAGCTTGTGCAGAAGGTCGGTGGGTTTTTCCTCGCCGGCGCCGTCATGGGCGTCGTGGTCATCGCGGCGAAGGCGTATATCCCGTGGGTCTCCGCAATCCCGATCGGCGCCGCGGTGTATGTCGTCCTCATCTTTGCCATGAAGACCGTGACCGTCGACCACCTCCGCCAGATGCGCAGCATCGTACGCCCCGAAAAACCGTATGCCACGAATACTTCTGCCGACAATTGAGCTGCCTGGCGCACGGGGAGGCATTGCGCGGTACATCGACGCGATCGCGAAGACGATTCCGGACGTTGAGGTTGCCCCGTGGTCGAAGAGCCGTAGCGTCGAGTCGAAAGGGTACGACGCCGTGTGGGTGCACCACGTGCTCCCCATCGGCACCCAGGCGTGGCTGCAGCGCCTTCGTGGCGGCACGCCGTACGTCGTGTTTTTGCATGGCATGGATTTCGATCTCGCCCGCCGCAATGTGTGGAAACGATTTCTCACGCGTCGTATCTTGCGTGGTGCAACACGCGTGGTGACCAATTCGCGCGCACTCGCCGGCGAGGTTGCGGCGTTTGCGGACATCCCGATGCCGATGGTGGTGTACCCGTGCGTGAGCGACGATATGGTCGCAGCCGCAGCCATCCCACCATCCCACCATCCACCGTCCACCACACTCCGTCTCCTCACCGTCGGCCGGCTTGTCGAACGGAAGGGCCACATGAAGGTGCTCGACGCCATCGCGGACATGCCGGACGTGACGTACGCGATCGTCGGCGACGGGCCGATGCGGGGTGCGATCACGCGGCGCATCGAGGAGCTCGGACTTCGCGACCGTGTGACGCTCCATGCGGATGTCGCGGACGATGCGCTGCCCGAGTATTATCGGAACGCTGATGTTTTTGTCATGCCCGCGTCGCAATCCGCGGGCGACCGCGAAGGGTTCGGCATCGTCTATCTCGAGGCAAACCTGTTCGGCCTTCCGGTCATCGCGTGCAAGACGCCCGGTGTCGACGAGGCGGTGGTTGATGGAGAGACGGGCGTGCTCATCGACGATACTCCCGTCGCGCTGCGTGACGCATTGTCGCGGTTTTCTCACGATCGTGAGTTTTCCGTGACGCTCGGACAGCAGGGCAGGGAGCGGGTATTGGCCGATTTCACACGCGAAACGCAGTTTGCTACACTGCGTGCTCTGCTATGAACGGTCTTGTTTCCGTCGTCATCCCGACCTACCAGCACGCCGGCACGATCGGGGCGTGTTTGGATTCGGTATTCGCCCAGACGTACTCCCCGATCGAGGTCATTGTCGTCAACGACGGATCGACGGACGCCACGCAGGAGGTCCTCGCGCCGTACCGCGACCGCGCGACGGTCATCACGCAGGAGAACCGCGGCGGCAACCCGGCGCGGAACCGCGGCCTCGCGGCGGCCAACGGGGAGTTTGTCATCTTTTGCGACGCCGACGTCATCATGCGGCCGGACATGATCGAGCGCATGGTTGCGGCGCTCGCGGCGCACCCGGATGCGAGCATCGCGTATTCCGGATTCCGGTTCGGGTGGAAGCGGTTCCGCGGCGTGCCGTGGAATCCCGCGCGGTTGCGCAAAGTGAACTACATCCATACGACGAGTCTTGTCCGCCGGGATGCGTTCCCGGGGTTTGACGAAGCGATCAAGCGGTTCCAGGACTGGGACGTGTGGCTCACCATGCTCGCGCAGGGGAAGTCGGGCGTCCTGGTGCCGGGGACGCTGTTCCGTTGCCTTATTGACGGCGAGTCGCGTACCGGATCGCGGTGGCTCCCGTCGTTCATGTACCGGATCCCGTGGGAATGGCTGCCGTGGCGGCCGCACCAGGTTGCGAAGTACGAAGCCGCGCGCGCCGTCATGGTCGCGAAGCACAAACTATGATCGACGTCTCTCTCGTCATCGTCACGTACAAAGAGCATCCCGACGTCTTGCGGGCTTGTTTTGACGCGGTTGCGGCGTCGCGTGATGTGACGGTTGAGACGATTGTTGTCGATAACGGGGGGAGCGAAGCGACAAAGACATTGCTCGCCGAGGTGTTGCCGGGAGCGCAGTACGCCCCAAATCCGCAGAACCGGGGCTTTGCCGCGGCAGTCAACCAGGGAATGCGGGTCGCGCAAGGTCGCTACGTGCTCTTGCTCAACCCCGACACCGTCATTCCCGACGACGCGCTCGCGCGGATGGTGCGCCATATGGACCGCGACACGGACGTCGGCATCGCAAGCGCGGTCATCCGGTACCCGGACGGGCGGCTGCAGGAAAGCATCCGTCGTTTCCCGACGCTCATCGACCAGGTGCTTATTCTCCTCAAGGCGCCCCACGTCGTGCGCCGCCTGCCGTGGGTCGACCACTACATGATGCGCGACGCCGATCCGCTCGCGACGCAGGACGTCGACTCGATCATGGGCGCGTTCATGATGATCCGCCGCGAGGTCATCGACCGCATCGGCATGTTCGACGAACGGTACTTCATTTGGTTCGAGGAGGTCGACTATTGCAAGATGGCGCGCGATGCGGGCTTCCGTGTGCGTCATTACGGCGACGTGGCGATCGTCCACCACAAGGGGCACACGTTCGACCAGCTTGCCACGATCCGGAAACAGCGGTGGGTGCGCGAAAGCATGCGGAAATACATGGCAAAGCACCATGGCGCCGCTACGGCCGCAATCTTCTGGGTGCTCGCCCCGATGTTTATCGTCCTTGCGTACCTTGCGGCATTCATGAAGAAAGGATAGATTCATACGTTGTTCAAAAACTGACGATCGGCAGTATTTTGCACAGATATGTTCGCAAAACAGTTTCTCGGAAAAACCGCTGCGGTCACGTTTCCCGCGCTCGCCGCGGTCCATCTGGTCGCGATTCCGCTCCAGCACAACGACCTTCCGAGCGCCGTCGCGCTCGCGCTCGTCGGCGTGGCCGCGTGCGCCCTCACCGCACGGTCCCTCGTGTGGGGCCTTGTCCTTGCGTTCGCCGAAATCATAGCCGGCGGCCACGGCCACCTGCTCGCCGCGGACATCGCCGGGTTCCCGCTGTCGCTGCGCATGGCCGTGTTCGCCGGTGTCATGCTGGGCTACGTCTGGCACGTCGCGCGCCGCCGCGTCCGGCCGACCTTCCTCGTCTTCCGCGACACGCCGTTCTTGCTCCTTGCCATCGCGGTCGCCATCGGGACCGTACACGGGATGCTCGCGAACGACCCGCTCCATGCGTTCGACGACATGAACGGTTACTTCACGCTCGCGTACCTCCTGCCGCTCGCGTCGGTGGCGTGGGACAACACGACGCGCCGCGCGCTGCTCCAAGGGATGTTCGCGTCGGTCATGTGGGTTGCGCTCTCGACGCTTGCCATCGTGTTCCTTTTCACGCACCTGCCGGGCTGGATGCTGCATGATGTCTACGCGTTCGTGCGGGATGCGCGCATCGCCGAGGTGACGCTCCTCACCGGTCCGGATTGGTTTGTCGGCAACCTCCTGCCCGACGCGAGTCCGTGGTATTTCCGCGTGTTCGAGCCCGCGCATTTCTTCGTCCTCGTGCTCGGCCTCATCTTGGTGGCGGCGCGGTTCCTCTTGTGGAAAGGGGAGCGGATGCCCCACATGGCGCGCGTGGCGTTCACGCTTTGTGTTGCCGCGTTCATCGCCAGCCTCTCGCGGAGTTTCCTTATCGGCGCGGCCGCCGGGCTCTGCGCGACCGCGGTGTTCGTCGGGGTCGACGCGCCGCGCGCCATCGGCAGGCACCTGCTCCGCAGCCTCCCGCTCCTGTTCTTGGTATTCCTCGGCGCCGGCGTGTTCTGGGCCACGGTCGTTTTCCCGTTCCCAAGCCACCCGAACCTGCAGGACGCGGCGTTTTACCGTGAGACGGAAAGCGACGACCGGGACCTTGCGGTCTCCAGCCGGTGGAACCTCTTGTACCCGATGTTTACGGCGATCATGGAGCACCCCGTAGTCGGGGCCGGCTTCGGCAAAGAGGTCACGTTCATCTCTGACGACCCGCGGGTCCGCGACATCAACCCGAGCGGGGAGTGGACCACGTATCGGTTCGAGTGGGGCTACCAGGATATCTGGCTCAAGATGGGGCTCCTCGGCCTGGTCGCGTTCGTGTGGTACCTCGTCGTGTTGTCACGCGCGTTTTACTTCAGTTACCTTCGCCACGGGCACCGCTGGCTGGTGACCGGGCTCTACGCCGGCGTCATCGCGCTCTTCGCCACGCACGTGTTCTCGCCGTACCTCAACCATCCCATCGGCCTCGGCTTCATGCTGTTCGTGCTGCCGTTCTTCGATTGGCAGGGCGTCGTCGCGTCGTTTGCGAAAGAGGACGAGGCCCGCGCGAAAGAATCGGTCGTGAAGGTACCGACGCCGGTCGTGACGATGCGCGGCGAGTGATGCCTCGCGTCCGTTCTGCTATACTCCTGCTATGTCATTGTCCGTCCGCCCGACGATCCGGGTATTTTGGCGGCATGTGCGGCGGTACCCGGTCGTTGCGGCATTCCTGGCCGTCGCCTTGCTCGCGCTCAACCTGACTGAGCTTGCGCGGCCGCTGCTCGGCAAGCGGTTTTTTGACGTGTTCGAGTCGGGCCTTTCCGGCGGCGCGCTGCAGTCCGCCCTGGTTGACGTGCTCGTGCTCATGATCGGGCTCGGCGTCGTGCAGTTCTTGCTGTTCCGCGTCGCAAGCTTCATGAACAACTGGTTCCAGCCGCGGGTCATCGCCGACCTCGAGCGCACGGCGTTCGGATACATCCTCGACCATTCGTACCGGTTCTTCTCGAATAACTTCGCCGGTTCGTTGGTCCGGAAAATTCACCGCCTCGGACGCGCGTTCGAGACGATCGCCGACCAGCTCGA
Organism: uncultured Gammaproteobacteria bacterium; assembly: GCA_964552565.1. Taxonomy (GTDB): domain Bacteria; phylum Patescibacteriota; class Patescibacteriia; order UBA9934; family UBA9934; genus UBA11707. The sequence goes on from CAZKGL010000001.1 coordinate 349,914, forward strand.
GTGGCGGCTTATCCAGCTTGTCGTCGCCATCGTCGGGACGATCATCATTTTTTCCCTCCGCAGCCCGCTCGTCGCCGCCATCCTTGCGGCGTGGATCGTCATCTTCATCGCCGTGAACTTCGTCGTGGCGCGGTGGAAGCTCAAATACGACACGGAGCGCGCGGAGCTCGACACGGAGGCGGGCGGCATGCTTTCCGACGCGGTGTCGAACGCGATGACCATCCAGCAGTTCGTCGGCAAGGACTTCGAACGGGCGCGTTACGCGGAGGTCAGCGAGCGCTGGCGTGTCATGCAGACGTTTACGTGGAACCTTGGCGACATCAACGAAGCGATCCAGGCCGCGCTCATGATCGTGCTCGAGGGCGTCACGATGTACTTCGCCATCCAGTTCTACATCGACGGCACGCTGACGCTCGGCGATTTCGCGCTGATCCAGACGGCGTTCATCGGGCTCTTCACCAAGCTTTGGGATTTCGGCCGCGTCATCCGCCACACGTACGAAGGGTTTGCCGATGCGAAAGAAATGGTCGATATCCTCGAGCTGCCGCACGAGGTCCACGACAAGCCCACGGCAAAAAAACTCAAGGTCAAACACGGGCAGATCGAGTTTGTCGACGTGTCGTTCGCGTACAACATGACGCGGCCGGTGTTGCGCGACCTCTCGCTCACCATCACGCCGGGGGAGAAGATCGCGTTTGTCGGCCCGAGCGGTGCGGGCAAATCCACGGTCATCAAACTCCTCATGCGGTTCTTCGACGTCACAAGCGGGAAGATCCGCATCGACGGACAGAATATCGCCGACGTGACGCAGGACAGCGTGCGCGGCAACGTCTCGCTCGTCCCGCAGGACCCGCTGCTGTTCCACCGCAGCATCATGGAAAACATCCGCTACGGCCGGCGCACCGCGTCCGACGCCGAGGTCATTGCGGCGTCGAAGAAGGCGCACTGTCACGAGTTCATCACGCAGCTGCCGAGCGGCTACGACACGCTCGTCGGCGAACGCGGCATTAAGCTCTCCGGCGGCGAACGCCAGCGCGTCGCCATCGCGCGCGCCATCCTGAAGAACGCCCCGATCCTCGTCCTCGACGAGGCGACGTCGAGCCTCGATTCGGAAAGCGAAGCGTTGATCCAGGACGCCCTGCGCGCGCTCATGAAGGACAAGACCGTCATCGTCATCGCGCACCGCCTGTCGACCATCATGCAAATGGACCGGATTGTGGTTATCGAAAAGGGGGCGGTGACGGACGCGGGGCGACACGACGAGCTCGTGCGTCGAGAGGGGACATACCAAAAATTGTGGAGCATTCAGGCCGGGGGTTTTCTGCCAGATAAAGCATAATTTTGGCATTTCGGCTTGACTCGACCGTACTCCGGTGCTCACATGGGCTTGCACGCCGCCTTGGGGGGCGGAGTGCGCATAAGGGGGGACAATGCTCAAGTTGGTCAGCGAACACCCGCAGGCGTTCCTGACGCTCTTCACCATCGTGTGCATCATGGCACTCGTGCTCCTGGCGGTCACCGGCGGGCTGCTCTACGAGTGGAACTCCACGCGCGCGACGCTGAAGGACCGCGTGGAAGAGGTCGCGAACCTCCACACGCTGATGGAACAGGGGAAGGCGGCCGCGGACGGCGCGATTGCGGAGGCGCACGCGTCCGATGCCGCGAAGCTCGAGGCCGAAGCGCGGGTGCGCGACAAGGAGCACGAGCGGCGGCGCCTCGACGGCTACGTCGACGGCATCCTCCTCGCGTTCCATACGGCCCGAAGCGTGCTCGGCGAGCGCGACTTCGCGCCGTTCGTGCGGCTGCTCTCGCACTGGGCGGTGGAGGAGGCCAAGCTCCAGAACATCCGCGGCCGCGACCGGTTCGTGGACCACGCCCTGCGCGTCGCGTGCGAGGAGCACCTCGTGACGCCGGAGATCCTCGCGGAGCTCCCTCCGGAGGTCATCGAGCGGACGGTTCGGCACCGTATCCGCGACCTGCAGAAGCACGGGGCCCAGGGGTGGGCGATCGTCGAGCACGCGCTCGCGTTGCCGGACGAAGAGCGCCCCGCGGCGAAATAGGGGCGAAAAAGGGAGGCGTACCTGGGTGCTGGCTCGTGCCGCGCCCAGGTCGTTTTTTTCTACGAAGATGCACCGCCCTTGTGAGGCGGTGCATGGGGACGGAACCAGCGTCCGTCGAGCGCGGTCATGACATGAATTCCGCGAGGTAGTTGCCGGCGAGGGTGATGAAGAGCACCACGGACACGAAGACGAGGCTCCGCATCCGCGCGCGCTCGGCGCCGGCCATGTCATGGGGATCGCGCGCCGTGCCGCGCTCGAATTCCGAAATGAGCCACAGGGCGATGCCGATGAGGAACAGGCATCCGAGCACGACGTTGGCGAGCCAGGGCATGGGGCACCTCCGCCACCAGGCTACACGCCGAGCTCCGCGTTGGCAATGTCGGCGTAGCCGCGCAGGAAGGCATCGGCGGGCATGCGCGTGCCGCCTGCGGGCTGGATCGCAAGAATGCGCAGCGCGGTCGAGCCCGTGCCGACGTACAGCGATCCGTTTTCGACAAGTACGGTGGACGGTGGGATGGTGGGATGGTGGGATGGCGACGCAGCGAAAATTTTCAGCGTCATCGGCTGCCCATTCCGGTTCCATGTCGTCCACGTCCCGGGCCAAGGGTTATACGCGCGGATCTTCCGCTCGATGACTTCGGCCGGTTCGGCCCAGTCGATTTTTCCGTCTTCGCGGGTGAGGAGCGCACAGAATGTCGCTTGAGTGTGATCTTGCGCTCTGGGCGTGGCTGTCCCCGCCGCGAGCTGTTTGAGCGTATCGAGAAGAAGCGGCGCGCCGTGCGCAACGACTTTTTCCGTGAGGCTCGATGTCGTTTCGTCGGATACGACCGGGAACGTCGTTTGCGCAAGCACGGGGCCATGGTCCATCTCTGCATCAAGCAGCATGAGGGAAACGCCGGTTTCGGTTTCCCCATTCGCGATCGCGGAAATAATCGGCGACGGACCACGAAGTTTCGGCAGGAGCGAGGGGTGGACGTTGACACAGCCCATCGGCGGGATGTCGAGGACGGCCTGCGGGAGAATGCGGCCGTAGGCGATGACGACAAACGCATCCGCATCGAACGCGCGCAGCGTGTCATGGAATGCGGGATCCTTCAGCTTTGTGGGCTGGAGCACGGGGATGCCGAGGCTCATTGCCCTCGTCTTGACCGGCGACGGCGTCAGCTCCTTCTTTCTTCCGACCGGTTCATCCGACGTGGTGATCACTGCCGCAATTTCGAAAAACGGATCCGCATGGAGCGCGGAAAGGAATTGCCCGGCGAATTCCGGCGTACCAAAGAAAACGAGCTTCATAGGAGAAGGGCGGGTGACGCCGAGCAGGTCCCCTGCTTGGGCGCGCAGACGAGTCCGACGAGTCGAGCACCCAACAGGGTGCGAAGGCGGCAGGACCCGCCCGGCATTACAGGCGCGACTTTACGTGGTTGATGATGTTCGTGGCGCGGTCGATGAACAGGATGCCGTCGAGGTGGTCGATCTCGTGCTGGAAAATAATGGCCAGCAGTCCGTTGGCTTTCAGCGCGAGTTCCTCGCCCTTGCGGTTCTTCGCCTTTACCTTGACGCTCGAGTGGCGCTTCACCGCGCCGGAAATGCCCGGGACGGAGAGGCAGCCCTCGATGCTCGTCACCATGCGCACCGAACGCGAGGTGATCTCGGGATTGATAAACGCCTCCACGCCATGCGGCGTCTCGACGATGATGATGCGCTGGTGCGCGCCAACTTGCGGCGCCGCGATGCCGACGCCGTTTTCTTCCGCCATCGTCTCGATGAGGTTGTCGATGAGCGCCTGCGTCTTCGCATCCGAAAGCTGCGCGTCGGTTACGGGCTGGGACACGACGCGGAGTTCAGGATTCGGATTGTGGAGCACGGTGAGTGCGGACATAGGTCTGGTCGACGGAAATGACTGCGGTATCGGGAAGCGCGGCGAGTTGCGCGATGCTTGCGGAAAGCGTGTCGTAGGGGATGCGGCCGATGGCACCGAGGATCTCGGGTTCGGGGATGAACGGCGCGCCGACGACCGCGGCGACCGCTTCGGCATCGGCGTGGCGTACGGTGATGACCGCGCCGTAGGGCGGCAGGGCGTACCGTTCGCGGACCGCGCGTTCGTTCGTGAGGAACACGTCGGCATCCGTCATTGGGACGATGGCGTCGGGCATCCAGGTTTGGATGACGCAGGACGCGCCTTGCTGCCGGGCGAACTGCGACAGGCGGTGCAGCTTGCGCGCAGTCGTTTCCGCAGCGCGGAAATCGTCGGGGTTCATGGACAGGTCGATGCACGCGTCCGCGACAAGACCGAAGGCCTTTGGCGCAAACGGCGCGGCAACGTTCGCGAAGTAATACTCCGTCACGAGCAGGACATTCGCGTCCACGTCCGGCGGGCGACCCTTTTCGATGCGCGCGATCGTCGTTCCGGGCAGGAACTCGGCAAGCGATTTTTCGAGATGCGCGTTGCCGATGCCTTTTAGGCCAAGCCTGCCGTGCGTACACGAGGGGCAGGCGTCGGGGATCGGGAATGACGCCCGGCATCGGGGGCATTCGCACGCAGCGTCCGCAACCTTCGGGATACTGCCGCAGTCCCGGCAGGTCAAGACGTGCCCGCAACTGCGGCACTGGACTCGCCTCGCCACCCCCTTGCGGTTGTAGAAAAGTAGCACCTTTTTTTGGCTTTGTAAAGCGGTTTTCATTTCCGCGAGCAGGCGCTCGGTGACGAGCTCGCTGCCGGTGGACTCTTCGGGACGCCGGAGGTCGACGACGACCGCCTGCGACGGCGCCAAAACGACGCTCCGGTCCGCGGCGCTGCGGTCTTCGGGGCGGGGGAGGCTGTCGCACAGGACAAGCGGGGCGCCGTGCTGCGCAGCTTGGGCTTCTGCGGCCAGGCGGGTGTCGAGGCGCGGGTTCCTGCGGTTCGAAAAGTGGTCGTCCGTCCCCGTCGTCATGACGAGCACGAGCCCGATGCGCTTTGCCGGCAAGAGGGAGGCTTGGAGCGTCCCGATGAGCGTGGTGACGGCGCCGCTGCGCCATGCATGGATGATGCGCTCGCGTTCCGCGGGCTTGGTGTGGCCGTGGAGCACCGCCGTGTGTCCGCCGAACGCGATCGTCCTGCCGAGCAGGTCGGCGTCGCGTTCGCGCGGGACGACGATGAGGAGCTGTTCCCGCGTCCGCTTGCGCAGCACTTGGGCGAGGGCATAGGCGCCTTCGGGGGAGAGCTGGCACGAAAGCGTCATTGCGCCGTCGAGCGCGGCGACGGCGGCGCTGACGGCGTCGGCGACCTCGCGGGGCAGCGACAACGATGCGGGCGACGCATGCGCGGCGCGCGGCAACGCGCGGTCGCCGTTTGGGGCGCCGAAGGCGTAGTGGAGGAGCGTCGACGGCGATTGGGCGATCGCCTGCGCGAGCGAGGTGGTCCGCGCGATGTCGCCGGCGCCGAGCGCCGCGGGGAACGCCACGTCCTGCACGTCCGAGAGGTCGCCGCGGACCTCGGTCACGTCGGAGAGCGCGGCGACGGCGCCGACGATCGTGCGGCCGTGGAAGGGGACGCGCACGAGGTCGCCCACCGCAACGCGGACGCCGTCGGGGACGCGATAATCAAACACGCCGAACCTCCTCGGCAGACGCAAGAGTGGGAGGATGCGGGCGAACATCAGTCCATCATGAAATGCACGACCGCATAGCCGACGCCGAACGGGTGCTCGTAGCTCATGATGCTCGGCGTCATGGCGGTGCCTTCGAGCACGCCAAGGAGGATGAGGAGCTTCTGGTACGCCGACTCCTGGGCATGGCGGCGCAACGACTCATCCATGTGCATGAGCCCGACCGCATTATGATGCTCGAGCGCGGTGAGGAGCGTTTCGTCGTAGCGGATGCCGTCCTCGTGGAACCCGCCCGGCGCGAAATCGGTCAGCGTGTGGGCGAGGTCGCCTGCGGAGATGACGGCGATCCGCTTGCGGCTTTCCACCAGCGTCGGTTTCAAGGCCTGGCCGAACGCGAAGTGCGCCTTCGGGTCAAGGCCGGAAGGGCTGATGGGCACGATACGGATGTGCGGCAATTTTTCCGTGAGGAACTCGAGTGGGACCGCGGCGGAAAAATGGAGGCGGTCGTCGGTCGACAGCGACACGGGCTCGCCGGCCTGGCGCAATGCGCGCTGCAGGGCGTCGATGAGGGGAAAGTCGGGATGGTACGTCTTCTGGTACCCGAGGTAGCCGACGTCGGAGAGGTCGCAGCGGTACGGATCGCTCACCGAAATCGAGAAGGCGTCATCGTACTGCGTCGGGTGGTCGGAGAGGAGGAGGATGGTGTCCGGCTTTGCCGCGTACAGCTCGCCGGCGAGCTCCTCGAGCGCGTCGCGGGTCTTGGCGACTGCGCCAATGCGGTCGCCCGCAACGGGCGGCAGGAGGAGCGGCGAGTTTGGGACGTGTGCGGCAAAGACGATCATATGGCGCGGTTATTCGGCGATGTCTGCACCGAGCGGGTGGAGCGCGAGCGTCCCGTCGTCGATGGTGACGATATCATCCCACGACCAGCCGTACGCAAGGAAGACCTGTTCGGACGCGATCGCGCGGCGCATGCCGTCGGTAATGACGTACACGACCGGCGTCGACCCCTTCACGAGGTAGCCGTCGGGCAGGAGGAGCGCGTCGCCCTCGCGGAATTGTTCGATGACGACCGGCGCGACGCTCGTCGGCGTCTGTCCGGGGAACCGCGCGTCTGCGATCGCCGGGTCGGTGATGACGTGGCGCGTGCCGTCCTGAATGAAGTATCGCGTCCCGTTCGTGCTCAACTGGTACAGGGTGCCGGTCGGAGCGACGGTCGCCGTCGTGATGGGTTCGCCCTCGCCATACGTCTCACGGTCTTCGTTCGTGATATCCACGATCTCGTCCTCGCTGAACCCGACGGCGCGGAACGCCTCCATGCTTTCGATGTGCCGCAGGCTGTCGTCGACCAAGAGGAAGATGCTGCCGTCCTCGTCGCGCAGGAGGCTGTAGTTGGGGAAACTGATCGGGGCACCGTCCGCGTAGTTGTCGAGCGTCGTCTTGCTGACCGGGATGATGAGATCCTCGTTAAAGCGCGAGAGGAGCGCGCTGCGGCTCGTGATGGGGCGGCGGTAGCCATACTCGATGAGGTAGACGCCGGGCTCGCCGACGGCCTGGAGGAGCGACCCGGTCGGGTATTCGGCGCCAAACCAGCGGTCCCAGATGGCCGCGAAGTTTTCGTTGCCGTGGAGGTGGGGCGTGTACGCGTAGAGCGCGGCGGTCGCGGCGTTTTCCGGCACGACGGTCGTGCCGTCGATCGTCACCGGGATGTCCGGGCCGTACTTGCCCTGCGTAATGCCGTCACTTTCAATATCTGCAAGATAGCCTTCGCTGAACTGCATCGCCGCGGAATTCACTTGCTTGCCAAAGCCCTTCCAGCGTTGGATGGCCGGGTCGTCCATGCTGCAGTCGTCGCACACGGCGTAACCCGCTGCCCAGTCGAGCTGCTTCTGCGTGGGCTCGTCGTCCTCGACGAGACTCTGCTCTTTTTGCAGCAGCACGAGGAGGAAGCGGGGGCTGACGCCATGCATTTGCGCGGCGCGCCAGATAATGTCCGCCGCATACCGCGTGACGCCGGCATAGTCCTCGGTTTTGTAGTCGCCGAGGTATCCGCGCTCGAGGTAGGCCTGGATTTGGTTTCGGTCGAGCGAAAAAGGGTTGGTGAGTTCGTCGTCGGAGATGATGTAGTCGGGGTTGAACGCAAGCGCCGGAGCAATCGGCGCGAACGTAACACCAAAAATCGCAAGCGTAGCAAATAGACGCTTCATAGATTTCCATTATAGCAAAAATCGGGTCCTGCCACCTTCGCACCCTGTTGAGTGCTCGACTGGCGTCTGCGCGCTCAACAGGGGACCTGCTCGGTGTCACCCGGTTTTTGCCTACCTATAGGCGGGGTCCCCGCACCCCGCCGTTACTTCACCTCCGGCAAAAACGGGATGCGCGCGAGGACGAACTTGGTAATGGGGAAGAAGCGGAGTTGCTCGAGGAGGGGGTTGAGCCAGCCGGTCGTGATGCAGTAATGCGAATCGTGCGGGGCGGTGTGGTGGAGTCGGTGGCGTGCCGGGGTGAGGATCAGGCCGCGCGCTTGGAGCCATCGTGCGACTGCGTTCGGGTTGTCCTGGTGCGCCCACTTGTGGATTTGGTTTGTGAAGAAGATGCTGATGACGAGGAAGAACAGCGAGGCAAACGCGAAGGCGATCCACGGGTTCGCAAGCCATGCGGCGGGCACGGCGTGGTACAGAACAAGCATGACCGGCAGCGACACGAGGCAATTGTTGCCGTTCGTATAGTAGAAGTCGTGGCGCGTGATCGCCTTCTGGTCGGTGTGGTGTTCGCGGAATGCGTAGATGAACGCCTTGCCGACGACCGGCGTGTGCTCGTCACCGACCGTGTCGCCGAGGAAGTGCACGAAGCCGGACGCAAAGTCGGCGAGCAGGTAGCCGACTACAGGGGAGAACGCGAGCAGGACGACGTCGAGCACCGCATCTGCGGTAACGAAGAACCCGACGACCTTCACGAACAGCAAAACGGCGTACACGAGGTACGCCCACGTGCTCGCAATGTGGAGCCAGCGGAAGTCCTTTGGCTGGTCATGCATACGTTGCCGCCCACGATGCCGGATTTTTTGGCTTTTGTCAACGCAAAAGCAGGCCGTGGGGCCTGCTCTGCGCACCTACTTTACCTTGATCTCGACCTCGTCCTTCTTCGCGTCGATCGTGACGATCGCTTCCTCTGGCACGTCGCCCTTGATGATCTTCATCGCAAGCGGGTCGAGGATGAGCGACTGGATGACGCGCTTGAGCGGCCGGGCGCCGTATTGCTGGTCGTACCCGCGGTCGCCGAGCAGTTTCTTCGCCTTCTCGGTAACGCGCAGCGTGATCTTCCGTTCTTCGGCAAGCCGCTTGCCGACGATGGCGAGCTGGAGGTCGACGATGCCGCCGATCTGCTCCGGCGTCAGCGCATGGAAGACGATAACCTCGTCGATGCGGTTCAAGAACTCCGGGCGGAAGTGGTCGCCGAGCATGTCGAGCACCTTGTTGCGCAGCGTGTCTTCCTCGCGGCGCTCTTCGCCTTGGAATCCGAGGTCCACCACGCGACGGTCGGAGAGGATGATCTCCGAACCGATGTTCGACGTCATGATGATGATGGTGTTCTTGAAGTTGACGACGCGGCCCTTCGCGTCCGTCAGGCGGCCGTCGTCGAGGATCTGCAAGAGGATGTTGAAGACGTCGGGGTGTGCTTTCTCGATCTCATCGAACAGGACGACGGAGTACGGGTGGCGGCGGATCTTTTCCGTGAGCTGCCCAGCCTCATCGTAGCCGACGTAGCCCGGCGGCGAGCCGACCATCTTGCTCACGCTGTGGCGCTCCATGTACTCGCTCATGTCGAGGCGGACGAGCGACTTTTCGTCGTTGAACATGAACTCCGCCAGCGCCTTCGCGAGTTCGGTCTTGCCGACGCCGGTCGGGCCCATGAAGATGAACGAACCGATCGGGCGTTTCTCTTCGGCGATGCCGGCGCGCGAGCGGCGGAGCGCGTTACTCACCGCGCGGATCGCCTCCCCCTGGCCGACGACGCGCTTGCTGAGCTCGTCCTCCATGCGGGCGAGCTTGTCCATCTCGCTTTCGAGCATCTTCGACACCGGGATGTGCGTCCAGCGCGCGACGACCGCGGCGATGTCTTCTTCGCTGATGACTTCTTTCAAGAGCCCGCGCTCGCTCTGGAGGACTTTCAGCTCCGCCTCGGCCTTCCCGAGCTCTTCGCGCTTGTCCGGGATCTGCCCGTAGCGGATCTCTGCGACGCGCTCCAAGTTGCCGCGGCGCTCTTCAAACTCCGCCTCGCTTACCAGCTTGTCCATCTCGTTCTTGAGCGCACGGATGCCCTCGATGAGCCGCTTCTCGGAATTCCACGCGATCTCGAGCGCGCTCGACCGTTCCTTGATGTCGGCGATCTGCTTCTCGATCTCCTTCAGCCGCGCCTTCGATTCCTTATCTTCCTCCTTGAGGAGCGCCTGGCGCTCGATCTGCAGACGCATCTCGTCGCGCTTCATGCGGTCGAGGTCTTCCGGCATCGAGTCGATCTGGAGGCGCAACGCCGACGCGGCTTCGTCGACGAGGTCGACGGCCTTGTCCGGCAACTGGCGGTCCGTGATGTAGCGCGCGGAAAGTTCCGCGGCCGCGATAATCGCGCTGTCGCTGATGCGCACGCCGTGGTGGATTTCGTAGCGCTCCTTGATGCCGCGGAGGATGGCGATGGTGTCTTCGACCGACGGTTCGTCGACCATGATCGGCTGGAAACGGCGTTCAAGCGCCTGGTCCTTCTCGATGTACTTCTGGTATTCCTTGGTCGTCGTCGCGCCGACCACGCGCAGCTCGCCGCGGGCGAGGGCGGGCTTCAGGAGGTTCGACGCATCCATCGGCGCCTCGTCGCCTTTGCCCGCGCCGACAAGCATGTGCAGCTCGTCGATAAACAAGATCATCTTGCCGGCAGACTCGTGGATTTCGCGGATGACCGCTTTCAGGCGTTCTTCAAATTCGCCGCGGAACTTCGTCCCCGCGATGAGCGAGCCAAGGTCGAGCGAGACGACCTCCTTATTTTTGAGCGACTCGGGGACGTCGCCGGCGACAATGCGCTGGGCGAGGCCCTCGACGATCGCGGTCTTGCCGACGCCGGCCTCGCCGATGAGGACCGGGTTGTTCTTCGTGCGGCGCGACAAGACCTGCATGACGCGGCGGATCTCGCCGTCGCGGCCGATGACCGGATCGAGTTTGCCGCGGCGCGCCATCTCGGTGAGGTTGATGCTGTACTTCTCGACGGCCTGATACTTCGCTTCCGGCTCCGCGCTGTCGACCCTCTGGTTGCCGCGGACTTCCTTGAGCGCCGCAAGCACGGCGTCTTCGTCGACGGCGTGGTTCCGCAGCATCTGCCCGGTCATCTTTTCTTCGAGGAGCGCGAGGAAGAGGTGTTCGGTTGAAATGAACTCGTCGCCGAACTGTTTTGCGCGCTTGACCGCACTCTGCAGGACGTGCGCGAGCGGCGGCGTCAAAAAGATCTGCCCCGGGGAAGGGGCTTCGACCGACGCGTGGCGCGGGATGGTGTCGAGCACGCGCATGATGTCGTTCTGGAGCGCGGTGAGCGGGACGCCGAGCTTGAGCAACAGCGTGATGACGATGCCGTCGTCCTGGGCGAGCAGGGCGGCGAGCAGATGGATGGGTTCGATGCCGTGCTGGCCGTTGTCCGCGGCGATCATCTGCGCCGCCTGCATGGCCTCGTTGGACTTGCTTGTAAAATTATTTGGCATCATACGGTCAATCAATCTTGATATGGCCAGCCTGGGGGAGAAACAGCAAGCACTGGCTTAGCACTCTCAAGTATAGAGTGCTAAGGAATAGTGCGTCAAGCATTGCCCTACGGCGGTTTCTTTGCTAATCTTTGGCGGTATGACGACCTATCGACAGGCCGTGACCGTGATCGCATGGGTGCTGTTTTTTCATGTGCTCGGCGTCATTGCGCTCTACTCGTGGTACCCGCACTACGACATCCCGATGCATTACGCTGGCGGGGTGGCGATGGGCGTGCTCGGGTTCGCCCTGTGGGACCACGCGGTGCGCAGCGTGAGCTTCAGCGTCAAGAAGCCTTGGCTCAAGGACGCGTTCACGACGGTGTGCATCCTCGGGTTTGTAGCGCTCATCGGGATCGGCTGGGAGTGGTTCGAGTTCGCGTTCGACATGGCGGTTGCGGACCGTTTCGATTTCGGCCTCGCGCAACTCGGGCTTGCGGACACGATGGGCGACTTTTTCTTTGACCTCGCGGGCGGCCTTTCGGCCGTCTTGTGGCGGAAGGTATGACGAGCGTGACGCTCCTCGGCGTGCGGGTCGACGACATCGGCCGCGACGAAGCGCGGAGCGTGTTTGCGTGTTGGCTCGCGGAGGACGGGCGGCACGTCGTGAGCACGCCCAACCCGGAGTTCGTGCTGCTTGCGCAACGCGACGAGGCGTTCCGTGCGCGGCTGAACGCGAGCGACCTCGCGCTTCCCGACGGGGTGGGGCTGCGCTTTGCGAGCGCGGCGCTGACCGACCATGTCATCCGCAACCGCGTTCCCGGCGTTGACGCGCTCGCCATGCTTGCCGAGCTCTGCGCGGCGCGCGGCCTTCGGATGCTCCTTGTCGGGTCGCAGCCATCGCTCGTCCAGGCGGCGAACGTCCTCCGGTCGCGCTTTCCCGGCATCGACATCGTTTGTGTCGACCCGGGCCACGTGGACAGGGAAGGGGAGCTGGGTGATGACGCACTTCGCCGCATCCGTGAGGCCGAGGCCGCAGTCATCGCGGTCGGGCTGGGGCAGGGGAAACAGGAGGCGTGCATCGCCCGGTATGTCCACGAATGGCCGGGCGTTCGGGTCGCGATCGGCGTCGGCGGCGCATTTGCGATGATTGGCGGCGTCCTGCCGCGCGCGCCGCGCGTCATGCGGGCCATGGGCCTGGAATGGGTTTGGCGCGTGGTGCGCGAACCGAAGCGCCTGCGCCGTATCCTCGCCGCGTTTCCGGGCTTTCCTGCGGTCGTGGTATGGACTACACTGCGTCAACGAAGGTTTGTGCGCGCCTGCCGCCGCGCGATCCCCGAAATATTCCGCCAACTCCTTGGACGATAATATGACCATCCGCACCCGTATCGCGCCGTCGCCGACCGGCTTCATGCATATCGGCACGCTCCGTACCGTCATGTTCGACTACTTCGTCGCACGCCAGGCCGGCGGCCAGTTCATCGTGCGCATCGAGGATACGGACCAGGGGCGCTTTGTCCCGGGTGCACTTGAGAGTTTGCTTGGCACGTTCCAAAAGCTTGGCATCGATTACGACGAGGGGCCGGCGTTGCAGCCGGACGGCAGCGTCTCCGAAAAGGGCGACTACGGCCCGTACACGCAGTCGAAGCGCTTGGATATCTATACGAAGTACGCGGAGCAGCTGGTGGATGCCGGGCACGCGTACGCCTGCTTCTGTTCGTCCGAGCGGCTCGAGGAGATGCGCGCGGCACAGACTGCGGCCAAACAGACGCCGAAGTACGACCGCCGCTGCCTCGCCCTCGCGAAGGACGAGGTCGCCTCGCGCCTTGCCGCGGGCGAACCGCACGTCATCCGCATGAAGATCCCCGAAGGCACTGTCGCATTCGAGGACGCAATCCGCGGACGCATCGAGTTCAACCTTGCCGACGTCGACGACCAGGTCATCGTGAAGTCGGACGGCTTCGCGACGTACCATCTTGCCGTTGTCGTCGACGACCACCTCATGAAGATCTCGCACGTGCTCCGCGGCGAAGAGTGGATCTCGTCGACGCCGAAGCAGATCGTGCTCCACGACATGCTCGGGTGGACGATGCCGGTGTACGCGCATGTCCCGCTCATCCTCAACCCGGACAAGACGAAGCTGTCGAAGCGCAAGGGCGACGTCTCCGTCGAAAGCTATCTCGCGAAGGGCTATCTTCCGGAGGCGCTCATCAACTTTATCAGCACGCTCGGCTTCAACCCGAAGTCCGACCAGGAGATCTACACGCGCGACGAACTTGTGCGGCTGTTCGACCTGTCGAAGGTCAACCGCGGCGGCGCCGTGATGAACATCGACAAGCTCGATTGGATGAACCACCACTACATCATGCAGCTTTCGGACGACGCGCTGTACGAGGCGGTTCGGCCGTTCGGCGTCGATGCCACGACGGATGTCGCCCGCCGCGCGCTGCGCACGGAGCGCGCCCGCGTCAACCGCCTCACGGAATTCGCGGAAAAGATCGCCCCGTACCTTGCGTTGCCCGTCTATGACCCCGCCGTCCTCGTATGGAAAAAGGCGGACAAGGCCGACGCCGTTGCGCAACTGACGAACGTCGGGACGTTTCTTGCGGAGGTATCGGACGAAACGTTTGCGCAAACCGCGCTTCTCGAAGGGGCGCTGAAGGAGTATATTGAAGGCAACGGGCTGTCGAACGGCAACGTGCTCTGGCCGTTGCGCGTCGCGCTCTCCGGGCTGGAGAAGTCGGCGAGTCCGTACGAGCTCCTGTGGGCGCTCGGCAAGACCGAATCCCTTGCGCGCATCGCTGCCGCGCTTGGGCGACTTAACGCCTAGTCCATGCACCGCGGAGGAATCGCATGCATCGCAACCATCCTCTTTGCCGCCGTCCTCATCTTGGCCGGCGGCCCTCAGGCGTTTGCAGAAACGTCGTCGGAAGAAATCAACGAGATGAAGTCGGAGATCGACGAGCGGCGCGCAAGCATCGATGACATCAACCGCAAGCTTGACGCGTACCGCGAGAAGATCACGCAGTACTCGTCGCAATCCGCGTCGCTCATGAACGATATCGCGCTTATTGAAAACCAGGCCGCGATGGCGGAGCTCGATATCGCGGCGACGCGCAACGAAATCGAAGCGCAAACGCTCGAAGTGTCGTTGCTTGAAGCGCGCATCCGCGAGCAGAACGCGGAGCTCGACTCGCAGCGCGCTATGCTGTCGGGCATGCTGTTTTCGCTGCACCAGCACGAGGAGCGCGGTCTCGTCACGACGCTGTTCGGTTCGGACAGTTTTCACGAGGCGTTCGATAGCGTCGTCCAGCTTGAAGAGGTGAACGCCGGTCTCGCGCGCGCGGTCGATGCGACCAAGACGACGCGTGCAAACCTTGAAGCAGACAGGGCCGAGCACGAACTTAAGCTCGCGTCGCTGCTTGACCTGGAACGCGAGCTTGAAGAGCGCGTGCAGAAACTCGCCGTCCAGCAGGAGGCGAAGGAGGTGCTCGTCGCGCAGACGGCGTCGAGCGAGGCGGAGTACCGCACGCTCATGAGCGAACTCAGGCAAGAGCAGCAGTACATCGCGTCGCAGATCGCCAAGCTGCAGGCGGAGATGCAGGGAAAAATCGACGCGGCGGACGAGATGGGGGACTCCACGGTAATGACGTGGCCCCTCACTGGCATCATCACCACTACATTTCACGACCCTACCTACCCGTTCCGCCATTTGTTCGAGCACTCGGGGCTAGATATCGCGATCCCTGTCGGCACCTCGGTCGAGGCGTCGGCACCAGGCTACGTGGCGTGGGCCCGGACCGGCCGCCAATACGGCAACTACGTCATGATCATCCATGCGAACGGCATGGCGACGCTGTACGCGCACTTGATGCGCATCGACGTCGTACCGGACCAGTACGTAACCCGAGGCGACCAGATCGGCCTTTCCGGCGGAAAGCCCGGCATGGCTGGCGCAGGCCTTTCAACCGGCCCCCATCTCCACTTTGAGATCCGCAAAGACGGTATTCCCGTCGACCCGATGCTGTACTTGGTCGATTAGGATTTCGTCAGAATTTCTCTTTTGATTTCAGGGGTACTAGGATACCCCTGGTTTAATACAGCGCATTTAAATTGGTCGCGGTTTTTGGCGACGTGGCGGGGGAAGGGCCTCTTTGGTAGACGCGGATGTTTTTGGGGTTCGTCGGCGCTTGCATCGTACTGAGAGCTTCATAATTTTGCGATCGTGAAGTTATGAAGCTCGGCGAGCGTGGGAGTGTGGCTCGTGCCTCTGGTCGCTTCGTTTTTATAGGAGGAGGGGAGGATTGCGACACGTCGGTCTTGGACCGCCGGCGGCATTCCTGAGGTTATGGTTCTTGGAATGTATATTGTGCGACACTATGGATCGCGTAGGCCAACATGCGGCGCCTGAGTCCTCCTCCCTCCCCCCACCCGACGATTTTTGACAACAGCAGCTGCTTGCACGTAAGAGTCCAAGTATGGTTTGCTATATGCAAATTTCTTTTATGCAAAAAATCATTTCGCGTGCGGCGGCGTTTGTTGCACTCACGGCGCTCCTCGTTCCTTCGTCGACCGTCCGCGCGACAACCGACGTGTCCGGTAATGTCCCCCACGTGGTGTCGATCATTTGCGGCAACATCGTTGGGAATGATTACGTCGCGATTTCCCAGGGCTCGGGCGTCATCATCGGCGACAACGACATCATCACGAACGTCCACGTCATTACCGACGAGGACGGCGTCAGTTACCTGGAATGGTGCGTCGGCGGGACTGCGGAGAATTCGTACAGCGAGCCGTATTACGCCTTTCTCCTCTACCCCACCGAGTTCGCGCGCAATGACGAGTACTTCGATTACGTGTTCATGGACGCCTACAACGACGACGGCACGCCGTACGAGTTCGATTCGTACGCCGTCGCCGCGAACGCCGATTCCATGGTCCTGAGCGAGGACATCGTCCTCATGGGCTTTCCGGCCTCCGCGGGCTCGACCGTCACGGTGACCGAGGGCACGATAAGCGGCTACTACGGGACCAACTGGATCAAGACGGACGCCATTGCGGATTCGGGCAGCTCGGGCGGCGGCGCGTTCGACGTGGCCGGCAACCTATTCGGCATTCCGACGGCGGTCGTTGAGGGCGACTACAACTCCTACACGTACATCCAAAACATCAATGCGATTTTTGAGGACGCCTTCGGCGAGGATATCGCGGTGCGCGATTACGGCACCTTGTACGAGACAGAGAATATCTTCTGCCTCTACGACGTCTGTTACCAATACGCGCCGGACGAAAACACATGGGCGGAGAACCTCGAGGTCGATGAGGATGTGGTCGACGACGATGCTGAGGCGCTGATCGACGAGGTGGAAGACGATACGGAAGTGGAGGCGACCGAGGACGAAGCGGCCGCCGACGATGAACTCGTGTACACCGTCCCGGACCATGCGGTCTACGCTGAGGCGTCGTACGATGCGGCGATGCAATCGCGCGTCAAAGGCTACATCCTCCTCCAGGTACAGCAGCACGGCGAGGCGTGGTACGTGCACACGCAGGACGGCTTGCGCTACTACATGCGCGACGGCGCGATTGCCTACCAGATGATGCGCACCTTCGGCCTTGGCATCACGGATGCGGACCTCGAGGCTATCCCCGCGGTCGACACGGTCGAGGAGATGCGCACGGCGACGAGCGTGTGCAGTACGAACTCCCTAGCAAACCGCGTGAAGGGGCAGATCCTCCTCCAGGTGCAGCAGCACGGCGAGGCGTGGTACGTCCATCCGGACACCTGCCGTCGCGTCTACATGAAAGACGGCGACGTCGCGTACTCGACGATGCGCTATCTCAGCCTCGGAATCACCGATGGCGATCTGGCAAAGCTTCCCTACTCGAGCGAATTGGAGATCAAGTGATACAAGAGCGCGCCGTGGGGCGCGCTCTTGTTATTTCTGCAGTGCAGCGAGGTCGCGGAGCACTTCGTCGACGTGCCCACTGACCTTCACGTTCTCATATACCTTGCGGACGACGCCTTCAGGGTCGATGAGGAGCGTCGTGCGGACGATCCCCATGTATTTCTTCCCCATCATCGACTTCTGTTGCCAGACTCCATACGCCTCGAGCGCCGTGCGGTCTTCATCCGACAGCACGGGAAAGTTCAGCTGTTCGACCTCCGCGAATTTGGCATGGCGTTTGACGGAGTCTGCCGAAACGCCGAGCACCGCCGCGCCTGCGGCCTTCACGCGGCCGAGGTTGTCGCGGAAGTTGCACGCCTCGATGGTACAGCCCGGGGTCATGTCCTTCGGATAAAAGTAGAGGACGAGCCATGCGCCCGCATAGTCGCGGAGCGCGTGGGCGTTTCCCTCCTGGTCGTGGAGCGAGAACGCGGGTGCCTTTTTGCCGAGCAGTTCTGATGGATGCATATTATCGCGATTTGATATAGACGTGATTGCCGAAACGCAGGTCGACATACTCGAGTGACGCGAGCGGCTGTTCGCTGCCATGCCGGAATGCGTCGAACATGGCCAGCGTCTCGGTAAGGTCGAGCGTGAGGTCAACAAGGATCGCGGTGTCGGATGTTTCCGCGGTTGTCCAAGGCGACGAGGCCTCCTCGACCGTGTACCGGAGCGGCACAAGCTCACGGTCGCGCAACGCGGCATCGAGTGTCAAGATCCGTTCGAGCATAAGGGACGAGAGGACCGGCTGCCCGAGCGTCACGGTTTCTCCCTTCAGGTTTTCAATGATCGGCATGGTGGGCTGCAGTCCGGGGGCAAACGGCACGTCCGCAGCGTTCGCCACGCGCGCCGTAATCTGCGCCTTGGCCTCTTCGCTCGCCTCGCTCACCGCGATCCCCGTGAGGTCGACGAGGGATGTGGCCCCCGCGGAGATCCACGCGACCTGCGTGATACGTTCTTTCGCATCGATGACGAGCGTACGGCCTTCGCGCCGGAGCGTGAGCGATGCGAAATTGTAGGCCGCCTGGAGGTCGTGTTCGATGCGGCCGCGATGGGCAAAGACGAGATGGCGGCCGGGGATGACGAGGAGCCGCCGTTTGTCGAGCGTCGTTTCGACCGTGGCGCGGACGTCGTCGACGGAGAGCGTGGTCAGCCCGTCGATGCGGACATCGCGATACGCCAAGAACGGCGCGAAGAGGAACAGGCTGCCCGCACCGACGACGATCGCCAGGAATACGGCCAGGACGATGCCGCGCGGGATGCGCCGAGGCTCATGCGAAAAAAACGGGTTGCGCAGCTTGCGCCCCGAGTATGCGTGTGCTTGGAACGATCGGGTGAAGTTCCGATGCTTCATACGACAACCCGCGGCAAGTGCGCGCTGATGCGCGTCACCACCTCATAGTTGATTGTAGCAAGTTTTTCCGCAATCTCCTCGGCCGAGACGGTCCCGATCCCTTCCCTGCCGATGATGGTCGCGACATCGTCCGGTTTGACCTGGGCGATCGCGGAGACGTCGACCATGGCCATGTTCATGCAGACGCGGCCGACGACCGGGCACGGACGGCCGTGGACAAGCACTTTGCCGCCGTTCGACAGCCCGCGGTCGAACCCGTCGTAATAGCCGACCGGGAGCACCGCGATGCGCATGGGGCGGTTGGCGATGAAGGTGCGGTCATAGCCGATGCCCCCGCCTGCAGGCACGTCTTTTACCTGCGCGATGCGCGCTTTCCAGGACAGCACGGGCGTGAGTTCACACGCCCTGCCGCGCTGCACGGCGATCTTGATGTCACGGCTCGGCCACAGGCCGTACAACGCAATACCCGCGCGTACCATGGTGCCTTGGACATGGCGCGCGAAAATCGTCGCCGCACTGTTTGCCGCGTGGACGAACGGGACCTCGATGCCGTACGTGTGGCAGAGCGCGCGTGCCTCCTCGAGCGCGGCGAACTGTGTATCGACGATGTGCTGGCTCGCCACATCTTCGGCGGACGAGAGGTGCGTGGAAATCCCGACGAGCATGGCGCTGCGCTGCGCGCGCTGGATGCGCTGGAGAAGCGACGGGAGGGCGCGCAGGGGCACGCCGAGGCGGTTCAGCCCGGTCTCGACCTCGATGTTGATGAGCGCGGTGCCTTGCGCGGCGACCGCGGCCTCGATAAGCGCGTCGACGCCGGCTTCGTCGTACAGGTGCGCGACGGCGCGGCATGCGACGACGTCGGCCATGCGCTCATGCGGCACCATGCCGGCGATGAAGATTGCGGCCTCCGGCGCGTGGCGGCGCACGACGTTCGCCTCGTCGATGCTGTCGACGCCGAAGTGCCCTACCCCCGCCTCGTGGAGGAGCCGCGTCGTCAATGCAATGTCGTGGCCGTATGCGTTTGCCTTGACGAATGCGCAAAGCGAGACACCCGGTTCGAGCGCGGCACGCAGTGTGGCGACATTTGCATGAAGAGCCGGGCGGGAAATCTCCACCCAGCTCCGCATTCCCAAGGGGATGTGCACATTAGTATTTCGGCGTCAGCACCGACTTGCCCATGGAGGCCTGGAGTACGTCCGGGACGCGCACGGAGCCGTCGGCCTCCTGGTAGTTTTCGAGGATCGCGGCGATCGGGCGGCCCGAGAACGCGGTCCCGTTCACCGTGTGCACGAACGCCACGCCCTCTTCGGTGCGGTAGCGCGTGTTGAGGCGGCGTGCCTGGAAGTCAGTGCAGTTGCTCGTCGAATGCGTTTCGCGGTAGCGCTCCTGTGCCGGGAACCACGCCTCGATGTCCCATTTCTTCGCCGCCGGGAGCCCGAGGTCGCCGGAGACGATGTCGAGCACGTGGTACGGGAGCCCGAGCGCTTGCATGAGCTCTTCTTCGATCGCGAGCATCATCGCGTGCTCGTCCGCAGACTGTTCTGGCGTGCAGAAGCTGAACATCTCGACCTTGGTGAACTGGTGGAGGCGAATGATGCCCTTCGTGTCCTTGCCGTAGCTGCCGGACTCGCGGCGGTAGCACGGCGAGATGCCGACGTAGCGCAACGGCAGGCTGCCCGCATCCAGGATTTCGTCCGTGTGCATTGGTCCGATCGCCTGTTCCGACGTGCCGATGAGGTAGAGGTTGTCTTTTGCAAGGTAGTAAATTTCGTCGTGGCCGCCGTGCTCGAGGTAGCCCATGGCGCGCATCGCTTTTGCGCTGACGAGGTGCGGCACCGTCACCGGGACGAACCCGTGCTTCACTGCAGTTTTTACCGCGAGGTCGATGAGCGCAAGTTCGAGCAGCGCCCCGTCGCCGACGAAATAGGTGAACCGGGAGCCGCTGACCTTTGCCGCGCGCGCGGTGTCGATGATGCCGAGGGATTCGCCGAGCGACAGGTGATCTTTTGGCGTGAAATCGAATTTCCGCGGCTCGCCGACGGTACGGATGGCGACGTTTTCTTCGTCGGTTTTCCCGATACGGACGTCCGGCAACGGCGCGTTGGGGATTTTGTACAGCAACTCCGTCAGCTCTTCCTCGAGCGGCGCAAACTCCGCCTGCAGCTGTTCGGCGCGCCGGTCGAGCGGGCGCATCTCTTCGATGAGCGCCTTTCGCTCCTCGGGGCTGGCTTTCGCGATGCGCTTCGACGCCTCGTTTTTTTGCGCGGCGATCGCTTCGATCTCGCCCTTCAGGCCGCGCACGCGGCGGTCGAGGTCGAGGATGCGGTCGATATCGACCTCCACGTTTTTCGCTTTCGCGGCGTCGCGGATAAGGTTCGGAGTTTCTCGCAAGACTTTCAGGTCGATCATATGTGCGGGGTGCGCCGGAGTGACGACTTATATGTTTCGGGTTCGTGGGCGGCGGCGACGATGATGTTCGCCCCGATCCCCCGACGAGTGATCCATGCAATGAAATCCTTCTTCAGCGCCTCCTGGTCGTACCCGAACACGACGGTATCCGGTTTCTGTTCGGCCGCGGCGGTGTAGACGCCCTCCGCGTCGTCGCCGGCAACGACCTCGTCGACCAGCCCCGAGGCAAGGAGTGCTGCGCTGCGCTCCGCGAACGGATGTACCGGTGCCCTGCCCTTCAGCCGTGCGATGGTCGCGTCGGTCGCAAGGACGACGGTGAGCGATTCGCCATACGACTTCGCCTGGGTAAGGAAGTGTTCGTGGCCGGGATGGAGGCCGTCAAACGCGCCGAAGACCATCACGCGGTTCATACGTCGTCGGCCTTCGCCTCCGGACGCAGCGTCGGGAACAGGATGACTTCCTTCAGGTTCGGCGAGTTCGTCAGGAACGCGACCAGGCGGTCGATGCCGATGCCGACGCCGCTCGCTGGCGGCATACCGTGTTCGAGGGCGTTGACGAACGCCTCGTCCATCCATTGCGCCTCTTCACTTCCCTTTTCACGCAGGTCCTGCTGCGCCGCGAAGCGCGCACGTTGGTCGACCGGATCGTTCAGTTCGTGGTAGTAGGCGTTGATGATCTCCGCGCCTTGTACCACCAATTGTACCGACGCGCTTTTTGTCGGGTCGTCCGGGTGCGCTTTCGTGAGCGGTTTCAGTTCGATCGGATAGTCGAACACCCACGTCGGCTGGAGCATGGTCGGGCGTGCGGTTTTCTTCCAGAGTTCGTCGAGATGTTCGCCGAGGCCCGTGCAGGTGCTGAAATCCACCGCGAGTTTCGCTTTTTTTGCTGCAGCAACAACGTCCTTCGGCGACGAGAGTGTGTTGATGTCGATGCCGCAGTTGTCATTGATGGCATCGCGGAAGGTCGTGCGCGGCCACGGCGCGGTGAAGTCGATTTCGCCGTCACCGTACGGGACGCGGGTCTTCCCAAACGCCGCGGTGATGGCGTGGACGACAAGGCGTTCGAGGAAGTCGACGTATGCATCTTTCTTCGCGTACGCCCAGTACATCTCGAGCATCGTGAACTCGGGGTTGTGCGAATAGTCGATGCCCTCGTTTCGGAAGCAGCGCCCGATCTCGTAGACCTTTTCGAAGCCGCCGACGAGTAGCCGCTTCAGGTACAGCTCAGGCGCGATTCGCAAATAGAACTCGCTGTCGAGTGCATTGTGATGCGTCACGAACGGCCGCGCACTTGCACCGCCGGGGATCGGCTGGAGGATGGGCGTTTCGACTTCGAGGAAGCCGTGCTGGTCGAGGAAGCTGCGGATCGCGGACACGAGTTTCGAGCGCACGACGAATCGCTCCCGGACTTCTGGGTTCGCAATCAAATCGAGTTCGCGATGGCGGTAGCGGGTTTCGACATCTTGGAGGCCGTGCCACTTGTCCGGAAGCGGTGCAAGGGCTTTGGCGAGGATGGTCCACGCCGAGGCCATGACTGACCGCTCGCCTTTCTTTGTGACGAACATCGTGCCGGTGAAGCCGAAGAAATCGCCGACGTCGGCGTGGTCGAGGAATGTCGCGTACGTCTCCGCGCCGACCTCGTCCTCCTTGAGGATGGCCTGCATGCTGCCCGTGCCGTCTTCGAGCCGGATGAACGTCAGCCCGCCCATTTGGCGGATGGCGCGGACCCTGCCGACGACCGTCACCGAAGCGCCTGTGGTGTGCAGCTCCTCAAAGGCGGCGAGCACTGCGCCGATCTCGTGGGTACGCTCCACGGTCGCGGGATACGGGGCGATCCCCTTTGCCTCAAGGCTGGCCAACCGATCGCGGCGCATCTGTTTTTCGTCACCGGACATAGGCAAAACAAAAGAGACCTGTCCCCGAAATTCTATCGGTTCCAGGCCCCTCTGTAAAGTCGCTTAGGCAATGGCGACGACCTCGTAGGTCATGGTCCCGGAAGGGACCGTCACCTCGACCTTGTCCCCTACCCCTTTGCCGACGAACGCGGCGCCAAGCGGTGAGACGTTGCTGATCTTCCCCTCCATCGGATTGGCCTCGTTTTCGCCGACGAGCTCAAAGTTGCGTTCCGTCGCGCCGGTTTTCACCGTGAATTTCGACCCGAGGCCGATAGTGCCGCCGGCCTTGCTTTCCACGATCTGCGCGGTGGCGATCATGTGCTGCAAGGTGACGATGCGCATTTCGTTTTGCCCCTGCTGCTCCTTGGCATCATGGTATTCAAAGTTTTCGGAGATGTCGCCAAGTTCCTTGGCATCACCGATTTTTTGCGCGATGAGCGGGCGGAGAACCTTCATACGATGCGCAAGTTCGTCCTTGAGCATCTGCAGGCCTTCCGCGGAAATGTGGGTAACGCTTTTATGGTCCATACGAACGAAATCCGCCCCGCAACGCGGGACGGCTAATTTGTAAAGCAACTATAAACAGCCTGAGCAGAAGCTGTCAAGCTAGCGCGAAAAGTACCACGTCAAAATGTCCTTTGCGACCGGGATGGCGAGAGAGGATTTGCCGCCGCCCTCTGCGATGACGGTCAACGTGATTGCCGACGCGTCGTCCGGCGCGAAGCCGGCAAACCACGCGGGCGGGGGCGCGGTGCGAGACCACTGCGCCGTCCCCGTCTTGCCGCACACCTCGGTCGGCACCGCCTGCAGCGAGGTCGCGGAGCCCTGCGTCACCGTGCGGCGCATCGCGTCCTTGATGACCTGTGCGACCTCGTCGGTGACGACCTGTTTCGTCGCTGCCTCCTGCCCGAGGACGAGGTGCGGCGTCGTCAGGACGCCGTTGTTCGCAAACACCGAGGTCGCACGCGCGATCTGCACCGGCGTTACGAGGAAGTCACCCTGCCCGATGGAGACGTTGTACGTGTTGCCGATGTACCACGGCTCGCCCGTTTCCGATTCCTTCCACTCCGGCGTCGGCAAGAAGCCGTCCGCTTCGCCCGGAATGTCGAGACCGCTTTGCGACCCGAACCCGAATGTTGCCGCCCACCCCATGAGCCGGTCGATGCCCATGCCCTGGAAGGTGTCGAATCCGCCGCCGATGATGTAGAAAAACGTGTTCACGGAGTCGGCGATGGCGTGGTAGACGTTCGTGACGCCATGTCCGCCGGCGCGCCAGTCCGGGAAGAACCGGTCGCCGATCTGCAGGCCGCCGCTCGAAAGGAACGACGTCGACGCGGTAATGATGCCGTCCGTCAGCGCCGCCGCGGCAAAGACCGGTTTGATGGTGGATCCGGACGGGTACTCGCCGGCCGACGCGCGCGGGAACAACGGATCGTTCTCATCCTCGAGGAGCGCGCGGTACGCCGCTTCGTCGATGCCGCGCGCAAACAAGTTTGCGTCGTACGCCGGCCAGGAGACGAGCGCGAGTACTTCGCCGTTGCGGGGATCCATGGCGACGACCGCCGCGCGCTCGGACCCCGTCCCCTTCAGGCGTTGCGCGAGCACGTACTCGATCTGCGCCTGGAGCGTCGCGTCGATGGACAGCGTCAACCGTTCGCCGTTCACCGGGTCCACTTTGGCGATGGTGCGGAGATACTCGCCGACCGCATCGACCTCGATGGTTTCTTTCCCGTACGCGCCGCGCAACGTCGCTTCGTGCGAGGCCTCGACGCCTTGCTTGCCGATGCGGTCGTACGACACATACCCGTCGTCGCGCCGCGCCGCATACTCCTCGGCGCTGATGATGCCGGTATACCCGAGTACGTGCGAGAGCGACGGGAGGTCGTCGGTAATATACGCGCGCTGTTCGCCAAGGACGATGTCGATCCCCTGTACCTCGTCGTCATGCACGGCGAACTCGAGCGCGGCCTCGTATGGCACGTCGAGCATGAGGACGGCTTCCGCCGCGTTACCCGCCGCGTTGTAGGCGTCGGTGAACTGCGTCGGGTCGGCGCCGATCTGCACTGCCACGTCGGAAAACAGCGTCTCGCGGGCGACCAGGTCGTCCGGCAGTTCGTCCATGCGGCCGACGAGCGTGAAGGATGGCGTGTTATTTGCGAGCACGACCCCGTTGCGGTCCGTAATAATTCCGCGTTCTGCCGGCAGGATGTGCGTCCGGACGCGGTTCGCCTCGGCAAGGGCGCGGTAGGTCGCTCCCTGCGCGACCTGGAGGTACCCGGCGCGCAGCACGAAGACGCCGAGCAGCGCGAGCGCGATGATCGTGCCGGCCCGGAACCTGCTGCCGGCGACGATGTTCCCCACGAACGCGCCGGCCGGCTGGAGCGCCACGGACGGACGCCGGCTGACCGCTTCGTTGAGCGCGGTGTCCTGTACGCCGGCTTCAACCGGGCCCAGCTCGTCGAGCGGGAGGAGGCCGAACGGCGACGGCGTGCGCGGGCGCTGACGAAACATTCCCATATCGGGTTATCGTACCACGAAGGTGCGCTGGACCCAGCTGCGGAAGGTCACGATGGTGACGAACCCGACGTACAGCCCCGCGAGGAGCAGGATGAACGTCCACGCGCCCTCGTGCAATAGGCGCCCGAACGTCGGCCCGGCGCCTTGGATGGCGGTGCGGAGCAGGGAAAGCGCGAGAAACAGGCTCACGGCGGAAAGGCCGCTTACCAGTCCAAGGCCGAGAAGCGCGTACACGGAGCGCGTCGCGAACACACGCTCCACGAGGAGCGCGGCGAGGAACGCCGTGGCGATGACGGGGATGCACCATCCCGGCGTGATGCCGCGCACCTCGAGGACCAGCGCGCCGATGACGAGCCACGCGACGCCGGGGCCCACGCCGACGCGGTGCATGACGAGAAGTCCGGTGACCAGCATGAGGGGAAAGACCGCGAGCGGGTACGGCAGGGACGGCACACCCGCGAACGCGACGACCGCAGTGACGAGGAACAGCGCGGTGAGGAGTGCGGCTTCGCGCATACTTACTCGGCGATGTCGACGACGAGCACGTTCGTCCACGTCCGCGCGTCGTACAGCGGTTCAATGAGCGCCTCGAGGAACGGCGCGGTGTCTTCGCTGATGACGCTCGTCACGAGGCCGACGACGATGCCCTGCGGCAGTTCGGCCGCAAGGCCCGACGTCACGACAATATCGCCTTCCGCGATGGCGGCGTCTTCCGGGATGTAGCGCATCCGGAGCACGCTGCCCTCCTGCCCTTCCACGAGGCCGATGGTGCGCGTCTTGCCGAGAATCGTCGCGGGAATGCTGCTGTCGCGGCTGTGGACGAGGCGAACGCGCGCCGACCCGTAGAACACGTCGCTGACGACGCCAAACAGGTGGCCGTCCGCGACCACCACGGCCATCCCGGTCGCAATGCCGTCCGCACTGCCTTTGTCGATCGTCACCATCGCCGCGTCAGGGAGCGACCGCGCGGTGATGCGCGCCGCCGTGCCCGTCGTTCCGGATTCGCGCATGTACCCGATGATCGCCTCGAGCTCAGCCACGCTCTTCGCGTCCTCAAACAGCGCCGCCTCGCGCACCGTCGCGTCCCCGAGCCGTTCCTCGCATGCGGCGAGGGCGGTGCTGACGGATTCTTCCGAGCTGAACATGCGACCGATGACGTTGCCGACGCCGGTGCCCGCGACGACCATGCCGTGCTCCACGTAGCCGAGCAGGACGCCGACCGGCGGGATGGAGCGCAACAGCAAGTACGCCGCGACCATGGCGGCGAAGATGATGGCGGTCCGGATGCCCCGCGGCGTTCGAGGAGTCCCCACGATGCGTCGCATAGGCTAGGCGATGCTCTCGTGTCCGGTGGCTGGCAGCGCGATGTCTTTCAGGAGTCCGGGTTGGTCGAGCAGCATGCCGGCGCCGCGGACCGTCGCGGTCATCGGGTCTTCGGCGATGCGCACGGGAATGTCCGCTTCCTTCGAAATGCTGCGCTCGATGCCGCGCAGGAGCGCGCCGCCGCCGGTGAGCACGATGCCGCGCTCGTAGATATCCGCGACCAGTTCGGGCGGCGTGACCTCGATGGTCGCCTTGATGTTTTCGATGATGGTGCGCACCGACTTGTACATCGCCTCGCGCACCTGGCCCTCGTTGACGATGACCTGCTTCGGGAGTCCGGTGACGAGGTCGCGGCCGCGCATCTCGATCTCCAGGCGGTCGCCGGTATCGACCGTGCTACCGATCCGCCACTTCACCTGCTCCGCGACGCGGTCGCCGGTGAGCAGGTTGAAGACGTCGCGCGCGTACTGGATGATATTCTTCGTCATCTCGTCGCCGGCGACGGTCAGTGACTTCCAGGTCACGATACCGCCGAGCGAAATGACCGCGATTTCCGTTGTGCCGCCGCCGATGTCGACGATCATGTTGCCGATGGACTCTTCGATCGGGAGTCCGGCGCCGAGCGCGGCGGCGAGCGGGGCTTCGACGAGCGACACTTCGCGCGCGCCGGCGCCGAGCGCGGCGTCCTCGACGGCCTTGCGCTCTACTTCCGTAATCTCGAGCGGCACGCTCATGACGATGCGCGGCCGCGGCACGATGGCAAACGCGTCGTCATGGATCGCGTCGACGAAATACTTGAGCATTTTTTCCGTGACCTCGAAATCCGAAATAACGCCCTTCGTCAGCGGGCGCGTCGTCACGATGTGCGGCGGGGTCTTGCCGATCATGTCCTTCGCCGTGTGCCCGACCGCGAGGATCTGGTTCGTGCGCGTATTCACCGCCACGATGGACGGCTCGTGCATGACGAGCCCTTTTTCTTTAATAAAAAGCCGCGTATGCGACGTACCGAGGTCGATGGCGATGTCCCGCGAAAAGCGGCCAAAAAATCTGTTCAGCATACGGGGATCCGGAGCTTCATACTACCCGATTCCCCCTTGGTTTCGCCACCCAAGTTACCCA
Organism: uncultured Gammaproteobacteria bacterium; assembly: GCA_964552565.1. Taxonomy (GTDB): domain Bacteria; phylum Patescibacteriota; class Patescibacteriia; order UBA9934; family UBA9934; genus UBA11707. Next base: position 377,844 of record CAZKGL010000001.1, read on the forward strand.
CTTGTTGCCCTCACGCGTTTTTCTTGCCGGCAAGGAAGAAAAATTCCACTAACGTTACCAAAAGAACGAGCAGGACGACGGTCCAAATGGTGAGCATGTCGCGCGACGAGAGATAGAGCGACGCGAGGAACAGCACGGCGAAGAACACGCCCTGCCGCAGCGACCGGGCTACCGCGACGCCGACGTCGCCGGTCTTGTCCCTGCTGACGCGCGCCAACGTCCCGACGATCGAGAAGAGCCCGACCGCCCCCGCCCCGAGCGTCACGTACAGCGCAAGGAACGCCAGGGCGCCGGCGGTTGCGGGGTCGATGGCAAAGAGCACGATGCCCGCAGCCGAGAGCGCAGCGACCGTGCCGACGCTGAGCGCGATGAGATAGTCGCGGAGGTTCATAGGTCGTTATGAGTATACCATTCTTCGCCGCTGACGCGCGTGATGATGCGGCTGAAGGTCTTGTCCGGGAAGGTGCGCTCCAGCTCGCCGCGCAAGGCGGGCAGAAGCGGTTGGACGTCGTACGACGCCGCGGCGTGGCGGCAGCTGACAACAAGCTCGTCGTTTTTGTACACGACGACACGCGCATCGTCAGCGAGCGGCGTCCCCGCCACGAGCGAGGAGAGGATGTGGTTTGCGCGCTGGACGACCATCGTCGCCGTCACCTGCTTCTGGATGCCATGGCGGTTCAGCGCGGAGTTCAGGAGGTTTCCAAGGCCGTGCATACTCATTCGTGCGTGATAAACGACGCCACTTCAGCCGGGTGCAGGCTCAACAGTTCGCGGATGCTCATCTGTTGCGCCAGCTGCGCGGCGAGTCGCATGCCGTAAAAGTACCCCGCACGGTTGTGGACGTGCGGTGCGTCGTCATTTGCCGTCAACAGTGTCGCGTCTGCCGTGGCGGCCCAGGTTCCGCGCAACCGCTGCCACGCTTCGTGCTCCGACGCGGCAAGCGACGTCATCCAGTCATGCACCCACGCTGCCGGACGATAATCCGCCCATAACGCGTCGCCTTCGGAAATGCCGAGCGCGCGCATCGTCACGAACGACGCAAGGCCTTCCGTGAACACCGCACGGCCGGTGCGGAAGTACGCATCCCGTGTTGACGGATACCACTCCGGAGACGTCCGATAATGGATGGCGTGCGCGAGTTCGTGGGTCATGAACACCTCGACCTGTTTTCGGGTCGTATAGGCTTCAAGCGCGATCCACGCGTAGCCGGCGCCGTCGAGCATGACCGCGTGTCCGCTCGCCGTGCCGTTCCCAAGCAGGGCGACGCAATCCGGGACGCGGTCGACGGCGCACGTCGCCATGAGCCGTTGCTTGATGTCCGGAAACGCCGCGTCCGCGGCACGGAGCATCGCCTGCACTGCGGCCGCATCGTACGTCTCGCCGGTCACGAACGGGACGACGTCTTCCCCGTGGTTCCAGATGACCGCGAGTTGGTTCAAGGCATGTCCCGCGTCTTGGCGGTAGGCAACCGCATCCGTCAGCCGCAGCGCGCCGCGTGTCGTCGTAAAGTGGTTCGTGATGGCGTCGAGCAGCATATTAGACGGCTGAGTGTTCGCAAATCTCCTTGAAGTCGCAGTACTCGCAGGCGTGGTGCGACGGCGTCGGCGCGAAGTCGCTGTGCACGATGGCGTCCATAAACGTCCGAATGTCGTCCGTCAGCCGCTCCTTGTCGTCGTCGGCCACGTCAAAGCTCACCGTCGAGTTGTCGCCAAGGTAATAATACGTCACTTTTTTCACCGGCGGGGCGTCCGGGAAACATTGTTCGACCGCCATTGCATAGAGTACGAGCTGCCGCTTTTCGTCCCACCCGATGTCCTTGCTCGTTTTCGGCTTGCCCGTCTTGTAGTCGACGATCTCCACGCCGTCGTCGCAGGCGTCGATGCGGTCGATGCGGCCCTTCACGCACACGCCCGCGACTTTCAGCGTGAAGCCTTTTTCAAGATACAGCGGCTTTGGCTGCTCGGTGAGCGTCCTCGCGTGGAATGCGCGCAGCGATTCCCTTCCTTCCTTGCGGTACTCCTCTTTTTGCTCCTCGCTCTCGTACCACTCGTCGATCCAGCACTCCTGGAACATCGTGAGGAGGTCGTTGACGCCCGGGACGGTTGGCGCGAGCGCGGGCGCGTCGAACAACGACGCTTGCGGCGCGGCCTCCTGCGGAAGCAGGTGCTCCATGAACCGCTGCAGCGCGTTGTGCATCGACTTTCCGAAGCTCATTTGGTACCGCCCGAACACCGGCACATGGAGCACATGCGCGAACTTGTACTGGAGCGGGCACTTCGCGAACGCGGTGATTTGCGTGAAGCTCAGTTTGTCCGGGACGCCCACGTCGATGGGGCGCGTGTCCGGCGACGCGTCCTGCGTCTCGAACGCCGCTCGTTCCTTTTTCGTCACGATCTGCGACGGGTCGACGAAACCCAGCTCGACAAGGAACCGTGACGGCTTTTTGTATCGCGCCCCGCCGTAATCTTTGGCGGACATGAGGTACAGGCCGTCCTTGGCGCGGGTCATAGCGACGTAGAACAGGCGCCGTTCTTCGCGATGGTGCTCCTCGCTCGACCATTCCTCGTCGCGCATGAGGCCGGGCGGGAATGCCAACGCCGCGCCGCGGGACTGCGACGGGAAGCGTTGTTCGACGAGGTTCACGACGAACACATACCGGAACTCCAAGCCCTTTGCCGCGTGGACGGTCATGATGCTGACGACGTCCGGCCCCTCCTCCGCGTCCTGTGGCAGCGAGCCCGCTTCGCCGGCCGCGCGTTCGTGCGCGAACTCTTCCAGGAATGCATGCAGCGACCGGTCCGGCGCGGTCTGCGCAAAGCGGCGCAGCCGCTCGAGGAACGACTGGAGATAGCCGTACTGCTCGCGCTGTTCGCGTTCCGGCCGCGTCGCGATCGCGCCGAGGATCCCGGTCTGCTTCACGACCTCCACGAAAAGTTCGGTCACCGGAAGGCGTTTCGCCGTACGGCGGAGCGTCTCGAGCTCTTGGAGCAATTCCAGTGCGCGCCGCTTCCCTTCCATACTGACGCGCGGCAACATGGTCGCGCTTTCGAGCGCCCGGTGGAGCGTCAGTCCGCGTTTTTTGCCGTGGAGCGTGAGCTCGACGACGTCGGCTTCGCTCATGCCGAGCGTCGGGTGGCTGAGCACGCGGTACATCGATGGGCCGTCATGCGGTTGGTCGATGACGCGGAGGTACGCCAGGGCGTCGAGGATGACCGGTTTCGTGTAGAGGCCCGAGAGCGCGACAAAGCGGTACGGGATCCCCGCGCGTTCGAGTTCGAGGATGAACGGTTCGGCCGCATCGTTGGCGCGCACAAGGATGGCGACTTCGGCCCACGGGCACCCCTGTCCGTGGAGCGCAAGGATGGTTTCGGCGGTCTGGCGTACCTCGTCGGTAAGCGTCGCGGCGTGGACGTGATGGACGAATCCGTCGGTGCCGTTTGCCGCGACAAGGCGCTTGTCGAGCGCTTCGCTCGCCTCGAGCCGGTGCGGGTTGTTGTGCTGGATAAGGGCGTAGGAGCGGTCGAGGATCGCTTTGCCGCTGCGGTAGTTGTGCGTGAGGACGACGCGCGTCGCGTCCGGGAAATCCGTGCGGAAGTTGAGGATGTTTGCGAGCGCGGCGCCGCGGAAGCGGTAGATTGCCTGGTCGTCGTCGCCGACCACGGTGACGTTGCGGCGGGTGCCGGCAAGGAGTTTGACAAGCTCGTACTGTGCGCGGTTCGTGTCCTGGAACTCGTCGACGACGATGAACCGGAACTGCTCTTGGAATTTTTTGAGGACGTTCGGACGCGTGCGGAAGAGTTCGAGCGTGTACGCGATGAGGTCGCCGAAGTCGAGCGCGCCGTTTTCCGTGAGCAGCTGCTGGTACGTCCGGTACGCGTCGGCGAGTTCGCGCCACTTTTTGCGTTCGAGCGCTTTTTCGTCATCCGTGAGGGCTGCGAGTACGTTCGGGTCGCCGCCGCTCGCGTCCTCGTCAAGCTCCGCGGCGCGTGCAAGGTACATCTCCGGCGTGACGCATTCGTCTTTTGCGCGCGAGAAGTGCTGCAGCATCGCCTCGATGAACTTCGTCGGCGTACCGCGAGGTGTGTAGTAGTCGAGATTGAAGCGGTCGAGGTTGCGGCGCACGAGGAGCCACGCGTCGACGTCGGTCACGAGCGTGAAGGTATTCGGCAGCCCGATGTCGAGGCCGTGTGCGCGGAGTACGCGCTCGCAGAAGCCGTGGAACGTCGAGATCCACAACTCCAAATAGCCGATCGGCAACAACCGGTCGACGCGTTCCTCCATTTCGTTCGCCGCCTTGTCGGTAAACGTCAGCGCAAGGATCTCGTCCTGCTTCGCCTTCCCGGTTTCGATGAGCCAGGCGATGCGGTGCGTGATGGCCTTGGTCTTGCCGGTGCCTGCCCCTGCGACGATCATGAGCGGCCCCTCGCCGTGGGTGACGGCGGCGCGTTGCGCGTCATTGAGGCCCTCGAGGAGGCGGTCGGGCTGCTCCGGCATATCGGCCCTATTCTACCCCGCAACGGCGTGTCAGCCAACCCGCAAAATTTCGCTAGCGAGAACGCCGCGGCTTGCTCTCCTTCTCTTGTCCCCACCGTACGATGAGCGCGTGGTACTCGTTGTAGACATCGTAGTCCTTGGGCAAACGCGCTTCGAAGTAGTCCTTGTAGCCTTGGTAGTTTGCAAAGCTGACGCCGTGGCGTTCGCAGAGGCGCTTGGTGTACACGTCGACGACGAATTCCAGACGCTTGCCCGCGTAGCACAACATCGAGTCCGCGGTTTCCGGACCGACGCCCCACAGGGCGAGGAGCTCGTCGCGAGGAATCGTCGTGATCATTGTTTTTGCGTCGCCGTGGTAATGATCGATGACGTGCTCCGCGAGGATCTTGAGCTTCTTCGCTTTCTGGTTGAAATAGCGCGCGGGGACGATGCGTGTTTTGAGTTTTTCGATGGTGACCTTCGCGATGGATTGCGGGTCGAGGCAATCGACGGCATGGAGGTTTTCAATCGCCATGGCGACGTTCTTCCATGACGTGTTCTGCGTGAGGATGCCGCCGAGCATGATTTCAAACACCGGGTCGAACCCCGGGCGCTTCTTTCCCTTATGGACCGGCCACCATTGCTGCGGGCCGTATCGTGTGCGGAGATCGCGGTAGACCTTCATGACCTGCATACGTCGGTATCCTAGCACATTGACGCGAAGCGTCCTCTGGCGCAGACTGGTGCCGGAGGTGCCCCATGTTCCAGACCCACGCCGCCGTCGTGCTCATGGAGCTCGACTCGGAGCCAGCGCTCGACCTCGTGCTCATCGCCGGCAACGACGGCGAGGAGGAGGTCATCGCGTTCACGGCCGTCACCATGGACGGCGAGCGCGTGCTCGAGTCCGAGCCGCTCACGCGCCGCCTCGTCTCGGAGGAGGATCCGCGCATGCTGCGCGCCCTTGCCCGCTTCGCGGCGATGTGGGGGCTGCACGCGGGCGACCTCGTCCGCATGTTCGCCGCCTACGAGGCGTACGAGCACCTGACGCTCGACCCGCGCCTCGCCGCCTGAACCTCATCCGTCTCCGCCCCGCATCGAGCTCCGCGATGCGGGGCTCGCGCGTCTTGACGGCAGAGGTCGTTTTCGAGACGATGGGAATCACAGGAGGTGTCGGATGTCCCGTTGCCTTGTCCATCTGCGCCATGTCGTCGCGCTGTTCGAGAGCAATCCCGGCGTGCACTACCTGCCGGAGCTCCTCGCCGCGATCGGCCATGCGCTCGAGCTCGACATGACGAACGCCGAGGTCGACGACGTCGCCCGACGGTTCGCGCCCCTCGTCCGCTCGATCGACCGCGACCGGCGCCAGCGCGCCGTCACCGAGTGCGTCACCACGCTCACGGACAGCCGGTGCAGCCGCGACTACTTCGAGGCCTTCGATCCCGATGAGGCGACGCCGCGCGACGTGCTGCGGTGGATCCAACTCGGCGCCAGACGGCTCGCCTGCCCGGTCGTCGTCCCGCGCGCCGCCTGATCGGCGGCAATACCCGTGTCCCCGCATCGAGCCTCCGGTGCGGGGCTCATGCTTTTTTCTGACGAGAAACGGCCTACGCGCGAGGGCGAGGCCGCATTGAACCACTGCGGCGGTTGACTAGCCGTCGAACTCCGAGCAGTTCATGACGATGCGGTACGTGCATTTTTCACTGCGGCAGATGACCTTGCACTTCTCGTTCTCGCAACGCTCGCCGCACACTGGGCAGAGCATGTTGGGTATCGGTTCCGGGATTTCGTCGGTCATAGCGTTTCACTTTTTTCACGATCGTGAATGTTCTGTAACGCGATCATTCAGCCCTGTTATTTTATGGCGGCCGTCGATTTTTTGACACCTGAGGTACGTTTTTTGTCCGATCGGACATTTCCCGTTCCTTTAAACGAAAGGACTGCGCTCGCTGGCAGTGGTCCTTTGCAGGATGGGAACAAACTGAAGACCGCGCCCGGGCCACGATCTCCAGCCTCGATGAGGCGAGTGTGGCGCCGAAGCGCGGTCAGGGGCTGTACGTGTGGATGATGACCTGGGCGACGAGGATCTTGGTGATGACGACCTCGGTCGTCTTCCGGCGGTCCTTCTCATCGTTCTCGAGAACCCGCTGCAGCATGCACGAGACCTCGTTGAGCTCGCGATGAGGGTCTTCCTGAGCACCGTGAGGCTGGAACCGCAGCTTGAGATCCGTGACCTGATCGATCACACGCTCGAACCGCCCCCGAACATCGTAGGGCCGGTCGTCGCGACCCACGACGCGCTCGCCGTGAACCTTCGCAGTCGACTTGGTGAGCACGATCTCGCGCGTCAGGTGCGAGCTCGGCAGTTCTTCGCCCTCGCACCAGACATGCAGGAGGAGGCGGAAACTGATCATTGGCACTCCAGGTTGCGCGCGAATGCTAGCGCAAAATTCAACCTTTGTCAACCAAAAAAGCCCTGTTCGGGGCTTTTTTGATTGGGCTTATTCGTTTACCGGGGCTTGGGTTTTTGAGCCGCGGTGCTTGTGTTTCATTGCGACGCGGTAGCGGGCCAGTTCGCGTTCGAGGTGTGCAGCGGCGTCGGCGAATGCGACAGCATCCTTGTTCTTCGCCTCGACGAGCGCCTGTTCGGCACGCTTCTTTGCTTCCTCAATCGCCGCGAGCTCCAGTTCGTCGGATCGTTCCGCGGTGTCTGCGAGGATGACGATCTCGTTTGCGCCGCGGACTTCCAGGAGCCCGGTCGATACGGCGAGCGCCGTTTCCTCCTTGCCCTGCATGACCCGCATTTCACCAGCGCGGAGCAGCGTTGCCAGCGGGATGTGGTTCGGCAGCACGGTAATCTCGCCGTTCTCGGTCATCGCGGTCACCGAATCAACCGTGCTCTCGAGCACGATGCGTTCCGGGGTCACGATCTTGAGTTTGAGTTGCGCCATAGCTTTTTTCTCTCCTAGAGTGACGGCGTAGGCCGCGACGAAGCGAGTCCCGGCCCTGCTGAATCCCGCCGAGACACCGCGAGGCGCCGTTCCTGGATTCAGCGGTTGACGGGACGAGCGAGGAGCGGCTTACGCCGTCACCTCATCAATCCCACCTTTCATGTAAAACGCCTGCTCCGGCTTGTCGTCGTGCTTCCCTTCCAAGATCTCCTTGAAGCCGCGGACCGTCTCCTTGAGCGGAACGTACTTGCCCGGCGCACCGGTGAACTGCTCGGCGACGTTGAACGGCTGCGAGAGGAACTTCTGGATCTTGCGAGCGCGGGCGACGGTGCGCTTGTCGTCCTCCGACAACTCGTCCATACCAAGGATAGCGATGATGTCCTGGAGGTCCTTGTAGCGCTGCAGCACCTTCTGCACGCCGCGGGCGACGTCGTAGTGCTCCTCCCCGACGATGTTCGGGTCAAGAATGGTCGACGACGAGTCGAGCGGATCGACGGCCGGGTAGATGGCGAGCTCGGCGAGCGCGCGCGAAAGGACGACGGTCGAGTCGAGGTGGCCGAAGGTCGTTGCCGGTGCCGGGTCGGTAAGGTCGTCGGCAGGCACGTACACGGCCTGGATCGAGGTGATGGAGCCCTTCGTGGTCGACGTGATGCGCTCCTGGAGGCCGCCCATTTCGGTGGCGAGGTTCGGCTGGTAACCCACGGCCGACGGAATACGACCGAGGAGCGACGACACCTCGGAACCCGCCTGCGTGAAGCGGAAAATGTTGTCGATAAACATGAGCACGTCGCGGCCCTCTTCGTCGCGGAAGTACTCGGCCATGGTGAGGCCGGTCAAGGCGACGCGGGCGCGGGCGCCCGGCGGTTCGTTCATCTGGCCGAAGACGAGACAGGTCTTGTCGAGCACGCCCGAGCCTTTCATTTCTTCGTAGAGGTCGTTGCCTTCGCGGGTGCGTTCGCCGACGCCGGCGAACACCGAATAGCCGCCGTGCTCCTTCGCGATGTTGTGGATGAGCTCCTGGATGAGCACCGTCTTGCCGACGCCTGCGCCGCCGAAGAGACCGGTCTTGCCGCCGCGGAGGATCGGACAGACGAGGTCGATGACCTTGATGCCGGTTTCGAACACCTGCGCTTCAGTCGATTGCTTCGTGAAGTCCGGGGCTGCGCGGTGGATCGGGTCACGGCGCTTTGCGGCGACTTCCGCCATGCCGTCGATCTCCTTGCCGGTCACGTCAAACATGCGGCCAAGGGTCTCCGGGCCGACCGGGACGCTGATCGGGCGGCCGTTCGTGACGACCGGGAGGCCGCGCTCCAAGCCGTCGGTCGACTGCATGGAGATGGTGCGCACAACGTTGCCGCCGAGGTGCTGCATGACCTCGAGCGTGAGCGTGTTCCCGTCGCGCGGCACTTCGAGCGCGGCGCTGATCGGCGGGACGCCGTCTTCAAAGCGTACGTCGACCACCGGTCCGATAATCTGGGCGATTGTTCCTTTCATACGTTATTTCTCAAGTGCCGCTTTACCGCTGCTGATTTCGGCAATTTCTTGCGTAATCGCGGCCTGGCGTGCCTGGTTATAGGTGAAGGTCAGGTCTTCGAGCATTTCGGTCGCCGAGTCGGAGGCGTTCCGCATCGCCATCATGCGTGCCGCGTGTTCGCTCGCCGCTGCCTCGAGGAGCGCCTGGAACACCATGGTTTCAATGAGGCCCGGTAGCGCGCGGTCGAGGACCTTTTGCGGACTCGGTTCGAAGGTAAATTCCCTTCCGACGTCATGTGCGCCGTCCACCGTCATCGGCAGAAGCGTCGTCATGTTCGGTCGCTGCGTGATACCGGAGACGTAGTCGGTGTAGCCGAGGAGCACGGTTTTGTACTCGCCCGCGGTGAACCGCTCGATGATCATGCGCCCGATCGGGATAATGTCCTTGAACTGCGGGCTTTCGGCAAGGCCGGGGAACGAGGCGATGACCGGGTATCCGGCGCGCGCCAATGCGTCGCCGCCGCGTTTGCCGATCGCGACCACGTCGACGCTTCCCGCGGGCAGCTGCTTGAGGGCCGCAAGCGCGGTCTTCAGCATGTTGACGTTATAGCCGCCGGCAAGTCCGCGGTCGGAGCTGAAGAGCACGAGCAATGTGCGGGTCGCCCCTTCCTTGCGTTCGAGGAGCGGGTGGCGAATCGCCTCCCCCGTCGCCGCAGCAACCGCGCGGATCGTTTCCCACGACAGCTGCGCATACGGCCTCGTCTTCACGACGGCGGTTGCGGCGCGACGCATCTTTGCGGCAGCAACAAGCTCCATCGCTTTCGTAATCTTGCGAGTATTACGAACCGATTTGATACGGCGCTGAATTGCTTTTTTCGAGATGGCCACAACGTACGGTTACTTGGTGAACATGCCGAGGAAATTCTTGAGGTGCGTCTCGAGTTCGGCCTTTGCCTCCGGCGTGACGTCCTTTGCGGACTCGATCGCCTTCAGCGTCGACTCGCCGCTCGTGCGCATGTACGCGAGGAACTCCTGCTCGAAGCGCGACACGTCAGCGACGTCGATCGTGTCGAGGAACCCGTTGTTGAGCGCGAAGATCATGATGGACTGCTCAAAGAACGGGAGCGGTGCGTACTGCTTTTGCTTCATGAGTTCCATGGCGCGGCGGCCGCGCTCGATTTGCTTCTTGGTCGCCTCGTCCATGTCCGACGCAAACTGCGCGAACGCTTCGAGTTCGCGGAACTGCGCCAGGTCGACTTTCAGCGTCTTCGCGACGTTCTTCATCGCCTTCGTCTGCGCGGCGCTGCCGACGCGCGACACCGAAAGGCCGACGTTCAGGGCCGGGCGCTGGCCGCGGTAGAACAGGTCGCTCTCGAGGTAGATCTGGCCGTCGGTGATGGAGATGACGTTCGTCGGGATGTACGCCGACACGTCGCCGCCCTGCGTCTCGATGATCGGGAGCGCGGTAATCGACCCGCCGCCGTGCTCTTCGCTGACGCGTGCGGCGCGCTCGAGGAGGCGGGAGTGGAGGTAGAAGACGTCGCCCGGGTAGGCTTCGCGGCCCGGCGGACGGCGCAGGAGGAGCGAAATTTCGCGGTATGCCCACGCGTGCTTGGAAAGGTCATCGTAGACGATGAGCACGTCCTCGCCCTTCTCCATGAAGTATTCGGCGATGGCGCAGCCTGCGTACGGGGCGATGTAGAGCATCGACGCCGGATCCGACGCGCCGGCGAGCACGATGGTCGTGTACTCCATCGCGCCGGCCTTTTCGAGGCGCGCCTTGATGTTCGCCACCTTCGACTCCTTCTGGCCGACGGCGACGTAGACGCATTTCACGCCAAGCCCCTTCTGGTTCAAAATCGTGTCGATGGCGATTGCGGTCTTGCCGGTCTGGCGGTCGCCGATGATGAGCTCGCGCTGGCCGCGGCCGATCGGGATGAGCGCGTCAATCGCCTTGATGCCGGTTTGCAGCGGCACCGAGACGGATTTGCGCGTCATGACGCCCGGCGCGACCTTTTCGATCGGCATGTCCTTCGCCACGGTGATGGCGCCTTTGCCGTCGACCGGGTTGCCGAGCGCATCGACCACGCGGCCGATGATGTCGTCGCCGACCGGAATAGCAAGGATGCGGCCCGTTGCGCGGACCGTGTCGCCTTCGCTGATGCCTGAGGTCTCGCCAAGGATGATGGCGCCGATGACCTCGTCTTCGAGGTTGAGCGCGATGCCGGTGACGCCGTTGAAGTCAAGCATTTCCTGCGCCTTGACGTTGGCGAGTCCGGACACGCGCGCGACGCCGTCCGCGACCGACAGGACGGTGCCGACGGTCTCGACGTGCGCGTCGGCCTTGAAGGCCTCGATCTGCTCGCGCAAGGCGGAAATGATATCTGCTTTCTTTGCCATATGCTTAGACTTCGCTATACATTGCCTGTTTCAACCGCATGAGCGCCCCCGTGACCGAACCGTCGATGCGTGTGTTGTCGATGCGGACGATGGCGCCACCGATCAGCCGGTCATCGATGACCTCGGCGACATCGGCGCCCGCCCCGCGCTTCTCGAGTTCCGCGCGCGCGGCCTCGGTGAGCGAGTGGGCGGAGACGACCGTGATCGACGACGCGCCGTAGACCTTCGCCCAGGCGTTGTGGATCGCCGCTTCGAGCTCGCGCCACTTGCTGAGCGCGCCGTGTTCGGCGAGGAACGCGACGACCGACTGCATCATCGCCTTGATCTCTGCCGCGCTCTTGCCCTCCGCGGCTTTTGCGACCGTTTCCGCGATCGCGTGCATGGGAAGCCGCATAGTTAGGTCATTTTGCGCACGACCTCTTCGGCCAGCGATTTGGATTTCCCTTCATCGACACCCGTGTGCAGGATGCGCGCGGCAGCCTTCACGGCGATATCGACCATGTCTTTGCGCACCTCGCGCAGCATGGACTCCTTGTCGATGATGAGCTGTTGTTTGCCTTTGGCGATGACGCGCTCCACCTCGCGTTTTGCCGCGTCGATCATCTCCTCCTTGCGCGTCTCGCTTTGCGCGACCGCGGCGGTGACGATCTCCTGCGCCTCCTTGCGCGCAGCGGCAAGCAGCGCCTCGCGCTCCACTTCGAACTCGCGGACGCGGGCCTCGACCGCTTCGGCGTCTGCGACGCTTTTTGCGATCTTCGCCTCGCGTTCCTCAAGCATGCGGAGCACCGGTTTGTAGGCGAACTTCCACAAGACGAAAAGCACGAGGAGGAAGTTGACGAGCTGCGCGACGAACATGCCGCCGTTCAGCCCGAACGTGCCGATGACGGCCGCAGGGCCGCCGGCTGCTTCTTCGGTTGCCGCAATTTCGGTCGACGTCTCCGCGACGCCTTCTGCGGCGATGGTGGTTGCTTCGTTTGTGGGGGTGGACATAACCGGTGTGTCATTGCGAGGAGCGCAGCGACGAAGCAATCCGGGCTAGCCAAGATTGCTTCGGCCGTGGGACGGCCTCGCAATGACGGAGATAAAACTAGAGTGTGAAGGCGACGATCAACGCGTAAATCGCGATCGCTTCCGCGAACGCCATGCCAAGGAGCATCGGGACGAAAATCTTGCCCGCGGCTTCCGGGTTGCGGCCGATGCCGTTCATGGCAGCGAAACCGATGAGACCGATGGCGAGGGCCGGGCCGATACCGCCGACGCCGATCGCGAACGCTTTTGCAAACTCGAGTGTCATACTGTGTTGACTAATGAATGAATGAGTTACCGGCCAGAGGGAACCATAGTTCTCTCCGTGCGGCAACCCACCCGTGGGCACGGCGCGCCGTGCCCTTATCATCCATGGGCCGCGGCAGGCTCGTGGCCATGCCCCTCCTCCTCGTGCTCGTTGCCATGGCCCGACGTCGCTACCGTGAGGTAGACGACGACGAGCATGGAGAACACCGTCGCTTGGATGACGCCGACAAGGATCTCGAGGAAGATGAACGGGATCGGGACGACGTAGGAAATAAGGCTCATCATGACGCCGATGAGGATTTCGCCGGCGAACACGTTGCCGAACAAACGGAGGGACAGGGACAGCGTCTTTGCGAATTCGCCGATGACTTCCAGGAGGCCGACGAAGAACTCGATGCATGCGACGATGAGCGCCATCGGCCCCTTGCGCAGGGCGCGGAAGATGCCGCGGACGTTGAAGAACTTGCTGAAGTGCGACGAGAAGCCGAGTACCTTCATGCCGGCGATGTGCGTCACGATGACCGAGAATGCCGCGATGGCGAGCGTGAGGTTGAGGTCGCTCGTCGCGGGACGGAACAGCGGCACGAGCTCGAGTTCGCCATGCAGGACTTCGTAGATGCCGATCGACCCGGTGCCCGGGATGAGGCCCATCCAGTTGCTGACAATGACGAACAGGAAGATGGTCGCGACGAGCGGGAAGAACGCCTTCGCTTTCGCGCGGCTCTCCGTCACCTTCTCCACCTGGTCGAACAGCCCCCCGATGACCGCCTCGATAAGGTTGTGGACGCCGCGCGGGACGAGCGAGGTGCGGCGCGAGGCGACGAACGCGACCGCAACAAAAAACACGGTTGCGACCCATGCGTTCAGCATGGAGTTCGTGACCGTGAACTCGCCGATATGGAAAATCGGTTCAGCCGCGAGCGGCACCATCGCCAGGTTCGGAACCTTGCTTGTCAAAAAGTTTTTGGTACGCGCGGCCATACGAACGAACTTTCCGGATCAGGATGAAGACGGTCAGGACAAAGGTGCATGCGAGGAGCCCGATGAACCATGCCCTCCCCGTGCCGTACCGGCCGTCGAGGAATCGACCCAAGAGCGCGGCGACCACTGCCGGGACGAAAATCGTCGCGGTCAGGTCCGCCATGGCGCGAAGGGCGAATACGTAGTATTTCCCCAGCCCCTTTTCCTGCATAAATTGCGCCATAAGTATAGACGTGGCGAGAGGCTGCGTCAAGCGCGCTCGAGCCCAAAAAGCCGGACGGCGTTTTCCGTGGTCACTCGGGCGACCTCGTCGACGGATATGCCTTTAAGTTCAGCGATTTTTTCGGCCACATATTCCACGTAACGCGGCTCATTTCGTTTGCCGCGCAGCGGGGCGGGTGTGAGGTACGGGGCATCGGTTTCGAGCATGATCTGCGCGAGCGGGATCTCCCGCACCGCGTCCTGGACGTTCTTCCCAAAGGTCACGATGCCGCCGATCGACACCAGGAACCCGACATCCCGATATGCCGCCGCTTCTTCTGCCGTGCCCGTAAAACAATGGATAACGCCGCCCTTCGTGAGCCCGCCACGGTTGTTCACCTCTTCGGCGAGGAGGCGCACCTGGTCGGCGTGCGCGTCGCGACAGTGGATGACTACCGGTTTGTCTACTTCGGACGCGAACTGCAGTTGGGCCCGGCATGCGTCGCGCTGGTCTTGCTTCATGCGCTCGACGTCGACGCCTGGCGGGACGCGGTAATAGTCCAACCCGAACTCGCCGATGGCGACGACTTTCGGATGCCGTACAAGCGTTCGATAGTATTCCGGGTCAAACGCCTCCGCGCGGGTTTTTATTTTCGAGAACGCGTTCCCATTTGGTAATGGATTATCATTTGGTAATTCATTCTCATCAAGAAACTCCTGTGCGTGGAGGTGGTTCGGATGCAGTCCGATGGTGCACCAGACACCGTCGTACCGTTCTGCAACCTCGAGGCCGTTCTTGCTCGTTGTCGACTGCGTGCCGACCGTAATCATGCCGACGCCCGCATCGAGCGAGCGGCGGATCACGTCGTCCATGTCGTCCTTGTACGCCTGGAAGTGGACGTGGCAGTGCGTGTCGATGAAACGCATGCGCATATGTTAATCGAGTCGAAGGATATGAACGGCCTGCGAAATGATCGCGCTCTCCGACATGAACGCGCTGCTCACGAACCCCGACGGAACGAGGTAGTTGACCGCGACGTAGAGGAGGATGGCCGCGAACACCCCGCCCTCGATGACGCCGACGACAGCTCCGAGGATGCGGTTGATGAGGCCAACGCCGGGAATAATGCTGATGATGCGGAACAGCCCGTTCAGCAATGAAACGACAAGCCGGAGCAGCCGGATGACGAGCAGGAAGACCGCGACGAACGCGAGGAGCATCAGGATCGGGTGTGCGGACTTGAACGCCGCAAGAAATGCGATGTCGTCAACAAACGAAAACAACAGTCCGGTGATGACCATCCCTGCAACAAGGCTCAAGACGTTGCCGAATGCCACGACGAAACCGGCGCGCCATCCGTGGATGACGCCGAGCGCGAGGATGGCGAGGATGGCGATGTCGGCCCATGTCATATGCAATCGGCGGGGTGCGGGGACCCCCGCCTATGATTATGGAGAGGTTTGGTCGTGGCGCGGGAAGAGCGGGTCGCCATGGACGATCGTGGCATCGGCGTAGCGGCGCAGGATCTCCTCGGACGCATTCGGAGTGATCGGCGCCATCGCCTTCGCGATCCAGCGCACCATGCCCGCGGTCTCGGACAGCGTCTTTTTTGCTGCGGCCGGGTCGGTCTTCGCCGTCTTGAACGGCGCCTCCTGGTCGATCTTCAGGTTTGCCGCGTCAACGACGTCCCACACCGCTTCGATATACGACTTGAAGTCGTACTTCTCGATGAGCGATGCGAGCCGGGCATCGTCGCCCGCGTAGTCCGCCATGTCGAGCGCGCCCTCAAAGTATTTGTGCGCCATCGCGGAGACACGGCTTACGAGGTTGCCGAGGCCGTTCGCGAGGTCGGCGTAGCGTTCCTCGAGCTTTGCAATGCTGATGTCGCCGTCGTCGCCATACGGGAGCGACCGCAGGAAGCCGTAGCGGAGCGCATCGACGCCGAAGTCATCGACGAGCGCGATCGGGTCGAGCACGTTGCCGAGCGACTTCGACATCTTTTCCCCATCGACGGTAAAGAAGCCGTGCACGAAGACCTCGGTCGGCAACGGAACGCCCGCCGAAAGGAGGAATGCCGGCCAGTACACGACATGGAAGCGCGCGATGTCCTTGCCGATGACGTGGAGGCGCTGGTCTGCGTCGAGCCAAAAATCATGGTACGCCGGCGCGTCGTCCGCAAACCCCAGCGCGGCGATATAGTTGCTGAGCGCGTCGACCCAGACGTACATCACTTGGCGTTCATCACCCGGGACCGGGACGCCCCAGTGCTCGGCGCGCTCGACGCTGCGCGAAATACTGAAGTCCTGCAGCCCGCCTCGGACGAAGGCGAGCATTTCATTCTTGCGCGAGGCCGGCGTGATCTTCAGCGTGTCGTTCGCGATGAGCTCTTCGAGTTTCTGCTGGTAATTCGAGAGTTTGAAGAAATAGTTTTCCTCTTCCACGTGCTCGAGGGGCTTCTTATGGATCGTGCAGATGCCGCCAGGGGCCTCGGCGTCGGTATAGAACATTTCGCAGCCGACGCAGTAGTTGCCGCGGTACTTCTTCTTATAAATATCCTCCGGCTTGAACATGCTCCAGAGCTTTTGCGCTCCGCGCATGTGCCGCTCTTCACGCGTCCGGATGAAATCGTCGAACGTCAGCGCGAGCACGTCCTTCAGGTTTTTGAAAACTTCGGCGTGGCGTGCAACGTACGTTTCGGTCTCCTCGCCCGCCGCTTCCGCCGCGCGGACGTTCTTGAGGCTGTTGTCATCCGTGCCGTACTGCCCGCGGACCGCGTCGCCCGTTGCGCGGAAGTAGCGCAAGAGCGCGTCGGCTTGGATGTACTCCAATGCATGGCCGATGTGGGGCTTGGCGTTCACGTACGGGATGGCGGTCGTAATGTAGCGCTTCATACCTTCCAATGCTTCGGTGCTAAGACAATGACGAACTCGCCCTTGCTGCTTGTCGCCGCGATCGCATCGGCGATTGACGCTGCCGTGCCGCGGTAGATCGTTTCGTGCAGCTTCGTCAGCTCGCGGCCGACCATCATCGGGCGGTCCTGCGGCAGTTCTGCGAGGGTCTTCATGATGCGGTGGGTCGATTCGTACAGCACGACGGTTTCTTCGCGCTCCGCGACCTCGCGGAAGAACGTCGCTCGCCCTTTTTTGTGTGGCGGAAAAGCGAAGAAGCTGAACCGGTCGGCGGGGAACCCGCACACCGACAAGGCCGCAATAACCGCCGACGGGCCCGGGATCGGCGTGACGGTGAAGCCGGCTTCCGCAGCGCGCGCAACAAGCTCGCCACCCGGGTCGCTGATGCCCGGCGTCCCGGCGTCCGTGACGAGGCTCACCGACTTCCCTTCCGCCAGGAATTCGAGGACTCGGCCGATCGCCGCATCGCCCGAATGCTGGTGCAGCGCCATGACCTTGGGGTGCGCATCGATTGATGCGAGGAGTTTTGCCGTGACGCGGGTGTCCTCTGCACAGACGACATCGGAGGTCCGAAGCGTCTCTGCGGCCCGCGAAGCAAGGTCGGCGAGATTGCCGATCGGGGTTGCAACGACGAAAAGCTGGCCGTTAGTCGTCTTCATCGGGGAGGGGGTTTTCGTCGAGGACAGCGACTCGGGTGTCCGGATGCGCCGCCGCCCACGCGAACCAATAATACTCCGGTGCGTTCATTCGGACGAGCGACGCGCCGCGCAGCTCGCCCGCGGTGGCGATGCCGGTCGCCGACCACGTCGAGCCGGTCGCGTCGTCGACGTACACCTCGCGCTCGGCATCCCAACTGAAGCTCAATGCGCCGCCGTTCATATCGGTGCTGAAGACGTGCACGACATCGAGGTCGTGGTCGTAGAGCGCGACAAGGTGCATACCGCCGAGCGTGGCGTTATACAGCCGCGGGCCCGGATCTTCGTCGGAACCCTCCGCCGGCTCCTTGTACAGCGCAAGCTTCGGGATGGCGAGTTCTTCGCCGTTGATGCTGAGGCCGTACACCGCCCATTTCGAACCCGGAATGCGCTCGTCGGTCGACGAGACCGGGAAGTACACGTTCATCGTCGTCGTGTACTGGCCGTACGGATGGCGCGTGTAGTCGCGGTCGAATCCGGTCGCGTCCGACAGCACTTCCCCACTGGGATAGAGCTCCTTCCAATCCATCCAACGGATGCTTTGGGACGGATACTGCGTCAGTTCTTCGCCAACCGTTTGCGGCATGTCGCCGCCGTTTTTCGCTACCACGAGCACGCCCTCCATCTGCCACCACAAGTCGCCCCGGCCGTCGGCAAGCAGCATGCCGTTGTTATAGACCTTGCCCGACACGTCAAAGCGGAGCATTTCACCCGACTCCTTCTGAACCTGGTACACCACCGCCGCGCCCGTAAGCGGATCGAATGTGATCGCGAGCCCCGCTTCGGTGTCGTTCACGACACGGTGCCAGTTCAGGATCTGCTGCGAGTAGAAACGGTGCACGCCGTCCACCTCGACGTCGATGCCGTAGACCTCGTCCGCGAGGACGCCGTCCATTGCGGCGATGGTGGTGAACGAGGGGTCGGTCAATGCCGGGACGTCTTCCGACGTCAGCCCGCTTTCATACATCTCCTCGGGGGGGATGAGGTACGTTTTTCCGTCCTCGACGAGTGCTTCGGCGAGGAGCGCGTCGTTCATGGCGCGTTCTTCGGGTGCGGTGTCGACAAGACGCTTCGCGCGAATGGCGACGAGCAGCCCGACCACGACGACTGCCGTGCCGAGCGCGATGGCGATGAGGCGTTTTTTATCCATAGTCGAATACATACAACCGCGTTTTTAGGGGCATTGTCAATGCACCCGGTACGGATTATGGTACCATGCATCGGCACGATTCTTAAACGCTTCCTATGATCCGAGTCGGCAAACCCGCGCCAGTCTTCACGGACACCGTCGCCTACCAGAAGGGTGAATTCACGACGGTGGGCCTTGAACAGTACCGTGGCAAGTGGGTCGTCCTTTTCTTCTATCCCCGTGACTTTACGTTCATCTGCCCGACGGAGATCCGCAGCTTCGGCAAGCTCGAGGGCGAATTCGCGAAGCTCGGCGCCGTCATCCTCGGCGCGTCCACCGACAGCGAGTGGAGCCACAAGGCGTGGTTTACGCGCGACCTTCCCGAGGTACAGTACCCGGTCATTGCCGACACGACGCAGCAGATCAGCCGCGACTACGACGTCCTCGACGACGACGGTTCGTCACAGCGCGGCCTGTTCCTCATCGACCCGGACGGTATCGTGAAGTATGCGCTCGTTTCGGCGGGCAGCGTCGGCCGCTCCACAAGAGAGACGCTCCGCGTGCTCCAGGCGCTCCAGTCGGGCGACCTCTGCCCGGTGGAGTGGGAACCTGGCGAGCAGACACTTGGAAAAGCATAGACGAAAAGCACAAACGAGCCCGCGGGCTCGTTTGTGTTTTGTCGCGTGTTGTCAGGATGCGCTTGCCGCGGCTTCACAATTCCGACGATCGTGAAGTTGTGAAGCCGGATTCCCCCCCTCCACCAAAAGAGCAATGCGGAACTTTTCATCGCAATGCACTGTCTATCGGAACGTTGACAGCCACTGCACCAGCGTCCGGACGCCGAAGCCCGTGCCGCCCTTGCCGATGTAGCTCGCCATCGGGCGCTCGGCGAACGCGGGACCCGCAATGTCGAGATGCGCCCACGGCACGTCGTCAACGAATTCCTTGAGGAAGAGCCCTGCGGTCAGCGTGCCGCCGTAACGTGAGGTTGCGATGTTTCTGAGGTCGGCGACGTCGCTTTCGATAAGGCTGCGGTAGCGCGCCGGCAGCGGCAACTCCCAGATCTTTTCACCGGTCGCGTCCGCGGCATCCTCAAGTGCGTCCTCGAGGTCGTCATCATTGCTCATGAGCCCCGCGATCTCCTCACCGAGCGCCACCGCGCATGCACCGGTCAGCGTCGCGAGGTCGACGATGGCGTCCGGCTCGAGCTGCACCGCATACGTCAGCGCATCAGCCAGCGTCAGACGACCTTCCGCGTCGGTGTTCAAAATCTCGATCGTCTTCCCGTTGCTCGCGCGGACAACGTCGCCGGGACGCATCGCCTTGCCCGACGGCATGTTTTCGCACGCGGCGATGATGCCGTGCACGGTGACGTTCGGAGCGATTGCGGGCAGGACGCGGAACAGGCCGAGCACGGCCGCCGCGCCCGCCATGTCGAGTTTCATCGTCATCATTGCGTCCGCGGGCTTGAGCGAAAGGCCGCCGGAGTCAAACGTGATGCCCTTGCCGACGACTGCGACCGTCCGCTTGCTCTTCTTTGCCGGCGTGTACGTCAGGTGGATGAACTGCGGCGGAAACTCCGATCCTTTCGCAACGGCGAGGTAGGCGCCCATGCCCCGCTGCTCGCACTCCTTGCGGTCGAGCACCTTCGCCGTAATGCGGCCCTTCGACTTCCGGGCAATGGCGCGTGCGGTGCTTGCGAGCTCGGCCGGATGGACGTGCTCGGCCGGGGCGTTGACGAGGTCGCGGGTCAGCGTGACGCCGTCGTTCACGGCGATGACGCGGTCGACAGCCTTCCGGACCGACGCGCGCGTCCGCTCGTCCGCGACGATGACCGTGACGCTGTCCGGCAGTTTCTTTGCGTCCGTCGCCGCCTTGAACGTCGTGTACGCATACCCAAACAGGAGCGCGGACTCGGCGACCGCGGCGCCGACCTCGGCGACGGTATGCCCGGGCACGTCCGGAAGCGCCATCGCCACGCGTTGCGCCTTGAGCCGGCGCGCCTCTTGGAGCGCAGCGCCAACGGCCTCGCGGACGGTCTCCCGGGTCAGGTCCTTTTGCTCGCCAAGCCCCATTGTCAGCATGAACCGTGCCGCGCTGCCGACCGGCGCGGCTTCAAGCGCCGTTTCGGTATTTCCCGCCGCAAAGCGGACCAAGAGGTCCTCCGAACGCATGTCCCACTTCCCTTTTTCTATTGTGATTCGCATAGGATTGGTTGACGGAACAACGAAAGGAACGTATCATAGCCGTACGTTTTTACAACTGCTATGCCATCACGTCAGCACCTCCCGCGCAAATCCCAGCGAAACCGCTGGAAGGAAGCGCGCAAAGAAGCCGAGGCGCGCCGCCGCAAGAACAAGGCGAAGCGCATGAAGAAACTCGGCAAGTAGCGCACACGGCATCACGGGCTTCGGCCCGTTTTGTCTTTGGCGTATCATGTCTTCCATATGCAGCTCAATGAACATCGCTTGCTCATCATCGCCTCCTGTTTCGGCATCGCCGCGCTTGCGCTCGTGCTCGGGGCACTGTTTGTCGGCCGGCTCGCGCCTGACGACGCCGCCGATACGACGGACGTGGCGATCGTCGACACCGACGACGCGGCCGCGCCCGAGCCCGAGACACACGTCTACGTCACGACGATGACGCATATGGAAGGGAGCTTCCAGGACGACACGGACGAAGCGCTGTTCCTGCGCCACGTCGCGCAGATGCGCTGGGCCATGGATCTCTTTGACGAGTACGGCATGAAACTGACGTTCGAAAGCGAACAGTCGTTCGCGAAGGCGAACACGACCTGGGGACTGAACATGCTCAAAGAGGTCGTGGAGCGCGGGCACGGCGTCGGAACGCATGCGGACTTCGGTGCGGAGTCCGTGGCGAAGAGCACGGCGTTTTATGTCCGCGCGTTCGAGGAGAACAAAGCGCTCGTCGACGCGCTCGCTGGAGCGGAACACAACCGCGGTATCTCGGGCGGCATCGGCGCGTACGATTGGGCGACGGCGATGTCGCGCGCGGGCTTCTCCTACGTTGACGGCGTCGTCGGGTTTGCATACCTCGCCATGCCGGAGAGCGAACGACCTGACGGCTGGACGGACGAGTATATCCGCTCGACCGCGTTCCACACGCCGGTGCCGCTCGACTTCTCGTTGCGCGCCCGCTTTTACGAACTGACGAATGCGGACGACTTTACGCCGGACGGGGAGGGCATCACGATCTCGGGCGGCGAGACAGCGGAATTCTCGAAGCTGGCCGAAGACGGCGACTGCCGTTCCTGCCCGGTGACGACCGAGGACGCCGACGCGTTCTTCGCATGGGTTCGTGAAGCCGAGGCGGTCCGGACCGAGTACGACGAGCCGACAAAGGTCAATGTCCATATTCCGCTCGTGCTCTTTACGGAGAGCAACGAAGCGGTCCTACGGTACTTCCTTGCTGGTCTGGAGGAGCTTGTGGCAGAGGTCCCGTCCATCCGCCTCGCAACACAAGGAGAGGCGTACGACGGCTACCTCGAGTGGCGCAGCGCGCGTTGAGCTTGCAGGTTCACGGCGGATCGTTAGGATGGAAGAAGTAACTCTTAATGATCGCCCGTATGTTGTCGCAAATCTTTGGCTACTTGCTGATCGGTCTTCTGGCCGGTTGGCTCGCGAGCCTCATCGTCCGCGGCCGTGGCCTTGGGCTCGGCGGCGACATCGTCGTCGGTATCGTCGGTGCGCTCATCGGCGGTCTCGTCTTCGATGCACTGAACATTACGACGTTCGGCACGTTCGGCAGCCTGGTGACGGCGGTGGTGGGCGCCATCCTGCTCCTCCTCATCGTCAACGCACTCCAAGGCGAGACACGGCGCGGGGTCGACATCTAAGCCAAGAACAAGACGCCCGTGAGGGGCGTCTTGTTCGAACCGTTATTTGTTTTCCTGGGAACCGGTCTTCTTTTCGTCGTCCTTCTGCTCCTGGCCCTGGTTCTGGCCGGTCTGGCCGGCAGGCATGTTCTTGTTGTCCATAGAATGGATGATTAGATACACACGATGCGGTTAAGCGTTCTTGCTTGCGTTTTGGCTGCGCGCACGGCCGCCCTTGCGGCCTGCCTCACGCGCCTCCTCCGGACTGAACTCATGCGCACGGCCGCTTGCGTGGGCCGCACGTCCCCCGCGGCTGGCGATCTCGCGCTGGCGTTCTGGGTCCATGCTCGCGAAACCGCGACCACCGCGCTCTTCAACGTACATCATATCGCGCAATGCTACGGAATTAGCGCTGTGCGGAGCCGTATCCACGGTTGTGTCGTGGGGCTGCAACGCACAGGGCGGCCGTCGCCAACACCGGTTGAGCTCCGTCCAGAAAAACAAAACGACGGCCATCCCCTACGTTCAAGCCGCTCGCAACAAGCGACATTCCTGACTCATCACGCAAGCGTGTATCGTCACTCCTGTCGATTGAATTGTTGAGGTACGCCGGGCACATCCCGGTATGTCGACCATAAGCCCATCCCAGAGGCATGTCAAGGAAAAATGGGTATTTTTCCTAAGAAAAGCCCAGTTTTATTGTTGAGATATGAGGATCCCGGGGTAGGCCGAAGCCGTACCCCGGGACGCGCCTCCTAGTCGCAGGTCGTGGGTTCGCTGTACGCGATGGCGATGGTGTCGCCGTCCGTCGGCACGTACGGCTCCTGGAACACGACCGCGTTCGCGCTGCCGTCGTACGCCCAGGTGCCCGTCTCCTCGGCGCCATTGCGCGTCACCCGGATCGTGAACGGGTCGGCAGGGTCCGAGAGGTCGAACTGCTCCTTGCGGACGCTTGCCGAGGCGAGCGCCTCCACGTTCTCGCCCCAGTCGGAGCAAATTGAGAGGAAGAGCCCGCCGGTCGCGAGCGCCGCCTCACGGTAGCCCGTGCCCGGCGCCGCAACGTTGTCCGAAGTCGAGCAGCCGCCCGGCACGTCGCCGACGATCGCCGACATCTTGAGGAGCAGCTCGTCGCCCTTCACCGCGGAGAGCCCGTTGACGTAGTGGTCCCAGGCGTACTCGCTGTGCTCGGGCTCGTCGCTCACCATGATGACGTGGAGCTGCGCATCGGGCCGGACGAACCCCTCGTTGCACGCGCCCGGCGCCGACTGCGCCACCGCGTTCGTCGCGAGCGTCAGCCCGGCTTCGGTGTACGTCCCGCCCCCGCCTTCGGTCGCTGCCTCGCGGAAGCGCTCGACGTAATCGGGCACGTCCGGGGTCAGCACGCCGCTCGCGCTGCAGCCCCCGTCCTCCTTCACCACCATGATCTGCCAGTCCGGCATGTACGGCGAGAGGAGGTCGATGAACGTACTGATGTTGTCGGCGAGCGCCGCCTGATCGTCGTCCATGGAGACCGACTCGTCGATCGTGAACAGCATGTCGACCTTCGGGATCGCGGCGAGCACCCACGTCTGCTCATACCGCTGGGGCACGTGCCCGTCGCCCTTCTGGACCGCCTCGCGCGTGCCGACCGCTTCGTTGCTGTCGACCGCGAGGATGCCGATCTCGTCGTCCTCGTCGTCCGGCGCGAACCGGATGCCCACCGTCTCCGCCTCGCCCGGATCGAGCGTGAACGGCAGCCGCGGCAGGTCGGTGATCGTGAACGTCCCCTCGGACTCGCGGATCGCGGTGACTTCGAGCTCGGCGTTGCCGACGTTCGTCAGCACCACCTCGTTGTCGCGTGCGCACGAAACGTTCACCGTGCCGTAGTCGAGTGGGTCGGGCGTGATCTGCAGTTCGGGCATGATGCCCTCGCCGACGAGATCCACGTACACGACCTCGTTGCCGTCGTCGTCCGAGTACACCGCCGCCGTCGTTGCGAAGCGGCCGGGGTGCTCCGGCGCGAACGTCGCCACGACTTCCCGCTCCTTGCCCTCGGGCAGCAGGAACGAAAGGTCGCCGTCGGCGGTCATGAGGGCGTACGCGCCGTCCGCCTCGAGGCGGATGCCCGACACCCGAAGGATCGAGTTGTCCGTGCCCACGCTCTGCACGGTGAACGGCAGCGCGCGCGTCTCGTTCGGGCCAAGCGCGCCGAAGTCGAGCCGGCCCGGCGTGACCTTGATCGCCGGGTCGCCGTTCGCGCCGTTCAGGTCCGTGTGTTTCGCGAGCCCATTGTCCATGCACCCCGCCAGCATGATGGCGAGCGCAGTCCCCCCGATGCGATTCATGTTCCCCCCTGTGTTCGTGAAAGGCTCCGCCCTTCACTGCCCCGGACGCCAAGCGACGCCCAGGGTCGTAAAGGCCGGCCAACACGCCAGATGAGCATGGCCGGATGGGCTTGTCAAAACCCGCCGTTTTCACAGCTTGGAATAGCCATTACTCGACATTTTTCCAGGAATAGCGTATGGTTGCGCCAGCAAATACGAGCTGAGTAGAAGGATCTTCTGCAACGCCACGCTTGCAGCTTATTCATCACTCATGCGCTATGCAGGGTACTATCAAGCGCCTCACGGACCGTGGCTTCGGCTTCATCGCTCCGGAAGACGGCAGTGCGGACCTCTTCTTCCACTCGACGGAACTCGTCGGTGTGGCATTCGACGATCTGCGCGAAGGTGACAAGGTGACGTTCGAGGTCATGCAGTCGGACAAGGGTCCGAAGGCGACCGGCGTCTCCCGCGCCTAACAAAAATCGGCTGCCTCTCGGCAGCCGATTTTTGTATTAGCGCACGGTCACCCACCGGGCGCCGGACGCGCCCGTATTCCCGTCCCAGTCGGTGCACGATGCGGCGACGCGGTACTTCCCCTTCTCCGTAAAACGATACGTGGTCACGAACTCTTTCCCGTCCTGCGTCATGGCGGCAGCCGCCTCGCCGTCGACGACCAGCGTGCAGGCGACCGCGTCCGACTCGCCGGACGTCACCACGCCGAACGTCGTTTTCTTCCCGACCCTCGCACTCGTCGTCGCGATGCGCGACACCTTCGGCCCTGTAGTATCGATCTCAAACGTCACCGAGGCCGGCGTACTGATGCCCTTGCGGAGCCCGCGCGCCCGGACTTCGAACGTGTACCAGCCGTCATCGAGCTTCCACAACGTCTTTGACGTGAAGTTCCCGATGCCGACGTAGTCGGAACCGTTCAAGCGGTATTCATACCATGTGGCGTCGTCGACCGGCGTCCAGGTGATCGTCGGGGTCGTGTCGTTGGTGAACCGGCCGGACGCGATGGCGAGGTCATGCGGCGTCGCAAGCAGGTTGATAGCCGCGGACGCGGACGCTGGCCAAGCGGACGCGAGCGCAAGGGCAAGGGCAAAAAAGCGGAGCATATGCTTCCATGTATCCCGACCTTCGACCCGGCGTCAATGCCTCGGTATAATCAAGTCTAAGGTCGAAGGTCCAAAGTCAAAAGCTTTCGACTTTTCACTTTCGACTTTTTATCTTCTATGCGCGTCCCCATCCGACGGTCGGAAATTCTCGCACAAACAAAAAAACAAGACGACCACTACGTCACGCGCAAGGCGATCGCGCGCATGAACGAGGAACGCTTGCGGCTTCTGAGCGAACGCCCCGCGCTCATTGAAGAAGTACAACGGACCGCCGAGGAGGGCGACTTTTCCGAGAATGCCGGGTACCAGGCCGCAAAGGCGGCGTTGCGACGGTTGAACGGGCGCATCACGTGGCTGGAGGAACGGCTGAAGCACGCGATCCCCATTGAAGAAGACGCGGGCGACGGGACGGTGCGCATCGGGTCGACGGTACGGCTTGTGACCGCAGAAAGAACAATGACCGTGCAGATCCTCGGCGCGCAAGAGGCGAACCCGTCGCGCGGCAGCATTTCCCACCTCTCGCCGCTCGGCGCCGCACTGCTCGGGCACGTCGCGGGCGACACGGTCACCGTGAAGACGCCAGAGCGGGAAATGACGTACGCGATTGCTGCTATCGAATAAGAAGCTGCCCGTGGCCTGCGTACAGGCCACGGGCACGTCGTTCACGGGCACTCGAGCGGGCTCTGGTAGACGAGCTCCACCAGGTCGCCGGTGTACGGGACGTCCTCCGAGAACACGACGGCGTGGAGCTCATCGCGCCACTGCCAGCCGGTCGTCCGGAGCATGCCGTTCACATAGACGCGGAGCGTCGGGAGGTCGAGGTCGCCGAGCACCGGGAACGTGCTGCGATGGATCTCGCTCGCCGCGACGGTGTCGACCTCCTCGCTCCACGCGCTCATGAGGTCGAGCGGGGTCCCGTGGGTCGCCGCAGCCGCGTCGAGGTACGTCCCCGCGTAGTCGAGGTTGACGACCGGCGAGACCTTCACGAGATAGCTCGCGTCTTGGTGCCAGACCATCGTCTCGAGCGACGTGCGCCAATCTTCTGGCGCGACGCCGTCGCCGTCGTTCGTCTCGTCGCTGAGCGGGATGACGTGGAACAGCGCGTCCGTGCGCGGGAACCCCTCGTTGCACTGCCCGCCGCCGCTCTGCTCGACGACCTTGGCGGCGAGGTAGATGAGCGACTCGGTAAGCCTGTAGCCGCCGTCCTCTTCGCTGCCCGCTTGCACGGCGGTGGTGAAGGCCGTCGGGAAGTCCGGCGTCGACGCATCCATGATGCCGCCGACGAGGCAGCCCGTGTCGCCGGTCACGACGCCGATGCGCCAGTCATCCGTCACGGCGCCGAGCGCGGTGGCGAACGCCGCAGCCTGTTGCCCGAGCAAATCCTGTACCGGATTCATGGAGTCCGACTGGTCGACGGCGAACAGGATGTCGATCTTGCCGGCCGACGGCACGGTGTAGGGGTCGGTGTTGCCGCCCGGATTCCCGGCGCTGCCGACCTGCGCGGCCGTCACGGTCCCGCGCGGGTCGTTGCTCGTGACGACGAGCGAGCCGCTCGCACTTCCGGCGACCGTGGGGCTGAACACCATCTGGACCAGCGCGTCTTCGCCGGGCCGGATGACGAGCGGGAACGGCGGCCGCGTGGCGAGGTCGAACTCGCCGTACGTGCTGTCGCTCACGATCTCCGTGATCTCGAGGTCGTCGTTGCCGACGTTCGTGAGGATGAACTCGTCCTCGCGCGGCGGGCAGCCGACGGTCGTCGCGCCGAAGTCGAGCGGGTCGGGCGTAATGACGAGCTCGGGCATGAGGCCCTCGCCGATGAGCGTGACGAAGGACTCGCCCTCGTCTCTATCGTCGCTCGACACCACGACCTGGCCGTGTTCGACCTCCGGATCCGCCGCCGTGAAGCTCACGATGAAGTCGAGCGACTCCATGTGCCGGAGCGCGGTCGCTCCCGGCGCCTCGACGATGGCGAACCCCGCGTCGCCGCCGAACGGCATGCTGATCGCGGTGACGTTGAGCTCCGAACCTTCGGTCCCGACGTTCGTCACCGTCACCGGGATGGCGACGGTTTCGCCGGCGGAGAGCGAACCGAAGTCGATCTCCTCGCGCGACACCTCGATTTCCGCCTCGTCGATGCGCCCGATGTGGTCGTCCTTCGTATTCAGATTCTGGTCGCTTTTGCAGCCGGGCAGGAGCCAGGCCGCGAGGAAAAGAGCAGTCATGTCCCCCCGCGATGCCGCCCGATGAGGTTCGGCGGGCATCGTCAAGAGCGCATCACGACGAGCAAGCGGGGTCAACCACAACCGGGGCTGCGCCGCCAAGATTGCGGCAGTTTTCCTGTTGAGGTTGTGTGCCGCGCTTGCACGATGCCGGGCGTCGGCGCGCAATACCGTCATATGCAGATCCCCGCCGAATTCCGCATCCTTGCGCCGACGCTCGTCGTCGCCGCAAACCGGCTCCACGCACGGTTTTTCCTTGTTGACGACAACCGACTCGACGAGCGTGCGCCCATGGACGCCGCGGGTTTCCCCCTCGACGACAAGGAGAAATATTCCATTGAGGTCTATGACGGCATCCATGCCGGCGGGGATGATGAGCGGATCCTCGACCGGGCCGGCGATGCGCTATTTCGCGACCTCGCCGCACGTCTTCACGCACTCCTTCAACAAGGTGCGTTCGCACGATGCATCATCATCATCGCAAACGAAAACCGGAGCATGCTGCTCCGGCATCTCACGCCCGATGTTGCGGAGCGCGTCGTCGACGTCATCGGCAAGGAAATGGTGCGCATGCACCCGATAGATATCGTCCGCGCCGCGTTCGCCCCCGTTGCAGCGACGACGGAATAATTACGCAGGGTTGCCCGGCCGGTTGTAGCGTCCCATCAGTTCGGCGCGCGCAAGCACGTGCCCCTGCATCGCGTCTTCGACCTCGCGCTTCGTCGCGCCTTCGGCAAGGTCGAGCGTCGTATCGAGCGCGTAGAGTGTGAAAAAGTAGCGGTGCTCGCGGTCGGGCGGGCAAGGGCCGCCGTAGCCGAGGTTGCCGCGCGTGTTCTTCCCCGCCGTGCCTTCGGGGCTCTTCCCTTCCCCGACTTCGGCAGTCGTCGGCGGGATATTGAACACGACCCAGTGGTCCCAAACGCTGACCGGCGCGCTCGGCGGGACGTCCGGATCGTCCATGATGAGCGCGAGGCTCTTCGCGCCGGGCGGGACGTCGGCGATGGAAAGCGGCGGGCTGATGTTTTCGCCGTCGCACGTGTACGTCCCAGGGATCGCTCCCCCGTGGGTGAACGCAGAACTCCTAAGTTGCAACATATGCATTCTGTGTACGCCAAATGTCGGTGCGGATCAACCACAAGGAGCATGACGGGCTAGACGGGAGCGCGAAAAACTGCTATCCTGTTGCGTTCTATGGCACGACACGTCCCACGACCCGCACCGTACGCATGCCGCGTGAAACGAGGCGCCTCAGGCCTCGGTCTTTTTGCCGACGAATCGATTCCGCGCGGCAAGTTTGTCATCGAGTACTGGGGCAAGGTCGTCAGTGAGGACGAGGGCAACCGCATCGGCGGCAAGTATCTCTTCGACCTCGAGAACGGCAAGATGATCGTCGGCACGACGCGCAAAAACGTCGCGCGGTACATCAACCACTCGTGCAAACCGAACTGTGAAATCGAATACCGTGGCAACCGCGTCTATATCTATTCGCGCAAGGCAATCAAGCCCGGCGACGAGCTGACGTACGACTACGGCAAGGAGTACTTCGACTGGTTCATCAAGCCGCACGGCTGCCGCTGCGGTGCGTGTCGCGCTACGACGCGGACGCGAGCAGCATCAGGAGCGCCGCGGCGAGCGCGAGGTTCTTCTCGAAATTGATCCGGTCGCCCATGCGCGCCGCCGGGTCTTTTTCTTTCCAGAACGTGTGCACGAACACTGCGGCGCCGACCAAGAACATGACCAGGAGCGCGTAGGTGATCGCGATCTGCCACTGGAACAGGACGCCGATGCCGCCGATGACGAGCATTGCGCCCGTCACCGCGACCGAAAGCTTCGGTGCGGGAAGTTTCTTAAATGTCGCGTAGCCGACCGTCCCCGGGAACTGCGTGAAGTGCTTGACGCCGGAAACGATGAAGTAGATGCCCAGCACGATCTGCCCGATGAGGAAAAGCGTTTCCATATGCATGGTGTTCATGATGAATGATTGATCACTCGATGGGTTCAGTGACCAGCGTGAATGGTACCACGCCGAGCACCTGGCCGCGTTCGGTTTCGACGCTCACCCGCCACTTGCCCGCCGTCAGCGACGTCTTGAACGAGTAGCCGCGGAAGCCTTCGTCGCGTCCGCCGCTGATGCCGAAGGAAAGCCGGTCACGCACGTCCCACGCGCCGTCCGCCTCGTCGTAGTACTGCCACTCGTGGTAGATGCGGGTCGTGAGGTCGGCAGGCGCGAAGATCGCCGTATAGACATAGATGCGGTTGCTTTCCGCGAGTGACAAGGTCTGCCCGGGCAGAAGCCGGTCCAGCCAAGACTCGTCTTCGCCTTCCCGCACGTATTCGCCGCCGTCCGTGCCGACACGATAGTACGCGCCGGCGTCGCGTAGCGACAGCGGGATGGGCGGGATGACGTTCGCGAAGTACAAGGCGGTCATCGCGACGAACACCGTCACGCTCGCCGCGGACATCTTCGTGCGGTCGTTGCGCACGATGGGCGTCATCTTTGCGACAAGGGCAATAAAGCAGAACATCGCGACGAGGCTTGCGGCGCCTGCGCTGAGGAACGTCCATACGCTGAGCGAGTTGAAGAGGAACGGGAACAAGAGCGTCGTAAACGAAAAGACGATGTACGCGTAGACGCCGACCTGCACGACCGGCCGCAGGAAGAACTTGCGGAACAGCTCGTTGGACGCCATGAGCGCGGCGAGCATGCCGAGCACCGGCCAGCTGACCGACGCCGCGCCGCTGAACCAATAGAACACCAGCGCGTTGCTGAGGAGCGCGCCGAACGTGAACTGGATGACCGGTTGCACCGCGACGCGCAGATAGCCGAGCACCTTGCCCTTCACCGCCCATTCGCGACCGTCGTAGACGTGGCTGTACACCAGGCACGCGCCGGCGATGACGAGGTACGCGGCCTGGAGCGTGAACGTGGTCTCGATCGAGAGCGTGCGGAACGTGATCGCGTCAAATACCGTGCCAAGCAAAAGCATGGTCGGCATGAACGCCGCCTCATATTTTTCGTAAAACGCCTTCGCCCGGTCGTACCCTTTGACGATGTGCCGCCGGATCATGCGGGAAGTATACCACCTAGTCGGTAAGGATCGTCGTGGAAGTCAGTTGTTCGGCGATCGCGGCGAGGTCGGCCTCGGCGACAGCGTTGCCGCGGAGGTCGAGGGTCTGCAGCCTCGTCAGGTTGCCGAGCTCGAGCGGCAGGCCCGTAAGGTCGTTATCGGAAAGATCGAGCATGCGAAGGTCGGCAAGCCGGCCGATTTCCGCCGGGAGGCCGGTCAACCCGTTGCCGCTCGCATCGAACACGCGGAGGCTCGTGAGTCGTCCGATCTCCGCGGGGATCGCGGTGATGTCGTTATTCGAAACATCCAGCATTTCAAGTTCACGCCGCGTAAACGTGGATGCGGGGATCTCGTCTAACCCGCGTCCGCTCACATCCAGCGCCGTCGTTTGCGTACAGCCTGCGCCGAGGATGCATACGACGGACAAAAGTATGGCTCGCCACGTCATACGAGCGCTCCGCCACCCGCCCTGCGTCGTGCATGTCAGCATAGAGGGAAGACGTTCGTTACTGTCTGCGGGCCATGATACCATGCAGCCATATGGAACGATCACTCGAACACGACCCGTCAATGGCAATGTCCGAACTCCATAGCGTCCTCGGCCGGTTACAGGCGGAAGGCGCCATGGACGAGGAAGGTCCGTTCATCCAGCATCTCATGGAACAGGTCCAGCGTGGGAAGTTGGCGCCGCAGGAAGCGTTGCAGAAGCTCCAGCAGAAGATGCAGTCGCGCGGCGACTACCACTAGGGCGCCTCGCCTATCGTGACACGCCAGACTTCGGCCGCGGTCATGTACAGCGCGTAGAGCGTCCCGTCGGCGTAGACAAACCGCGCGGAAACGTACGCGCCGCGAGCGAGCGGAATACTCCCGAGCCGCGCGCCTTCCCGGTCGAGGATATACAGCGTTTCTTGACCTTGCCGGTCAATGCCCGCTGTGAGCAGGAGCCCGCGGTCGTTGTCGACCGCCGCGACGACGTCGCCGGCAGGAAGCGCGCCTTCCCGGTCGAGCGTCACCGCATCGTAGACGGCGTCCCCGATGAACACGACGTCGTGCGCGTTATCGACGACCAGCGCGTACGGAAACTCTTTCGCGACCGAGGAAACGGCAATGGTGTCGAGCAGCGCGAAGCCGTTCATCCCGTCGTACACCGACAGCGTCTTTGCCGATGCCGAGTACACAAACAGGCGCGCAAGGGGTTCGTACACGCCGACGAGCAATTTTCCTGCGCCGGAAAGGTCGCCGTAGTCGACGCCGGCCGCGTCCGCCAGGTCGAGCCGGACGACGGTCGTTTCGTCGCGGACATCAAACCCGACGACGCGGTTCTGTTCAGGGATCGCCGCGTACAGGATGCCCCGCGTCGCGTCGTATGCGGCGTCGCCAATCGCGTCGGACTCCCCTTCGGGAATACCGAGGTGATACGTTTCCACAACCCTGTTTGTATCCGGATCGATCGCGCTCACGGTCGCGCTCAGGAAGTCGAACGTGAACGCGCGGTCGATGGCGGCGTCGTACGCCATGCCGACCGGCCATGCGGCGTCACCAAGGTCGATGTCCGCAGCCGTACCGCGCGTGGGGTCGAGATGGACAACGGTATTGCCGCCGAGCCGTCGCGCAAGGAGCAGCGTGCCGTCCGCCGTCGCGACGCCATGCTCGACCGATGCGCCAACGACCACGGTCTCGTGTTCGCCGTCCGCAAGCGCGATGCGCGTAAACGAGTTCCCATCGTTGTTCACGACATACAGCGCGTCGTCAGTCATCTGCATCGCCGCATGCTTGAACGGCAGTTGCACCTCGTCGCGCACCTCGTATGTCTCCCGGTCAATAATCGTCACGCCGCCCAAAAACCCGCCGACCGTCCCGTCGTCGAACCCGTTCGACGTCAACACGGCGGCATGTTCCCCGCGCACCTCGACGCTGCGGGCGTCGGGGACGACCGCAATCCGCGCGAGTTCGCGTCCGGTGGTAACGTCGTATACCACGACGTCGTCCGAGGTTGCGCTGAGGACCCAGAGTTCTTGCGTCGCCGCATCGTACGCCGCGCCAAGAAGGTCGCCTGCGACGTTTGGCACGGTACCGACCGTCGATGCGCGCCATGCGGCGTCGTATTGCTCGACGGCGAGGGACTTCGGCCCGTCCTGCACGATGGCAAAGAACTCGCCCTCCTCCGTGATAACCGGGAGGTAGCGGTCGAGCGCAAGGCTGGCGACGAGCGGAAACGTGACAAGATGCGCGCTCCGCACCTCGACGCCTTCCTTCGTCGGCACAAAGACCCTGCTATGCACCGGGTCGAACGCCACGTTGTCGCGAAGGATGCCGGGGAAACGGTGCGTGGCCATCGCGCCCCCCGATTTCGGGTCGATCTGTACAATGCCGTCATCGGTCGCAAGAAGCAGCCGCCCGCCCCCGCAAAGGAGATTCGGGATCTCATAGCTGCCGGCGGGCAAACCCGAGTCGATGTAGCGGACAATGCCCGCATCGTCGAACACGGCGATGTCCGTCGTCATGATGCCCGCCGCGTACCCCTGCTCGAGTGATTCGTCGTAACAGACATCATGGACCTTCAGCACGTTGCCTTCCGGGAACCCAAGAAGCTCGCCGACCGCGAACATCCCGGAAAGCGCCGGCGCGATCGGTGTCGTTGGAGCGTCGGGACCCGCCTCGTACCGGTCGTCGGCCTCGAACGAGGGGAGGAGCGCGGTGGTGTCGATGGGCGCGCTGTCTTCAAAAAGGCTGCAACCGGGAAGGACGAGCAGCGCGACGAGTGCCGCGGTGATACGCATAGTCATAACGTCTGGCTATTTCGGATTCATCATTACTCAGAATGCTGCTCTTGCAGCACTGCCCAGTTGTCCTGATCCTCCTGGGCTTCGAAGTAGGGCCCCTCTCCCTGATAAGTGCACGGATCCCGATCGCGCTCTTCCTTGCTGATGTATAACATCTCTCGTGAGGAAATCCCATACTGCTGGTACTCTGCGAACACCTCGTCCGTCATGTGGTCGAAGAGGAAATCGAGGTCGGCAAAGGGCCCCGTCCAGTTGTCGATCCGTTTCGGCGGCAGTCCGAGCTTCCCGTACACGAGGTCGAACGTGCGGCCGTACGGCGTGTCGTCAACCGCCGCGTAACCGAGCACCTCCCCGGCGAGGACCCGGCTCCCCACCGTGAGGTCCTCGCGGGGGTGAATGTGCTGGACGCTGAAGTTCCAGAGGCCGAGCGGCAGGAACGTCCGCACCGGCGAAAGCCATATCTCCCCCTCAAGCCCCTGTTCGGGCTCGTCGCGGAGAATCGACACATACCCGTCGTACGGCGCGTAGATCGCGACCGTATTCGCCTTCCCGTATTCCGCCTTGACGTCGACATACGCCTTCATGCTGCGCGCGCCTTCCCGTTCATCCTGCGGGACGGTGACGTGGCCGACGCAGCTGCGGTACTTCGAAATACGCTCGATTTGCTCGAGGTCCATGACGTTGGCGACAAGGAGCGGCGGCGGCGCAGTCAGGACACGGATGACGTAGGCGACGAAGAGCAGCACAACCGCCCCAACGCATAACAGCATTTTCTTGAGCATAGGATCGCGTCGCTATTTTTCCTTTCGCAAAATGCTGTCCATCGGCTTCCCCTTTGCCAGCTCGTCGATAAGTTTATCGAGATATCGAAGTTCGCGCATGGTCTTTTCCTTGATGTCTTCCACACGAACGCCGCAGACGATACCGGTAATCCGCTTTCGCTTGGGATTCGGTCGTGGTGCCTCCGCATAAAACGTTTCAAAGTCCGTTTCTTTCCTGAGCTGCGTCTCCAGTCCCTTCTGCGTATAGCCCGTGAGCCAGCGGATAATTTCATCGACCTCCGTTTTCGTACGTCCCTTTGCCACCGCTTTCTTCACATAAAGCGGGTAGACGCTGGCGAAGCTCACCCTGTAGATCCGATGCATGGTCATATCTTCTTGCACTATAAAGGAAAGCACGAACCTTTTACAGCTCGTGTTTCCTGCCGCGATTGAGTTGCGTGTTACCGACTGAGCTCCTCGGCCAGTCCGATGATGATGCCTTCGGGGCCGCGCAGGAAGCAGAGCCGATAGATGTCCTCGTATTGCGCAATCTCGCCGACGAGTTCTGCGCCGTGGCCGCGCAGGCGTGCGACGACGTCGTCGATGTCGCCGACGGTGAACATGATGCGGCGGATGCCCAGCGTGTTCGCGGGTGCGTTTTCTGGCTCGGCTTTCACCGCCGGCGGCCGGTGGAACTTCGTCAGCTCAACCCTGCCGTGGCCATCCGGGGTCCGCATCAAGGCGATGTCGGCGCGGACGCCGCGCAGCCCGACGACGCTGTCCACCCAAGGCCCCTCGACCGTCGTCTCGCCCTCCAGCTCCATACCGAGTTCGGCGAAGAACGCTTTCGCCTTCTCGATGTCTTCGACAACGATCAGCACATTGTCCATCCGTAGCGATGTATTTTTTGTAGTCATATGCTTAGGGGACGACGTGAGAGCTGCCGTGCAAAAATACGACGGCTACATCAGCCGTTTCAGTGAGAACTCGACGCGGAAAACCTCAGTATAAATATCAAGATCATATACCGCACCGCACCGTGCACATGTCACACGCTCTTTCGTTTGCATTGTTGTACGGATGTGGTGTTCGTCCATGAGGTTACGAATGGCCTGTGGCAGGTCCTCCCTGTACAGATCGCCGTCGTATTGTTCGGGAATGTGTTGGCAGTTTTCGCACAACTTCATACTTATTCTGATGCCCTATTGAGCGTGCCCATACGAGATCTAGTTTACCAGCCGAGGCCCCTTACGGGTAGTCGTCAAACAACAAAACCCCAGCGTTTCCGCTGAGGAATTGTTGGCTCGGCGGCACGGTCTCGAACTCACTTTACGACAATGATTGAGGGGTCTTTCAAGGGGGTCAAACAGGCACCCGGGTCTCATCAAAGTGAGACAAATGGGACGATACGTCAGGGGGTCACCACAAACGAAAATAGCGGAAATAAAGGGGTTTTAATAAATTCCAATATGCGAACAGAAGACGAACAAAGTAGGACGCTCACAGACGAAGAGATCGGGGACTTTGTGAGGTTCTTCGAGTTGCTTGCTCAAGTCGATAGACGACTTAAGGGATGGAAAGAGCGTCTCAAGATTGAACCGGAAGGATTCCCGATTAACAATGGGATTTACGATTGCAACCTGTGTTGCCGATCTATGAAGGATTACGAGGGTTGGTACGACCAGTACGGATTGAAATGTCCGTTATGCCGAAAGGCGGTCAATGACGGCATCGTGCCGGGATCGGCAGTCCTCGATGATACGACGTGGTTTTCGGTGAGTCAGTTGTTGACGAAATACGGATGGCATCATACGACCGTACACAAAAAAGCGCGGAGCGGAGAGCTGAAGGCGAGAATCGTCAAAAACGTCGATGGCAGGCCATACTTCTACGTGTTCTTGAAGGAGGAGAATCCCGGCATTTAAGACTTCATGGTTACGCTACTCAGGCTATTTGGAAGATTTGTTTTTAGGGGTATTTACAGCTTGCTTTGCAATATCAGTTCGACAAATCCCACGTTTAGCGCACGCATCCTCACATTCCTGCGCATACTGCGCCTCAAGATACTGAAAGCCGCATTGCTCGCAGGTAAAAAGTGTCTTGTCGTCTTTCTCGACCGTTTTGACCATAGAGATGGCGATTAGTTTCGAAGCGCTTCTCGTTCTCTGAGAAAGGCCATTTGCGCGTCTTGTAAATGCATAACCGGACGACGTTCTTTGAGATACGCGACCGCTTCGTCGGCTGTCTTACCTTGCTCAGCGACAAGATAGGCGGCGACAAGCACAGGCGCTCTTCCATGTCCGTTTTTGCAATGGATGAAGCACGGGATATTCTTCCCTGCAAAGAAGCGCAACGCTGCAACGCCGAGATCGGCTTTCTCGTGTGACATAGCAGCATGGTCTTCGGTTGGAAGCCAAAGGAAAAAGTCGACGCCGTACGGTTGGTCGATCCGCTCCTTCTCAAGGCTGATGGCAGCGCGCACTCCTCGAGCGATTAATGTATCGTCGAAGTGCGTGACGCAACAGGCATTCTGACCAATGAAAATCAGTGGGGTTATTTCCGAGTAATCAAAAGATTCGTGAACATGCATAACGTAGTTTATGAAGCAATCTTCGCTACTAGCTCTCCTCGTTGATGCAGGGCTACCACATCATCGTAACCTCCCACGAATTCGTCGCCAATAAAAATCATCGGCACCGTTCTCCAGTTGTATTTTTCGCTCAAAGCCTCCGCCTCTGCGGCATCTGCAGCAAGGTTCTTTTCCTCAAATGGCACCTTGAGCGAAGTAAAAAGTTGTTTTGCAAGCATGCAATATGCACATCCTGGCGAAGTGTAAATTGTTACTTGTTTCATACAATGGCTTTCACGCTATAAGCGGCGGCACCGACCCCTTCTGCAAATGTCGGATACGCATGAATCATTTTTGCGATGGTCGTGTACGGAATATTCGCGAACATCGCGAGCGCAATCTCGTGGACAATCTCAGCCGCAGCCTGACCTACGACGTGGCCGCCGAGCACGTGACCACTTTCCATGTCGACGATAATTTTTACAAGCCCGTCAGATTCGCCCGTGACGAGCGCCTTGCCGAGCATGGCGTACGGAGCGGTACCGATACCGACTTTCTTGCCCAGCTTCATCGCTTCTGCTTCCGTCACGCCAACCGACCCAACCTCCGGGGTGCAAAATGTCCCTCGTGGAACAACGCGAAGGTCTGATTGCACAGTATTGCCTTTTGCTATGTTTGTCGCGGCAATGGTTCCTTGCTCGTGCGCGACGTGGGTGAACAGCATTTGGCCAGCCGCATCGCCCGCAAAGTAGACCGAAGCATTGGATATCGACTGCATGAACTCATTCAGTTTTGGCCGACCGCGTTCGTCGAGTGCAATGCTGGCTTTTTCGGGCTCAAGGTCGGCAATGACTGGACGCTTTCCAACGGCCACGAGAACCGCATTCGCCACGAGCGTTTCGCGTCTCTTTTCAGATCCGAGCTCTATAGTGACACGACGCCCATCTTCGTCCGTTCCCACATCGACAGCCTGAGCTGTGGTAAAAATTTTTACGCCGCGCTTTGTGAAAGCCGCTGCGACAATGCCGGCAATTTCGTCATCTTCACGCGGCAAAATGTGCGGGGCGAATTCAACTATTGTTACAAGCACGCCAAGTTCCGAGAGGATCTGTGCGGATTCCACGCCGATCGGACCACCACCAATAATGATGATGGATTTCGGCAACTTTTTCAGCGTTACGATGTCGTCGCTTGTGAGAAAGCCAGACTCTTTCAATCCGGGAATGGGCGGAATTACCGTCTCGGATCCAGTAGCAATAATAAAATGTTTTGCAGTAACCCGTTCCTTCCCGACAGCAAGCGTATCGGGTGAAATAAACTTCGCCTTTCCGCGCAAGAGATCGATGCTGAGTCTTTCGAGTACGCCCTCGATACGTCCTTCGCCGGTCAACGCATCAACGATGCGAATTTTGCGTTCCATGATTTCGCGAAGACGAAACGAAACGCGCGGGATACGGAGGCCAAACTCCCCCGCACGGTGGGCGAGGGAGATGACTTCCGACGATCTCAATAATGCCTTTGTCGGCACACAGCCCCAGTTTGGGCATTCGCCGCCAAGACGCTTCGCGGCCTCAACGAGCGCGATACTCTTTACCCCTGCTTCGCGCGCGGTTTCTGCCGCGGAGAGACCAGCGGAACCGGAGCCGATGATGATGAGATCGTATGAGCGCATACCACTACATTGCCGCGTGATCGTGCTGTACGCCTTCTGCGCACTTCTGGCAGGCCGCAGGAGCGGGGGCACTTTCCGCACCAGCACACATTGGACACATTTCAGCTTCGTTCTCTGGCTTTTGCGGTGCCGGAACCGCTCCGCCGCAGGCTGTACAAACTTTTCCCATAGAAAAGAAATAAAGAATCAACAACGACAGTATATCGCTTTGCAAGAAATACGCTTGTAGCACAGGCTACAAAACATTGGCTCCGCTGTGGATGAGTGGTACTCTCTCAGCATATGGATCGTGTCTGGTACATCAAGAATTTCAATCTCTTCGCTGGTATTCCCAAGGAGGAAATCATGCGCATTGCTGCCTCCGCCAACGATGAGCGACATAACAGTCGTGCGCTGTTGTATACGCCGCACGACCAGGAAACACGGCTCTTTCTGGTAAAGGAGGGTGAGGTATCGCTGTACCACGTCAAGGATGGGAAGCGCTTTGTTTTTGACGTCATGGGTCCGGGGACATTGTTTGGCAATGTTGGTATGCAGGAAGGTTCACTTTCTCATTTTGCAGAAGCCGCCGAAGGCACCCGCATCTGCACGTTTTCTTCGGCTGACTTTCAGCAGATTATTTCGGCATATCCCGTGGTCATGATGCGGGCGTTTTCGTCACTTGCACATCGACTGGAAGATTACGAAACGAAACTCGGAGAGACGCTGTCGGACGCGAAAGAAAAGATTTTGCACGAAATTGAGCGATATGAACAAAAGCGCACACCAAAATTTCTTGAGTGGCTTTCGGGTGAGGCGACGAAGCGTCAACTTACGCACGAGCATCTCGCAAAATTAACCGGACTTAATCGAGTGACGGTTACGCGGGCAATTCATGATCTTCAGGCCGAGGGAGAGATTGACGTCGACGAGCACGGAAAAATTGTTATCCACAATAGTTTGTAGTATTTGTTACCGACATATATATGAGCATATCGCTATGATGTGCCCATATGAAAAATACTCTTTTTGCGATCGGAGGAATCATTGTCCTTATTGGGCTAGGATACGCAGTCTTTTCACGTCCGTCTGCTACAGACGTACCGCAACCGGCTACGACGTCTGGCGTTGAAGCGTCGCCCACTGCGCCAACGGGCGAACAGGTCGTCTATGTAGCCGGGGCGTATCAGGATTTTTCGCAGACCGCGTATGACTCCGCGCTTGCTGACGGCAAAACCGTTATTCTTGATTTTCACGCAGACTGGTGCCCAACGTGCCAAGTGAATGAGCCGATTATCAAGTCGGTATTTTCGACGAATACCGATACCAACATCGTCGGATTCAAAGTGAACTACGATACAGAGATCGGACTGAAGAAGGCGTTTAACATTCAGAGTCAGTCCACAATCATTAAGACAGTAAAGGACGAGGCCGCAGAACAACTTGGCCCAGGTCCAGTAACAGCCGAAAGTTTCAGCGCATTTATCCAGTCCTAGTAGTATGGGGATGTTTTTATTGGCGCTTGTCGCCGGTGCTATCACCGTTACGTCACCGTGTATCATCCCCATTCTTCCGATTATTCTTGGGTCGGTACTGAAGGATCATAAGTGGTATCCCGTGTACCTCGTGCTCGGGATGTCGACGACGTTCACGGTGCTCGGCATCCTGTTTGGTGCCTTTGGTAGTGCACTTCCGATTGATCGCGTTTTCCTGAATCAACTCGCCATCTGGCTTATCGGCCTCATGGGAATTGTTCTCCTCGTAAAACCACTTGGCGATCTGTTCTCGCGTGGCACATCTATGCTCACGTCGTGGCTTGGCTCGTATGGTCCGAAAGCAAACCAGCTCGGACAGCCGGGTGAGGCCTTTGCGCTCGGATCGCTCCTTGGCATCGTCTGGGCACCGTGCGCCGGACCGATCCTCGGGTCAATCATTTTGCTCGCGTCGGGAACCGGAAGTGTCGTAAAGGCCGGACTACTGCTCTTCACGTACTCAATTGGCGCAGGGATCCCCATGCTCCTCATTGCCTACGGCGGGAAACGAGCAGTAGCGGGTAAACAGTTCATCCAAGAACAATCCGGCAGATTGAAAATGGCATTCGGTGTCGTCTTGCTTATCTCGGCACTCCTCATGGCAACGGGGGTGTTTCGCGAGCTGGAATCGCTCATCGTGCCGTATGTTCCCACGTGGAGCACGCAACTCTAACATTTGAATGTCTATCACCCTATGTCGCTACTCGAATTCTATGGCGCTGAATGCCCACATTGCATGGCGATGATGCCGCTCATTGAACGGTTGAAAAAAGAAGGCTTTGCCATTGAACAGTTTGAAACCTGGCATAACGAGGAAAACGCCAACAAGTTGAAGGAATACGACAAAGGTTTCTGCGGCGGCGTGCCGTTCTTCATAAACACCGAAAGCGGAAAATGGATCTGCGGATCTGAATCCTATGAAGCGCTCCGAGCTTGGGCAGAAGGAAAATAGCAGCGCTAGGGAAATTCTTCGCATAACGGGCATTCCCATTTTGCTTGCATCCCTGTGCTGCCTGAGTCCGGTTATCCTTGTGCTTTTAGGACTCACGACAACGACGTTTGCCGCTTCATTGTCCGACACCCTTTACGGACAATATCGCTGGGTGTTCCGACTCGTGGGCTTCGTCGCACTTGCCGTATCGATTATCTGGCATCTGCGAAAGCGAAGGAAGATTTGCACATTGGATCAGGCGAAGCGCCAGCGACACAAAATTGTTAACCTCATACTGCTCTCCGTTATCACCGCTATTCTTGGATATGTTTTCTGGCTCTACGTGGTCGTGGAATATATCGGCAAACTTCTCAATATTTGGAACTAATATAACCCCTTCAATCTATGACAGAAAATACAACGCCGCCCGCTAGCTTCTTCAGTGGAAATCCTAAGATGATATTCGTTTTTGGTCTCGTGGCAGGCATCGCACTCACGTCCTTGGCCGGAGATCTGTTCGCGAATACTGGATCTGCAACCGGTACAGACACCGCCGTCGTGAATGCGAACAATACCGGGCCATCTGCTGCGGCCTCCGCAAAAACGCTTGCCGCAGTAACGGAGGACGACCACGTACGAGGCGATCTTGAAAAAGCAAAGGTCGTGCTTATCGAGTACTCGGATTACGAGTGCCCTTTTTGCGGTAGGCACCATCCCACTATGCTCGATGTAGCAGAGCAATACGGCGACGATGTCGCTTGGGTGTATCGCCATTTTCCGCTCACGTCCATTCATCCGCAAGCAATGCCAGCAGCGCTCGCCGCCGAGTGTGCGAACGAACAAGGAAAGTTTTGGGAATATACGGATGCGCTCTTTGAAAACCAGAGCGATCTCAGCTCTTCATTTTATACCGAACTTGCTGGTGACCTTGGCATGAATACGTCAAAATTCAGCGACTGCGTGGAAAGCGAGAAATATGCGGCGAGAGTAAAGGCCGATATCGCGTCAGGACAAGCCGCTGGTGCCACGGGCACGCCAGCAACATTCGTGAATGGCACGTTGGTGTCTGGCGCTGTACCGCTTTCGACATTCACAGGCCTTATAGACGCGGCACTCAAATAAACGAAAAATCGTTGCCGTGGTAGAATTCACTCAAAGGTTCCTGACTTTTCAAAAATAATTAACTCATCACCTCACGAAAAATATGCAAATACTTTTCACCGTCGGTCACATCGTTCTCGGTCTGTTCTTCCTCATGATGGGCATGATGCACTTCATGAAGATGCGTGACATGACCGCGTATGCCAACATGAAGGGATTGCCAATGCCGTCGCTGTCCGTCGCGGTAACTGGAATGGTTCTTGCTCTTGGCGGCGCAGGAGTAATTTTTCAAGTCGCGCTCCCTTGGGCATACGGAGCACTGGTCGTATTCCTCGTATCAGCGGCATTCCTCATGCATAACTTCTGGGCTGCCAAGGATGCACAGTCAAAGATGAACGACATGGTGAACTTCCAGAAAAATCTCGCCCTTGCCGCCGCCCTCTTGATGCTCATCACGCTTCAAGCGTAATTCAATAGTGTGAGCAACCTCGTTTTTATTTATCAGGCAAACTCTGGCATTCTTGCGAATATACCGGGAGCCATCGCGAAAGCGTTTGGCGGAAAGAGCGTGTGTTCGCTGTGCAACATCACGAACGGCCCCTTTCGTGAAAAACCTGAATGGGAAACGTTCGTCGCGTCACTGCAAGAAAAGCCCGAGATCTATCACGCTAACGAAATACCGATTGACATTGCGTCATTCCTAAAAAAGAACGAGCACCCCATTCCCGTTGTCCTTGAGCGAAATGGATTTGAATTTACGGTCGCCATGTCTTCCGACGACCTCGATGCATGTCAGGCGGATCCCACCTGCCTCGCCAAGAAACTTACATCCTATACACGCACCTCGTGTAGCAATGGGGTGTGTTCGCTGAAACAGCCGAGTTGAGCTCAGAAAATATGATAGGAAGAATATTAGAAGTTTCCGGTGAGCTTTGCATCGGTTATCTCGCCACACGAGTGCACAGCCGCGTCGTGAAGGAACATCGCATTGATGCTGCTGTTCTTCGTGAAATGAAAATGGAAAAACATGTAGGAACGGTCGGGATGGCACTTATCCTTGTTGGATTTATTTTAGAATCACAAGGAATATGATTTTACAAAATTGGTGGTACACAACCTTATTGGACGCATCGGTGCGCCACCAGCCGCCTTTGCGTGGTGCGCTCAAGTGCGACGTTGCGGTTATCGGCGGCGGCATGGCAGGACTCCACGCGGCGCTCCAGCTGAGCCGGATGGGTAAAAAAGTAATCCTTCTCGAACGAAACATTTGTGGCGGAAGTTCCACAGGAAAAAGCGCAGGGTTTCTTACGCCAGATAGCGAGCTCGAACTCAGCCAACTTGTCAGAAGATACGGCGTAGACGGTGCAAAAACTGTCTGGAATATGCCCGT
Source organism: uncultured Gammaproteobacteria bacterium (assembly GCA_964552565.1). Taxonomy (GTDB): domain Bacteria; phylum Patescibacteriota; class Patescibacteriia; order UBA9934; family UBA9934; genus UBA11707. Next base: position 421,605 of record CAZKGL010000001.1, read on the forward strand.
GCAAGGCGTCAAACTTATCAAGCAGACGATCAACGATTTTAATATTGCGTGCGATTTTCGCAAACAAGATAGTCTATTCGTCGGTATTGGTAAGAGTGGCGCCGAGGACGTCGCGAGTGAGGCAAAATCAAGAAAGAGATTGGGATTTGCCTCCACAAAGTACAACAAAGACGAGCTCAAAAAGGTGAACGCAGGGCTTGGCTACGAGGCGGGTATCAGATACGACGATACCTATTCCATAAACCCGCTGCTCTACGCGCAGGGTTTGAAGCAAGCGTTAATGGACAGCGGCGTACAGATTTTTGAAAGCACCGAGGTGGTGCGCATTGAAGACGGGGCTGCGATTACCCATCTTGGATCCGTCATGGCGGATAATTTTATCGTTTGCATCGACAAAATGAAGTCGGAATTCAGTTCCGTCGCGAAGCAGACCTATCATGCTCAAACATTTCTTTCCATTAGCGAACCGCTAGACGACAACGATATTGCAGCAATATTCCCGGATGGCGAAGTGCAGTGTTGGGATTCACGACTTGTCTACAGCTATTATCGACTGACACCCGATAAGCGGCTGTTGCTCGGCGGCGGGAGCGCGCTAACGACTTTTTCTCCTAACGATATAAATTCCCCGGCCATCATCAATCAGGTGATCGCGGACTTCAAAAAAAGGTTTCCAAAGCTGGAACACGTCGCATTTGTTCAGTACTGGCCTGGGCGCATCGATACCACGAAGGACATCATGCCAATCATCGATTGGTTTGACGCGCCGAACGTTCAGTATGTTTTGGGCTGTGTCGGTTTGCCGTGGGCAAGTTTTTGCGGAAAGTATGCCGCAGAGCGTCTGTATGAACCACGCATCTGTCAAAAGTACTGCATGTATCTCGGTGCTCATCGCTCATTTTTCATCCCGCCATGGCTTCAGAGTATCGTTGGTAAAATGATCAGTTTTTCTCTCAACAATGCGTACGCCAAATACTTCGAGAAGGATAGGCCTCAAATGAGCCAGATCATGCATGCCCACAAAGGCGAGCTTCCTTCCCATCGATAATAGCTAGACGATAATTTTCAATTCGAGTTCTATCGTATCCTCTGCGAGAACATGCTCTTTCTTACGTATGCCAGATTTGAGTGGGAGCACATAGCTTCCTAACTTCGAGTCTGGAAAAATTGACGTCTTCCAGAGTGTTTTCCCGAGCGTCATTTCAACACGAATCGATCCCCATCCTTTTTTCAGTGGCGAAAACCGCGTTTTGATCTCGCGCGATATCTTTTTTGGCAGAGTAACAAAATGCCATCCGGCCATGCCGGGATACAACCATACTTTCGCTCGAAACGAATAATTTGTTTTCATAGACCCGGTTGTTTGAGAAAAATCCGACGGTTTTGCGTCCTGGGTGGTTCCGCTTTCTGGATCGAATGCCAAGAGTCGCTATTTGCTCAAGCTTTAAACAAAAAATCGCCATTTTTCAATGACGACTTTTTGACAAGGCATGTGGGTCACCTCACACGCCTTCTCATGGCTCCGGGGGTGGTCGGGTATTCGAACCTCTATCGAACAAGCAAAAAACAGGGACGAATTCGCAATCGTGCGAACTTGGTAGTGTCGCTACTGCAACTCGCCACCCGCCTTGAAGGATCTAATGTCTGCAGCCACGCGGCGCAGGTGTACGGGCAGTAACCGCATCCGAATCGCGAGAAGTGATACAGCGATCTCGATCGCCTTATTCGCTTGCGGATGCCTACCAATGTACCGAAGAAGGCTATGCAGTATTCCTCGCTCCCTAATGCCAAGACGCTTGTCCGTATAGATATACATTATCAAATCGCCAAGTATCGTCCCGATCGGCTGGACGGAGGTCTCCTTCTTCACCAACTCATTCATCAATAGCTCAACATTTTGGTCAAGCAGATTGAAGTTCGCAACTTCGAGATAGCGAACAATCATTGCGGTGTCAATCGTTACATACGAATATCCGCACTTCAACAATTCCATTCTCCCGGCGTCATACTCCTCCTCAGACACCAGATTATGTTTACGCGCATTTCGAAGAAGTTCCTGACTTGTTGCAATGTCGAGACCCCCCAATGTTTTTATTGCATCACGGCCGAGGTACGAATCGTCACACACTACAGGTAGCCCTCTCTGTGAAGCAATTACCATAGTCGTGCCCGATGATCCGTACTGCTCCTCAAACTGCTTCCTATCAGGAGAAACTGGACGTGCGTAGCCGACTCGTGTACAGGTCTCAAAGAAAGCTTGCACCTTTGTCAGAAGCTGCAGACTTTTCTCGTACGCCTCGGCGCTGACATCATTCATCATGACTGAGCCGTCGGCGCTGCCCTGTAGAAAAGATTGCCCTTTCTTAGAAAGCTTCGTGTACTCCTCGATTAGAGAGGAGAGCTGATCGCAAGTAAACTGATCAACATACACTTGCGTAAATGCCTTCTTTATCAAATCCAAACGATCGAGGCGCGCCAATGTCAGAGCGGCACTCATGTCTACGATCACCTCTTTTTCCTTAAAAAGGATATTCTCACTTTCCGCAGCCTCTTGCGTATTTCCGAGGAAGGCATAAACCGGGAAGTCTTTCGCGGTTATCACATCGGACCACACCTCGAAATACTTCTTGGAGATGAGAGTTGAGATCTGATTCAAGGATAGGCGCTTGGCCTTATACTCCGCGATGACTTTATCGATCGCCTTGGCCCTTGCTGAGACCACCTCACCGATTTTCTTCATTCCATCTTGATCGGCTGAAAACTTCATGATCGCCTCTTGTCCCGGGGCGCGATTCTCGAAATTTTCCATTATGTCCTGATAGTACCTGACGTGCTTATCCTGAACAGCACCTTCCTGATCACTTACATGGTGAAAGACAGAGATGTACGCCAACTGAATCTCAGGGTTAGTGAAGTTTCTATCCAAAGCACTGAAGGCTGTTTCAAGTGCTTCGGCATATTCGCCATTCAAGACAAGAAGGTTCGCAACTTGCATGAGTTGCTCCGCTTCGCTCGCCGAGTGCAACGCCTTCTTGATGTAAGGTGAATAATCTGCGATAGACCCCGAAAGTCTAAATCTGCACTCAAGGAAGCCTATAACATCACCGAAAACGAAGTGATCCTCATCTATTAACTTTTTGTATTTCTCTGCTGCGGTCTCAAGGTCTCCAAGTACATGGGTGAAGTTCGCCGAAACCCGGAGAAGAGTGTCGGATTGAAGCGCCTTTTCGCTAGCCAAAACCATCAGAGCTTGCAACTGTTCATACTTCTTTGCGTTGAATAGAGCAATTGCATATCTTTCAAAATTTTCTGCCGACGGATCTCCCTCGATAGCCAAGGCTAAAATTTCTGCGGCCTTCTCAAAATCTCCTATCTTCAAGAGAAAGGTTGAGTAATCATCGAGAATTATTTGATGAATTGGATTTGCCTCTACGGCCGCGTCCATCGCACGCTCGAAGTATTCTCCTGAAAGTTCGAGCTGATTTTGGTGCGCATGAAATATGGCAACCGATCTAAACGCCAAAGGATTGTCCGGGCATTCGGCGAGCAACTCATCTCTAACCTTTAGAGCCTTATCGGTCTCTTGGAGATCCAAATGGCCTAACATCAACAATCGCATCGTTTCAATATAAACCTCATCTCGATCGTCGCTCCTATTCCCAGACAACAGTTCGACTGTCTTGCCCGGCTTCTTGCTGAAGAGGTACGCGGCCGCCAAATCCCTCCTCAAGTGATCTGGTAACGTGGTAATTTTTGAATACGCCTCTAACGCTTCGATCACGTATTCGTAACGATGGGAGATAAGACCCGCTCTCGACTTATTCACCAACGCCTCTATATTTTCGGCATCAAGTGAAAAGGCCCGATTAGCATATTCGATGCAGTCGTCATATTGTTTAAGAACCAAGTTGGCGGCCGATAGGTTGGTATAGAGGGGTGCCTCAAACTGTTTTGGCGCTTGCCCCTCAAACAACTTTACAGCCTCGGTCAAAGCCTTTTTCGCTTCTTCAAAATCCTTACAGATTGCATCCGGGATAATCGCGCCTTGTAATCTTCCTTCAAGATCCCTCGAGTGAAGCAGTAAAATTTCTTGAGCGAAAAACAATTTATACCAAACCTCCTTATCATCGCTTTCCTTGAGTTTTTTATATGCATCAGCTGCGCCCTTGTGGTCACGCAACTTACTCGCCTTCAGCGCGAAAATAAAGTCTTTGGTTGCTTGATTTTCAATGTCAGCAATGTCCCGATCAACTGCATCGATGTCATTCAAGTCAAGATGGCAACGCGCGCGAATAGACAAGGCATGATCTCTATCCTGTAGATCTCTCGCTAGTACCATGTTAATCATTCCGAGAGCAGTTCCCGGATCCTTGGCGGCCAAGAATGCCTGTGCGTGGTTTGCGCCCGCCTTCTCATTTTCCGAATCAAGTGCGATTGCTTTTTCAAATAACAATTTAGCTTTATCCGTTTCGCCAAGCCGCAATTCGCATAGTCCAAGATTGTTATGAATCTTGGACATAGTCTTCTTGCCGACTCCACCGGCAGTCGGAAGATCCGCAAGAATATCGTACCCATCGCGGCGGGCGCCCGTGTAATCTCCCTCATCTATTTTCTTGACCATCCGCTTGTTTCTTGCATCGAATAGACCCGAAAGTTCCCCACTCTCTATTACAGAAGATTGCAAAGAGGCGACAGCTGCCTGAAGCGCCGCAAGCTGTTGCTGTGTTGTTTCAAAGATATCCGGATGACGTTCCTTTACTGTCGGATGCTGATCTGCCAGTTGCCTCAAATGCTCAGCGGAGTACACGAGGTATTTGCAGTTGTTCTCTCGTGTCAGCTCTGCAAGAACATCGTGCTGCTCCTTACGCAGTGCGGCAGGGGTAACAAACACCCAAGTATCAAACGGGTACATCCCACGTTGTTCGATCGCCTTACTGAAATCAGAACGAATTTTCTTGTTGTAAGCATCGTTCGACGACCGGGTACTCAAAAGCGGAGTATAAATTGCGAAAAAAATCTTGGCTGATGTTGTGTACCCATCCATCCCATCATCGCCACCCCTGTCGTCAATAACAAGAAAATCTTGATGCTCCGCGAGCAAGAGATCTTTGACTAACGCTTCAAATACTTTGTTGTTGTCAATGTGCTCGATTTTCTTCGTGTACTTATATGCGTCACTATCCGGCATATTCTTATCGTAAGGAAGAACCCTGCCGACATGAAACACCTTTTATGCCTAACTCCGCAACCAAGAGCTGTTACTGCTTGACGATTGCAATCCCCGTCGCCCTATCCCAATAGAATCCAAAGACAAGCATTGCTAAGAACCCGATACCTGTAACAGCAGACAATGCGATGATTTCGCGTAGGACGAGACGAAGTAGTGTCGGTCTCGCAAGCGTCTTGCGATCTACTGTGCGCAATTTAAAGAGCCTCTGACCGGGCGTTGCGCCTGAGTAAGCTGCGAGAGCTAAGCCTGCTAACAAAGCGACCAGAAAAGGCCACATCGCTCGGGACAACGCTTCGTGAAGCAGCGCATCAAAAAGGGCGACCGCCGTGCCGATGACAAAAAAGTCAATCATGAGAGCCGTGCCGCGCTTAAAATGACCATATTCAAAAATTACTTCGGACATACTATTTTGCCCAGCTTCCGTAATGCTCGCAGGCTTCGGCGGCCGTTAGCTTGTTCTCAAGAGCATAGCGGTACTGCGTTTCGCCCATGCAGGCTAGAAAATCACCGCGTGCTTGATTGGGCATCACTATAAGACGCCAAACGGCCGTCCCGGTGAGTAATACAATGCACGCGATAGCAACCTTGGTTGCTGTTTGCCTTGATATTTCCTGCACAAAGCTCGTTATTTAGAAATAAACAAAAGGACACCCCTGAGGTGTCTAGACCCAAACAGCAGGGCTACTGCCGCTTGTTTTATCAGGGATGCCCGTTACGGCGCACCAATAGCCCTAATAAAACTGCCGACAGTTTCCTGTTGGTCAGCGCTGTTGTTTGGATCTAGACAAGATAAGTGTGCCTTAGCAGAGAAAAAGCTGCAAGAAACATACAGATGTGGAAAAGATGCCTTGCCTGATAGGCGTAAGGCGAGCAGAATAGAACCACAACGACTCGGGCCTTGCCCGGGTCAACAGACTGCAAAAGTCAGCCTTACCCTGAAATCACTTTAGGACGGCCGGACATAGCAGATTGGGAATTTTTCCCGTCTTCTATTTGTCCGGTCGTCCTTTTTGTATGAGTCAGCGCCTGCTCAAAAAGTTCATCGAGATCTACCACCGCCAATACGGGGTCGAACTCACAGAAGCAGATGCTCGCTCAAAGGCTGCTGATTTTCTCAGTCTCTACCGCGCAATTGGCGCACCTCAAAACTGAGGGTTTATCCAAGAAACCTGAGAATAAGTATGAAAATTGCACCGAGCTTTTATACATCAAACTTTTACCTCGCAGCATTCATGCTTGCGAGTGGTTTTACGCTTCAGGGCTACGAACGATCGGATGACGGGAAGGTCACCTTCGTTATCGAAGACGGCGAGAACCGAGAGGAGGCCGTCGACAGTTTCCACTGCGGAAACCCGCAAGTCGATGCAAGACGTTTTATTGCGGCGATTAGGCAGCTCAAGAGCGGCATTTACGACGGTGCTGCTACGTAGCTGCGAATTGAAGAGAGCATATGGATTCGGGTCAATTCATCAAAGTGCCTGTTTACATCGAAGCCGACAAGCGCCTGTCTCCCACGGACAAGGCTGTCTATATGGCACTTCGAAAACATAGGAACGAACGTTCCGGCGAAGAAGTGTTTCCTTCCCGGGAGCTAATCGGTAAAAGCGTTGGACGCGGTGTGACAACGGTGTGGCGTTCACTCAAAAACCTAGCGAACTGTGGGCATATCGTTTGGAAAAGCGGAGCGCAAGGCAGGTCCAATCGCTACCAGTTCACCCATGAAACGGTAAGCAGTTCACCGGTGCAATCTAGTCATGTCGCCAATGAACCACTCAGCAGTTCATCCGCGAACCACGAATCAGAATCAGGAACCCAAAAACAAGAATCAGATAACTCATCACTTTTCTTTCGAGGGGAACTCTGCCTGATCAATGAAGACGGAACCTCCGTTCAGGTTATCGGCAACGACGGCTTCCTCACGCCCTACGACGGGAGAAGCGACTCAGACTTTCGATATCGAAACCTTACAGGACCCAAAGCCCTTCGTGTCGCCCTCCACGACTACCAGATGCAAGCATTTGGTTTCGCAAGAAATAGCTAAGACTAGCACCTTATTCAGTTATTCAAGTGATGGCGCGAGACCCGCTGTTGGGATAAAATCGAAGAAACTAGAATAAGCATATGCAATCAGCCGTTGTCATTTACGCCCGCAAGTCGAGCGAACAAGAGGATCGTCAGATCTTGAGTATCGATTCTCAGATCGCCGAGCTTAAGCAACTTGCCCTGAAGTTTGAGGTAACCCCGAAGTACGTTATTAGCGAATCCTTCAGCGCAAAGGCTCCCGGTCGAGAAAAGTTCAACGAGATGGTTGCTCTTATTGAGGCTGGAAAAGTAGACACGATTTTTGCTTGGCATCCCGATCGTCTGTCTCGCAATGCAGTAGACGCTGCGTGGCTTATTCACCTTCTTGATACTGGTAAGCTCAAAGCAATCATCACGCCGAGCCAATCTTTCAAAAATACTCCGAACGATAAGTTTCTTTTCAACCTCCTCACCAGTCAGGCGAAGCTTGAAAACGACAACAAGAGTATCAACGTAAAACGAGGGTTGAAGACTAAAGTCGAGATGGGCTGCTACCCCGGTGTTGCTCCGCTTGGCTATCTGAACAACAAGTACAAGGAGAAGGGTAAGAAGGACGTTTATCTCGATGCTGAACGTGGCCCGATCCTCCGCAAGATCTTCGACCTAATTCTTGAAGGCATGCCTCCCATGCGAGCCTTGGAAATCGCAAATGAAAAGCTTGACTTCCGCACCCCTCACGGAAATAAGCTCGCACGTACGACACTCTACCGTGTTCTCACGATGCCCTTTTATTACGGTGAGTTCGAATACCCGAAAGGTAGTGGCAAATGGTACAAGGGCAACCACGAACCCCTGATCACAGTTGAGGAATACGACCGAGTTCAAACTTTTCTTGGACGAGACGGTAGACCACGGGCGCGCCAGAGCCTCTATAACTTCCCCTACAAGGCGATGATGCGCTGCGGGGAGTGTGGCGCCGCTATTACCATTGAGCGCAAGGTAAAGCGTCAGAAGAATGGTAATGTCCACGAGTACGTCTATTATCACTGTACGAAGCGCATTAAAAGGGACTGCACGCAGAAATGCGTCGAGGCAAAAGAGATTGATGACCAGATCGCCGAGACCTTGGCTTCCGTGAAGATCCCTCAGGAGTTCCATGAATGGGCCATTGAGGCGTTACGCGAGGAAAATGAAGCCGAGACCTCGTCACGCGCGCAGACTATGAAACGCCAACGCTCCTCATATGACGAGACGGTTCGGATGATGGATGAGCTGCTCGATATGCGCCTCAAGAAACAGATCTCCGATGAGCAGTTCGCTGACAAGAAGGCATCCTTGGAACACGATAAAACGCGCTATAAGGAGCTTCTCAACGATACCGACCGTAGGATCGACTGGTGGATGAATGTCGCGGGGGAGGCCATGCAATTCCTTTGTGAAGCCCAACAGAAATTTATCGAAGGCGACGCAGACCGAAAGACCCGCATTCTGAACGCCCTTGGTTCGAACTTCACCCTTCTCGACGGAAAACTAGTCGTTTCTGTGAAGGAAACGCTTCTTTCGGTTACCGAGCAATATCACCAGATGAAACAGGCTGGAAAAATGTTCGAACCTCTGAAATTTGGCTCTACAAAACAAAGAACCGACACCATTTCTGATGTCAGTTCCATGTGGCTCCGGGGGTGGGGTTCGAACCCACGACCATCTCGTTACACTTGATCCATCGGTTTCCCGACAGCGTGGACTATATCTTCATCCGTCTCTTGTGAGCGAGGATGCAGGGCGCTTCCGGCTCTGAAGCCGTACTCCCGTGAGGGATAGTCTCTGAACCTTCATCGCTTTTTCAAGCGACGCTTGGCTGCTGATTACCCTGCGTAAGCGAGGGCTTCCAGCAATTCACCCTGTGGTCATTCCGACGTCTCCGTCGGAAGCTGCGTTATGCCCGCATGCAATTCACGATGACAATTTGCGCAGATGAGAATGCATTCCGCAATCTCCTTCTCGATCGCTGCCCACGATCTCGTATATCCACGCGCCGAGATGCCGAAAGATTTCTTCTTCGGATCTCGATGGTGGATATCGAGGGCTTACGGGCACCGATCATATCCGCAAATCTGACATCGTCCACCAAGCTTCGCGACTGCCATTTCGCGGACCTTTCGTCGGCGATTGGCAACTGCTCGCTTGATGGCTTCTGCACGCTGGGCGTAGGTTCGCCGTTCTTTCATACCGCTAGTGTATCGAAGAAGGCGTGTCCACAGCGAGCCGCTCTGCCACTGAGCTACCCCGGAAGGGTTGGCTTTGCCTCTTAAGGCTGCGAAAGATTACCACGGCATTCGAGGGATTTCAAGCCCAGGACGTTATCCACATCAGGCATCCCCCCGTCCGCTGGGGATGCTACAATTTCGCCAACTAATCCATGTCAGAAAAATTATGGACACTCCGAAATTCCGGATCGGGCAGGCGCTCAGCGTCGGCTGGGAAACGTTCAAGGGGCACGCGGGCTACTTTGTCGGCGTCTTTATCCTTGGCTCGATCGCCTACATGATCCCGAGCTTTATTTCGAGCGCGACCGCTGAGGACTACCCGACCCTCTCGTTCCTCTTCAACCTCATCGGCATCATCGTCAGCTACGTCGTCAGCGCCGGCTGGATCTTCATCTCGCTTTCCGCGCTCGACAAGAAGCCGCTCACCGTCGACATGCTCTGGAGCAAGTGGCAGTACGTGGCGAAGTTCGTTGGCGCCGGCATCCTGTCGACCCTCGCCATCATGATCGGCCTCGTGCTGCTCATCATCCCGGGCATCATCGTCGCCTGCCGCCTTGCGCTTGTCGGCTTCTACCTGATCGACAAGAACCAGGGCATTATCGAGGCCATGAAGAGCAGCTGGGAGGCGACTCGCGGCAGCGCCTGGAACCTCTTCCTGTACTTTGTCGTGCTCGGGCTTATCGGTATCGCCGCGACGATCCCGCTTGGCCTCGGCTGGCTTATCGCCGCACCGTTCATGGCGATCTCAGTCGCCTACGTGTACCGCCAGGTCGCCGGCATCCATCACGCCGCCCCGGCCGCAGCAGCGCAGCCGGCACAGATGTAACCAACAAAACCCTAGGGGCACGGCGCGCCGTGCCCCTACATTGTTACCCCTGCGTACGCAGCGCATGTCGCCGACGGAACGAGCTGTAGGCGATTGCGCGGACAAGCGTCGTAATGATGTGCGCAACGACCGCGTAGAGCACCAATGCGAAGACCGTCGCGAATTCGAGGACATAGCCTTGCTCGAGGGCGAGCGAGGGAAACACGTCTGCGAACGGCGCGACGAGCGGCCAGGAGACTGCGTAGATGGCCTGCACGACGGCGTTTGCCTCGTTTGCTCCGAACAACTTGAGGACGATGCGGAGCCCCAAAAGCGCCGCGACAAGCGTGATGATGAAGTCGATAACCGCCGTGGTGGCGCGATAAACCGTCATAGGGGTGGATAAAGAGATAACAGCGCACTGTACCCGTGTTATCATTTCTTGCAAGGGGCGCACTGGTGAGTTGTCGCGATTCTGTTTACAAAACTTCAGACCGGATTTCTGAGCGTATTTAAAAGCCGTAGATAGTATATTTATCTACACTCAGCTAAATAATTTTATACCGTCCATTCATAGTTTACAGACTATTGACGAGCTTAACAGTATTTTGTAAGTTTCGCCTGGACCTCGTTCCCCATCGCCCTGTTTCTAGAGCTCGACGATGCTACCGAGGCCGGTTTTAGTCTTAAGCTCTTCAGTGAACTATGATGTTCAACGATGAGATGATGCTCATGGATGAGCATGAGATGATTCCGGCGATGCCGTCGATGCGATCGACGATGTCCGGAATGGAAGCAACGATGGAGGGATGCGGAATGGGCACAGGCAGCGCGGATCGCATGATCTAAGCTCCCCCTGCGGCCTCTTCCGGGGCCAATGAAAAGGACCGCACTTGAAGCGGTCCTTTTCATTTGTGGCGAATTCCTTGCTATACTGAAGCATCGTTTTTTTTCGCCCGTATGCTCTGGTTCCCGGTCCCGAAAACCCGTCTCGTGGTGCAGAACACCCCGCTGCCTGATGGCTACAAGTCCTACCTTTCCCACCCGGCGTACATCGCCCGCGAGGCGGGGACGCAAAAAGGCTTCCAGCTCGTTGGAACGGATGCGTGTCCAGGCGTCGCGTGGAAGTACGGCCCCATGCGCTTTGAGCGCTATGTCGGCGACATCGAACCCGCGTACGACGCCGACGGGCCGCTGCGGCTGGTCACGTGGCAGTGCGTCAACCGGAACGATGTCCCGCCCGGCTGGAAGCACACGCGCATGGTCATGACGACGAGCAGGACGGGTTTTGCGGTCGTCGACGGCGCCCAGGATTACCACAAACGCTGGTCATCCCATGCCCAGCGGCACCGCAAGGCCTGGCTGAAGGAATCCCTAGGCTGGGAAATTGTCCCCATCACGGTTGACGAGTACATCGCCGCCTACAAGCGATCCAAACAAGACGCGTTCCTCAAGTTCCTCTTCTCCAACCTGCTCCGCGAAAAGGTCCGCGGCCATGGCGCGCTCGTTACCATCGTCGGCGCACGCCGCACCGCGCCGCACGCCCCGACCGAAGCGGGGTTCGCGTTCGTGAACGTCCCCGAAACGCATCAGTCCATCCACCTCATGTCGTTCCACGGCGAGGCGGCGAAAGCGCACCACGTCGGCGTCGGGCTTATGGATTACTGGTTTCAGTACGCCGCCGGACACGACATCCGCTTCCTTGAGTTCGGAAACTTTTGGACGCCGGGCGAACCGACCTCCTGGAAAGGGTTCACGCGCTTCAAAGCCCAGTTTGGCCTCCAGTTTACCGACTACCCGGGTCCGCTCGCCCGCTGGATGGGGCGTATCAAAAACCCGTTCGTCAGGCAACGATGACAAGGACCAGCACGAGGACGAGCGCCCAAAAGAAGGCGAAAAGCGCCAGGAAGAACTCGTCTTTTGCGAAATCTTTGAAGTCGTGCAGGTTCATAGCTCCGCATCGTACCGCCTTCCCGCGCCGCCGTCATGCTGGACGGGGCGTCTTCCTTGACGGAACCGCGAAAATCGGCCATACTTCGCGGGAATTTATTTATTGTTTGTGGAATTTCGGAACATCGCCATCATCGCCCACGTTGACCACGGCAAGACGACGCTTGTCGACGCCATGCTCAAGCAGTCCGGCACGTTCAGTGACCGCGACGTGGTTGAGGAGTGCGTCATGGACTCGAACGAGCTCGAACGCGAGCGCGGCATCACCATCTACGCGAAAAATACGGCCATCATGGTCGACGGCGTGAAGATCAACATCGTGGACACGCCGGGCCACGCGGACTTCGGTTCCGAGGTCGAGCGCGTGCTGCGCATGGTCGACTCCGTGCTCCTCCTTGTCGACGCCTACGAAGGCCCGATGCCGCAGACGAAATTCGTGCTCCGCAAATCCCTTGCGCTCGGCCTGAAGCCGATCGTCGTCATCAACAAGATCGACAAACCGACCGCGCGCCCGGACGCGGTGCTCAACATGGTCTTCGACCTGTTCGTCGAGCTCGGCGCCAATGACGCGCAGCTCGACTTCAAGCACATCTACGCCATCGGCCGCGAGGGCATTGCCAAGATGAACCTCGAGGACGACAGCAAGGACCTCAGCCCGCTCTTCGACCTCATCCTGAAGACGGTCCCGCCCGCCCCGAACAACACGTCCGCCCCGATGCGCATGCAGACCGCGAACCTCAAGTACGACAACTACGTGGGCCGCATCGGCGTCGGTCGCATTTATGAAGGCAAGCTCCGTTCCGGCATGACCGTGACGGTTATCGCGCAGGACGGCAGCCGCCAGCAGCACAAGATCACGAAGCTCTACACGCACAAGGGCCTGCAAAAGATCGAGGTCGCCGAAGCTGAGGCGGGCGATATCGTCCAGGTTGCCGGCATCCCGAACATCTACGTCGGCGAGACGATCGCGGAAGACGCGAACGCCGAGGCGCTGCCGTCGATCGGTATCGACGCGCCGACGCTCACCATGAACTTCATGGTCAACAGTTCGCCGTTCGCCGGGCGCGAAGGCAGCCTTGTCACCAGCCGCCAGATCCGTGACCGCTTGGAACGCGAGCTCGAAACGAACGTCGGCCTCCACGTGGAGTTCCCGGACAACGGCGACGAGTTCAAGGTGTCCGGCCGCGGGGAAATGCACCTTGCGGTGCTCATCGAGCAGATGCGCCGCGAGGGGTTCGAACTCCAGGTGTCGCAGCCGCAGGTCATCATGAAGGTCGAGGACGGCGTCGAGATGGAGCCGATGGAAACCGTGGTCATCGACGTGCCGGACGAGTTTTCGGGCACGGTCATCGAGAAGCTCGGCCGCCGCAAGGGCGAGATGAAGAACATGATGAGCGAGAACGGCTCGACGCGGCTTGAATACGCCATGCCGACGCGCGGCCTCCTCGGCTACCGCACGGAATTCATGACCGATACGAAGGGCGAAGGGACGCTGAGCCACGTCTTCAGCCATTACGGCCCGCACAAGGGCGATATCAGCCGCCGCACCACGGGCAGCATCATCTCGGGCTTCACCGGCACCACGACGCCGTACGCGCTCAACATGATCCAGGAACGCGGCCCGCTGTTCGTCGACCCGGGCGTCGAGGTGTACGAGGGCCAGGTTGTCGGTGCGAGCATGAAGGAGACCATGACCGTCAACCCGATCCGCGAGAAGAAGCTCACGAACATGCGCTCCGCCGGCGCGGACGACCTCGTGAAGATCACCCCGGCGCTCGACATGAACCTGGAACGCGCGCTCGAATACATCGACAGCGACGAGCTCGTCGAAGTCACGCCGTCGACGGTGCGCATCCGCAAGAAGTACCTTACCGAAAACGAACGCAAGCGCCACGGCGTTGCGAACCAATAACACAAAGACCGGCCGTGCGGCCGGTCTTTGTGTTAGTTGCACTCCTCGCCCTGCAGCACCCTGTCCACCTGTGCACGTACGGCATCGCGCAATCGCTCCCCGTACCGCCATCCGCTCTGCACATCCACGGACGGCGTGATGCCGTGCGCCTTCGCCGCGGTGCATGCCGCGAGGACGGCGTCGGTCATGTCGACGTAGAGACCGGTCCAGACGTTCGTGCGGCCGGTCGCAGTGACGATCTCGGCGTACGGGACGGTGTGCGTTTCCGATCCTGAGTACCGAGTTCCTTTGCTTTCTACCTCGCGGAGTCCGATTGCGAATGCCGTGATGTCCGCCCATGGCGTCGTTGTGCCTCCCCGCGTGATGCCATCATCACCGACGACGTATGCCATGCGACCGCTTGTGAGAACGAGCGTGACCGACACGACGATGAGGACGCCCGCAGCGATCCGCCGATTGCGCATCTGATGCGGCGCAATTTCCGTCGTCGGCCACCACGCCGCGCCGCCGGCGAGCACGAGCAGTACGCCCGCAACAAGCAGCGCGATCTCGGCATTGCCGGGGAACACCGCCGCCGCGTCCGGATACCTCGCCGCAAGGAGCGGCATCGTGAGTACTTTTGGCAGCAGCACGGCTGCGCCCAATCCCATCACCGAACAGGCAAATGCAATCCCCTGCGTGCGGTCAAACGTCTTCATATTGCCTCAAGTATACCGCTCGCCGTGCGGTTCCCAAAACAAAAGAGGCCTTGCGGCCCCTCTTGTCGTCCTACGTTTTCTTTTTGAGGAACGGGTTCTTGCCGGTGGCCATCATCCACAGCCCGCCGAAGATGAAGACGATGTTCGCCGCGGCGGCGATAATGAGCACCCTGCCCGTCGCCTGCGTCGACAGATAGTTCGCGACCGTGAGCCCGAGTCCGATGACGAACATGAGTACGCCGTATCCGCGATAGCGCTTTTTCATCGCCGGGGTGTTCGCGAGCGCCGGGTTCGCGCGCACCGCGTCCTCGACCTGCTTGGATTCGGCGTACCCCTTTTTCATGAGCGCCTTGATCGCTTCGATCGACTGCATACTAGTAATCGCGAAGTTTCTGGATGATGTCTTTCTGCTGGATCTTCTCGAGCGCCTTCGCTTCGATCTGACGGATGCGTTCGCGGGTGACGTCAAACTCGCGGCCGACCTCTTCGAGGGTATGGCTGACGCCGTCGACGAGCCCGAAGCGCATCTCCAGGATCTTTTGTTCGCGCGGCGTGAGGTCTTTCATTGCCTCGTTGACATAGTCCTTGAGGAGCTGCCGCGCGGCGGCCTTGTCCGGCGAGATGTTCTTCACGTCCTCGATGAAGTCCTCGAGCGTCGAGTCGTCATCGTCATCACCGACCGTCGTTTCGAGCGACACGGTCTCCTGCGAGATCTTCTGGATGTGCTGCACCTTCTCGAGCGGCATGTCGAGCTCTGCGGCGAGCTCTTCGAGGAGCGGCTCGCGGCCGAGGTCCTGGATGAGGCGGCGCTCCACCTGCTTGAACCGGTTGATGGTCTCGACCATGTGGACCGGGATGCGGATGGTGCGCGACTGGTCGGCAAGCGCGCGGGTGATGGCCTGGCGGATCCACCACGTCGCGTACGTGGAGAACTTGTAGCCCTTGCGGTATTCGAACTTCTTCACCGCGCGGAAGAGGCCGACGTTGCCCTCCTGGATGAGGTCAAGCAGCGACAACTGCTTGCCGACGAACTTCTTTGCGATGGAAACGACGAGACGGAGGTTCGCCTCGATGAGCCGGCGCTCCGCTTCTTTGTCGTTGCGTTCCTTGCGCTTTGCGAGCGCGACCTCTTCTTCCGCTGAAAGGAGCGGGATCTTGCCGATCTCGCGCAGGTACATCTGGATGGAGTCCTGCGTCAGTTCCGACGGCTCGCTGAGGCTCGCGCGCTGCTTTTCCTTCTCCGCGCTGATGCGGAGTTTGTCGTAGACCTCGTCTCGGGTCTTACTGCCGCCGAGGAAACCCTCCTTCATCTCGACGAAGTGCAGACCCTTCCGCTCCAGGCGGTCAAGAAACTCGTCAAAAAGGTCGAGATGGTCTTCGACGTACCCAAAAGCGAACATGACTTCGTTTTCCGTGACGAAACCCCGGGTCTGGCCGCGCTCAATCATGCGGTTCAGCGACTCTTCGCTCGGCGGCGGGGACTTGCGGGACGCCAAAATCGCCGCCTCGTTCGGTCGCTTCGGCGGTCGGATCTCTTTCTCCTTCTCGGGCCGCTTTGCCGCTGGCTTTTGTGCGGGCTTTTTCGACGCCTTCACCGGTTTCTTTCCCGGTTTCCTTGTGGGAGGAATGGCCTTCTTGTGTTTGGACGGTACAATCGCTTTCTTCTTGGTGCGCTGCGGCATAGGTTACTTGCCCAAAATGCGAAGGAGTTGGGCGTACTCCGCAAGGAGTGCGTTCAGGGAAGCGGACTGCGAAAGTTCGGCCGCGCGAATGGCGGCTTCGAGTTCTTTGCGCCGCTGGTCCCCAAGGGCACCCTTTAACAAAGCAATGTGCTGGTCGAGTTCTGCCCGAACCATGTCGGGTGACCATCCTCGAACCTGCTCTTCAAGTCGCAACAGCGTCGCGTCGATACGACGGAGGTCGTCATCGGCGCCACGCGAACGGACGTCACTCTGGAGGCGCGAATAAAGCGATTGGTTGGTCGCGCCTGCAATCTGCCCCGAAGTATACTGTGCCTTCGCCATGGTGTAAAGACGCCGCCACGGCTCAGCGGGCAGCGCAGTTTCTGGCACGCGGTCGAGGATTTCCGCGGCGACGCCGTCGTCCGCGAGCATGAGCCCGATGACGAACTCGGCGGCGCGGTCTTCTTTGGTCTGCTTTTTTTGGTGGGGGGTGGGAGGGTGGGAGGGTGGGAGGGTTTTCGGTGTGCTCGGCGCGGCGCGTTTGGCGACTTCGCGCTCGAGCACCTCGACCGCGACGTGCGTTGCGTCGGACAAACGCAGCAGGTACAGATGCCGGTCGACGCTGCGCGGGATGCGCGCAATCTCGCCCACGAGCTCGTCGACCAGCGCGCGGCGCTCTTCGATGGTCGCGCTGCCCGACCGCGCCTCGTACGCCTTGAGCTGACGGTCAAACATGAATTCCACGATCTCCTTGGACGACTGCGCGATGCGCCGCCAGGCCTCGGGATCCTTCTGCACGACTTCGTCCGGGTCTTTGCCGGCGTCGCGAGGGATGATAAGGCAACGGATCTCGAGTTCGGGAAACTTCGTCCGCGCGATCTCGAGCGCACGGCGCGCCGCGGCGAACCCGGCCGCGTCTTCGTCGAGCGCAAACACGATGCGCTTCGTATAGCGCGACAGGATTTTCAGCTGTTCCTCGGTCAGCGCGGTACCCGAGCTCGCGACGATGTGCTCCACGCCCGCCTTGTGCGACGACACGACATCGAGGTTGCCTTCGACGACGATGACGCA
Organism: uncultured Gammaproteobacteria bacterium; assembly: GCA_964552565.1. Classification (GTDB taxonomy): domain Bacteria; phylum Patescibacteriota; class Patescibacteriia; order UBA9934; family UBA9934; genus UBA11707. The sequence goes on from CAZKGL010000001.1 coordinate 439,242, forward strand.
CTTCGCGGTGCGGATACCGGTCTTCGCCAGGTGCAGCCCGTACAGCACACGTCCCTTGGAATACACCGGCGACTCCGGCGAGTTCATGTACTTCGGCGCCACCGGCGTCACCGTCTGGCCCGGGCCGATGGTGCGCGCGGTAAAGCCGACGATGTTCCCGACGGCGTCGTGGAGTGGAATCATCACGCGGTGCCGGAAACGATCCAGCAGTCCGTCGCCCGACTTCTTGCGGATGCCAAGTCCGGCATCGACGATCTGCGTCGCGCCGTAGCCGCGGGATCCCAAAAACTGTACCAGCGCGTCCCACCGGTCGGGCGCGTAGCCAAGCCCGAACTTCTCGATGAGGTCGGGCGTGATGCCCCGCTTCGCGAGATAGTCGCGCGCCCCTGCCCCGTCCGGATGGTTGCGCAACACTTTCGCGAAGAACTTCTGTGCGAGATCCTGAATCGTCAGAAGCGACTCGCGCGCATCGACGACCGCCTTGGGCTGGGGACGGAACTCCGGCACGTCGACGCCCGCGCGTTTCCCGAGGTGCCGGAGCGCCTCCGGGAACGTCATGCCCTCGAGTTCCATGACGAACGCAAAGACGTCCCCGCCCTTGTCGCACCCGAAGCAATGCCAGATCTGCCGCTCGCGCGACACGTGGAACGACGGCGTCTTTTCGGCGTGAAACGGACAGACCGCCTTGAAGCTCCCGCTTCCCGCCGGTTTCAACTGCAAGTACTCCCCGAGTACGTCGGCGATGTCGAGTTTCTGCCGAATTTCATCCTTCGGTTCGAGCATGGCGCCAGATTAGCGGATTTCGACCGGATTTGCTAGCGTGTCTGCACGCCAGGAGTTCCCATGTCCTTTGCATCTCCGAACGACATCGTCATCGTGTCCGCGTGTTGGCCCGTCGGCCAGGCCATGCAGTTCATGACCGTCATCGGCCGCGTCGCCACCGTCGAGGGCGCGACGATCCGGACGTCGTGGCGCACCGAGCTGACATGGTCGCCGGCGTGCTCCCGCGAGCAGCTCCTCGCGCACCGCGGCTTCATGGTGTGGCCCGACGACAAGGCCGCCGCGAGCGATGTCTGCCGCGCGATGCTTTCGGAGCAGACATTCTGGCGCATCGGCGCCTGGGTCGGCGGACACGACCCGGCGCGCCTCACCCACCGCCGTCTCGCCGGCACGACGCGGTTCGGCACGCCGATCAACGACTTCGTGCTCGGCGTGTGCGTGACGAGCGAGGTCAAGCAGGACCCGAACCTCGGCGAGGTCGACGGCGCGCACGAGGTCGCGCTCCTCGTCGCGCCACGACGCACCCCGCGGGGCTACTTCGACCGCTGCATCATGGGCAAGGACGACGTGCGCCTCCACGGCACCCCGCTGGATTGACGAGGCCGCTTCCGAGCAGTAGCATGCGGGCGCACCGTGAGGGCACATGACCGGAGCGCCGCTCGTCGTCGTGTGGATCCTCCTCACGGCGATCGGTACTGCAACCCTTGCGTTGTGGCCGCTCGGGAGTCCCCCGCGGCCCAACCCCGTAGCACACGGAGGAAACGCACCGCCGTCGGTAGCACCCGCCCCCTCAGCAGCTCCAAGACGAGCAGCACGCCTCGCGCAGTCCCGTACCGCTCGAGATGACCGGCAACGCCGCTACCGTCGCCTGGTGACCTGGATCCCGCCCCCGTACCACATCGCTGCGCCCGTCTCGACGGGCATCCCACACACATGGCGAGCGGCCGGTGGCCAATCGCAGCTTCGTCCTTTCGCGGACTGGTAAGACGGCGCTCCCTTCCCTGCGCCTGTCGCACCGTTCGGAGAGACGCTCGCTCTGCAACATGACCGGGTCGTGGGCATCTCCCACGTCGCGCCCCGCGTCCGACACTCGTCGGCCGGGGCGCTCTTCTTTTTCTCCATGTTCAAAAAATGACGATCGTCATTTTTTGAACAGGTGGCGCTCTCGAACAGCGAATACCTTTACATGTCGTCCCAATCCGTTCAGCTGAGCAAAATAGAGCAGGTGATCCGCGATGTCCGTCCTCCCGACCCAAACGCTTTTCTGGAGCATACGATACCGCTGCTCACGCAAAAGCTTACGGACCTCTGCACGAAGCCAACGATATCGCTCTGGGATATCGAACACGACCATGCATTGTTCACCTTCCCGCAGCGGACGCTGTCCCTTTCGCATGCATGCCAGTACAGCGAGTGTGACGCCCTTCTTCGTGATGACAATTGCGCCATCTCTTCTTTTCCGGACGAGCTTCCTCTTTACTAGGCGGCGTAACGCATTTCGTTCTCTGCTCTTATACTGGTGATAGCTGTATTGAAACGATGTTGGAGAGTATTTATATGGGCTCTGCATCATCTCGAATGTCCACCCAACCTCCCGGCAGATGGCAAGTAGCACTTCCATGGTTTTTGATGCACGTACCATACTGTACAAAAACTGCCGATCATCATTTTTTGGACAATGTCGCCGCACCCTCGCTGCGAAGCCGCGCAACCTTCGCCTCCGCCCCTCGGTTATAGCCGCCCGTCTTGCCGTCGGAGCGAATGACGCGGTGGCACGGGATTGCGGGGTCGTAGTTTTTATTCAAAATATTGCCGACGGCGCGGTAGGCGCGGGGGCGCCCGGCACGTGCGGCGACCTCTTTGTACGTCAGGACGCTCCCCTCGGGGATCTGTGTGACCACCGTGTACACCGCATCGCGGAAGGAATCAGACATAGTGGAGGACATGAAAACCAAACATGAGGAGGAGGAGCCCAAGGAGCGCGGGCGGCCAGAGTCCCGCCGCAACGCATGCGCCGGTCGCGAATGCGAGAAGCGCAATCGTGCTCTGCGCACTCGTGACCGGAACCTCCTCTGCGAGCCGGATGCGGAGCGTACCTGCAACGACGGCAGCCGTTGCGCAAAACCACGTCAGCATGGCGACAGGAGGAAAACCGTAATACAGCCCCGGCTCCGCGTACGACCACAGCCCGAGCGCGAGGCCCGCGGGTTCGACAACGAGCGCCGTCATGATCCCCGCGAGTCCTGCGACGGCGAGCTGCGTCCCAAGCCGCTGGCCGAAACGCGACGCGAGCAGGAAAGCTGAAGCGCCGACGCCGACCACGACCGGCGCGAATGTGGGCGACACGGCAAACGTCATGACGGCCACCGCCCCACCCGCCACGATGAGCGGGGCGTGTTGACGCCCCTTCACCATCGCCGCGACGAACGGCACGAGCGCAGCATACGCAAGCACAGGCAACAAGATGCCGAAACTCCTGTCGTGCGGCGCAAACCCCGCGAGGAAACCGAAAACGAGGAGCAACGGGACGATCCAATGCATACCGCCTCCATGCTACCGCACTCCACGCCATCGTTCCACAGGACTCCTGCCCTTCTGCGCTGTGCTTGCTATACTTTCCCCAAACTTATCTTTTGCGTATGACCATGCGACTCTCTCGCGGCATCGGCGTTGCAGCCGGATTCCTCGCCGCATTCCTCATGGCGGCAAGTGCCGCAACCGCCCAGGCCGCGGGCGGATGGACCGATGTCGACCTCGACATTTCGCTCGCTGAGCTCAACGGCATCGATGCCTACGGCTCAAGCCTGGCGATGATCGTCGGCAGCGGCGGCCTTGTGCTCGCGTCAACAGACAACGGCCTCACGTGGTCCGATGCGTCGCTCAGTTCCGCGGACATGGAGGGCCAGTCGTTCGACCTCTACGACGTGGACGTGATGAGCGCAACGACTGCGGTCGTCGGCGGCGAAGGCGGTATCTGGCGCACGACGGACGGCGGAGACACGTGGACCTGGGAAGAGATCGAGATCCTGGACACCGTCCGCGGCATCGACATGGGAAGCAGCACGATTGGTATCGCCGCCACGACGAACGGGACGATTTTCCGCACGACGGACGGCGGAGACACGTGGAGCAGCGTCGTCACGGGCACGAACGACTACTACGCAGCCTACTGCTACAGCGGCGGAAACCCGTGCTGGGCGGCCGGGGCGAACTCGAGCGGCACCGGCATCGTCTCCAAATACAGCGGCAGCTCCTGGACAACAACGACGGTAACGGGCAGCGGCGTCTTGTACGGCATCGACTTTGTCTCGACGTCGACCGGATGGGTCGTCGGTGACGGAAGCTTTTTCAAAACGACCAACGGCGGCTCCAGCTGGTCGTCGGTAACGAGCGAATCGCTCGACGGGACGGAGGCGCTCTACGGTATCGACATGGCGAGCGCGTCGACCGGCTACGTTGTCACCAACGACGCGAAGATCGTGCAGACGAGCGACGGCAGCAGCTGGACGAACGGCACCGAGGTCGACAGCGTCTTCAGCTGGATGTACGCCGTAAACGCAAACCTCAAGATCGCGGTCGGCGGTTTCTCGAGCGCCTCGCGCTACGACGTCGCGGCTCCGGACGCGCCGACGAACTTCTTTGCTGAAGACGACACCACCACGGACCGCACGCCGTCGTTCACCTGGACCGCGGCCGTCGACGATGAAACCCCGATCGACTCCTACGAAGTCAAGCGCAACAGCGGAAGCTGGACGAACATCGGCAACGTGACCAGTTACACCTGGCCGGCAACCATCGCGCCCGGCGCGCATACGTTCCTGCTCCGCGCCTACGACAGCGCCGGCAACGTCAGCGCGGAAGCGACCGAGACACTCACGGTCGACCTCACCGCCCCGACGGTCCCTGCGCCGTCGATCAACGCCTCGGAAGTCGGCGAGGAAATCACCTACAGCGTCGTTGCGACGGACGCGGAGACCGATGTCGCGAGCTGCACGCTCTACGTCAACGCGGCTAGCGTCGCGACGATGGTCGATATGACGTCGGACTTCTACTACAGCACCCTGGCGGCAAGCGCCGGGACGTTCACCGCGTACGCCGTCTGCGTCGACAGCGCGGGCAATAGCACGACCGGCGCGTCGACCGCGTACACCGTGACGGAGAGCAGTTCGAGTTCGTCGAGCGGCGACACCACTGCGCCCGTCGTCAGCGCAGTCTCCCCGTCGAGCGGCACATACGGCGTCATGGCGACCTGGACCGCCACCTACGCCGACGCGGTCGGCGTGACGGGCTGCACCTTCTACTTCGACGGTCGCAGCCGCGGCGCGATGACCATTGAGTCCGCGACCGCGGGCACGGCGACGACGACGTTCGCGCCGGACGACAGCGGGACGTCGAGCGCGTATGTCGTGTGCGAAGACGCCGCCGGCAATGAAGGGACCGGCGCAACGACGACCGTCGCGGTCGCCGCAAGCAGCTCGTCGAGCAGCGACACGAGCTCCGACACGTCGGACACCACGGATACCACGGATACAACCGACACGACGTCCGACGAGGAAGACGAGGCGGTGAGCGAAGCGGAGCCGGGCAACCTCATTAAGCTCGCGTGTGCGGACGGGGCGGACATCAATGACCCGTGCAAGGCGGTCTACTACTACGACACGATCGACGAGAAACGCCACGCGTTCCCGAACGAAAAGGTCTACTTCACGTGGTACGACAGCTTCGACGATGTCATCATCGTCACCGACGAGTTCATGGCGTCCCTCACGCTCGGCGCCAACGTCACCTACCACCCGGGTACGCGGATGGTGAAGTTCATCACCGTCAACACCGTGTACGCGGTCGGTGAGGAGGGCGAGCTGCGTCCCATCGACAGCGAAGACACCGCCATCAGCATTTACGGCAGCACGTGGAACCAGCAGATCGACGACATCTCGGACGCGTTCTACGGCAACTACGAGTTCGGCGAGGAGATCGATTCGACGAGCGACTTCGACCCGGACGCGGTCGAAGCGAGCGTCGACTCCATCGATGACATCCTCTAGACCGCAAAAACAGGCCTTCGGGCCTGTTTTTGCTTGTGGATAGCGTATTTCTCATCCCGCCCCGCTTGTTATACTGGTGTCAGCTAATTTTCTGACTTGCGCTATGCGCCATTTGCTTCCCTTCCGCATCGCTTCGATAGGAGCGCTGCTTGTTGCGTCATGGTTCTTCAGTCACTCGGCCCTTGCGGGCTGGTACACGCCCACGTCGGGCACGACCGCATCCCTCTACGACATCGACTACTACAGCGGCTACGTCGTTGCGGTGGGCTCGGGCGGGACAATCCGCTTTTCCGTCGATGCCGGACATTCGTGGTCAACGAGCACGAGCGGCACCACGTCGGCGCTGTACGCAGTCGATTCGGATAGCGGCTATGTCCTCGCCGTCGGCTATGGCGGCGTCATTCTGCGATCGACCAACTACGGCGCGACATGGACTGCCGTCACGAGCGGCACCACCGCGTCGTTGTACGACGTCATGATGAATCCCTACGGCCGGGCGTTCGCCGTCGGCTATGGCGGCGTACTCCTCACCTCAACGGACTACGGCGCGACATGGAGCGCACAGACTTCTGGTACGACGAACACGCTCCAGGCGGTTGACATTTGGGGCACCACCCGCGCCTACGCCGTCGGTTCGAGCGGCACCATCTTGTACTGGAACGGGACGACATGGAGCGCACAAACGTCCGGGACAACGGAGACGCTGTACGGTGTCGCGATGTCCGGGACAACGGAAGCCTGGGTGGTGGGCTCCGGCGGCGTGGTACGGAAAACGACCGATGGCACGACGTGGAGCAGCGTCACGACGATTACCGGCCAAACGCTCTACAGTATCGAGATGTCGTCGAGCACGGCGGGCGGCATCATGGCAAAGACCGGCTTGTACGAAACCACGAACGGAACGACATGGGCGGCAGCGTCGACCGGCAGCTGGTCGAGCGTATCCTGGGTGCTGAACGTCGATTACGGCACGATCCGTTTTGCCGTGGGCGCGAGCGGGAATATCCGTCGCTATGACCACTACGGCCCGGCTGTGGGTGCAGTAACACCGACGACTGCGCTCGAGGGCGTCCCGGTCACCTTCAGCGTTGACGCGACGGATGAAGCGGTCGTGACCCGATGCGATATCGAAATCCTTTCGGGTGACGGCAGCGGCGTCGTCCTGGACGGCGTGGACAGCGAAGATGACAGCTGGACGGCAAGCTATACGCTGAGTGCCGGCACCTACACGACCCAAGCGACGTGTTACGATCCGGCCTATAACTTTACGATGGGCGCAAGCAGCACCCTGACCGTCTCTGCGCCGGCGGACACGACCGAGCCCACTGTCGGGTCGCTCATCGTCGTCGAGGACGCCGTCGGGTCGCCGAGCGTATTCACGGTTTCGGCGTCGGACGACGTCGGCATCGACTTCTGCACGCTCGTCATCTTGGAGGGCGACCTCGGCAGTGCGGGATTCCGCATGGCCATCCCGGCGTACGCCACCGCGGACATGACCGGATCGGATGGTGCGTACACGGCAACATACACCTTTACTGCGGCAGGCGATTACACGGCATACGCGTACTGCCGCGATGCGGCGGGAAACCAGGCGAACACCGCGGATGCCATCTTTACGATTGACGCCGCGGCTGCGGCATCGGATACCGACGACACCGCGCCGACCATCGGGACGCCTTCCCCGACGAGCTTCACGCTCGGCACCTCGCGCACGGTCACGGCGACTGTCAGCGACGACGTCGGCATCGAGAGCTGCGACCTCTTCATTGACGCTGAGAACGCCGGACTCATGACGGTGAGCGGCGGGACAGCGAGCAAGTCCTACACCTTCTCGACAAACGACTGGGCCGACGGCGATACGGCGACGGTGACGGTGGAATGCGCAGACGAGGCCGGCAACTTCGACAGTACGTCGGTCGTCGTCACGCTCAGCGAGGCGGCGGTCGCGGATGAAGAAACGACAACGGAAGAAGAAACCGCGACGGATGAAGAAACGGTAACCGTCGAAGAAGACCTGACAAACGAGGACGGCGACGCAGAGGCAGGCATGCTCATCAAACTCGCCTGCAGCGAAGGCGCGGACGTCAATGACCCGTGCAAAGCGGTCTACTTCTACAGCGAGTACGACGGCAAGCGCCACGCGTTCCCGAATGAGAAGGTCTACTTTACCTGGTACGCGAACTTCGACGAGGTCGCGGTCGTGAGCGACGAGTTCATGGCATCCCTCACCTTGGGACGCAACATCACGTACCGCCCCGGCACCCGCATGGTGAAGTTCATTACCGTCAACACGGTCTACGCGGTGACCCGAGGCGGCGTGCTGCGTCCCATCGACAGCGAGGAAACGGCCATCGCCCTCTACGGCGCGACGTGGAACCAGCAGATCGACGACATCTCCGACGCGTTCTACGGCAACTATAGCTTCGGTGACGAAGTGACGAGCGGCGATGACTACGACGCGGAGACTGAGGAAGACGCCATCACCACGATCGACGCCAACCTCCAGTGGCAGTAACGCAAAGACGGGCTCCGGCCCGTCTTTGTTATTTCTCGAGTTCCGTCTTCCCCATCGTCAGGAGCGCCTTTGCCTGGCCGAGCGTGATCGGCACCACGGAGAGCCGCGCCTGTTTGAGGAGCGGGATCTGCGCAAGCGTCTTGCGCATCTTGATCGCGAGCAGCGTCACCGGCTTCGCCATCGCCTTCCATGGCACGAGGTCGACGGCGGTCCAGTCATCCGCCTTCGGCTCCGGGTACGGGCCGCTCACCACGCGCGCGATGCCGACGATCTGCCGCTCCGCACCGCTGTGGTAGATGAACGCGACGTCGTTTGCCTTCATCGCCTTGAGGTGGTTGCGCGCCTGGAAATTGCGCACCCCATCCCATGTCGTTTTCTTGTCCGCAACGAGGTCGCCCCAGCTGTAGGTGCCCGGCTCGGTTTTGAGCAGCCAGTAGGCCATAATGGGAAAATGATAGCAGGATTCCGTCGTGCCGCCAAACAGAATCACCCGGCGCAGCGAGAGCCACCACGTCGGGTGATTCTGCCGCGCCGGGTGGCGGGTACCGTCCTAGCGGACGGGTTCTTCGTAGTCGCTCAGGGCGCTCGACTTCTTGAGGTAGGCGATGCCGAGGCCCATGCCGCCGTTGGACGGCAGGCCCTTGGCACGGCCGACGTCCGGGTTGCCGGTATCGCCGCCGGCGGTCGCCAGGTCGTGGTGCACGTAGCGGACGCCCTTCGGAACGAAGAAGCTGCAGAAGGCCGCGCCCGTCTGCGTGCCGCAGGCCTTGTCCGGCAGCTCGCTCAGGTTCTTGTAATCGGCGACCGTGTCCTTCATCGCGTTGTAGTGCTGGTCGGTGAGGCGCAGCGGCTGCACCGGGTCACCGACCTCGTCGCCGAGCTGCTCGAGCGTGGCCACGACGTCCTTGAGGTTGTCGCGCACCATGAGCGTGCTCATCTCGTCGCCGACGACCACCACGGCGTGCCCGGTGAGCGTCGCGTTGACGAGGACCTCGTCGCCGTCCTTGAGGCCAAAGCGCTCGCACGTCCAGGAGAGCACGTCGGCGAGGACCAGCCGGCCCTCGGCGTCCGTGTTGAGGACACGCACCGTCGCGCCGCTGTAGGACGTGATGATCTCCTCGACGAGGTAGGCGTCCTGGGCGATGACGTTCTCGACGAGCCCGACGGCGAACACGGTGGTGCAGGCGAGCTCCTCGGGGTGCGCCATGAAGTACAGCGCCGCCGCGAGCACGGCCGCCGAGCCCATCATGTCGCAGTGCATGGTGCGCATGTGGTTCTCGGTCTTCACGCTGATGCCGCCGGTGTCCATGGTGACGCCCTTGCCGACGTACGCCCGCTTGCGCTCCGTCGGCCCGCCGGGCGGGTGGATGACGATGGCGCGGACCTCGCCGGGGTAGTTGCTCGCGCGGGCGACGGCGTTGAGGAGCTGCATGCGCTGGTACCCCTCCATCTCGGGCTCGATCATCTCGTAGCTCGTCTCCGGGTAGCGGTCGCAGGCCTCCGCGATCAGCTTCTCGATGAGCACGGCGTAGCTCTCCGGGTTGAGGATGTTCGGCGGGAGCTGGCCGAGCCAGCACTGGAAGTTCTCGTAGCAGCCCATCTCCCAGCCGCGCTCGAAGGCGACGTGGCTGCGCTCCGCCGTCTCGGTGGGGACGTTGATGTTGACGATGACCCCCGTGGGCCCGGCGTAGTACTTGGCGCTCGCCGCGGTCTTGCCCAGGCCCGGGCGCAGGAGGGCTCGCGCGATCCCGCGTCCGGCGCCCTCCAGATTCATGCCCTGCTGGATCTCCACGCAGAGCGTGGCGGGGGCGTTCGCCTCCATGAGGTTGAGCACGGTCTTGCCGTAGATGTCGGCCGTCCCGTTCGGGCTGAGCTGCGACGGGGTCTCCTTGCCGGAGTTGACGTAGATCGCCGCGGCGTTGTTCATGACGAGGTACGCACCGGCCTTCTTCTCCGGGTCCGTGCCGACACCGACCACGAGGTCGGCATCGTGCATGCCGCCGAAGACCACCTTGCGGCTGGCCTTCGGGACGCTCCAGCCGAGGACGCGTTGGGCGGCTTCCAAGAGGTCCAGGTTCATCTTCAGTTCCTGGCGCGTAGCGTTGGGTGAAGAAACGCGAAACGAGCCGAGCAGTAAGGTAAGGAAATTTGGCTGAACTGTCAATAAAAAACAAAGACGCCGCCGTAAAAGGCGGTGTCCTTGTGGTCGGGCTGAACGGACTTGAACCGTCGACCTCTTGCACCCCATGCAAGCGCGCTAGCCAACTGCGCCACAGCCCGCTGGCGGAAGGAGAGGGATTCGAACCCTCGATACCTTGCGGTATACACGCTTTCCAAGCGTGCGCACTAGGCCACTATGCGATCCTTCCAAGCGGCGAAAGAGTACCCCATTTCCGATCCTTGATCAATTGGGCAATATAGAGTAGTATTTTCGCACCCGAGAACAGCACCTCAGTCGGTATCCGGCACATGCCGGGTCGTAGCTCAGTAGGTAGAGCGCTACGTTCGGGTCGTAGAGGCCGTGGGTTCGAGTCCCGCCGGCCCGACCAAAAGAACCGCCGCAAGGCGGTTCTTTTGTTTGGGTTACGGCTGGACAAAAGACGAAAACTCTGCTAATAATAGTGGTCCTCGAGACACCGTCCATCCCGGACGGAAAGGAGACACGATGCCCGACACCGCCACGCCCACGACCCGCCAGCGCCTCCTCGCCATGTTCCGCCACCTCAAGAAGATGATCACGCTCACCGACAGCTTCTTCGATGGCCTCTACTGCGATCCGGCCTGGGAAGGCTTCGGCCTGTACGGCGTCGCCGACAAGGGCGAGTTCAAGGCCATCCTCCGCCTCGCGATCGGCACAACGTGCCCGGACGACCTCTGCAAGGACTGGCCCGAGGACAAGCCGTGGGTCGAGCTGTGGCTCTACTGCCACGAGGACGGTCGGCTCACCATCTTCCGGAGCGAGGACGGCGATCTGTTCAAGATCCTCTGGACCGAGAAGGGCGATCGCGAGGGCTTCACGACGGGCCTCGATCCGTGGATGGATCAGGTCCGCGCGGATTCCACGGCCTGGCAGCGGGTCCTCGAGAAGCCCGACAGCCCGATCACCATGGCCCAGCTCGCGGAGATGACGATCGCCTACCTGCGCCACTACGACGAGTCCGCGGAATCCGAAGACGAAGACTAGCGCACCCACTGCGCGGAAGATGCCCCATGGGCTCCCGCGGCTCGTGGGTGCGTCTTCTGTTCTGGTATACTTGGACTCCGAAGCTGAGCTTCGAAGCTCAGCTTCGGAGTCCAGTCGTCGAGTCGCTGTGATTGCTCAATTGTTGGTATTGCGCCACACTGCAACTATATGAAACTTACCTTCCCCCGCGATGCGGTCATGAATGCGGTGTCGGTCCTGCGAAAGGCCGGGTACTCGTATCTTGTTGACCCCGTCACGAAGGAAGGGAGCTACATCATCCGGCTCACTGGCGACCACTACCCGCGCTTCCACGTCTACCTGGAAGAACACCAGGACGCGGTCGTGTTCAACCTCCACCTCGACCAAAAAAAGCCCAGCTACGGCACAGGCCCGGCACACAACGGCGAATACGATGGTCCCGTGGTCGAGCGGGAGGCAAAACGCATCGAATCGTGGGTCAGCGCCGCGCTGCGCGAGGCCCGCGGCAAGGAGCCCGGCCATGGCAAGCAACCGGTCCGCAAATGGTCGGATTGGTTTTTTGGCAGATAGGCGTCCGTTCGCCATTTTTTGACATTTTGCGAGAATTCCGCTACTGTTAGGTTCTTGATTTTCGCCTCCGCCTAACTTTGCGGACGGCATCGAACCTCGGTCGGCAGTTCCCTGTCTTGATCCCATCGGTTCGGATCAAGACAACTATGCAGCAGACTACGACCTCGCCAGCGGGTTTTTCTACCCTTGGCATTGCAACGACACTCCTTGGCATCCTCGATAAAGCCAAGTTCACGACCCCGACACCCATCCAAGAGAAATCGATCCCTGTCGCCATCGACGGCAAGGACGTGATTGGTATCGCCCAGACCGGCACCGGCAAGACGCTTGCATTCGGCATCCCGATGATCCAGCGCCTCGCCATGCACAAGGGTCGCGGCCTCGTCATCCTCCCGACGCGCGAACTCGCGCTCCAGGTCGACGAGTCGCTCGCCCGCATCGGCAAGCCGATCGGCATGCGCACCGCGGTGCTCATTGGCGGCGAAAACATCAAAAAGCAAATCACGCAGCTCAAGGGCAACCCGCACGTCATCATTGCGACGCCGGGCCGCCTCATCGACCACATGGAGCAGAAGACGGTGAAGCTCGACGACGTGCGCATCCTCGTCCTCGACGAGGCCGACCGCATGCTCGACATGGGCTTTGCGCCGCAGATCAACCGCATCCTCGTCGCAGTCCCGAAAAAGCGTCAGACCATGCTCTTCTCCGCGACCATGCCGAACGACATCGTCGACATCGCGAAGAAGCACATGCAGCTCCCGGTGCGCGTCGAAGTGGCGCCTGCCGGCACCGCGTCCGAGCGCGTCAGCCAGGAGCTCTTCATCGTCCGCAAGGATGACAAGCTCCGCCTGCTCGAGAAGGTGCTCAACGACTTCGACGGCACGGTGCTCGTGTTCTCGCGCACCAAGCACGGCGCCAAGAAGATTTGCAAGGCCGTGCGCGCCATGAAGCACACCGCGGCCGAAATCCACGCGAACCGTTCGCTGAACCAGCGCCGTGAAGCGCTCGACGGGTTCAAGAACGGCAAGTACCGCGTCCTCGTCGCCACCGACATCGCCGCGCGCGGCATCGACGTGAAGGGCATCGGGCTCGTCATTAACTACGACCTCCCGGACAGCGCGGACGATTACGTGCACCGCATCGGCCGCACCGGCCGCGCGGGGCACGAGGGCAAGGCATACTCGTTCGCGACGCCGGACCAGCAGTCCGATATCCGCGCCATCGAGCGCCTGATCCGCGGCAAGCTTCCGGTGAGCGACCTCCCGAAAGACCTCCCCGCCGCCCGCAGCATGCCGAGCGAGCCCCGCGACGAACGCCGCCCCCGCCATGGCCAGGGCCGCCCGCTGCAGCGCAGTGGCGCGCGCCCGGACCACAAGCGCCGCGACGAACGCCCGGCACGCGCACACAAGCCGCTTCCGACGTACCGCCGTCTCGAGATGGACGAGGACGAAGCGCCGGCATACCGCTACGACCCGAAGGCCGGTTCCGGAGGCCGCCGGTAACGATTTTTCCCAAAAACCGCCCGCCATAGGCGGTTTTTGGTTGACGTGATGCAATTTTTTTGCTAATATTACCGCCTTCCCATTTGGGAGGCTATGGAGCTGCGGTCTGCATTCGCGCAAACCGTCTGCAGCAGCAACCCCATAGAAGGCTCCGCGCATACCGGAGTCAAAACTGGCAAGAAGCTGAAACCTTCACAACGACAACGAGACTTGGAGTACACCATGGCCGCTGAAACCGGCATGAACATCGTCACCGCCACGCGCCGCGTGCGGAAGCTCGCGGACAACGCCATCGACCTCATCGAGGACAACCGGCGTACGCCGGCCGAGATCAAGGCCATCCTGAACGCCCTGCAGGCGTTCAAGGAAGGCAAGCTCGTCGGCATCATGCTGGCGGACACCTCCGACCGGACTATCGCGCTGTGCTCGACCCGCATCGAGGACACGGCGCTCGCGGACGAGGACATGAAGTACATCGTCGCGCGCGGTGTTCGCTACGTCGGGGAGATCTGCTACCTCAACTTCGGCGTCCAGGCCCGGCCGCGCCAGATCGAGGCGCGGATCAAGGCGGCGCTCGGCTTGCCGATGCGCTTCGACCCGCTTCGCCACGACTGGAAGCCACCCTACTGGAGCGACGAGTCGTTCTGGAGCGCGCTCGGCATGCCGTGCGTGACGTACTTCGGCGACTACAGTCCGGCGTACTACGATCTGGGTCTCGGTCGTCGCGAGAAGAGCTACTCGAAGACCTGCACCCTCGCGCGCAAGCTCGGCCTCTTCGGTGCCATCTACAACATGGCGAGCTTCCTGCGGTGCACGCAGGAGCGCGGCAAGGGCAAGATCGGCAGCGCCCTGGATCTGGAGACCGTGCTCGGCCGCCCGCGCCCCGGGCTGCTGTGGGCGATGGCTATCATCCCGCCCACCTGGCTCGCCCGGCCGACGAAGCCCGAGCGGTGGATCGAGGAAGAGCGGGAGATCGAGCAGGAGATCGCGAAGTACGAGACGCCCCGCGCGTGGGTGGTCTCGTGGGTCGTCGATGACGTCACGGCGGGATTCGCGGGCCTCTGGAAAGCGCGCGAGCTGCATCCGAAGCGCGCCAAGCTGCCCCCCTTCTGGTTCGCAGACGGCAAGGTGCACGCGAGCCACGCGCGCGAGGAAATCCCGTTCGACCGTGAGCTGGTGGATCACCGCGAGCACCTCCGGTCGTTCCACACCGAGAGCGAGGCCCAGGACTTCATCGAGAAGATGGGCCGCGAGATCGTGGACGAGCGCTAGCGTCACGTCGTAGCCCCGCCATTCGGACACCATCCGGGTGGCGGGGCTCCTCTTTTTCATGACTAAAGAAAGCCACCCCAAGGCGCTTGCCGAGGGGTGGTTTCTTTAGTTTCGAGTTTATTCGAGCTCCGCGTCAATGAGGTCCACGAAGGTCTCCAGCGGAACTGCGCCCGAGACGAGCTGGCCGTTGACGAAGGTCGCCGGGGTGCCGCTGACGCCCGCAGCACGGCCGGAGGAGGTGTCCTCGGAGATCTTGCTCGCGTACTTCTCGCTCTCGACGCAATCGTCGAACTGCGAGCGGTTCAAACCGAGTTCGTCCGCGAGTTCGCCGTAGTAGTCGTCGCTCAGCGAGTCCTGATTCGCGAAGAGCTCATCCGTGTACTCCCAGAACTTGTCCTGCTCGCCCGCGCATTCCGCGGCGAGCGCCGCCGGCTTTGCTTCGGGGTGGAACGACAGCGGGAAGTGGCGGTACACCCACGCGACGTCGTCGCCGTACTTGTCCATGATGTCGAGCATGGTCGGGTGGTGGCGGCCGCAGAACGGACACTCGTAGTCCGAGTATTCGACGACAACGACCTTCGCCTTCTCGATGTCGCCGCGCACGTGGTCCTCGTCCGTCACCGGCGCAAGCGTCTTTGCCGTCGCCGTCCCGGTCGAGCCGCTGTCATCATCATCGTCGTCAACCACGACCGCATCCTCGTCTGCCGCAACCGCACGGCCGCTCGTCCCTCCCAAGATGTCGCCGCCGACGTACGTCAACGCGATGCCGGCCACAAGACCGAACACGAAAATCATTTTCGGATTGCCGTCAAAAAAACCGAGCTGCTTGCTGTCGGTCTGCGATGTCGTTCCTTCTTCGCTCATAGGTTTTCGGTTATTTTACGGCCTTAAGTCTAGCATTTATTGGCGTTTTTGCCTGTGTGTTATCCACAAGACGGCGCCGCCAAAAATAGCGAGCGCGATGCCGAGATACTGGCCTGGCGTTAGCCCAAGATAGCGGGTGTCGACAAGGCGCCAGAAGTCTGTCGCGAAACGGAAAAGGCCATACCAGAGCGAGAAGACGCCGATGAATGTCCCGACAGGCGGGCGTCTCCGCGCAAGCAAGACGAAGACTACTGCCATGAACGCCCCGTTGATGACCTCGTACAGCCCGTGGTCATGCCGCACGACGCCGTCCGGGTATTGCACGCCAAGTGCGAAGTCTGTCGCCGTTCCCGGATGGTCGTGAATGAGGAAACATCCGATGCGGCCGACCATCATGCCAAACGGAAGCCCGAACGCCGCGTCGTCGGCGTAGCGCCACACGTCCACGTGTTTGCGGCGGAGATACCCGATGCCGACGATCGCGCAAGCAATGAGGCCTCCGAACATCGACAGCCCGCCCTCCCAAATGGCAAAGACTTCGACGGGGTGCGCGAGGTAATACGGGAATTCGTAAAAGAGCACATGGCCAAGACGGCCGCCGACCATGCCGGCGAGCACCATCCACGCCGCAAGGTCATAGATGATCTCCGCACGAAGTCCATTCCGTTTCGCATGCCGCCCCGCGACAAGCGCGGCAACAAGGAACCCGAGCGCAACAAACAGCCCCCACACGTGCAGCGTGAGCGGTCCCAGTGTGATGGTTTTCCACTCGATGTACGGGATCATGTTAGAGCGCGCCAATGTCCACGAGCGCCTTCTTGAATGTCGCCACCGCTTTCCGGGCTTCCCCGCCGCGGAGCGAAGAGTGCGGGTTGTGCGAGAGTTCGTTGCGCAGCTTGTGCGCCCACCACACACGGCGGAGTTCGCGATACTTCTTCTGCGCAAACTGCATGCGTGTCGCAAACCGGTCGCCCGGGAAATGCTTCGCTTGCAGCGCTTTGTCGAGCACGGCGTCCGCGTGCATCACGGCAAGCCGCGCGCTCATCTCGTCGCCGCGCGCCATGAGCTGCTCGACGTCGCGCCACGCAAGCGCGATCTTTTGCCGCTCGTTGCCGAACGCCCAGCGGCGAAACAGGAGCTTGAACCGATAGATGCCGTAGGCTGCACCTCCAGTGACAATCACAAAGACAGCGATCGCTATGCCCATCTGCGTTGGTGTCAATTCAAACATAGCTCATTGGCGGGGTCCCCGCACCCCGCCGATCCGCCGGCCTGCGGGGAGGCCGGCTATGCACGCGGGTGTTCCTCATGCCATTTCGTGAGTGATTGGTATGCCGCCCCGGCGCGGAGCACCTTCCCGTCCTGGAACGCGCCGCCGAGGAACTGGAGTCCCACAGGAAGCTGTTCGTCGGTTGCAACCCCGCACGGCACCGAGATTCCGGCGATGCCGGCAAGGTTCGCACCGACGGTGAAAATATCCGCGTAGTACATCGCCAACGGATCGTCGAATTTTTCTCCGATCTTCCATGCAACGACCGGCGAAGTCGGCGTCATAATAACGTCAACTTCGTTGAACGCCGCGTCAAACTCCTGACGAATCTTCGTGCGCACGGCGAGCGCCTTTTTGTAGTACGCGTCGGCGTATCCCGCGGAAAGGATCGCAGTGCCGAGAATAATGCGGCGCTTTACTTCTCTCCCGAACCCATCCGAACGGGCAGCGATGGAACTCTCTTCGAGATTTCCTTCCGCACGGGTGCCGTAGCGCATCCCATCGAACCGCGCGAGGTTACTCGATGCCTCGGCCGGTTGGATGATGTAGTACGTCGGGAGCGCGTACGCGTAGCTCGTGTCGACATCGATCTTCGTGATTTCCGCTCCCTCCGACTCGAGAAGCTTCACCGCGTCCGCAAATGCGGTGACGTAATCGAACTCCGAAAGTTCCGGAGCATCAAGATAACTCGGGATGCCAATCCTCATCCCTTTCAGCGAGCGGTCCATGAGTTCGGGAATCGTCTTCTCCTCGAGGACAACCGAGGTTGCGTCCTTTTCATCGACACCTTCAATCACTTCAAGCGTCAACGCGGCATCATCAACCGAGCGCGCGAGCACGCCGATTTGGTCGAGGCTCGACGAGAGCGCCGTGAGGCCGAACCGCGACACTCGTCCGTAGCTCGGCTTCAGGCCGGTGATGCCGCACAGTGCGGCCGGCTGCCGGACGGATCCGCCGGTGTCGGAGCCAAGCGCGACCGGCACGAAACCCGCAGCAACCGCAGCCGCCGAACCGCCCGACGACCCGCCGGGCACGCGTGTGACATCCCAGGGATTCTTCGTCTGCTGGAACGCCGATGTTTCCGTCGACGAGCCCATCGCAAACTCGTCCATGTTCGTGCGCCCGACAATGATCGCGCCGGCAGCCTTCAGCCGCGCGACCACGGTTGCATCGTACGTCGCGACGTACTCCGCGAGGATCTTCGATCCCGATGAGGCGACATGACCCTTCACGAGGATGCAATCCTTCACTGCGACCGGCACGCCGGCAAGACGCGGGAGGGATTCGCCGCGGGCCTTCATGTCGTCGATCGTTTGCGCCGCCGCCAGCGCGTCGTCATCAAACGTCTCCAAAAACGCGCCGATCTTTTTGTCACGCTTTTTGATGTCCGCGAGGGTCGCCTTCACGACCTCGACCGCGCTCGTGGTGCCGGACGCAATCGCGTCGCGGATTTCTTTCGCCGTTGCAAACGCCATACTTATTCAAAGACGCCAGGGACTTTCAACGCGCCGGCGGTCGACTGCGGGAACGCATCGAGAAGCGCCTTCCGGGTCGCTTCATCGACGGGCAGCGCCTCGTCGTCACGGAACACGTTGACCGCGTCGGTAAGGTACGCCTTCACATCGACGCCGGAGGTATCGACCTCTTCAAGCTTTCCGACAAACTCCAAGATCGCCGGCAACTGCGGCTCCATCATTTTTTTCTCTTTGGCCGTCAGGCGCAGCTTCGCGAGCTTCGCAACGTGGTCAATATTGATATCCATAATTACGACCCAAGAATACGCAGGAACTCCGCTTCCGACAAGGTGCGGACACCGAGGCGATTCGCGTCGTCGAGCTTGCTGCCCGGCTCAGCGCCGACGACCACGTAATCCGTCTTTTTACTCACCGACCCCGACACGTTGCCGCCCGCGAGCCGGATTTTCTCCTTTGCTTCTTCGCGCCCCAAGCGCTCCAACGTCCCGGTGAGCACGAACGTCTTTCCGGCGAGGGTCCGCTCCACCTTCTTGGCCGGGCGCACCGTCACGCCGACCTCTGCATACTCGTCAAACAGCATCTTCGCTTGGCTGCTCTGCAAAAACTCGGTGATGGAGTCCGCGACGACCTCGCCAATGTCCGGCACGCCGAGCAAGTCTTCTTTCGTGGCGCCCATGAACGCATCACGCGTGCCGAATGCCGTCGCGAGCGCGAACGCGGTTTCGCCGCCGACATGGCGGATGCCGAGCGCGACGATGAACTTGTCGAGGTCGATCGTCTTCTTGCTTTGGATTTCATCGACGAGCTTCTTTGCCAAGATATCGCCGAAGCGCTCGAGCTCCATCAATTCTTCGGCAGTCAGGCGGAACACGTCCGGCGGTGAGTTGAGCAGTCCCTCGTTGATGAGCCGTTCAATGATCTTTTCGCCAAGGCCGTCGATTGCGAATGCTCGGACGGCGTAGAGGATGCGCTCACGCTCTTTCGCGTAACATTCACGGTTCGTACAAAACAGCGCCACCTCGCCCTCACGGCGTTCGACCGGCGAACTGCACACCGGGCATTGCTTTGGGATCGGCACGGCCTTCTCCTTCCCTTCCCGCAGTTCAGGCAGCACCTTTGTGATTTTCGGGATGATGTCGCCGGCTTTCGTAAGGACGACAGTATCTCCGATCTTCAGGCCGAGGCGCGCAATCTCGTCGGCGTTGTGCAGCGTCGCGTGCGTCACGGTCGTGCCGGCGATGAAGGTCGGCGAAACGGTCGCGACCGGCGTCAACGACCCGGTGCGGCCCACGAACCACTCGACGCGCTCGACGCGCGTTGTCGCTTCTTCGGGCGCGAACTTCCACGCCACAAGCCCGCGCGGCGTTTTCCCGACGACGCCGAGGCGTTCGAACTCCCTGTACGCGTTGACGCGGATGACCACGCCGTCAATCCAAAACGGCAGCTCTTCGCGCTCCTTTTCAATCGTTGCGTAAAATTTCTTGATCGCGGCGAAATCCTTTGCATGCACAAACGGGCTCGTCGCAAATCCCAATTCGCGCAGCCGCGCCATGCCTTCGGCCTGCGCCGTCACCGAGGGGTCGCCTTCGATGCGCCATGCAAAGAACCGCAGCGGGCGCGCCGCGGCGAGTTTTGGGTCGAGTTGGCGGATGCTGCCGGCCGACACGTTGCGCGGATTGGCAAACTCCTCCTCACCCGCCTTGCGCCGTGCCGCATTCATCTTTTCGAAATCGTCCTTGCGCATGTACACCTCGCCACGCACCTCGATGCGCCCCTTCACCACTTCACGGAGCGTCAACGGGACCGATTCGATGGTGCGGACGTTCATCGTGACGTCTTCGCCGACACGGCCGTTGCCGCGCGTCGCCGCCGTTTGCAACACCCCGTCGTCGTAGATGAGCGAAACAGCGAGGCCGTCGATCTTGCACATGCACACATAGTCGAGCGGGCGGCCAGCGATCTTTTCCACACGCGCCATCCACTCCTTCGCCTCGTCCTCGGTGAAGACATCTTCCATGGACAGCATTGGGCGCTCGTGCGCCACCTTCTTGAACTTCGGCAGCGGCTCGCCGCCCACGCGCTGGGTCGGCGAGTCGGGCGTGATGAGTTCCGGGAACTCCTGCTCGAGTTGGAAGAGCTCGTGTTTGAGCGTGTCGTGCGCGGCATCCGAAATCTCCGCCTTGTCGAGGACGTGGTATTCGTAGCGGTATGTGTCGATCGCTTTCCGGAGCTTTTCGATGCGTTTTTTGGCCTCTTCCTTGGTCATAGCGCTTCCCCAATGGTACCCGAAAACGACACTATTTGCCATGACCCCGGCCATACAAACCCATTGACTTTTTTGCTCAGCTCAGGCATCCTTTTGCACCGGAGGCTCCATGAACGACCGTACGACCGACCTGTCCGCCCGGGGCAGCCGCCCCAGCACGTCCCGCATCGACCTCAAGCCGCCACCGGAGATGTACCTGACCCCGGGGCCGTTCCCGGAGGTCGTCCACCCCGTGCCGGAGGCTCCCGTCGACACCGACGAGTCGATCTACAACTACTCCCAGCCCGCCGGCTGGTAGCAGCCCCTCCAACCGTCCGTCCCCGCCCGCGAACCCCACTCGCCGAGGCGGGGTTTGCATTTTTGGTATACTATGCTCGATTATGCTCGGAGGACGGAGGATTCCGGAGAATGAAATTCGTATCGTCTACGTCCGTTCGTCGGGCGCGGGCGGGCAAAACGTCAACAAGGTCGCGACCAAGGCGCAGCTCCACTGGGACTTGGCCGGGTCGCAGGTTTTTGATAGTTCCGAAAAAGCCAGGCTCCGCGCCGCATTCAAGAACCGGCTGAACAACGAAGGCGAAGTGGTCCTCACTGCGAGCGAAAGCCGCCTGCAGTCCCGCAACCGCGAAACCGCGCTCGAGAAGTTGTACCGCCTCATCGAGCACGCGCTAACGCCGCAAGCAAAACGCGTCCCAACAAAACCCACCCGCGCATCGAAGCAACGCCGCATCGACGCAAAGAAACGCCGCTCAGTCATCAAGCAGTTGCGGAGAAGTGTTGATTAGGTGGCGGAATGAAATGTACACGCGATACCGCCACCTGGACATAAAACGAAGCGCCCCGGAAGCCAGGGCGGCTTCTCGGGGCGACGGCGACGCGCGAGTTCTTCGGCTAGAAGCCGCCGAACTGCGGGCCACGGTAGACGATGAACTCGAGCTGGCTGCCGGCGAAGTGCGGCATCTGCTCCTTGTGGCTTCCGCAGACCGCCGTGATCTCCTCGTTCACACGGTTCACGATGATCTTCACCGTGACGCCCTTGCACGCGGCGACGAACTCGTCCATGTTGAAAGTCGCGGTGTGGGTCGACTCGTTGTACGAGTAGCCCTGGACCGGCGGGGTCTCGACCGGGACGAAGCCGGCGGGGGTCGCGGCCTCGGCGCGGTTCATGACGTTGCGCTCGAAGCCCATGCCGAAGCTGAAGAGGCCGAGAGAGAAGAGGAACGCGGAGAGGCCGTAGGCGAGGTGCTTGTGACGCATGCGAACTCCTGGGTTGCGATGCGAACCTTAGCAGAAAAGCGAGCCGTTGTCCAGCTCGCTTCTCGAGATTCACCGCCACCTTGGAAAACCATCCCGACGCCAGGAGGGACCTAGAACGCCCGCAAGGTCCCTCGCCTTCGCTCGGGATGGTTGCGCGCTACCAGCTTTTGCTTTGTAAAATCTGCTCGGAATACACTGCGGGATTGAAGGTGTCGGCAGCCTCGTATTCGAGGCCAAGTTTGATCATCGTGACGTTCGGCTGCATGAGGAGCGACCAGCGCCACGCCGCTTTTTCTTCCTCGGAGATGTCCGACGCGTTCACGCCCGCAATCACTTCTTCGATCGTCATACGCTACGACAAGACGCCAAGGTACCAGTCGAGCATCCACGGCCCGAACACCATGACGATGACCGTCGCGAGCGCCAGGAACGTCCCGAACGGCACATGGCTATCCAGTTTGCGATGGCCGAAGGCGATGAGGATAACGCCCGCAATCGCGCCGAGGACATAGGACCAGAACAGGGCGACGATACCGAGCGGCAGGCCGAGCAAGAAGCCCATGAGCAGCCCCATGCGGATGTCGCCGCCGCCGACCCAGCGCCCCTGCGAAACGAGATACTGCACCGAGAAGAACCCACCGAGCGCAAGCCCGCCAAGGAGCAGCGACCACGTCGACGCGCCGAGCACGAGGTTCGCGAGGATGACGATGATGACCGCGGGAATGGAAAACCGGTCAGGAATGACGGAAAACCGGAAGTCGTACAGAAAAATGATGACGAGGAAGACCGCAACGATCGCATCGCGGATAAAAAGCAGCGCGTGTTCGGTACCGGTGATGTACGGCGGGATGCCGACGCCAAGGAAGATGCGCGCGGCGAAGAGCGCGAACAAGAGGCCCATCGCAAGTTCCACGGCGGGGTACTGCCATTCGATTGCGGAAGAACACCGGCGGCAGCGGCCCTTGAGGGCAAAGAAACTCACGACCGGGATGAGGTCGAACCACGCGAGCGGCTCGACGCACGACAAACACTTCGCCCGGCTCATGAGCGGCAGCCCCGCTTTGGTACGCAACACGGTAGCGTTGACGATGCTGCCGGTGACGACGCCGAGGACGAACGCGAGGAGCAGGTACGCGATGATTTCCCCCATAGCCGGTTATTCAAGCGTGCCGCAGGCGCCGGGCACAAGGTTGCTCTCGGTCGCGCAGTTCGCGCCCTTCACCAAGCCGAGCACGTTGTTCTTTCCTTCGAGCTCGAATTGGATGCGGTACTGATCGCCGTCGCTCTCATAGCAGTACACGTCGCTTGTGTCGCCGCAGGACACCGCGCCCTTCAGCCCTTTCGTGGGCGGCGTGGGGACGATCTCGAGATACGCCCCGTCCGGCGCGATGCTGCAATCAAATCCGTCGTCGGAAAGGCACTGCGTCGCGCCCTGCCCGAGCGCCGTCGCCTCGTCGGCCGCCGGGTACGCGCTATGGTCGGAGAAATACGACTCGAGCGCATTTTGTAGTTCGCGGACATGCGAAAGCCGCGTCGCATCGCGGGTCCGTTCGCGCGCCGTCGACACGGCGACCGCGGAAAGCGCCCCCATGACCCCGAGCACGAGGAGCACGATCAGCACCTCAATTTTTGTCATACCCATTTGGTTCATACGGTTAAGCGAAGCATATCACAACGAGAGCAAGCGTTTCATTTTCGCGACCGCCTCTTGCGGGACAAAATGCCCGACGAGCAGGTAGTCGCTGGCGCCGGCGAGCATCGCGTCGCGGACGCCGTGCATGTGCGCACGGCTCGCAAGGACGACGATGTGCGTCTTGAGGAGCGTTGGCAGCGCTTTGAGACGCCGCACTTCTTTGGCGACATCCGCCACACAATCGGCTTCGAACATGAGGACCGCGGGCCGCACTTGCACCGCGCGATGCTCCGCGTCCTTCACGCGCTCGACGACCTCCACCTCCCAGCCGTCACGCTCAAACTTCCGGCCGTAGATGCCGGCAAGATACGTGTCGCATGCGGCAATCAGGATGGTCGGCCGGGGCGCCATAGCTATTCTTCGGCCGCGCGCATGGCGAGCCCGATGGCGATGCTGAACCGCGGGCCCACTTCTTCGAGCACCGGCCGGAGCGCCGCAGGCGCCGCGATGCGCGCCCACGGGTCACCGATATAGACGTTCACGTTCAGTTCCTTGGTGAGGTATGGGTCAAGCGACGGCAGGTGCGCGCTGCCGCCGGTCACGATGATCTTTTCCACCGTGCGGTTGTCGTGGAACGCCTGCTGCGCGTACAGCTCAAGCGCATACCGCAACTCATGCACGACCGACTCGAGCGCGTCTTTCACCACCTTCGGCGGCTCTGTCTCGCCCGGCGAAAGCGCAAGGTCGCGCTTCATGCGCTCCGCGTCCTCGTAGCCCATGCCAAGGCTCGTCGCGAGCGCCTGCGTCATGGCGCTGCCGCCGCCCTTCATGCTCCGCGCGAGGTACGGCACCCCTTTGTCGATGATGGAAATATTCGCCTGCGCAAACCCCATGTCCGCGACCATGATGCGCGACTTGTCTTTGCCGACGAGCGACCGGATGAGCGCGAACACCTCGGTCTCGAGCGAGACGAGGTCGAGCTTCGCCTTCCTGAAGATGTCGACGTACTTCTGGACGAGCGTACGCGGCGCGGCGGTCACGAGGACGCGGATGTGCTTTTTCTCCTCGGCCTTCGGTGCCTCGGGCGCTGCGGCCTCTTTTTGTTCCTGCTTCTCCTCCTTTTTCTCTTTCTTTTCCTGGCCAGCCTCCTTCGGGAGGAGTTCCTTGTCGAGCACGTTCGAGTCGACAATCATCTCCGCCATCGGGAGCGGCAGGAGCTTCGCCGTCTGCGTCTCAATCATCGCCTTCACTTCCTCCTTCGTCTTGACTTGCGGAATGACGACGATGGTTTGGAAGACCTGCGCGCTCGGCAACGCCGCGACCGCGCGGGTCGCCTTCATCCCCGAGTCTTTGATGATGGCGCGGATGAGCTCGACCGCCTTGTCGGGATTGTCGAGGAGCGACGGCGCCTCGGACGAAACCGCGGCGTACTCCGCGTAGCCGTACGTCGAAAGGCGGAGCCGCCCCTTCTCGGGGACAAGCTCGACGATCTTGATGCCGGACGGACCGATGTCGACCCCGAGCATGCCGTCAAAGTGTTCTTCTTTCTTGCCTCCAAACAAGCCCATAGTAGGAAAATGATATCACAGCCCAAGAGCCGCATCGATGGTCTTATTCACCATGGCGTCCGCGTCTTTGTTGAACTCCCGGCGCACGTGGCGGAAGGAAATCGTCCGGAAATGCGGTTTGAGGTTGTACACATCCACAAAGAGGCGCGCAAGCTCCGGGTTCTTGACCTTGTACTCGCCGTTCAGCTGCTTGACCGCGAGCTCGGAGTCCAAACAGACATCGAGCGACTGCACGCCAAGCTCGTGCGCCTTTCGGAGTCCGATGATGATTCCCGTGTACTCCGCGACGTTGTTCGTCGCATGGGGCAAATACTCGCCCACTTCCGCAAGCCGTTCACCGACGTTGCCATCCCCGTCGAGCGCAAACAAGACCGCGCCGCCCGCCGCAGGCCCCGGATTCCCTCTTGCCCCGCCATCGGCATACATTCGTGCCCGCTTCATACGCGCAAATCAACAATCCGGAGTTGCAACTCACGGCGCCCGTTCCATATATTTACCTCCAGAGTATACGCGACATCGACGCGGTCGCCCATATGGAGGCGCGCTGCCCATTCGCCGAAGCCAAAGCCGACGAGCTTCCGCGCCTGTCCCGCGCCGTCAAGCGCCGACAACCGCAGGTGGTTCGCCCTGTTCCCCATCGTTTCGGCCGCAAGAACGCTGACGCCGCACGCGGCAAATATCGGCGCGCGGTTCCCTTCGCCAAACGGCGCGCACCGCGCGACGTCGCCGAGCAACTCCCATGTCGCGTGCTCGAGCGGCAGCTCGACGTCGATCGGGAGCGTCTGCGCCGGTCGCGGCCCGCCAAAGAACGTGCGGGCAAACTCCCCGATGCGGGCTTGGAAGTCCCGGACCAACGACTCGTCCGCGATAGTGAGGCCGCACGCCTGCGGGTGCCCGCCTTTTCTGACGAACATATCGCCGCACGCGTTCATGGCTTCAACCAAATGCAAGCCGCCGACGCTCCGCCCGCTGCCCACGTACTGGCCGCCGACGCGGGCGAATGCGAACGCCGGTACCCCGTAGTCGCCGACAAGACGCCCGGCGATGAGCCCGACGATGCCGGGAAGCCAATCGTCCTTCCACACCACGAGCACAGGAGCAGCCTCAGCAGCGTCGACCATCGCCCGCGCCTCGTCGTATGCCTTTGCGAACATTCCCTGCCGTTCACGGTTCAGCGTCTCGAGCGTCGCCGCGGCGCGCTGTGCGGCAACCATGTCGTCTGCAGCAAGCGCGTCGAACGCATGCGACGCCGACGTAAGACGTCCGGCGGCGTTCAACCGCGGGCCGATGCGGAAGCCGATCGTCTCCGTGTCGATGGTATCGAGGTCGACGCCTGCGGAGGCGAGGATGGCGAGCAGTCCCGGACGTTTTGTCTTGCGCAGCACGGTGAGCCCGAAATGTTCGAGGACGCGGTTCTCGCCGAGGAGCGGCATGACGTCCGTGACGGTCGCGACCGCAACAAGGTCGAGCATCCACTTTTCGTAGCCGACCGGGAATGCCGCGCCGCGTTTCCGCGCTTCGTCGAAGAGCGCACTCGCGAGTTTGAACGCGACGCCGGTACCGCACAACACTTTGTTCGGGTACTCCTCGCCCGGCGCGAGGGGATGCAACATGATCGCATGCGCGGGAAGGCGATCTCCCAACTGGTGGTGGTCGCAAATAACGACGTCAACGCCGAGCTCGTGGGCATGGTCGAGCTGGTCCGCGTTCGCAATACCGCAATCGACGGTAAGCAGCAGCTTCGTGCCCTCGGCCGCCAGCCGCTCCACCGTGTGCATGGCGACGCCGTAGCCGTCCTTCTCCCGGTCGGGCAGGAATACTCCCAGCCGGCCTGCGGGGAGGCCGGCGATGTACTGTTGATAGGCGGGGTCCCCGCACCCCGCCATTTTTTTAGCAATGTCTTGGAGCGCGCCGTACAGGAGCGCGCTCCCCGACACGCCGTCGGCGTCATAATCGCCGTGGATCATGATACGCTCGCCGTTTGCAAGCGCGGCGAAGACGCGGTCGACCGCGTGCCGCATCTTCGTGAACAGCCACGGCGAATGCGTCCCGCGTTCCCAGTCGGGCGATAAGAACGCCGCGCCGTCGTCCGGGCGGACACCGCGGTTCGCAAGCAGTTGCCGAACAATATCGTCCTCCACGCGGGGGGCGATGACCCATTGCCGTTCCATGAAGCTGTCGTTACGTCGCGCCTCCACGAAGACGCGTCGTCACCACACCTTCCTAAAACCCATACGATCCCATGGCGAGGATCATGGACACGATGACCAGCAGGGCGACGACCGCCCATGCTTTGCGCGACGCTTCGGAGCGTTTCATACGCTCCCATTCTAGCAGAGTGGCTTCCCGATTCATCCACACCCTTGCCCGTTTTTGCGGGCTCATCTATAGTGACCCCGCCACGCCCGTGACGCACGCGCTCCATAGCGGGGCTCGGTGCTCCGGGTACCACGTTCACCCTCAGGAACATTGTCGTGCAAGGACTGGCCTGTCCCATGCGAGCCACCCTCCATGAGAAGCATCGGTTTGTTCGAGCATACATCGGTCAACTCCGGCTCGCGCACCGCAATCGACATGAGGCCCTTGATCGCCGTCCGGGAGGAGCGGCGATCTTGCCTTTTTCTGCACTGTCATTATCCTTATTGCCGGAGGGAAGAAATGACGACATCACCTGCGCTTACGCTCGAAGAGCTCCGCGGCCGGTTTCCGGACAGCGGACGCTGGTACGTCGATGGCTGCACGCCGTTCGCCGGCGACGTCGAGGCGATCATCGAGGATGACGGCGGCTTCTACGTCCGCATCCAGCCGACGCACGACCTCGCGCCGGACGGCGACCCGGTCATCTGCCGCCTGCACTGGGACGACGGCTACCACCTGAGCGCGAAGGCGTTCGGCACGCTGCCCGACCCCGCGCAGCGCCGCATCGCCGCCGCGCTCCAGACGGAGTTCGATGCGCCCGCGAAAGACGATGACGACGACCCGCGGTGGAAGGCGTCCTACTTCCGTCGCAACCCCGACGAAGACGAGGACCGCTGATGCCCGGGCCCGAACTCCTGGCGTGGGATCCCGAGGCGCTCACGCGCGGCGACGAGGTGCGGCTCACCGACGCCGATGACGAGGAGGAAGTGTTCTTCTTCGTCACGAAGGTCACCGAGCACGATCGCGAATACTACTTCTTCGTCGACGGGCCGGAAGACGACGAAGATTCGCTCATGTACATCTTCGTCCTGGAAGAGGTCGACGAGGGGCAGACGCTCACCGACAACATCGACGCGGTGACGATCGACCGGCTCATGCGCTGGCTGCACGCGCAGTTCGACCAGGATGCGCGGCTTCGGACGTCGGCGGCGGCTCCGCGCATCTTCCCGAACCACGTCGAGCTCGAGGATGCAGGGTCCCCGATCGTCGCGTCCGCCCTCTGCCAGGTCGAGATCGACATGCGCACCTACGTCTTCTTCCGTGCCGTCGAACCGTTCGAAGGCGCGAGCGAAGGCGGGCTCATGCTCATGACCTTCTACGTCCTCGAAGCGACGAAGACCAAGGCGGGCATCATCTGGGAGCCCGTCGATGAGGAGGATCGGCTGATGGCGAACGAGCGGATGGCCGAACTGCACGGCGACGCGCCGGATGAGGCCGAACCGTCGTACGACGACGCGTGACATGCACACTCAGGGCGGACCGCGCGATCGCGGCCCGCCCTGGAACTTTTTTTATGGTTCAGCGAGGCTGCCGCGTATGGCCGCCTTGTCCATTTTGTTATACTGGGCAGGTATGCTCGAGCATGAGGACCACGGCGGGTCGCCAGATTGGACGGCTCCGCAAGAGGCTCGCGAAAAGAAACCGTTCGCCCCGGAAGACGGCGGGCAGTATTCGATTGAGGATCCGAACGTTCCGGAACGCTTGAAGCGCGAAGCGACGGAGAAGGCGCTCGGCGCGTGGCGGAAGCTGCTTGCGGACGTTCCCGACTACGTCGTGTTCGCGAGTACCGCGATGTACCTGCACGGCACCGAGCACGGGATCGACGAGCTCGACGTGCCTCCGGGGGATTTTGACGTCGCGGTGATGAACAAACAGACGCTCGCCCGTCTTGCGGAACGTTTTGGCAACGTCGACGAGATCACGCTCGACCACGACGGCCAACCGCGCCGGTTCGTGGGAGAGGACAGCATGCGCATGAGCGGTACGCTCGCCATCCCGATGGAGTCGGACGGCAAGGAGTTCACGCTCTTGCAGCCGTTCGAGTTCTACTATAACTCGGTCATCGTCACGCCGCGCGTCCTGCGCACCATCGAGCACGCGCGGGGATTCCGCGTCCTTGGCATGGAAGGACTGCAAGCGCAGTACGGCAACAACCTCAAACGGGAACTGCAACAGCAGGACGTCATCGACGGCAAGTTCGCGTTCCTCATGGAACACAAAGACGAGCTCGCCGCCGAACTCGCCCGGCGCGCCAACCACGCCGACGAGGTGCCGCTCGTCCCGTCGCGCCGGTATGCGGAGATTGCGCAGGCGGCCGGGCTCACCCCCGGACAACTCGAATCGTTTTTTACGCACGCAGAGGGGCTCGGCGACGCCGACACCCGCATCGCCGCCGAGAAAGCGATCGCAACGCTCCTCAGCGGAAGCAAAACCAAGGTCGCGAAACGGTGGCACAACGTCGAGCAATTGCAGGACCTTCAGCGCCTTGAGACGTAACACGACGGGCCCGCGGGCCCGTCGTGTTATCGTTTGAGCACTTTGAGATACGCTTCGCTCGGGATACTCACTTTGCCGACGCCCATTTCGAGCATCTTCTTCTTTCCCTTCTTCTGCTTCTCGAGGAGTTTCATCTTGCGCGTCACGTCGCCGCCGTACAACGCGCCAGTAACGTCTTTGCGCATCGCGCTGATGCGTTCGCCGGCGACGACCTTCCCGCCGATCGCGGCCTGCAGCTTGATGACGAACTGCTGCTTGGGAATCTCGTCCTTCAAGATTTCGAGCACGCGGCGCCCGACGCGCTCGGCTTCGTCGCGGTACACGAGCGTCGCGAACGCGTCGACCGGGTCCTCAGCAACGAGGATGTCGAGTTTCACGACATCTGCCTCGCGGTACGCAAAGACCTCATACCCCATCGAAGCGTACCCGCTGGAAATGCTTTTCAGCTTGTCGTTGAAGTCCACGATGATCGCCGAAAGCGGGAGCTCGTAGTGCAGCACTGCGCGGCCTTCGGACAGGTACTCCGTGTTCTTGTAGATGCCGCGCCGCTCCTGGCAGAGGCCCATGATGCCGCCGATGTCGTCGGGGCGCGCGATGATGTCGACCTTCGCCCACGGCTCCTCAATCGTATCGATGAAACTCGGGTCCGGCAGGTCGAGCGCGCTCTTGATGACCTCGTACTCCGTACTGCCGCTGCGGTAGATGCGGTACGCCACGGACGGCAGCGTCACGACGAGCTCGATGCGGAACTCGCGCGACAGGCGCTCCTTGAGGATTTCAAGGTGAAGCATGCCGAGGAAGCCGCAGCGGAAACCGTAGCCGAGCGCGGGTGAATGTTCCGGCTCGTACACGAGCGCCGCGTCGTTCAGCTTGAGGCGGTCCATCGCCTCGCGCAGCTGTTGGTACTCGTCGCCGGACGCCGGGAAGATGCCGGCGAACACCATCGGCCGTACCTCGCGGTAGCCCTCGAGCACGACCGTGCTCGGGTTGTTGGCAAGCGTGATCGTGTCGCCGACGCGGCAGGCGCGGATGTCCTTGAGGCCGGTGACGATGTAGCCGATCTGCCCGGTCTCGAGCTCGTCCATCGCCGCGAACTTCGGCTTCAGCGCGCCGAGCTCGAGCACTTCGCCGTCCGCCAGCGTCGCCATCATCTTCAGCCGGTCGCGTTTACGGAAGGCGCCGTCGACGACGCGGACATACGCGACGACGCCTTTGTAGTCGTCGTATGCCGAATCGAAGATGAGTGCGCGCGGCGGGGCGGCGGCGTCGCCCTTCGGCGACGGAATGCGCGCGACGATCGCATCGAGCAACTCCATGACGCCTTCGCCGGTCTTGCCGGAGACGCACAAAATATCCTCGCGGCGGCACCCGATGAGCTTCATGAGTTCTTCCGCCCGCTTCGGGACGTCCGCGGCCGGAAGGTCGATCTTGTTCAAGACGGGGATAATCGTCAGGTTCTCTTCAATGGCCAGGTACAGGTTGGCGATGGTCTGCGCCTGTACGCCCTGCGTCGCGTCGACAAGCAATACCGCGCCGTCCACCGCGGCGAGCGAACGGGAGACTTCGTAGTTGAAGTCGATGTGGCCCGGCGTGTCGATGAGGTTGAGCGTCGTCCCCCGCCATTCCATGCGGGCCGGAGCGAGCTTGATGGTGATACCGCGCTCCCGCTCGATATCCATGCTGTCGAGAAGCTGATCTTTCATCTGCCGTTTGTCGACCGTGCCGGTAACTTCAAGCAACCGGTCGGAAAGCGTGCTTTTTCCGTGGTCGATGTGGGCAATGATGCAGAAATTGCGAATGCGCTCCTGGGAAACCATACGTTGGCCGGAATGATAGCAGAAAATGCCATTTTTTCGCTAGTTTTCCACCTTTTCGCTTGACGAAACCCTATTTCTTTGCTAATTTCTAGACTTTTCTCGTGGCTGAGGCAGCCATGGAAAAGCCCCTCCCCTCAGGGAATCCACCCGAACGCCCCACAAGGAGGCTCGGAACCCATGTCCCAACCCGCCGTGCAGCAGATCGTCGAGGCCGCAGAGCGGCGCACCCTCACGATCGAGATGATCGAGGCCGCCGCCCGGAACACCCAGCGCGTGGGCCGCAAGGAGCTCGCCAGCGCGCTGAAGACCGCGTCGCGGTCCATGCCGACGCTGGTCGACCAGGCCTGCCGCACCAGCGCCGTCACCAAGGACCGGCTGGGCGCAGAGCTCGTCGAAGAGGTGCGGCGCCACACGGATGCCGGCGACATCCCGATCACGAGCGACATGACGTTCGACCGCATCATGCGGATCATCGCCTCACGGCTTCGGGAACCGGGGTACCGGATGACGGGATAGGGTTCACGGAAACACGGACGGCAGGAGCTCCCACTCGGGACTCCTGCCGTTGCTCGTTGTTATGCAGCAATGACGCCGCTACCGATGAGTTCGTCGCCGTCGTAGAACGCGATGAACTGCCCCGGCGCGACGGCGCGCTGCGGCGTGTCGAAGGTGACGACCACCCCCGAACCCCCTCCATGAATGGAGGGGGACTTCGCTCCCTCTTGGCTACCCCCATTCATGGGGGCTAGGGGGTAGACGACACACGGGGCGAGCGGCTGGCGGTAGCGGATGCGCGCCGCGATTTTTTTGTTTTGCGCGTCCGTGAGGTTGCCCGGAACGGTCTCCGTCAGGTCCGTCGCAACGAGTGCGGAACGGTACAGCGCCGGATCCTCGTCCCCAACCGCGACCACGACCTCGTTCGTCTCCGGACGGCGTTCGACGACATAGAGCGGCGTCCCGCCGCCGACACCAAGCCCCTCGCGCTGGCCGATGGTGTAGAACGCGAACCCCTTGTGCGTGCCGAGGACCTTTCCGTCCGTCGTCACAATGTTTCCCTCGTGCGGCGCAATGCGTTCGGCAAGGAAATCGACCATGTCGACTTTGCCGACAAAGCAGATACCTTGGCTGTCCTTTTTCTCCGCGACCGGAAGCGCAAACTTCCGTGCACGCTCGCGCACCTCGGGTTTCGTGTACTCGCCAATCGGGAAGATGACGCGGCGCAACTGCTCCTGCGTCAACTGACAAAGGAAGTAGCTTTGGTCCTTGTTCGTGTCGACGCCGGCATACAACCGCCCGTCCTTCACGCGGGCGTAGTGCCCGGTTGCCACGAAGGCGCACCCCAGCGCGTCCGCTTCGCGGAGGAACAGGTCGAACTTCATGTACTTGTTGCACCGCACGTCCGGATTCGGTGTGCGTCCCGCCCTGTACTCGGCGATCATGTACTCGTATACCTTGCGGCGATACTCCTCCTCAAAGTCGAACGTATGGAATGGGATACCGAGCTGCGCTGCGACCCGCATCGCGTCGCGCCGCTCCGCGCGCCAGCCGCAACTTTCGTCCTCAGTCCCGTCGCTCCAGTTCTTCATGAATCCGCCGACGACCTCATAACCCTGTTCCAACAGCAATGCCGCGCTGACGCTTGAGTCAACGCCGCCAGAGAGGCCCACAAGGACGCGAGGCTTCGGCTGCATAAGCGCAGCATGCTACCCGACTGTACGGAAGATGTCGAGCTCTGGCTCTGCGGCAACGGTGATGCGCTCCTTCGTGACCGGTTGGTCAAACTCGAGCGACCGGGCGAACAGCCCGATGGCGCCGCTGTGACCCTCCCCCTGCCCGAGGGGGAGTTGGAGGGGGTGGGAGGCGCCGTATTTTTTGTCGCCGACGATCGGGGTGCCGAGCGATGCCATGGCCACGCGAATCTGGTGCGGCCGTCCTGTTGCGGGTTGCACCTCGACAAGCGATCGCCCGTCCTTGGACGCGAGGACGCGGTACGAGAGTTGCGCCCGCTGCGAATCCGGGACCTCGTGGTCGTACGCGGTCACGAAATTCTTCGCCTCGTCCTTCACCAGCCACTGGATCACATCGCCTGCGGTTTTTTCCGGCCTGCCTTCCACGACCGCCCAATACGTCTTGTCGATGCTGTGCGAACGGAACTGTTCAGACAGGCGGCTCGCGCCCTTCGATGTCTTTGCGAACAGCACGACGCCCCCGACCGGCCGGTCGAGGCGGTGGAGCAGCCCCAAAAACACGTTGCCGGGCTTCGCGTCGCGCGACTTCAGCAATGCTTTTACTTCGTCCATCACATTGACGTCCCCTGTCTCGTCGCCCTGCGTCAGCATGCCGTGCGGTTTGCGGACGGCAATCAGGTGGTTATCTTCGTAGAGGATGTCCATACCGCCGAAAGATTAACATATGGCGGACGGAGGCGCTACTACGGCGGCGTCCGGATAAATAGCGGCTTCATAATTTTGCGATCGTGAAGTTATGAAGCTTCGCAGCTGTCAGCTACATCTATTGCTCCTTGATGCCGAACTTCTTGAATATCCCCTCAACCGTCGATTGTTGCGCTTCGGTGTCCGCGGCAAGCACGACCGCCTCGCCGTCGTCCCAATGCAACGTGTAGAGGTATTTCGGCCCGCGGTGGGTCGCCGTGTTCCGCTTCGAGTATGTCACGCCCTCCCCCGAAAGCTGCTCGTCCTCGCTTCCCTTCTGCCGCCGCAACTCGCCCGTCTCTTTGTTGTAGATGTACAGCGTGTCGCGGCTTGCAATCCCGTCCGTTGCGCGGTCCGCAACCTGCGCGCGGCCTACGCCAAACATGCTCCACGACCCGACCGCAAGCATGAGGCACAACGCGCCGAATACGATGGCGGCGACCGCCCCCGTTTTCCCATTCGCGACCGCGATGCCGCCGGGGACGATGAAGAGCGCCCCCAGAATAAGGCACCATGCAATCAGCCACGGCCAGGTCTTCACGGTCGTCTCGTTGAATGGCGCAAATCGGATAATGAGCAGGTCGTCCTGCGCAAGCACGCCGTACTGCAGCAGTTCGTACAAGGATTCTGCCCCTGCGATCGTTGCAAGCATAGATTATGTCCCCCAAGAAGAACGAATGACGATGCCGGTCGGGAGTTCGAATGCTCGCGGCGTGGTTTCTTTCAAGGTCAACTCGACCGAGGACAACGACTGCGCACACGGCACCGTCGTACGCACGAGATTCTCGATGGCGAGCGCCGGGAATCCGAGCGAGTACGCGTTCACAAGGAGATGGCCGCGTTCCTTGTTCAGCAATTGCGCACACATGTCGAGCAGCTTCGGCAAGTGCTCTTCAAACTTCCACAGCTCCCCCTCCGGGCCGCGGCCGAACGCGGGCGGGTCCATGACGATCGCGTCGTACGTATTGCCGCGGCGGACCTCGCGCCCGACGAACTTCATCACGTCGTCAGTGATGTACCGCACCGTGCGGTTGCCAAGGCCGGACAACTCGATGTTTTCCTTGACCCACGCGATCGCCGGCTTGCTCCCGTCGACATGGACGACCTCGGCGCCCGCCGATGCGCACGCGAGCGTCACGCCGCCGGTGTAGCCAAACAGGTTCAACACCTTCATGCCCGGCTGCACGACGCCGCGAAGATACTTCCAGTTCGACGCCTGTTCCGGAAATAACCCCGTGTGTTTGAACGACGTCGTGCGGATGCGGAACCGCAGGTCCTCCCACTGCACGGTCCACGACGACGGCAACGGACGGATGATATCCCAGTCCCCTTCACGACCGGTCCGCGTGTACGTCGCCCACGCCTTGTTCCAGGCATCGGCGCCAGACTTTCGCCACAACGCCTGCGGCTCGGGACGTACCATGACGACGTCCCCATAGCGCTCGCATTTTTCAAAATCGCCCGAGTCGATGAGTTCGACGTCGGACCATGGTGCGGCCTCCCGTGTGAGCGGCGTCGCCATACTACGCGGTCAAGCGATCCGCAAACACGGTGAGGAGCAGCAGGCCGAACGCAATGCGATACAGCGCAAACACACCGAACCCCGTCTTGCGGATGATAAAAAACAACAAGCGGATGGCAATGACGCCAAAGATGAGCGCGGAGGCGAAACCGATACCGAGCATGCCCCATGCGAGGTCTGTCGCCCCGGCATCGACAACATCCCACGCCGTCTTAGCGCCTGCGCCAACGATGGCGGGTATTGCGAGGAGGAAGGAAAAGCGCGCCGCCTGCCCGCGGTCCATGCCGGAGAACAAGCCGATGGTCATGGTCGCGCCCGACCGCGAGGTGCCCGGGATGAGCGCGAAAGCTTGCGCGACGCCAACGGCAACCGCCTGGCCCCACGTGACATCGTGGACGCGACGCGCGTCGATGGTGCGCTTCTTTGGGACGTAGTCGGCAATGCCAAGCAGGATGCCCCACGCAATGAGCATTGCCGCGACGACCGGCAGCGTGCGCACTGCGTCCATCATGCTGCCGAGCGCGGCGCCGACGATGACCGCCGGGATGGTCGCCACGAGCAGCTTCACTGCCAACGACCGGTCGGCCCGGACCCTTTCGCGGATGCCCTTCACGAGGGCGCCGATTTCGCGGCGCATGGCGATGACGATGGCGAGCAGCGTCGCAAGGTGGACCGCCACATCGAACACCAACCCTTGCGCCTCCCAACCGAAGAGCGCCGGAATCGCAAGAAGGTGGCCGGAGCTCGAAATGGGGAGGAACTCGGTGAGGCCCTGGACCGCGCCAAGCACTGCCGCCTCA
Organism: uncultured Gammaproteobacteria bacterium; assembly: GCA_964552565.1. Taxonomy (GTDB): domain Bacteria; phylum Patescibacteriota; class Patescibacteriia; order UBA9934; family UBA9934; genus UBA11707. The sequence continues at coordinate 475,688 of CAZKGL010000001.1, forward strand.
AGGAACGTCATAGCTCTTCGTCAAACGTTATGCGCTCGCCGGGCATGACCTGCTGCGGCGCGGCGGCTGGCGCGTCCCCGCCGTTCCCGCGGTTGCGGCGTCGGCGTCGGCGTTTGCGGCCAACCACCCCCGAGCCCCCTCCATCAATGGAGGGGGACCCGGTTCCCTCTTGGCTACCCCCATTCATGGGGGCGAGGGGGTTGAGCATGTCGCCTGCACGTGGTGCGGCGTCGTCGTGCGCCGGGACGGGTTTCGGCGGTGACGCCTCGGGTTTCTTTACGGGGGAAAGTGCGGACAACGACATGCTTTCGCCCGCCTCCCGCGCAACAGGCTCACCGTCATGCACCTTCGGCGCCGGCCCGGACTCCTTGCCCTTCTGGCGTACCTCCTTCTTTTCCTTCCCCTTCTTCCGCTCCTCCATCACGATGGGGTGGCACTCTTCACAGTAAATCGGGCGCGACCGGTCAAGCTCCACCGGCAACAAAAACTTCTTCCCGCAGCGGGTGCAGTCATACTCGTGGCTGTACCGCTTCTTTTTGTCCTCCTTCTTTTGCGCCGCGACCGCGGCGAGCGCTCCGGCCACGTCGACGTTCGGGTCAAACCCCGCCCACGTCGCGACGTGCTCTTCAATCTGCGCCTTGTTGCCGGCGTACCGTTCGCGCGACTGCGCGATGACCCGCTCCGCGCTGCCCGTGCGCTGGGCGATGGGCGGCAGCGTCTGCGCCGAAAACGGATGGCTCGTCACGCCGTCAATCATGAGTTTGACGTAGATGGCGTGCTTCGGGAGGTTGATGATGTCTTCCGGCGTGAACCGCGGCATGAGCTCGTTCTCGAGGAAGACGGCGTCCGGCGAGCCGACGCGGAAGAACACCATGCTGCCGACGTTGCCGAACACTGCGTCCCGCACCGCAGTCGACGTCCCCTGCTCGAGCTGGGCGATGTACTGGTGCGCCATGATGAGGTTGAGCCGGTACTTGCGCGCTTCAGAGAGCACGCTTGCGAACGATTCGACGGCAAAGTTCTGGAATTCGTCGACGTACAGGTAGAAATCGTTCCGCTCGGACTCCGGGACATTCACGCGCTCCATGGCCGACATCTGGATCTTCGTGATGAGCATGCCGCCGAGGAGGCGCATCGCATCTTCACCGACGCGCCCCTTGGAGAGGTTGATGATGAAAATCTTCTGGCTGTCCATGATGTCGCGGATGTTGATGGACGACTTCGCCTGCGCGACGATGTTGCGAATGACCGACGACGACAAGAATTGGCCGATCTTGTTTTGGATCGGCGCAACCGCCTCGGTCGCGAATTTCGCATCATATTGGGCGAACTCCTGCAGCCAGAACTGTTTGACGATCGGGTCGGTGACGTTCGTGATGATCTGCGCGCGGTAGTCCTTATCCGACAGCATGCGATTGATGCCGAGCAGCGTGGATCCCGACGTGTCGAGGAGCGCAAGGATGGTGTTATTCAAAATGTACTCCATGCGCGCCGACCACACGTTCTCCCAGATCTTTTTGAACACCGACATGAGGCTCGACGCGACGAGGTGCTTCATGGTCGGATCCACCGACTCGAGGATGTTGAAGCCGATCGGGTAGTCGAGGTCCGACGGATTGAAATACACGACGTCGTTGATGCGCCAGGACGGGATGTAATCGATCAGCTTTTCCGCGGTGTCGCCGTGCGGATCGACATAACAACACCCGTGGCCGGCGTAGATGTCGGCCAGGATCATGTTCTCGAGCAGCGTCGTCTTGCCCATGCCGGTCTTTCCGATGACGTACATGTGCCGGCGGCGGTCGTCGGTCTTGACGCCGAACTTGCGCATCGCATTCCGGAAGTTGGTCTTGCCGAAATAGATGACGTCGCTCTCGTGGTCATGTTCGTAACGCATTGGCATAGCGCAAACTACAGCACGGGCAAATTCCCCGGCGCGTCGTCGTCATCACTGATCGGTTCTGCGGCAAGGTTCAGGCCCGGCGGAAGCGGCGCAGGTTTGCCTGGTTGCGGGACGAACTCGGCGTGCGCAGGGGCGGCATGCGCCGGCGCAGCGGCGTGGGCCGGAGCACGGGCCGGGGCACCGCCGGTCGGCGCATGCGGCGTCGGGACGGATAACACCCCCGCCTCTTCTTCGCCGACCCCGTACTCCCCGCCCTTCTCCTTCATGAGTTCCTTCCAGTCCGGGAGATCCGGCGCATCGTCGTCCGCGAACGGCAATGCGAGCGGCGCTTCTGCGCGGCGGGCGCCCGACGTGGCGAGAATCGGGGTCCGGGCGTCGGCCGGCGGGAAGTGGAACAGCGACGCAAGTTCCTCCGAGTTCAGAATGTACGGCGGCGCGCCGGCACCAAGCTGGCGGCCCTTGTAGCGCTTCACCAGCCGCGTCATGCGCGCAAAAATCTGCCACTCCAACCAGAAGTAGTCGTCCTTCGGCGTGGCCGGGTCGTGCATGCCGAACTTGTTCATGTTCAGGTGCGCGAACGGATGGAACATGCCCTTGATGACCGACGCAATGAGCGGCTTGCGGTACGTCTCGTGCACCGCGCAGTACACCACGCGGATCTTTGTATACCACCCGAGCTTGCTGATCTTCTCCGCAATGGCGTCCGAAACACTGCGCTCGGTCGGCGTCATCTTGAACATGCGGAAATCGTCCGCCTTCTTCTCTTCGTGGCCGCCCTCGCCCATAAGGTCCAGCCCGGCGGTCTGCTTCAGCACCTCGTTCGGCAACCAAGCAACGCCGCCCATGATCTGCGACGTCATGCTCGGCGCGTGCTTCTCCTCCTTGCCCATGAGCTTGTTGAGGTACTTCTCGCCCTCCTTCGCCCAGTCCTGTTCGTCCGGCTGTTGGATGATGATCTGCACCCACAAGTGCTCGCCCTTCTGCATCTTGCCCATGATCTCGATGACGTTGAGGAGCGGATCCTTAAACCGCATGTCCTTTTCGCCAAGATGCTCAAAATCCGCGTACGTACGGATCGGGTAGAACATCGGCTTGCTGAGCTTCATTTCGCTGCCGAAGACGAGGTGCGTGTCGTTCGGATACTTGTCCGGGATGCGGTCGACGTAGTCCTCGACCTCCATGATCTGCGCCTCGGGGTACTGTGCGTAGAGCGCGGCCTCGACAAGATCGCGGTATTTCTCCGGCGTACGGATGTAGAACTTCACGTCGCCTTCGCTGCCCACGATCTCGAAGCTGAAAAATGCCTGGAACTTGCCGAGAAGATGCGCCTCCTTCCACGTAATCGCCGACTTTGAGCCCGCGATGTTGTTGAAGAAGTTCTCCATGCCCTTCGGCGTGTTGATGGCGCCTTGGGGGATGCTGATGTTGAGGAGCACCCAGTCGATATGCGCAAGGTACTGCCCTTGCTTGTAGTCGACCCATACTTCCGTGAAGCCCCAGATGAGGACGCCGAAAATAGGGATCCACCCGAACACGAGCAGTGCGTGCGACGCCATCTCGAAGACCGGCGTGGTCGCGATGTAGTGATCGACGGCCGGTGGCAGGTTGAATGCGATGCCGAGCATAATTGCTCGCATCATAACACAAACACACCTTGCTGTGGAAACACACAAAAAACCATCCCGCGCACTGCCGCGCAGGACGGTTTCTTGTTCGTTACTTCTTTCCCTTCCCCCAGTGCTCGCTCATGACGAGGAGCGGGCTGGCGAGGAAGATGGACGAGTACGCACCGGCGGCGATACCGGCAAGGAGCGTCATGGCGAACGGTCGCGTCGACTCGCCGCCGAACACGACGATCGCGAGGACCGGCAGGAGCGTCGACAGCGTGGTGTTAATGGAGCGCGCGAGCGTTTCGTTGATGCTCTGGTTCACCGTTTCGCCGAAACTCGCGTGCCTGTGGCGGTTGCGGTACAGGTTTTCGCGGGTGCGGTCGAACACCACGATGGTGTCGTTAATCGAGTAACCGAGGATGGTGAGGAGCGCGGCGACGAACGCGGTGTCGGCCTGGAATCCGTAGATTTTGCCAAGGACCGCGAAGATGCCGAGCGGGATGATGACATCGTGGAACGCGCTGATGACCGTAATGACGCCGTACTTCCAGGACTCGACCGGCTGCGAGACGCGACGGAAGGCCCACGCGATATAGACCGCGATAAGGAGCAGGACGAGGATCATCGCGAACGTCGCCTTTTCCTTGAGCTCCTCACCCACGACCGGGCCGACGGAATCGAAACGCTGTTCCTCGAGCTCGCCGAAACGCGTGCGGAGCGCGGCGAGGACCGCCTGGTGTTCTTCCTCGGTGACCGGACGGACACGGATCAGCGTGGAGCCGTCGTCGGCCTGCTGGATGACCGGTTCGTAACCGAGTTCGGCGACCGCCGCACGGACGTCTTCCTGCACCGGAACGGAAGTGAATTTCACCGACATGAGCGAGCCGCCGGTGAAGTCGATACCCGGGTTCACGCCGAAGCCGATGATTGCCGCGAGCGCAAGGACGACGATCGTCCCGGACATCGCGAGCCAGACCTTGGAATGTGTGACGATGGAGAGGTTGGCCATACGGTTATTTGATGCCCAGGAAGAACAGCCGCTTGCGCAACGCCTGCGACCGGCTCACCGCGATGAGCAGCGAGCGCACGAGGACCAGCGCGCAGAAGAGCGAGACGAAGATACCGATCATGAGCGTCAGCGCGAATCCCTTGATGAAGCTCGTGCCCATCGTGAAGAGGATGAACGTCGCGATGAGCGTCGTCGTGTTGCCGTCGCGGATCGACGGCGTCGCGCGCAGGACCGCCTCCTCAACCGCGGTCGGCAGGTCGCGCCCGCTCCAGAGCTCTTCCTTCAAGCGCTCGAAGATCAGCACGTTTGCGTCCACCGCGATGCCGACCGAGAGCACGAAGCCCGCGATGCCCGACAACGTCACCGTGACGCCGAACACCTTGTACAGCGCGAGGTTGATGGCGCTGTAGACGAGGAGCGCGATGACGGCAAGGAAGCCCGGAAGGCGGTAGTACAGAATGAGGAATGCCGTAATGAGGGCGAACGCGATGAGGCCTGCCGTGATGCTCGCCTCAAGCGACGCCTGGCCGAGCGTCGGGCCGATCGTCTGCTGCGTGATGACCGAGATCGGCACCGGGAGCGCGCCGGCGTTCAGGCGCTGCGCAGTCTCCTTCGCCTCGACGACCGTGAACTGGCCGGTGATCTGCGCTTCGCCGCCGTAGATCGCCTGTTGCACGACCGGCGTCGTGACCGGCTCCCCGTCGAGGAAGATGCCGATGACCTGGCCGATGTTCGCTTCGGTGAGGTCCGCAAACAACTCCGCGCCCTCGCTGTTGAACGAGAGGAGGATGTACGGGGCGCCGGTGTTCGGGTCGAACGCGACCGAGGCGCTCTTCACATGCTTGCCCGAAAGCGCGGTGTTCTCCCACGGGTCGGCGTCGATGATGTCGGAGAGCGTCGTCCACGGCATCTCGACGTGCGCGAGTTCGTACGTCTTCACGGATTCGGAGCGCTCGCGGTAGATGAGGTGGTAGCCGAACTCCGTTTCGACCACGTCGGAGACCGTGCCGTCCTCCATGGCGAAGAGGGTGTCCTCAAACGACTGCACCATCATTCCTTTGGTGACGGTGCCGAGGTCGCCTCCGGTGGAATTCGCGCCCGGCTCGTCCGAATTTGCCTTGGCGAGGTCGGTGAAGTTTTCCGTCGTCGCTTCCGTCTTGAGGCCGTCGATGAGGGCGCGCGCCTCTTCCTTGGAGCGCGTCTCGCCGCAGCGGGTCGCGCCGGCGTAACAAATGAGGATATGCGACGCATCGACTTCCTCTTCGGCGCCCGTCCCCATGAAGTCGACGATGTGCATGCTCGACGCGCTCTCGTACAGGCCGTCAACGACGCCGGTGCGGCGGCCGAGGTCCTTCACGAGGTCCCCAAACACCTCGTCGTCCTCGCGGACCATGCCAAGGTAGCCGCCGGTGTCCTTGGTCGCGGTATCGATGGAAAATTCCGTCGCGAGGGCGGCGAAGTCCTCGCCGTCGAGCGCGCGGTCGAGCACCGCAAGCGCGGCGTCGCGCTCCGACTCCTGCGCAGCGTCAATCTGCGCCTGCTGCTCGGGCGTTGCCTCGGTCGGAACGTCCGCGGTTGGGGTTTTGAACTCCAGAACCGGCGTCTCGCCGATGATGCGCGTCGCTTCGGTCGCGTCCTGGATGCCCGGGAGCTCGATGATGACGCGGTAGTGCCCGTCGGCGATCGTCGTTTCCACGCGCGATTCGCTGACGCCGAGCGCGTTGGCGCGGCGTTCGATGACGTCGCGGACGCCTTCGAGCGCATCGGCGCGGTCGGCCTCCGGGATGGCGGACATGTCCGCCTCGTAGACGAGGTGCACGCCGCCGGAGAGGTCGAGGCCGAGGGTGAAGTCGGTGTCCGGGAACGTCGGCAGCGCAAACCCGATCTTCTCGCGGATCGCGGCCATGGCGTTATTCCACGGCGTCGGGAAGGCGGTGAAGCCGGCAAAGAACAAGATTGCAAGTACCAGAGCCACGCGCAGCACACTCTGACGAGTGGAGCGCGCCATAATCGGTCGCAAAGGCATAGTGGCCGCATTCTAAGCCAAATGGCATGTCTCTACAAGCCGCGTCGGCGCGAAGCTATACACAGCCGAAAAAGACGGAACGATGCTATACTTGGTGCAACGTTTTTACATCCTTATGGGAAAGAAAGGAACAACGGTCGAAGGTGGGCTCGCCGGGCTTGGCGCAGCCATTGAAGCACAGGGGAAGCAGGCGGCCGCACCGGCGCCCGAGGCGGCTCCGGCAAAAGCGCCGGCGGCAAAGGCGGAAAAAAAACCCGCGCAACCTCCCGCGCCGAAAAAGAAGGCAGCCCCAGCGCCCGCACCGGCGTCGGAAGTCAAAAAGGCTGCTCCGCGCTCCGCGCGCCAGGAACGGCAGGCCAGTGCGACGACGCCGCAACGGGTGGAAACTGCGCCCGAGGCGGCACGGCGCGTGATGCGCGAAGCTCAAGAACTGCGTGACCGTGAGTATAGGGATGCAACCGCGCTCTTTGAGGAAACGCGTGCGGGAATCCAGGAAATCGATGGCGGCGACCCTCGCATCCAAAAGCTCCCTGAAACGAAGGCGCTCCGTGCCAAACTCTTCAAGGCAAACGAAGGGGCGCTGCGCGAGATGACGCAGTATGAGTACCACATGCTCTTGCCCGACCTCGCGGCCGAGCTTCAGCGTATTGATGCGGCACGTGCGGGTAACATGGAAGATGAGGATTTGAAACGGCGTGCACACGAAGTCAATGAGCTCATTAACGACATCGACGATCGGGCGGCGCAGTTCAAGATTGGTGAGTACGCGGTAAAGAAGGAGAAAAAGGCCGCGGCTCCAACGGAAGTCGCCCCGGAACCTGCGCCAAAGGCCGAGGTGGCTCCGGCGCCCGCTGAACCCAAGGTCGAAGAACTCGACACGGATACGCTCATCGCCAAGGAGCGCGAGCGGCGCGAAGCGGAGATTACGGCCGCGCAGGCCGAGCTCGCAGGCATTGAACCCGACATCGCGAAGCTGAGCGCCATCCCGAAGCGCGAACGCACGCTTGCCATGCAGCAGCGGCTCGACCAGCTTGAAGCGCGGTCGTTGGAATTGAAGAAGGCGTTGCCGGCTGCAGAGGCGGTCGTGGAACAAACCCCAGACCTCGGTCCGGAAGCGAAGAAGTATCTCGGCGCCATCGAAAAGGTCCGCAAGAGCGCAACAGGCCTGCGCGAATTGAGCGAAGGTTTCTTGAACGAAAAGGCCGCGGTCGTCGCCGCGAACGCGGAGATCGCACGCAACCATGAAACAGTCGAGGCGACGTTCACCGCGCTGCGCGACGATATCAATGAGAAGCTGAAGGCGCTGCCAGACTACATGAAAGACGCCCTCTCCGCGGCGGTCGGCAGCAAGCGTGCACCGAAGGATGCTGGGCAGCTGACAAAGCTGAAAATGTGGTTCGATGCCTGGAAGGGCAAAGTGAAGCCGGGTTTCTGGAGAAAAAACTTCGGTGACTGGGATTACGAGAAGATCCAGGAGCTGGAGGCGATGGCCGAGGATCCGCGCATTGCGGAAATGGAGGCCCTGGAACAGCAGAACGACGAGATCCGCCTCCGCGGCGTATCGAGCGAACAGGAGCAGCATCGGTACATTACGAAGATCGAGGAGTACGCCTCCGCGATGGCGAACGAAGTCCCCGCCGTTCCTGAGGGGCTCACAAAGGATGAACAGGCCGCAATAAAGGCGACGTTCGACGAGATCAACCGCGAGATGAACCTCGTGAAGCTCCCTTCCGAAGTCAGCCGAGCGGCGTCACGCAACGTCGAAAAGTTCTTCAAGAACATGGGCCATGAACGCGACCTCGCCAGCGGGAAGATGACGCCAGAGCAGGCGCGCGAAAAGAAGGCGGCAGAGCACGTCCCGGAGGTCATGAAGCTGTCGGAAGATGTCGATATCGAGTTCCGGCTCCTCGACTTGGCCAAGAGCTACGGCAGCGCGCTGCAGGGAATGAAAAAGGAATCCCCGCATTACGCGGAAACCTGGGCGAAGAAGCATGCCCTCGAATTCCTCGCGCATCGCAAGTACGTCGCAAAAGGATTCTTCATGGCAGACATCCAAAAAGCGGCAAAACGCGACCTCGGCGCCGAACTCGACCGTGCGACCATCGAGGAAGCCTGGGCGCACGCCTTCCAGATCAACCGCGACACCGCGCTTGCCGCGGCGTAAGACACAACAAAACGATGTCCGTCCGGACATCGTTTTGTGTACTGGCTATTCTTTTTTGAACCGCACCGAGAACGCCGGCACCCACTTCACATTCGCGTCATCGACGATCTCGACGTTTTCGTTTGCAAGAAATTTGTTGAGCGCGATATCGGCGAGCATCTCTTGGTCGCCTTTGATGTCCGCCTTCAGCGCCTCGATCTCCGTGATGTCGCCCGGCGAACGGACTTCGTTTTCGATCGACTTCTTTTCCTCGCGCAACTTCTGCAGTTCTTCCACAATCTCCTGATAGCGCGGGTGGACCGAGAGCTCATCCTGGAATGACTTGTTCAAATCCCGCCGCTTGCGCTTCTTCTCCTGTAACCGCTTGTAAACCGCTTCGAGGGTGTTCGACATAGCAAAAAGAGTGAATCAGCGGGCGTCATTATACCACGTCGAGCCCCGCCCGACGTAACGCAAAAAAGAGCCGGCCGGCTCTTTTTGCGGACAGTTACTTGAGCAACTGCAGTCCGAAGTGATAGTTGCCAACGATGCGCTCGGCGGCCTGCTTGTCCTTCACGACATACAGGCCCGCCATCGTGAACATTGCGTCGTCGCCATTCTTGCTCGAGCCCGCCTTCTCCGCCTGGTCGAGGAAATAGCGGATCTTCACCGTCCCAGCCGGAACCTTGAACACGCCCGAGCTCACGGTCCATTCTCCGCTTTTCGCGTCCTTCCGGATGGTCGCCTGCCCCTTAAAGCGGCTCATGATCTTCCCGTCGGCGCCCATGGCGTAGCCGTGAATGACCGGCAGGCCGGTGATGTCGTTCGCGCGGACGGTCTCGGCCTTGGTGTACGCGACAAACACGACGTGCTCGCCGGCGCGGCCGCTGACCGCAACATCCTTATACGCCTGCTCGGACTCGCTCCCGTTCTCGGTGAGCGTCACCGTTCCGTCGCTTGCAACGCTGACCCCGCCCTGTGTCACCCAGTTTCCGGGAGCCAAAAGGTTGACCGGCGCGGTCATGTGGCGGAACCGGGGGGTATGCTCCCCTTTTGCCCACGCGGCGGCCGGAGAAAGCGAAAACGCGCCAAGCAGCGCGATCACACCTGCCTTTACGAGCGGAAGTTGCATAGCAAACACGTTAAGGTTCTTGAACTTCATTCATAGCACAGCCGCTAGCGCTTCTTCCAGTCCCCGCCCCGAAAACGGTTACGTGGAGCCAAAAAATGCCAGTCGTGCGGATTGGCGGCGACGAGCGCTTTCCTGAGCTTCTTCGCCGAGGCGGTGTAGAGCTTCGGCGGGAGGTAGGTGTCGCGGTTTTCCTTCCAGAGGTCGCGCAGCGCGATGCCCTGCGCATGCGCCTCGCGCAGTTCCAGGTCGACGTCGAGGTTGTCGGCGTCCTTCACGACCTGCGCCGCCTTCGTCTTCCGCTCCTCGTATTCGCGGAGGACCTCCCGCATGTCCTCCTCGTGGATGGTGTCAGCAAGCATGTCCCCGATCGCCGCATGCTCGTCGCGCGTCACATACTGCCGCTGGACGTAGTTGACGTCCCCGCAGCGGCTCTCGGCAAGGTCGTGGATGAGCGCCATCTTGAGCACCTTCTCATGGTCGCGCACCTTTTCCATCCGCGCCAACGTCAATGCAATCCACGCGACGCGGAACGCGTGCTCGGCGTTGTTCGCCGCGCCGGGGTAGAGGAAGTGCTTCCACGTGCGGTCGACGAACCGGAACGCGCTCGCCTCGTACAAAAACTCGATGTCGCGCTTCATCGTCATAGGCCGAAAAACATGCGTACCAACGTGTCGTTGTCTTTCACGAGCGTCATGCCGAGCGCCTCGTGGGGCGTCGCCCAGCACGCGTCCTTGTGCTCTGCGGGGCTCACGACGAGCTCGGGAAGATGTTCGAGATCGAGCGCGAACTCGTGGAAGATAAAATCGTATTGCGGGTAGCGGACATAGACCGTCTGCGCAAACCGATAGCGATCCGGCGGCATCGTGATGCCCGTTTCCTCGCCGACTTCACGCGCGATGGCCGCGTCGAGCGCCTCGCCCTTGCCGATCTTCCCACCCGGCGTCCCCCACTTGTTGCCTTCGTCCTTGTCGTCATTGCGCAGGAGCAACAGGAACTTGCCGCCGTGCTGGACGTAGCAACTGACGACCTCAAACTTCGGCTGGAACGCCTCGGGCGGCAAAGTGTGGATCATACGACCGCCGCAAGGGCTTCAGGAAGCTCGGTAATGCCGTTGTCTTCGGTGATATGTCCGTGGTTCGGCAGGACGGAGATCGCCGCGAGCGGGAATTCGCCGACGAACAGCCGGACGTTTTCCTTGAGCGGGACGTGCGGATCATCATCCGAGAAGATGAGGGAGAGCTTTGGGCAGTGCGCGCGCACGGACTCGAAATCAATGGGCGTCTCGAGCCACGGTTTCGCGACCGCCTGCTCTTCTTCGCCCTCAAGGCCGGTGAGGTGGAGCCACGGCGCAACGAGCACCGCCTGCGCGACCGGTGTGTTGATGGACGCGAGGTAGCGCAGCACCGCCTGGCAGCCGATGCTGTGCCCAATCAAGACGAGCTGATCGTCGGTTTCGCCGACCGCATCCGAAAGCGATTTCGCCCACGCATCGATGGTCGGGTTATCGGCGTCGGGGATGGTCGGCGTCAGCACGGTGAATCCCTTTGCTTCGAGCTCCCCGCGGAGCCACGGATACCAGTCGCTCTCCGGCGACCCGCTCCAACGGTGGACGATAACGGCACGCTGCATATGGGATGAGTCTATCACGCAGTGAAGTCTGCCTGCCATTCGGGGTTCAGTTCGTCGAATGTATTGCGGCAATGCGGACAGACGACGTGCAGCATGATGCCGCGCGCATCGTCGCGAACCGTACCGTCCCATACCGCCATCTTGCCGCAGTTCGGACATTCGGAGCGATAGCGGCCTGTCGGAAGGCGGTTTGTATATGGCGCGTTCTCCATACTTATGCGAGAGCAAGTTTCTGTTTTGTAAATCCAAAATGCTCTTCATCGATGAGTTCGATGAGACTCGGCCGGAGCACATACCATGCGTCGCCCTGCAGGACGTCGTCCTCGGGCGCGGGCGCTGGCTTGTTGCGTTTGGCGAAGTGCTTCACGGCAAGGTCGTGGCGCGGTCCGTCGATTTTCTCCGCCATGCCCGCAACCTGCACGCCGAGGTTCATGTCGCCCCGCGCGTTCGCGGTAATGCTCACCGCAACACGCGCATCGTTCGCGATGGCTTTCGAATGCCGGACGTCGGGGTCGGACATCCAATACACGTTCAGATCATCGTCGAAGACGTAGATGACGTCGCTCACCCACGGTCCGCCGTCATCGACGGTCGCAAGGCTCATGAGGTAGCCGCGTTCCAGCGCAAGCCGGACGCGCGCACGGATGTCGGTCATAGATGCACATACTCTACCAGCGGCGACCAGACTCGACAATGTTCGTAGAACCTGCTAGCGTATCGCGCTGGAGGTGAGCATGGCTCGGTATTATCGGCCGAAAAACCGAGTCCCGAGCTGGCACCTCCGTAAGGCCAGCTACCGGGACTTCCTTGACGGGCATAAGTGCATTTTTCTCTTCCCGGCAACGGCGTTTTTCATCCGACTTGAGCGCGGGATGGATGTGCACCTCATGAACGGCAGTCACCGAACGCTGTGCCGCGTCGTCGCGAAACGCTTCTACCGCAGCCTGGAGGAGGCGGTCGAACACGAGGACCTGGAAAAAATCTGCCACGGTGACGCGGCGCAAGTCCTCGGATCGCTCGACCGCGTGTACCACCACTCCATCTGGGACTCCGGCGCGTACGCCTTCGAGTTCGTCGTCATCAACAACTCCTGAATACGCGCACCGCGCCGGGTTCTCCGGCGCGGTTCGTCATATCCTGCGACACCGCCTCGCGGGCGGTGTTGTTCGTTACTCGCGCTGATCGGCCGGTGCGTTCGCGTAATGCGCGGCGGTTTCAAATGCGCCATCGACAGCGTCATTGATCGCATCCAGGACCCACGGGTTGGCTTCGATCGCCTTTTTCGCCTGTTCGGTAACGGCTGCCCGCAACTCGTCGGGAGTCATGCGGTCAGCCATGTCGCGGATCTGCAAGTAGATGGAATCTTTCACCTCTTCTCGCTTCGCCTCGTCCATCGGCTGCGCAAACTGCTCCATCATCGGGCCGAACTCACGACGAATATACATCGCAAGCTCCTGTTTCGGGTCACCCATGCGCTCACCTTCCATACTGGCATCGTAAATACTGATGACGCAAGTTTACACCACCCGCTGCCTGGTTGGTGTGCATAACTCAACGCCGCCTCCGGGCCAGCCCAGCTGGTTCCAAAGGCGGCGTCGCCTGTTAGTGGTTCTTGTTGTCGATGCCGAACGCCGTATGGAGCCAGCACCACGCGGTGAAGCTCTCGATGAGCGCGATCCACGCGATGACGAACAGCGCCCAATTCACCGGTTCGCTGGCATATTCCGGGGCCCATGGACCGAGCCACCAAAACGCGAGCAGGAAACGGAGTACCCTATCGAGCTTGCCCAAATTTTGTTTGAGCATATGCACAATGCAAAGAATAAACTGATACTACTATAGCACCCCCGACTCGCCGCATCTACAAAAAATGTCCGGCCGGACAAAAAGTGTAGACGGGGGGCGTTACACTTTTTTCACGATCGTCGATTTTGTGTAACGCTCCTGGTAACCAAAACCTCACGGCCGTAAAAAATTGATATCCATCACAAAACCGCCCTTGCGAGCGGTTCTGCGGGGCTATTCAAGTCGCGCAGTCGTGATAAGCCCTTCAAGTGTAGCGAAGACGGCAGCCTCGTCGACCGCCTGGATACTGCCGGGATCCCAGTTGCCGATGTTGCCGGTCGCGACGATCGCCGCAAGCTCAACGCAATTCCCATCGTGCATTGCGTGGTACACCCGCCTTTCAAAACTCGTACCCGCAGCGGCTTCTCCAATAACCCCGTAATACCATGTAACGCCGCCGATCTCTTTCGTTTCCGTAAGCTCGACGGTGCCCGTGCCATAGCGAGCGAGGTTGCACGACAAAGCCGTATCGTTTTCGCTTATCCTACTAAATGATGAAAGATGCACCCAGGCGCCAAACAGGTTGGTGCCGTCATACGGCGCCTCATCAAGAAGGAACGTCGAGCGCACGGGGGGTGGGTTGCCGTTACTGCTCAGCATGTCGATGAGTGCGCTTCCCGTCTGATAGTCGGAAGCTTCGTCGGCAGCAACGGTAAATTCGTCTGGGTCGTATGCGAGCGTCAGGCCGAGCGTGCTATCGGAGAACGTCACGCTGCTTGCTTCCGAGGAGGAGGGGGCGGGACGTAAGGCTACGATCGCCAGAAAGACGGCCGCACAGATCAATCCGCCCATGAGTATCGCGCGTGATGCCACGGTCATAGATAGCCTTAAGAGTACCTTGAATAATTATTCCTGCACAGCCCGCTCGTCAAGGCAATCACAAAACCGCCCGGAGGCGGTTTTGAGTGTGACACCTCTGTTTTTTTACTGCCAGAACCAAATCATGTACGAGCCGCGATACCCGTTCTGATACACGCAGTTCTCGGAACCAAGTTGGATGCCGAATGGCACTTTCCTTACCCCTGGCGCCCCGTCACCGCATGGGACCACACTTGCGTCGGCGGCGAGCTTCACCGCATCCTCTCCATGTCTCGTACGAATTTTTCGCATCGCTTCGTCGGTATCCATCCATGGCGCCCAGGCGCAAAGGCCGATGACGAGCACAACAACAGCGATAACATGGGAATATTTCATATTCGCGTTCTCCGAAGTAAAAGTCTAGCTTTGAAGCCCGGTCCTCCGTCTCGTAGCCGCCATCACGATCGCGGATATGACCGCGAAGAAGCCAGCGTCAAGCAGGAATGCGCTGCCCGAAAAGTCATCTTCTATACCAAGGCTTCCGATAACGCTCGTCCCTGCGCTGTCCTTTAAAAATGGCCTTGGAAATCCCGCTTGCGGCAAGTATTGATAGCACAGGCCATACGGGTTGCCTTCTGTCACGGGACAAAGATTGCCCGTCATGGCCTCATAGCGCGAGCGAAACACGTAACCAGACAATACGGCCAGCACGAGCCCGAACGAAAGTGCTAACAACACGAACCGTACGCGCCCCATCGTTTTTGCTTCCATAGTCGAGTCACTATACCGCGTGCCAACAGCTTAGCAACCTCATCCTGAGCATCTACAAAAAATGTCCGGCCGGACAAAAAGTGTAGACGGGGGGCGTTACACTTTTTTCACGATCGTCGATTTTGTGTAACGCTCCTGGTAACCAAAACCTCACGGCCGTAAAAAATTGATATCCATCACAAAACCGCCCTTGCGAGCGGTTTTGTGCGCGCTAGGCGCCGTGGCATTTCTTGTACTTTTTCCCGGACCCACACGGGCAGGGGTCGTTGCGGCCGACATTATCGAACTTCTTTTCATCCGATGATGGCGTGGTTTGTGTGACGACCGTTGTCGCGGTCGATGCGTTCTTGGCTGCGCCGCTCATTTGCATGCCCTTGATGACCTGCGGCGCCAAGTCGATCAGCTTCTTCGTCGCGACCGCCTGGTCGAGGAGCTTAAAGAGGTTGTAGGCGACCTCGTGCTGTACCTCGTCCTGCATCGCGTTATACAAACGGAACGACTCATGCTTGTACTCGACAAGCGGGTCGCGCTGGGCGTAACCGCGCAGGCCGATGGTGTGGCGCAGGTACGTCATCTCGTCCAAATGACGCATCCAATGGCTGTCCATGGCGCGCAAAAGGACGGTGCGTGCGATACGTTGTACCTGTTCCTGGCCGCCGAAGGTTTCCACCGTCGCATCGTACTTCGCATTCAAGTATCCCATCATCCGTTCGATGACCGCGCTGCGCTGCGCTGCCAACTTCTCCTTGTCGCGCGACAGCGACGGCAGGTCGGTACGGATGGCGGCCTTCGTTGCATCATCAAGCGGCACAATAGTGTGCAGCGTCTCGATAATTTCCTTCGGGTCCCAATCGCCCGCCTGTTTCTTGTCCGTAAAGTCGTCCGGGATGTCGGTATCGACGCCGGTGTGGAAAAGGACCACGCGCTCAAGCTCGCGCTCTACCATGCCCATGACTTCGGTGTGCGCAAACGCCAAATCGCCCTGCAAGAGCCGTCGGCGGCGTTCATAGGTCGCAAGACGGTGCTTGTTGAGCACATCGTCATACTCAAGGACGTGCTTGCGGGTGTCGTAGTTGTGCCCTTCCACGCGCTGCTGCGCCTTCTCGAGCGCACTCGTGATCATCTTGCTTTCGATCGGGGTCGTGTCGTCAAAGCCGAGCTTGTCCATCATCCCCTTCACGCGGTTGCTGCCGAAAATGCGCATGAGGTCGTCGTCGAGCGACACGAAGAACTGCGTCGTGCCCGGGTCGCCCTGGCGCCCAGCGCGGCCGCGCAGCTGGTTATCGATGCGACGCGACTCATGGCGCTCCGTACCAATCACGCACAGGCCGCCAAGCGCGCGGATCTCCTCTGCCTCGTTCGCGTCCGGCGGGTTGCCGCCGAGGATGATGTCCACGCCGCGGCCGGCCATGTTCGTCGCGACGGTCACCGCACCCTTGCGGCCGGCCTGCGCGATAATCTCCGCTTCACGTTCGTGGTGCTTCGCGTTCAGGAGTTCGTGGCGGACGCCGGCCATGCGCAACAGTTCGCTCAAGCGCTCGTTCTTGTCGACAGAAATGGTACCGATAAGCACCGGCTGCCCCTTTTCCTGAAGCGCCTTCACCTCTTTGACGATGGCGAGGAACTTGCCGTTCTCCGTCTTGTAGATGCGGTCCGGCAGGTCGACGCGCGCGTTCGTCTTGTTGGTCGGGATCTGCACGACCTCGAGGTTGTACGTCTTTGCAAACTCCTCAGCCTCGGTCGCCGCGGTACCGGTCATGCCGGCGAGCTTCGTGTAGAGGCGGAAGTAATTTTGGTAGGTAATCGTCGCGAGCGTGCGGCTTTCGCGCTGGATTTTGACGCCCTCCTTCGCCTCGATCGCCTGGTGCAAGCCTTCGCTGTAGCGGCGGCCTTCCATGACGCGGCCCGTGAACTCGTCGACGATCATCACCTCGCCGTCGCGGACGATGTAGTCGCGGTCGCGCAAAAACAGCGCATGCGCTTTCAGCGCCTGCTCGGCGTGGTGGACCATCTCAAGGCCGCCCTGCTCGTACAAGTTGTCGATGCCAAGCGCCTTCTCTACCTTCTGCAACCCGGTCTCGGTGAAGGTCGACGAGCGCATCTTTTCGTCGATGTTGTAGTCCTCGCCCTCCTTCAGGCCGCGGACGATGTCGGCAAACCGGTAGTACGTGTCCGCGGACTCCGCAGCCGGCGCACTGATGATGAGCGGCGTGCGCGCCTCGTCAATAAGGATGGAGTCGACCTCGTCGACGATGGCGTAGTGCAGTTCGCGCTGCACCATGTGCGCCGCGTCCTGCGCCATGTTGTCGCGCAAATAATCAAACCCGTACTCGTTGTTCGTGCCGTAGGTAATGTCGCAGGCGTAGGCATCCTTGCGGCTGCCCGGACGGAGATAGTCCATCTGCACGCGGAACGAGCTCGTTGACGCCTTCGCTTCGCCTTCTTCCGCCGTCTCCGGCACCGGCGCCTTGTACGCCGCATCAAAGACATAGCCGCTCTCGTGCTGGATGCAGCCGACCGTCAGGCCTAAAAACCCGAACACGCGGCCCATCCAGACGGCGTCGCGCTTGGCGAGGTAGTCGTTGACCGTGACGACGTGGACGCCTTTGCCGGCGAGGGCGTTGAGGTACGTCGGCGCCACGGCGGTGAGCGTCTTCCCTTCACCGGTACGCATTTCCGAAATCTGCCCGCGATGGAGTGCGAGGCCGCCCATGAGCTGGACGTCGTACTGGCGCTGGCCGAGCGCGCGCTTGGACGCTTCCCGGACCACGGCAAACGCCTCGAACGCCAGGTCGTCGATAGCCGCGCCGTCCGCGAGGCGCTGCATGAATTCTGCGGTCTTCGCCTTCAGTTGGTCGTCCGTCAACGCCGCGATGGCGGGTTCAAACGCATTGATGGCGTCGACGTCGGCACGCAGCTGTTTGAGGACCTTTTCGTTGGGATCGCCGAAGATTTTGGAGAGGAAGGACATAGCGTCGATTACCGCAGAAGTTTGCCCCAAAAATGGGGGTTAGGCAAGCACCAGCCGATAGAATCGACTGTTTCGCCCCCGAACCACCCCTTGCCCCTCCTTGGGAAGGAGGGGAAATGCTATTGCACCAGACGCCGCGCCACCTCGTCGATATCGCCGGCGCCCATGACGATGACGACGTCGCCGTCACGCAGATGCGCACGGAGCTTCGCCTCGGTTGCGTCGAGGTCCTGGGCGTACTCCATCGGACGCACCGCTCCGCTCCCCGCAGGAATCCGCTGCTGGATGGCGTTCAGGAGATCCATACTCGAGATCGCATCCGCCTCGTCCGTCCGGCCTTGCACACCGTAAATTTCCGTGAGGATAAGGACATCAGCGTCGTCGAACGCCGTGACGAACTCGTCGAAGAGTTCTTTCGTGCGGTTGTGCTGATGCGGCTGGAAGGCGAGCACGATGCGCCGACCAGGGAAAAACTCTTTCGCCGCGGCGAGCGTGCCGGTAATGGCAGTCGGATGGTGGCCGTAATCGGAGATGACATCGGCGCCGTTGCACGTGCCGACGCGCTCAAAGCGGCGCCAGATGCCGGTGAAGTTCATCAGCGTCTGGAGGGCGATGTGCGCACCAATCCCGTATTCCGACGCGATCGCGAGCGCGGCGAGCGCGTTCATCATGTTGAATGCGCCGGGAATCTGCAGCATGAGGTCGCCGATGATCGCGCGCCGGCGCAAGAATCCGCGCGACCGGTACAGGCGCAACAACTGATAGCCGCCTTCGAAACGGCGCGGCTCGGCGTCCATGGCGTCACCGAAGAACTTCAGCGTCGCCGTGCCGTCGCCGCGATAGATGCGCCGCGCGCGGTCGGCGGCATTGTGGAAAAATGTCTTTGTCGTCTGCATGCCGAGCTGGCGGAACATCGCTTCCATGTCCGCAAGGTCCTTGTACACGTCCGTGTGGTCCAGCTCGACGTTCGTGACGAGCGTCGTCTCCGGGTGCAGCGCGAGCACTTTCCGCTTGTACTCGTCGCCCTCGACGATAAGGATGTCGCTTGCGCCGATGCGCAGGTTCCCCAGCTCCCAGCCGGGAACGAGGCTGCCGACGAAGACCGTCGGGTCCATGCCGGCGTCTTCAAAAATCTTTCCGGTCATCGCCGTCGTCGTGGATTTCCCGTTCGTCCCCGTCACGCAAATCGTACGCATCGTCTTTGCAAGCTCCCCAAGGAATCCGAAGTGCCCGAGCTGGCGGATGCCGCGCCGCGCGGCCTCCGCGCGCTCGACGTTGTCCTCCCCCGCCGCCTCGGTGTACACGACAAGATCGCACGATGCGGGGATGTTCGCCGCGTCGTGGCCGATGGTGATCGTCGCGCCCCGCGCGGCGAGGTCGTCGGTCATCGCGGACCGGACCGTGTCGGAGCCGCTCACCGCAACGCCGCGCGAAAGCAAAAATTTCGCGACCGCGCTCACGCCGATCCCTCCCGCGCCGATGCAGTGCGCATGCTTCACCTCGTCCTGCATACTAGTCGTTTGCGGGACGCTCCGTCATGCGCTCCTTGCGTTCGATAAGCTGGCGCTTGAGGTCGTCCTTCGCGACATCGATCGCCGCGTACAGGTCCTCCTCGACCGACTCGGCGCGGAGCGTCGTGCCCGGGATGCTCATGGTAAATTCCGCCCGGAAAATCTTCCCCTTATTGTGGTGCTCGCTCGTCTTGCCGACGTCCGCAGACACGTCGCATGGGTTGTAACGCTCGCAAAACTTCTCAAGCGACTGGAGCTTCTGCTCGACGTACGCACGGATCGCCTCCGTGACCTCCATGTTCGTACCGATGATTTCCGTGATGCGCATAGAGTTGCATTTTACCATGAGTTATTTTGCCGCCTGTTCGGCTGACGCGGCCTCGGTCTTTGGCACGGTAAAGAGCATCTGGAAATAGGACAACATCCTTTCGCTGTGCGGCGCAAGGGGCACGTCAAGCAGCCGCAGCCGTTCCGTCATGCCTAGCTCCGCCGCGACCGCATTGACGAACCGCGTGTAGTTCACCGCGAACAGCGCGTCAAAAATCTCGTCGTCCGTCAGCGGCGTGCGCTCAAGCATCGCGCGGACCGCAGCCTTGCCCTTGGCAAATATGCCGCCGGAGATGCGGCCGTCGACCATGAGGACGCGCCAGCGGTCGTTTTCTTTGAATGCCCGGACATTGTTCGTGCCGATAAAATCGACCAGCCCTCCGGTTTCTTGACTGAACGCCATTGCAGACCGAAGGAATGCGACGAGTTCCTTTCGGAGCTCGGGGTCATTTTTCGCCGTCTCGACAAACTCCTCGACGCCGGCGTCGCGCGCCATCATCGGCACGCCGACATACGAATCCGGGTTCGGGGCGCAGTCGAGGTACGACGCATTCATGTCGGCGTAATCTTGGCCGTCGATTGCGGTGACGCCGGTCGCCTTTTCGACATACTTCATCTGGATGCCGTGCGACCCGGGTCCGAACGCCGCATCGGGAGCGCGTTCCTGGAGCGTGACGATCGTCGGGAATTCGTGGGTGCCGCGCGTCAGCCTGGGAAGCACCGCGTCCTGCCCCGCCAGCGTCTGGAGCGTCTCGTCCGTGACGGGGATGTCCATGATACGGATGCGCTCGTGCAGCATGTACGGCGCAAAGTATTGTTTTGCCGTCCGTACGCTGCCCTGTTCCTTGCGCAGTTCGCGCGCGAGCAGCAGCCGCTGCCGGCGCGCGACTTCTTCCTTGGGCGTCCCGGGCGGCGCCTTCGTACGTTCATTCAGTGACCGGAGCAAGTGGATGCGGTGCACTTTCGCGACGATGCCCCGCGGCACGCCCTCTTGGTTTTCGAGCGTGAATACGGCATGCATGCCGCCCTCGCCGAGGAGTTCCGGCTTTGCGGCGATGATGAGCGGATGACGGTACATTTCACTCAGCGCCTCCGCAGCGAGCGCCTTCCGTTCTTCGTTTGCCGCGCCGGTCCTGAACCGGCCCGCTTCCGTGTTCATAGCGAGAAGCCAAGATACTGCACCTCTTCGTGGAGTTGGATGCCGGCCTCGTTGCGGACGCGGGTTTTGATGAGCGCGATGAGCTGCACGATCTCGTCCGCAGTCGCGTTTCCTTTGTTGACGAGGAAGTTGCCGTGCGTTTCCGACACCATCGCGTCGCCGACGCGCGTGCCCTTCAGCCCGAGCTGGTCGATGATCCACCCGGACGCGATACGTTTGCGTGCGAGCATTTCTGGCGGCACGGGATAGCGCGCGGCAAGTTTCGCGATTTCCGACTCGTCCGTGTACTCCACGTTCTTGAACATGCAGCCTGCGCTCGACGACCCAAGCGGCTGGCTTGCCTTGCGGCCGGCGAGGTTCTTTTCGAGCTGTGCCATCGCCTCCGCGGCGTCGCCCTTCTTCAGCGCGAGCGTCGCGTCAAGGACAACGTCGGCGTTGCCCGGCTCTTTGAACATGCTGTGGCGGTATGCGAACCCGAGTTCATTCTTGTGGAGCGTCTTCAGCTCGCCGTCGTGGAGCACGCGTACCGACTCGACCGCGTCTTTCATCTCGCCGCCGAAGCAGCCCGCGTTGCCGCGCACGCCGCCGCCGATCGTCCCCGGGAGCGAGATGGCCCACTCGAACCCGCGCAGCCCGGCCTGCGCCGTGGCGCGAGCGACCGCCGCAGCAATGACGCCGGCCTCGGCGATGACGCGCGTCCCGTCGATTTTCATGCCGCGGTTCGCCGCCTTCACGAGAAGCCCGTCGAAGCCTTTGTCCGACGCAAGCGTGTTGCTGCCGCCGCCGAGGACGAAAAACGGGACGCCGGCGTCCTTCGCCATGCGTACGGCGTCGATGATGTCTTGGCTTGACTGCGCCTCGACGAAATAGCGCGCCGGTCCGCCGATGCGGAAGTTGAGATGCTTCGCCAGCGGTTCGTCCTGCTTCGCCCTCGCCCCGAACCGTTCCGCCAACATGGCCGCAAAATCCATACGAAGGAAGTCTAGCATTTCAGCGAAAAATCGGCTACCATGCTGGCAGTATGATGAACCACCTGTTTCCCGCTGACCCGGCAGTCGCAAAGGCCCTCGAGGGCGAGCTCAACCGCGAACGCGACGGGCTTGAGATGATCCCCTCGGAAAATTTCGTGTCGCCGGCAGTGCTTGAGGCGCTCGGATCGATCGGCACGAACAAGTATTCGGAGGGGTACCCGGGAGGCCGGTACTACGGTGGCTGCGAATTCGTCGACGCAATCGAGAACCTTGCTCGGGACCGCGCAAAGGCGCTGTTCAACGTGACGCACGCCAACGTCCAGCCGGCGTCGGGATGCGCGGCGAACATTGCGGTCATGTTTGCGTTGCTCGACCCGGGAGACACGCTCATGGGCATGTCGCTTGCGTTTGGGGGCCACATGACGCACGGCCGCCCCGGGAACTTCTCCGGCAAGTACTACACGTCGGTGCAGTACACGTCGGACGCAAACGGGTTCATGGATTTTGATCAGATGGCCGCCATGGCGAAGGAGCACCGACCGAAACTCATCATTGTCGGCGCGACGGCGTATCCGCGCATCATCGACTGGAAAAAGGCGCGCGAGATCGCGGACAGCGTCGGCGCGTTCTTGCTGGCCGACGTCTCGCATATCTCCGGCCTCATCATTTCCGGCGACCATCCGTCTCCTGCGGGAATCGCGGACGTCATCACGACGACGACGCACAAGACACTGCGCGGCCCGCGCGGTGCGATGATCTTGTGTAACGGCAATCCGTCGACGCCGCTCAAGGCCGCGGAGCGCACGCGCGAAAACCTGCCGACGCTTATCGACCGCGCCATCATCCCCGGCCTGCAGGGCGGGCCGCACAACCACCAGACGGCGGCAATCGCGGTTGCCCTCAATGAGGCCGCCCGTCCGGACTTCACCGAGTACGGCCATCAGGTCATGAAAAACGCGAAGGCGCTTGCCGCAGCACTCACCGCGCGCGGCTATGCCCTCGTCACCGGAGGTACGGACAACCATCTCATGGTCGTCGACCTCACGAACAACGGCGTCTCGGGCAAAGAGGCGCAGGTTGCGCTGGACGCGGCAGGCATCACCGTCAACAAGAACACCGTGCCGTTCGATCCCCGCAAACCGTTCGACCCGTCGGGCATTCGCCTTGGCACTCCGGCGCTGACGACCCGCGGGATGCGCGAAGCGGATATGGAGCGCATCGCCGGCTGGATCGACGCCGCGATCCTTGCGCGCACCAACGCCGACCGTCTCTCGACAATCCGCAAAGAGATTCACGACTTCACTGCGCAGTTTCCGCTCTACGCCGGCCTCAGCTATACCGGCGAATAATATGACCGAGATCCTGAACGGCAACGTGCTCGCAAAAAACATCCGCGAGAAGGCGGCGCAGCGCATCGCGAACCTCCCGCACCCGCCGGGACTCGCGGTCATTTTGGTCGGCGACAACCCCGCGTCGCACCTGTACGTCGGCCTCAAGGAGCAGGCGGCGCGCGAGGTCGGCATTTACATTGAAAAGTTCTTGTTCGCGAGCGATGCGCCGGAAAAGGAGATCATCGGCACAATTAAGAAGCTGAACAAGCGCGACGACATCCACGGCATCCTTGTGCAGCTGCCGCTTCCGACGCAGAACGTCGACAAGGTCATCGCGGCAATCGATTATAAAAAAGACGTTGACGGGTTCCACCCGGAAAATAGGAAGCTGCTCCTCGCAAACACCCCGAACCTCGTGCCGCCGGTCTCGCTCGCGGTCATGCGCATGCTCCAGGCGAGCCGTTTGCCGCTCAACGGGAAGTCGGCGGTCATCCTCGGCAACAGCGCAATCTTCGCCGAGCCGATCATCGAGCTCATGAAAGAGGCGGGCGTCGAGGCGACGTTCCTGCCGCGCACCGCAACCGCGCTTGCCGCAAAAACGCGCGCCGCGGACATTCTCGTTGTCGCGGTCGGCGCACCGAACGCGCTGACGAAGGACATGGTGAAGGAAGGCGCGATCGTCATCGATGTCGGCACCAATAAAGTCGACGGCAAAGTCGTCGGCGATGCATCGCCGGAACTCGTCGGCCACGCGGGCTTCATGAGCAAAGTCCCGGGCGGCGTCGGCCCGCTTACGGTCGCCTATCTCCTCTTTAACGTCATCAAAGCGATGGAAGTGCAAGGGCGTTAGCCGAAAAGCGCGAGGACGATGTTTGCAATGAAGACGAGCCCCGCGGACAACACGGCCCATCGCGGGACGAAGAGGGAGCGTTTCGCGGTCTGCGGCTTTCGACGCAGTGTTTCGTAGGTCGCAATCAGGACGAGACCGGTGATGCCGATGAACACGCCGCCGGTGAAATCGATGACACCGATGAAATCGTCCGCGCCAACCATGACAAGGACCGGGGGGACGAACAGCGTCAGCGCCCAGGCCACCAGGTAGCGGAGACGGTAGTCGAACGCGTAGGTATTCGTCATGACCAGCGCGTGCGTCACGAACGCCGTCATGACCGTGCACATGCCGATCGCCGCGGCGATAAGCACGAATGCCGGGCCGAGCACGTCGGCGAGGCCGTGGATCGTTTCCACCGAAGTCGCCTTCCCCGTCACGCCGACGACCGCAGTCACAAACACGAGGTAGAGGAGGCCGATAATGGCCATGCCGGCAAGGACGCTGCGCCGCAAGAGGTGCTTATGCCTGCCGAGCGCGTCGCGCATCTCGGGGACCGAGCCGAAGCCGGTGAACGCGAAAAGCGCAACGCCAAAGGGAAGGAAGAACTTTTCCGGGTCGCCGGCGAGGGCGTAGTGGTCGATATCGATGTGCGGCGCGGCGAGGACGGCCAAGAGCGCCATGAGGCCGACGTAGGCGACAATGAGATACTTCTGCAGCCGCGCGACGGTCGTCATGCCGCCGAACACGACAAGCGCGCCGAGGAAAAAGAACAGCGTGCGGTAGAACGCGACCGTCCCGCCGAGGACCGGTGAGAACACTTGGTACGCGAAGCTGCCGCCGACGATGAGATACGCCGTCATGGCGCCGTACAGGCCGCCAAACAGGCCGACGGCCGCAAAGAACGCCCCGACGGGCCCCGCGTGCTCGCGAATAAGGCCGACGAAACGCGCGTGCCCTTTGGTGAGCACTGCCATGTCGGCGTACATGAGCACGGTAACCGCGCAGACGACCGCGGAAAGCGCAAATGCCACCATGCCGACCCCAAACCCCGCCTGCGCGAAGACAAACGGCAAACCAAACATGCCTACGCCGACCACTTGCCCGATCATCGGCCGCAGGCTCGCCCAAAACGCTTTTTTCGCATCCTCCATACCGCACCGATTATACCACGACGCTTTCCCCAGTCCGTCCACTTCCAGGCGCCACCCCCATGCGCTACGATGGCGGCGATATGTCGAGTGGAATGACGCGGGTCCCCCCGCACAATCTTGAAGCTGAGGAGTCGCTGCTCGGCGCAGTGCTTATTGACCAGGAGACGCTGTTGAAAATCGGCGACCTGGTGAAGCCGGAGGATTTTTACAAGGACTCGCACCGCATCATCTTTGAAACGATGCTCGAACTTGCCGAACGCCACGACCCCATCGACATCCTGACCGTCGGCAACCGCTTGGAAGAAAAAAGCATCCTGAAGCAGGTCGGCGGGCGCACCGCGCTCGTCGAGCTGACGAACACCGTGACGACGGCGGCGCACGTCGCGCACTACGCGGAGATCATCACGAAGAAAGCGCTCCTGCGGCGGCTGCTGCGCGCCGCGAGCGACATTACCGAACTCGGCTACGACGAGACGCAGGACGCCGACCTCCTCATCGACGAGGCAGAGCAGAAGCTCTTTAACGTGTCGAGCAACGTCCATAAGACGAGTTTTGTCCCGCTGCGCTCGGTGCTGACGCAGGCGTTTGACCGGATCGACGAGCTGCACCGCGAGAAAGGCAAGCTGCGCGGCGTGCCGACCGGGTTCACCGGCCTCGACAACCTGCTGGCAGGCCTCCAGAAATCCGACCTCGTCATCCTCGCCGCCCGCCCGTCGGTCGGTAAAACGTCGTTCGCGCTCGACATCATGCGCTCGGTCGCGCTCCGCACCAAACAGCCGGTCGGGTTCTTCTCGCTCGAAATGAGCAAGGAACAGCTCGTCGACCGCCTCATTTGCGCCGAGGCCGGCGTCGACCTCTGGAAGCTGCGCAACGGCCGCCTGTCCGACCACTCGGACGATTTTCCCCGCATCGGGGATGCGCTCGGCAAGCTCTCGGAGGCGCCGATTTACATTGACGACTCGCCAATGGCGAACATTATGACCGTGCGCACGAAAGCGCGCCGCCTCCAGTCCGAACACGGCCTCTCGCTCATCGTCGTCGACTACTTGCAGCTCATGGAAGCGCGCAAGCAGACGGACAACCGCGTGCAAGAAGTCGCGGAGATTTCGCGCGGCTTGAAGCAGATCGCCCGCGAGCTCCAGGTGCCGGTCCTCGCCCTCGCGCAGCTCTCGCGTGCGGTAGAAAATGAAAAGCCGGCGATCCCGAAGCTTGCCCACCTCCGCGATTCGGGAAGCATCGAGCAGGACGCCGACGTCGTCATGTTCCTCTACCGCAAGGCCGCGGACCGCAACTACCAGCCCGACGAACTGACGCCCGAAGAAAAGAACGCGGCCGAAGTCCACGTCGCCAAGCACCGCAACGGCCCGACGGGGATGGTAAAACTGTTCTGGGATGCGGCGCGCACGTCGTTCAAGAACCTCGACAAGGCGTATGGCGAGATGCCGGTGCCCATCGCCGCTGGCGGCGCCAAGCCTCCCGCGGATGCCACTGCCACCCTCCCCAGCCACCCTGCCACTCCGCCGGCAAACCCGAATGTCGGCCTGCCACCCGGCATGCCGCCGAGGGGGTTTACACCGCCGCCACGGTAAATCCACACGCCGGATCCTGCTCGGCGTCACCCGGCGTTAGGTGACAAGCGCGCTTTTATTGGGTAATATTGTCGCACTATGTTCAACAAACTGAAGGAACTCAAAGACTTGCGCGACCAAGGAAAAAAGATGAAGGAAATGCTCGACGAGATCGTCGTCGTCGGCCAGGGCAGCCGCGGACAGGTCATGGTGACCTTGAACGGCAGCCACGACGTGCTTGGCGTGCAGATCGACGACGCCGTGGAGCGCGCGGCGATCGCCGTCGGCGTCAAGGAGGCGTTCGCGGACGCGAATAAGAAGCTGCAAACGGAACTCATGAAAAAGATGAAGGACATGGGCGGCCTGGGCGGCATCGGCGACATGATGAAGAATATCGGCGGGTAAGCCATGCGCAAGTTCCCTACCCCAATCCATAATGCGATCGCTGCGCTGTCGCGGCTGCCCGGGGTCGGGCCGAAAACGGCGCTCCGGTATGCGTTCGCGCTTTTGCGGCTGCCGAAGCACGAACTCGAGGCGATCGCCGCGCACATCGCCGGGCTGCAGCACGTCGAGACCTGCGGCACATGCTTTGCGTTTTCCGAACGGCGGACCTGCGAGATCTGCGGCGATCCGGCCCGCGACGCGCACCTGCTGTGCGTCGTCGCCGAGTCGCGCGACATCGCAACCATCGAGGCGACGCATGCGTTTCGCGGGCGCTACTTCGTCCTCGGCGGCGCGTTGAACCCCATCGACGGCCACACGCCCGAGACGCTGCGCGTCGCGGAGCTCGTCGGCCGCCTCACCCTGCATCCGGAAATCAGTGAAATCATCCTCGCCTTCTCGCCCGACGTGCACGGGGAAACCACCATCCTCTACCTCGGCAAACAGCTTGGCGCGCTCGGGCGAAAAACCACGCGTCTCGCCCGCGGGCTCCCTATCGGCGCGGATATCGAATACGCCGACGAGGTCACGCTCGCATCCGCATTGACGGGCCGTTCGGAAACATAACGCGGCACCACACCTGGACAGGGAGGTCTTTTTTTGTTACCGTCCACCCTCCTCTGTGGAGACGTATCCCCACATACCCATGCGGTGACACGCCTTCACGGAGGAACTCAGCATGCCCATTTCGAGTGCAGCCATCCGCTTCGGTCTCATCGGCTTCTTGCGCGACCATGGCGTCATGCTCGACCAGGCCGCCCCGATCGCCCGCGTCCTCATGGCCATCAACGCGCGCGTCATCGCCAACCGGGTTCCGATGCTGCCTCGCAGCTTCCAGCACGCCGGGGAGATGATGGCGGCCATCAACGCCGCGCTGCCCCACCCGACGTGCCGGGAGGTGGACTACGTCAGCCCGCACGACGTCGCGTTCTCCGGCGTCCTCGCCCGGTGCCCGACGTTCGTGTGGGACGACATCCTCGAGCGGCGCTTCGCGACGCGCAGCCGCTTCTCGCGGTTCTCCCAGGCCGTCCCGTGCCTCGAGCGCGACATCGGCATCGCCATCCGCGCGGTGATGTCGGTGACGCTCACCCCGCCGCGCGTCGACCGCCTGTGGTTCGACTACGAGAGCGTGCTCCTGCACGCCACCGCGCTCCTCGCGGTCCGCGACGACAGGGCGCCGGAGGACCGCGCGGCGCTCATGCCGCTCCTCGCGGTGCTGGCGCTGGCGCTCCCCATCGGGCCCGACCCGGATGGCTCGGGGCGCTGGTACTGCGTCGTCGAGGAATAGCCTCAGCCCCTTGACGGAGCCTCTGCTCCGTCGGGGGCTTCGTCATTGTAATGTGGAAAGAAAGACGCGCACCTGCTCAACCGCCGACGCCTTGCCTCCGGGCAAAAATGAGTTCACGACGACGAGATCCGGCCCAAGGTTGATGCGGTCGCGCGCCTCGTCCTCCTTGCGCCGCACCGGATCGGGATTCGGTTCGTAATGTTCGGGAATGATCTTGATGACGATGGGCGTGAAACCGTTCCGCCGCAAGTTGAGCACGCCCTGCTCCACGAACGCCCCAACGCAAAAGCGGTGCGACGCCATTGCCGCATGGATGTCGGCACGCTGCGTGCCGTAATAGTTCGTCGCGTGCTCCACGTGATGCGCGAATGCGTCCGCGGCGATGCGCCGCTCGAACTCCTCGCGGGAAATAAACTCATAATACACGGCGTCCTCATCGTCCCGCTGCGGGCGTGTGGTGACGGAACGAATGATCGTCACGTCGCCCGGCATCCGCGCGAGAAGCTCATCCATGATCGTCGTTTTTCCCGATTTACTCGGGCCGACAAAGGCGATCGCGTATCCCATAGACGACCGCATTCTACCACAGCTATACTAGCCCCATGCACCATCTTGTCCGCAACCTGTTGTTTGCCGTTTTTGTGGCCGCATTTGTGGTCGGCGCGCCGGTCGTCGTCCTCTATACCGCCGGCTACCGCTATAACCCCGTGAACGGGCTCGTCGTCCGTACGGGCGTGCTTTCGGTCGAGAGCGACCCCCGCGGCGCAGCCATCGCGCTCTCCGGCGAAACGACCGGCGAGAAGACGCCCTATATCTTCAACCGCGTCATGCCGGGCGACTACACCGTCGCGCTCAGCCGCGAAGGCTACCATACGTGGGAGCGGGAGGTGGCCGTTGCGAGCGGCGGAACGACGTACCTGAGCGACGTCGTCATGTTCCTCGACGAAGCGCCGGCGCTTGCCGCCGCGCTGCCGGAGGCGAGCCTTGCCGTGCCATCGGCCGACGGGAGGACGATCGCGCTCGTCGACCGCACCGAGCGCTCGGCGCGCATCTGGCTGTTTGACCCGGACGGGTCGTCGCAGCTCGACATGATTACCGAGTATCCCGCGAGGGCGAGCGACATGGTGTCGCTGACATGGAACGTCGACGCGACGCGGCTCACGCTGCACAACACGACGCAAGGGACGGCCGCGACCTTCACGACCGACGGCATCCTGCTCGCGGACGACGTACAGACGGATGCCGCCGCGCCGGTGGCGCTCGTCGCGAACGCCCAGGCGGTCGAGGTCTACGACGTGCGCGAGGGACGCACGCTCGTCGCGCTCCTGCCGCTCACGGAGTACCGCATTGCGGAAGCCGAAGACGGGACAGCGGTCATTGTCGGCGCAAACCACGCCATCTACGTCATCGACCTCGACGACGCCGACAACCCGATCGTCGTCAGCGCAAACGGCACCGCGTACGACTTCGACGCCGCCGCGCGACGCTTCGTGTGGACGGACGGCATTGAGTTGAATGCCGCGGACCTCGACACCGGCGAGCGGACGTTCATCACGCGCCAAAGCAACGCCATCATCGCGGTGGCGTGGTACCCCGAAAGCAATACCGTGCTCGTCGCGACGAACGACGACCTGCGCGCGTTCTCCCTGAACGACGGCGGAACGACGATTACCTCTTTGCTCGGCGACGCAACGATGTTCTCGTTCTCCCTTACCGAACACGCCGAATCCGCCTCCTTCTACGGCGAGTACGACGGCGTCCGCGGCGTGTTCATCCTCCCTCTCACCAAATAAGCTCGCGACGGCGGGGCGCGGTGGCCCCGCCTATTGTCGGCCGGGTGACGCCGAAGGGACGAGCGGTGCGTCGTTGGGCGGAGACGTTTGCGCCCAGCCGCAGGCGACGCGTCGCCGCTACGGCGTAGCGCAACTGCGGAGCACAACGACGTACCCGAGTCCCGACCGAAGCGGCAGGACCCGGCCGTGTGGGTTAGTACAAAAACTGGAACGTCGCGAGCATGATACCGATCTCCTCGTCGGCGGCATCGTCGGTCACAATTGCAAACACGCGATCGTTGTACGACACGTAATACTCTTCGCGGCCGCTCAGGTGCGCGTATTTTATTGTCGGATACGCGGCAAACAAAAACTCGCTTTTCGTCACGCTGCCATCGCCGTCGAAGGTGGCGTCAATCGTCCCCAGCGCACGCGACTCTTCGCGCACGGTCAACTGCGTCTCTCCGTCGTCATCCACGATGGCAACGCCGTCGTCGAGCGCCGCGACCGACCACGCGGCCGGATAGCCCATGCTCCACACGTCCGCGCCGTATGTCACCCACCCTTCATCAGGGAGTAACGCCGAGCGGAAGACGCGGTCGGACGCGGTTTCGCTCCTGGCGCGGGCGCCCTGGTCGCGACGGAGCACGACGAGCAGTACCGTAACGAACACGACGGCAACCACAAGCGTCCCGATGGTCAGCCAGGACGGCAATTGGCGCAGATGGCGCATAGCAAAACGTTAGAGCCCGGACGCGATGGAGTCGGCGAGCGCGTCGCTGCGGCTGCGGAGTTTCGGAAGCTTGGTATTGACGAGCGCCGCGAACTTCGGCGCCTTGGCCGGACGCGGGAACGCGCTCGAGGGGACGGGGACGCGCGGCGTCGTGGTGCCGGTCAGCGCGAACACCTCTTCGGCGTATTCGAACATGGTGACCGGTTTCCCCTCGTTCACCACATGATACACGCCCGGTGCGACATCGTGCTCCACCATCCACAAGGTCGTTTCGGCGACGTCCTTCGTATAGGTCGGCATGCCGACTTCTTCATGCACGATGCGCAATTCCGGCTGCTCCTTTGCCAGGCGCATCATGAGGGAGACAAAGCTTGGCTTTGACACGTCCGACATGCCGGCCGGGCCGAAAATTTTTGAGAGCCGGCAAATGAAATACGTCGCCCCGCTTTCGCGGACGAACCGCTCGCCGGCGGCCTTCGTTTCCCCGTACTTCGAGCACGGCGCTCCGGTCGGGTCGTCCTCCGTGTAGCCCTCCGGCTTGTCGCCGGCGAGGACGTAGTCGGTACTGTAGTGGACGAACAGGATGCCCGCCTTCGCCGCGGCCTCGGCGAGGTGCTTTGGGCCGAGGGCGTTCACGGCGTATGCGAGCGGATACACTGCCGGATCCTCCACCTTGTCGACGAAGTTGTATGCGGCCGCGTTGATGATGCAATCCGGCTTCGTTTCGGCGACGAACCGCTGCACCGCGTCGTTGTCGGTGATGTCGAGCTCGCCGCGCTCCGTCGCGATGACCTCATGTCCTGCACGCGAAAATACGGCCGCAAGCTGCGTACCAAGATTGCCCCGCGCGCCAGTAAGGAGCACGATCATACGCTAAAACGGCAAGTCAAGTTCGGCGAGTTTCGGCGCGGCCTGGTCGCGGGGAGAAAGGGTCGGCTCGCCCGCGAGCGGCCAGGGGACGTTGAGCTCGGGATCGTTCCAGGCGACGTTGCCGTCTCCCGCCTTGTCGTAGGTGTGCGTGCACTTGTAGAGCACCTCGCACTCCTCAAGCGCATAAAACCCGTGCGCAAACCCTGCGGGCATCCAAAGCATCTTCTTGTTCTCTGCCGAGAGCTCGATCGCGAAGTGGCGCATATATGTCGGCGACGCTTTCCGCAGGTCCACGGCGACGTCCCACACTTTGCCGCGGGTGCAGCGCACAAGCTTCCCCATCGGCTTCGGCGGCAATTGGAAATGCAGGCCGCGCAACACGCCCTTGACGGAGTAGGAATGGTTGTCTTGCGGAAACTCGGACGGAAGCCCGAGCGCGGCAAACTTGTCCGCGTTCCACACCTCGTAAAAAAATCCCCGGTCGTCGCTGAATACCTGCGGCTCGACCACAAGCAGTCCTTGGATGGGCGTCGGAGTTACGTTCATACGGTTTGGCCGAATTGGCGCGCGTACCAATCGCGGTATGCCGCGCTGTTGCGGATGGCGCGCCACCATGACTCGTTCTTGCGGTACCATTCTACCATGTTGCGCAGGCCGTCCTCGAAGGTGAACTGCTGCTGCCAGCCGAGGTCGCGCATGATTTTCGACGGGTCGATGGCGTACCGGCGGTCCTGGCCCGGACGGTCCTTGATGTACGTGATCATGTTCTCGTTCAGCCCCATGACGCGGACGAGCAGCATCGCCGTCTCGAGCATGGAGTATTCCGCATTGCCCCCCATCATGTACGTCTCACCCGTCGCCCCGCGCTCGAGGATGGCCAGCACGCCGAGACCGTGGTCGCGGACGTGGATCCAATCGCGCACCTGGTGGCCGTCGCCGTGGATGTGGATCGGCTTGCCGTCGAGGAGGTTCGTAATGGAAATGGAAAGATATTTCTCCGGGTACAAGTACGGCCCGTAGTTGTTCGTGCAGTTGGAAATCGTCCCGCGCAGACCGTGGGTGTGCACCGCGGCGCGGACAAGATGGTCGCTCGCCGCCTTCGTCGCGCTGTACGGGTTGCGCGGGTCGTACGGCGTGGCTTCGTGGAACTTCGGGTCCGTCGGGCCAAGCGAACCGAATACCTCGTCAGTCGAGACGTGGTGAAACCGCTTCTGGTACTTCACGCACGCGTCGACGAGACGCTGCGTGCCGAGCACGTTCGTCAAGATGAACGGCTCGTTATCCATGATGCTGCGGTCGACATGCGTCTCGGCCGCGAAGTTCACGACCGCGTCGGCGTCGCGCACCAGCGTTTCGACGAGCTCCTTGTCGACGATGGAGCCGTAAATGAACCTGTAGCGCGGGTGCGTTTGGATGTCGACCGTCGTCGCCAAATTGCCGGCGTACGTCAAGGCGTCGAGGTTCACCACCTCCCAGTCCGGCCGCTCCGCCAGAATGACTCGGATGAAATGCGACCCGATAAACCCGCAGCCGCCCGTGACCAGCACTTTCATACGCAAAAATTGGTACGACCCACCTTACCGTTTGGCCTTCAGCTGGTCAATAACCTCAAGAACGCGGGGTTTTGCCTGGCACCATGCGGCGACGGATTGCCCATCGGTGATTTCTCCCGCGTGGATCATCCGGTCGACGTCATCGGGCGTCAGCAGCAGATGCTCGAACTCTTCCAGTTCATCCTGCTCCGATTCGATCGCCTGGAGGCCCCACGCAACGAAGATGTCCATGGTCTCATTCACGATCCCGTTGCATGACGCGTGCTGGCCGACATGCTCAATATGGTCTGCGTGCATCTTCGCCTCTTCGGCAAATTCGCGGATCGCGGCGGGAAGCGGGTCTTGCCCTCCGCGCCCGCCCATTGGGAGCTCAATGCTCTCACGGGCAAAAAGCGGTCGGTATTGCTTTACCCACGGAATGGTTCCTTCAGCGGTGATCCCGATGACGCACGCACCACCAAGGCAATCACAAAAAAAGTAGTCGTGCTCCTTTCCCTTCGGTCCGATAAACCGCGCCTTGCAGTACTTCCAATACGGATTCTCGTGCAAAACCTCGACGGCAAGTTTTTTCCAGGGGGTCAGCGCCATACTACATGGCCGCACGAATCTTGTCGGCGACGGCCTTCAGCTCGTCTTGCGACGGGTGCGTCTTCACAAACGTGCGCTCCACGCCGTCCTTGCGCGGCATGATGTGCACATGGGTATGCATGACGTCCTGCCCGGCGGAAAGGCCGTGGTTCATGCCGAGGTTGTAGCCGCTGGCGCCAAGGCCGCGCATGATTGCCGGCGCGATCGCGTGCACGGTCGCCATGACCGCCACGGCGTCCTCGCGCGTCCCTTCGTTCAGGTTCGTCGCATGCGCCTTCGGCACGACAAGCGTATGGCCCTCGCTCACCGGGCCGATGTCGAGGAACGCGAAGGTCTTCTCGTCCTCGTACATCTTGTGGCACGGGATCTCGCCCGCGATGATCTTACAAAAGAGACAGTCCATAGTACGGCTATCTAACGTGAGGATTCGTGTTCTGACAAGGCCTTCCGGGCGCACCAGGGCAACACGAGGCCGGCAAGCGCAAGCGGAAGGCGCAGGTCGCCGAACGGCTCCCCCTCGCGCCACAGCACGACGGCGAGGACGATGCCGAGCGTGATCGCCAGGAGTGTGCCGAGGAAGGTGGACGACGGACGGTGGATGGTGGGATGGCTCCCCATCCACCCGATGGCGGCGACGAACGCAACGAGGGCGAGGAGATGCACCGAGAAGACGTTACTCACGAACCCCGGCGCGGCGTACTCGATGACGCCGAACACGCAATACGCGAGAAGCGCGGTGAAGAAGAGGGTTTTCCAAAGCCGGGTATGCATACTACCAAGGAGTCAGCGCGTGCCACATGCCGGCGGCGGCGCGGCGGAACGTCAACGGATCGCGGTGGAAGCGCAGCGTGATGTTCCGGATATCGACCTCCGCCCCATCGACCGCGATATCCGGCGCGGAGAGGATGAACGTGACGGCGCCGTCTTGCGCGGCCATGCTCGGGACGGCAAAGGTCGCGGTCGCGCGCCGCCAGCGCGCGTCAACCGCTTCCGGCGCTGCGTACTCCGCAAGGATGAAATCGATGCCGAGCGCGGCGAGGTCCGTGTGCACGGTGAGCCGCGCGGGATACGGGTTGAAAAACGCGGACTGCGCAAACGCGAAGAGGCCTTCGCCGGTAATCTTGATGTCGCCGACGGGGACGGAACCGGATATGACGCCGGTATCGAGGATGCTCTGTTGGATCTTTTCATGGCTCGCCGGCAACGGGACGGTAAGGCGCCCGATCCGCACCTCCTGGGGCGAATCCGCATGGAACGTCTCGAACGTGAAGTGTTTCGCATCCGTGAAGAACGTCGTCCCGCGCGGCGCGGCAAGGTAGCCGACGTCGTCGCCGATATAGATACGGTTCATGAACGTCGCATAGCGCTGGGTCGTCGCGATGCTGCGCCAAAAAATGTCGCTCGTCCCGGACAGCTCGATGGTGTACACGCCTTCGTCAAAGCCTTCCCCGCGGACCGCAACCGTCGTCAACGGACGAGAGACCTGGTTTTCGGTGCTGTTGCCGTCGTCGGAGAACCGCTCCTCCGCCACGACCTCCCCGTCTTCGTTCCAGACACGGATGACGCCTTCGTCCGGCCCGTACGTGCGGTTCATGTCCATGAACGCGAACGTGAACGAGAGCGCTTCGTCCTTGATGTACGTGACGATCTTGTGATAGCCGCGCAACGACACGTCGAACGTCTGCGTGCCGCCGAGCGGAGCGTAGTCGGGGTCGCGGTACGGCGCGTCGAGATCGGCGTGGTACGTCGCGATGCGGCTGCGCGCCGGGGGGTCGGCAAGAAAGTCATCGATGGAGGCGTACTCGTCCGCGCGCTGGAGGAGGACAAGCCCGTCGGACGCGAGGCGGCCCCACGCGCTCTCGTCGATGATGCGGTTCTCCACCGGCGCGAGGTCGTAGCTCTGCGCGTAGATGTCCGTCAGCGCGCCGAGTTCCAGGATGTCCTGGCCGCGGTTTGCGTACTCAAGCGTCACGTCGACGGACGTGAAGTCGTCGTCCGGAAGGTTGACGGAAAAATACGCGGGGTCGGCGACAAGCGTCACGAACCCTCCCTCGTCGCTCTCTGGCGCCCGCTCCTGCGGCAAGATGCGGTTGATGTACGGCGATCGCTCCAGCGTCCCCGCGGAAACGGAGAACACCCCGCTCGGCGCAAGGTGGTACAGCCCGAGCACCAAGAGCACCACGAACGGCGTGGCGATGATGGCGGCATGGAGGATGCATTCACCAAGCGAGATGTGGAGTGCCATACTTACTCAACGGGCGTCATACGATAGAGGGCTTCGTCACCGACCGACGTCACGAAGTCGATGCGCAACCCGAGGCTGGCAAGCTTGTCGTTGTTCAAATAGTACAGGTCGGACGGCGGGAACGGGATGCCGAAATAGTACAACGGCGCGAGCGATGCGGCCTCCGGAAGGATAGCGTAGTTCTCTTCGCTCCGGAGCGGCTGGATGACGTGCCGGTACGGCCACAGGAACTTGTCCGCGCGGTCGACGACGATGATGGCATCGGTCTCGGTCTGCGCAAGGACCGCCTCTCGCTTCGCCGCGCTTTCACTCAGGACGGTACGCGTGCGCAGGAGCCCGTCGTCGCCGCCAAACATCGCCACCGCCGACAGCATGACGATGGCCGCGGCCGTCGTCACCTGCATCGGGACGGTGCGGGCGAACGCGCCGACCGCGCGCGCCGCAAAGATGGTCGAGAGGACGAAGAGCGGCAGCCAGTAGCGCACGTGCGAATCGCCGAGCGTCACTGCGGCCGGGTCCGGATTGTCGTTGAAGGACCAGCTGCCGTAGACGACGCCGAGCCACGCGGCCAGCGCAAGCGTCAACACGGCGAGCATGCGGAAATGCCCCTTCTTGTCCCGAAGGCTCATGACGATGCCCGCTGCGGCTAGGGCGGTCACCCACGGGTACAGCGACATGCCGAAATTCCACACGTTTTTCAGTATCGCCATCTCATGGATGCCGAAGGGGAACAGCATCGCGATGGCTTCCTCGGCCATCGAGGTTGGGGGGACCTCGGCGAGCGCGACGTGTCCGTCGCCCGGCGCCGCGCCGCCCGTGTCTTCGACGGTGTAGCCGTTCACGAACGGGCTGCCGTACAGGTCGGCGTTGACGGCGGCGTTGACCGCGAGCGGGATGCAGGCAAAAAGGACAAGCGCGATCCACGGCGCAAGCCCCTTCACCTTCGCCCGGAACCGCCATGCAACACACACGACGGCCGCGCCGATCCACAGGACTTCTGACGTACGGAAGATGAGCGCGAGGCCGAGGAACAGCCCGGCGAGGGCAAGCTCGACCACGTGCGGCCGTGCGCCGCGGACATGGCGCGACAACGGCTGCGCGCATGCGGCCCATGCGGCAAGCATGAGGAACGCGACGAACCCGACGTTATGCATCATGGGCCGCGCGGCGTAGTACCACACCGCAGGATGCACGGCGGCAAGCACGGCCGCGAGAGAGGCGAACCGCGCGCTCCCCGTCATGCGCCGCATGAGGTCCCACCATGCCACAAGTGCCGCAACAAGGAGGAGCGGCGTGAGGTACTGCATGCCGGCATCGCCGACGATGCGGCCGAACATCCCGGCAAGCAACGGGAGCCCGAGAAAACTTCCCGGCACAATGTATGGCCCGACTGCGACCGCGCTGCGCGGGTGGACGAGGCCGTCGAGCGCCTGCGTCACGCCGTCCGGGACGGCAAACGTCCCGTACGCGCGGAAACTCCGGGCAAACACGAAGTTTGCGTTTTCGTCCGGCGAGGGAAACGAAAACGGCACGCCGAACGACAGCCAAAGCAACGATACGCCATACAGCACGACGCCGAGGATCAGGAACACGTGGGTCCGGCGCATACTCAGAGCGAGTACGTGATGGCGGCGACCGCACCGAACATCGTCGCAACGACGAGAACGATTTCTGCGACGGTCACCAGTCCAGAGATCTGGAACATGATGCCAAGGAGGAGCAGCGTCATCGAACAGAACTGGAGCAGCATTTTCGTCTTCCCCCACCCATTCGCCATCATGATTGCGCGGTCCCTCTTCGCGCGGGCAAGCCATGACGCCATCGGCAGGAGGTCGAACAGCACGGCAGCCAACACGACGACCGGATGGAAGAATTTGAAGGCAAGCACGATAATGACGAGCCCGATAAGGAGCTTGTCCGCGATCGGGTCGAACAGGATGCCCCACGGCGTGATTTGTTTGCGGACGCGCGCAAGCGACCCGTCGACCGCGTCCGTGAATGCGGTCAAAATGAAGAGCGGGACGCCGTACAGCAAGTTCCCCGTCGCGAGCAAATACACCACGACCGGCGTCAGCGCCATGCGCAACACCGTCACATGGTTGGGCTTCACGCTTTCGGGGATGAACGGCAGCACGACGGCCCGCATGAGGTAGTCGTGCGGAAACAGCTTTGAGGGATCGCGTCCCATAGTGCTATCATCATAGCAGATTTATGGAGAAACTCCCGCTCCGCGCCTTTCTCTTCGTCGGCCTTGTCGCAATCCTTGGCAGCCTCTTGTATTACGCGCTTCCCGTCACGCGGTTCGGGATCGCTGTGGTCATTGCGCTCGCAGCCGTCGGCGCGTGGATGACGCCGGGTGACGCCGAGGGAGGCCCCCGATGGGCGCGCAGGGAGCGACAGCGACTCGAGCACCCAGCGGGGTCCGAGGCGGCAGGACCCGGCGTACGCCTTGGCCGGGCTTCATACGCCCTCGCCGTCATCGTCGTCCTCGCGCTCGCCGCATGGTGGAGCGCCATCACCCCGCATGCGATCACCGAGGCGGTGCGCTCCCCGTGGGGCATCGTGCCGCCGTTCGCCGTGGCAGCGCTTGGCGTCGCATTCTTTGCATTGCTTGTGCTCCTGACGAACCCGCCGACGCGGCTTGCCATCACGCTCTGCGCGGCGACGCTGTTCTCCGCGCTCGCGATGGCCGCGGTCGTGTACCCGCTTGGCCTTGGCTTCGACCCGTTCCTCCACCGCGCCACCATGGCACACATCGCGGAGTTTGGCACGATCACCCCCAAACCCTTGTACTACATCGGCGAGTACGCGCTTGCGCTTGCGCCGCACCTCCTTCTTGGCGTCCCGCTTGCGCTCATTGACCGCCTGCTCCTTCCCCTCATGGCCGCGGTCATGCTGACAGGGAGCGCGGTCATGGGCCTTGCGCCACTTGCGCACCGGAAGAGCGCCATTGCGGTCGCCGCACTGCTGTTCCTCCCGCTTGGCGCATTCATCACGACGACGCCGCAAGGCATTGCGTACGTCCTCGCCGCGAGCGCGGTGTTACTCTCGTTTGCAGCCATCAATCGTGTCGTCCCGTTCGTCCTCGCCGTCGCCGCGCTCCTCACACATCCGTTCGCCGGCATCCCGGTCGTCCTGTACGTCGTCGCGTCCGCGGTCGTCGCCCGCGCGGCGTCCCCCGCGCTCCGCACTGCTGCGCTCGTGGCAACCCTTATCGCGGGCGTCGTCGCCATCCCGGCGGTCTTCGCGCTGCAAGCGGCGCGCAGCGGCCTGTCGCTCTCCTTCCATCCTGGAAACCTCTTCGACATCTCACGCTGGCAAGAACTGGCGCTCGGCGGATTCTTCGCGAACCACTTCTCGTTCGCATACGACGCCCTCTACCTCGCGCTCGACAACCTGCTGTGGTTCACGATCGCCGCCGCGGTCGTCGGCTCCCTCGCGCTTCGCCATGACGCGCAGCGCCGCGCCAACGCCGCGCTGCCCGCCATCCTCGCGGTCGCGATGGCGAGCAACTTCATCGCGCTCTCCATCCTGTTCGACTTCGACTTCCTCATTTCCTACGAACGCAGCGACTATGCGCTCCGCTCGCTCATGATGACGCACATCTTCCTCCTGCCGCTTGCGGGCGCCGGCATCGCGTCGGTTGCACACCGCTTGCGGGAAAAGCCGCTCGTGCTGCGCGGCGCGTTCCTTGCCGCGCTCGCCGTCATCGGCATGGGCAACGTCTACGGCGCATATCCGCGCCACGACAACTATGCGCGGAGCGCGGGGTTCAATGTGAGCAAGGCGGATTTTGACGCGGTAGACGCTATCGACGACAAAGCGGAAGGCGAGGACTATATCGTGCTTTCCAACCAGGCCACTGCCGCAGCCGCGGTCGAGGCATACGGCTTCAAGAAGTACTACCACGGCGACATCTTTTACTACCCCATCCCGACGGGCGGCGTCATGTACCAGCACTTCCTGACCATGGTCGACGAAGGCCCGACGCGCGAGACGATGGACGCGGCGATGGACGTCGCGGGCGTCAACCTCGGGTTCTTTGCGGTGAGCGACTACTGGTGGCAGTCCGAACAGCTTATTGAAAACGCGAAACGCATCGCGGACGACTGGTTCTCCGTCGGCGACGGGAGCGTGACCGTCTTCATCTTCCGGCAGTAATATGCGCCCGACGCGTGCATTCTGGTTCGGTATCGTCCCCGCACTGTTTCTCCAAGGCATCGGCGCGTATGCGTACTTTGTCCTGCTTGCTGACTCGCCCGCCGCGAGCCCGCTGTACGGTGCGGTGAAAATCCTCCTCGTCATCTGGCCGATTGTTTGGCTGAAGCTCGGCGCGCCGCTCCCGCGCTTCCGTCTTCCGTTCGACCGCCGCTCGATCGCGTACGGCCTCACTGCCGGACTCACGATGGCCGGCGCCATCGGTCTCTCCGCATGGTTCCAGTTTGATAATCTCGTACCGTTTGGGAATGCATTTTCAACAAAGGCCGACGACCTCTTTCCGCTGGCGTACTTTGTTCCTGTCGCGGTCGTCTTCAGCCTCGGCCACTCGTTATTCGAAGAGTATTTCTGGCGTTGGTTCGTGTTTGGAGGGCTTCGGACGCGAATGCCGGATGTCGCCGCGGCGTTCATCGGCAGCCTCGGGTTTACCATCCACCACATCGTCATTCTCAGCCAATTCTTCCCCGCCCCGCTCACCCTCCTGACGAGCGCGGGCGTATGTGTGGGCGGCCTCATCTGGTGTCATGCCTATCGCGCGACTGCAAGCCTGAGCGCCGGCTGGATAAGCCACGCACTCGTCGATGCGGCGATTTTCGGGGTCGGTTACGCAGTAATTTTTGCCAAATAGTATTTGGAAGCTGAGCTTCGAAGCTCAGCTTCCAAGTTGTGGATACTTTTCTGAGATCGCTTGACGGGGGTCTTTGCATTTGAAAAACTGAAACTATCACTCCCCTCGCTCAAGGCGCGGGGCGTTTTATTTCGCGCGTGACTGAGAATATGCGAAATGAACAGTTCACCATCGGCGGGTATTACCATATTTATAACCGCGGTGTAGACAAGAGGGATGTTTTTTGCGATCCAGATGATTATGAACGATTCGTTCGCTCGTTCATCTATCTCAATACGATGCCAACGCATGCATTCCCGCCAATCGCGCAGCTTACAACTCGACCTAACAATCAAGGCCACATCCATGTTCGCATCATGGCCTACGCGCTCATGCCAAACCATTTTCACTTCCTTATCGAACAAATAGGGGAGTTCGGGGTGACTGAATTCATGCATCGGCTTGGAACGAGTTACACAAAATATTTTAATCGCCGCTACGACAGATCTGGAAGGTTGTTTGAAAGTGAGTACAAAGTGGTTCCGATACAATCAGATGCGCATCTCTACCACATCTCGCGATACATCCATCTGAACCCCCTTTCACTCTCCCCCGCCTCGCACAAACTAAAACGCTGTGCTGAAGACTGGAAACGGGCCGAGGAATTTCTTCTGCGGTATCCCTGGTCGAGCTACCGCAGCTATGTCGATCGGTGCACCGATGAAGTCAATCCTGACATGATATGGGACATGTTCTGTGGATCGACTGACTACCGAGCATACATGCGCGAATGGTATTTATCTCCACAGTTCGGAAGCTCAGCTTCGAAGCTGAGCTTCCGACCGGGCATGGGGCAATTTTTGCCAAATAACCGCTACAACTTGCAAAGAAACGACTTTTCTGCCTATCCTATGGCACCGTCCTAGGAGGTTCGTCATGGCTGAGGAGGTGGAGAAGTCCGACATGCCCGCCCGGCAGACCAAGGCCGCGCGGGGGGTGGTGCGGCGCTACGGCGCCTCAATGGTCCGGCTCTTCGGGAACCTGTTCCCGGAGGAGAAGGACATGCTCGTCGTTCCGACGTCGCTGCCCGACCGCGGCACGCGCGCGTACGACCTCATGGAGGACCACCGCGCGCTCGGCGCCTACATCGGGGACAAGCTCCGATCGGCGCTGCACCGCGGGGCCTTCCCGCAGGACTGCACCCGGCCCATGAACGACCGGGAGCGCATCGTCCGCGGCCTCCTTCTCGCGAGCCGCGCCCACGACGTCGCGTTCTGGTCCGACGTCGCGCTCAGCAACATGCGGGCGACGGGCCGGGTCTTCCACGAGATCCAGAACGCCGCCTGCAAGGGCTGCCCGGTCCGCACCTGCGAGCACTGGCGCGCCAAGTCGCGCGCCGCCTAGGGCTCGCCTCAAGAAAGCCCCCACCGCGCCGAGCGCGGAGGGGGCTTCTCATGTTATGCGAGGACCTTTTCTTTTTGCTCAAGCACCTCGGCGGCGAGTTCGATGAGCTCTTCAACACGGCTCTGCGGCAGTCCCGTCCGCCGCACGATGTCCTCAGTCTCATGCCGCGTCATGTCTTGGCACAAGATGAACCCGGCATTTGCGCATGCATGGAGCTCGTCGTCCGTCAGCCCGGCAAGCACGGTGACGGGGTAGAGTTTCGTTCCGTCGATCATGCTCGCCAACCCTTTGCCGTCCGGGTATTTCCAGCCGATCAGCCGCATCCCCTTGCACGTCCCGTAGCGCAGCGCGCGGTCGGAAAAGAGCCCGTTCGTGAGGATCCAGAACTCGTCAAAACGGGGACACAACTGCAATGCCGCGCCGTCGAGCAGGTCGAGATGCCGCGCGTACGAGGCCATCACGTCCTTGAGCCGCACGTGGTCGGTAAAACTATTGCGGAACTTGCACTCGATCGCGTAGGCGCGCTCGCCCTTCGTCGCGAGGACGTCGACCTCGTGGCGGACGCATGCGCCCTGCAGCTCTTCCGGCAACTCCGTCTCATAGCCTTGCGTCCGCAAAAGGGCGGCGGTGTATTTTTCGAAAAGGAATCCGGCGGGTCCGAGACGCAGCAGCGCGTCACGCAGCGTATACCGGCACGCGACGCAGCGGTTCGTCGCGCGGAGCGCGCGTTCGACCAACGCGTAGATTTCGCGCGTCGAAGCCCCATCCTTTACCCGCGGCCGGACAAACTTCAACACGGCGGCGACGTCGTCGGCCTTGCCGCCGGCGCGGAAAATGCTCGCGCGGATTTTCTCCTCGTCAAACGGGACGCGGTCGCCGCTCGACTTCACGATCATGGGCTGCGCCACATGGCGCTATTGTAGCACGACCGTCGCGAGCAATGCCCGTCCCTTCTCCTCCCACTCGGCCAAACCGAGTGTTTGCTTTTCCAAAATGTAATCCGCGACCAGTTGCACCGCGGCGTCGTTGTCCGTTGCGGCGTGTGCAGTGGCATATGCCTCGATGAACGCGTAATGCAGCTCCTCGCGCACCGCATCGTCCTCCACTTGGCGCCAGGTCTCTTCGTCAACGACAAGTGCAGTGCCTTCCGCGGTCGTCAGCGCGTCGCGCAAATACGCGACCAACTCCGCCTGGACATCCCCGAGTGTGCGGTCCGACAGGTCGTCCTTGCTTAGGTAGGGACGGATGCG
Source organism: uncultured Gammaproteobacteria bacterium (assembly GCA_964552565.1). Lineage (GTDB taxonomy): Bacteria > Patescibacteriota > Patescibacteriia > UBA9934 > UBA9934 > UBA11707. The sequence continues at coordinate 519,344 of CAZKGL010000001.1, forward strand.
GTCAAGCAACGCGGCGATCTGCGCGTCGGGATCTTCCAAATCGAGGTGGTAGTCGACCGTCTCGTAAAACGGCTTCATATCGTACGTCACCGCGCCGTCGCGGGACATGTCGGCCTTCGCCAAGCCCTCGTACAGCGCCCGCGCCGTCCCAAAATCCATGTCGGTCTCGACAAACGTGTACAGGACGTACTGCAGCGTGGCGCCGAGCGCCGCGTCCGGCGTCGCAAACCGCGCCAAGAGGTCGCCGACAAACACCGCCTGGTTGTGGCTGCGCTGCGGGTCGCCGATCTGGTAGCTCTGCCGATGCCGCAGCCATTGCAGCGTCGAGGTCGTCGGCAAATTGAGCGCGCGCAGCGATCCGAGGACTTGCGAGAACCCCGCAGTCACGATGTAGTCGGCCTGGACGCCGATGACGCGCTCGATCTGGTCGATGCCGTAATCGAGACCCGCATACCCGCATGCGTTTGCAATGTAGTATTCGTTCGGCGAGTAATTGCCCGGCGGGATATAGGCGTACGTGCCGCGCGGCACCGACGTGATGCGCACCGTCCAGTCCGAGACGTTCACGGACGCCATGTGGATGGCGTCGCAATGCTGCTCCTTCCCTTCCTTGCGCGAATCGATGCCGAGCAACAGCACGTTGACCACGTCGTCCTCGCCGAACGGGACGGAATCCGCGGTGACGATGGCGCGCGTCCGCGCCGCAAGGACGTTGTCGACCACTTCGTCGATCGGCGGCGTCGCGGCCGTAATCTCTTGCGCGGGTTTGCGGAGCAGCAAATAGCCTCCCAAGACACATGCGAGGACCGCGAGCGTGATAATGAAGGCGCGGCGAGGGGACATGGGTTATGCGGTCGGGATGGTCGATGCGAGGTGGTGCTGACCCTTTGCGCGGGCGAGGTTATGGCTCTTGCGGTCGGGGTATCGCGACGCGTCAAAGCCGAAATAGTTGTCACGGACGATATCGATGAGGAAGCGGCTCGCGAGCTCGAGCGCGATCTGTTTCGTCGCGCGCAGATGCAGCACGCGGTCTTCGGGCGACGCCGCGACGCCGCGCCCCTCCGCGTAGCCCGCCTCCGCGGCGGCAAAAAGGGCGGCATCGAACGTCGCGTCGGGGTCGTCCTCGGCGGTCGGATTGCACCACGACCGGAAGGCGTCGCCAAGGTCAACCGCGGGGTAGTGCCAAAGGATCGTGTCGAAGTCGATGACGCCGACCGCGGCCCCGTCCGCGTCGAACACGATGTTCGAGATCTTCAGGTCGGCGTGGCTGACCTGCTTCCTGCCCGCATCGTCGCCGATGATGAGCGGCGGGAGCGTCGCGAGGATATCGTCCGCAATCGCCTTCGCCTCGTCCGGCAAGTCGTCCGCGATGCTGCGGAGCTCGTCGACAAAAAACGCGGTGTCGTGGAAATGCGGGATGCTCCCCTTCGGCGTGTAGTCGAGCTCGGCCAGGTGCCGATGCATTTCGCCCACGATGCGCCCGGCGCTCCGCGCCATGTCCGGGCTCGCAAGCGCGTCGACGATGGTGCCGGCGATCCACGGATACACCCGCCATCGGTCGCCCGCGGCGTCGCGGACGAACAGCCCGCCGTCGCGCGTCGTCATGAGCGTCGGGACCTTCATGCCGCGCATGGCGAGGAACGCGGTCACGACCTGCATGTCCCCCGCCGCAGCGTCCGGGATGACCTTGTGGATCTTCTGCAATACAAAATCGCCCCCTTCGGTCACCACGCGGTACGTGGTGTTAATGAGGCCGGTGCCGACCGGGACGACGGACTCGACGGTGCCGATGTCGTAGTGCGTGAGAATGTCCTTCGTATGCATAGCGTTTTTCTTTCTCTGTTTTAGCACTGCCGCAGCAAAAACAAAACCCCCCGCGGATGCAGGGAGTTTTGCTGATATTCACACGGTTTACAGGAGAGCCTCCTTCGCGGCTTTCCCGACGGCGAACTTGAGGACGGTCTTTGCCGGAATCTGGATCGTCGCACCGGTCGCCGGGTTGCGGCCCTGGCGGGCGGCGCGATGCTTCTTGGCGAGCTTGCCGAGGCCCGGGAGGACCACTTCGCCGGCGCGCTTCACTTCGCTGTACATGAGGCCGACCATGCCCTCCCACATGTCACCCGCCTGCTTCTTGCTGACACCCCACTTCTCTGAGAGTTCAGCGACGAGCTGGGACTTCGTAAGACGCTTTGCCATACATTTCCGTCGTAATGACGTAAAAAATTTTAATTACGCCGTAAATCGTAACATATTTAAAAAATCGAGGAAATAGTTATGCACATGGGCTATTTTTTATCGAGGGAACCCACCCTGAGGCGCATGCCGAAGGGTCCTGTAGCGAGTTTGACTGGCTGCGGACCCCTCGCCTACGCTCGGGGTGGTTTCCTTGTGTTTATCCGATGTTACGGCTGCAGCGCCTCTTCAGGACTGCCGCCGTCGACAGTGATTTCGACCGAGTAGTCGTCGCCCATCACCTCGTTGACCGTCTTCACGATCTGCTCACGGATCGCCGTCACGCGGCACGAGCCGCCTGCGTCGATCTCCGACGAAAAGTCGAGCGAGACCTTTGCGCCGTAATCGTTGACGTGGAGGCTGTTCAGCCGCACGCCGGCCGGGATGCTCGACGCATAGCCGTCTGCGTCTTCCTCACTGGTCGCCCCTTCGAGAAGCGTCCAGATGGTGTGGGAGAGCGCGATGGCCGGAATCTCGCTGTCGAAGATGAACCGGTCGACGGCGTACACCGTGTCGCACTCGTTCCCCTCGCCCGCCATCTCGGCGTTCGTGAGGAAGATGCTCACCTCGCGGTCCTTGCCGAAGTACACCGGGATCGTCACCACGTTCTCCTCGCTGCCGTCGCGCGCCGAGGTGCTGAACACCTCGACCGTGCCGCGCTCGCCCGGCGTTGCCGAGTAATGCGCATAGATGACGAAGTCGCCATACTGGCCGATGTCCGGCGCATCCGCGGTCGTAAAGCCGCTGTCGAGCACGTCGCCCGACTCGTCCGTGAGCCGCCACTCGACCGTATTCTCAAAGACGCGGGCCTCGCCGACGATGACAAGCCAATGCGAACTGACGAACTGGTCCGGGTCCGGCAGCGTGACCTTCATATTCTCCGTGTCGCTCACGACCGCTTCGTCGCGCGCGGTGACGTCGTCGATGCCGTCGGCGTCCTCGTCTTCCTCGCTCGGCTTGCCGCCGTCCCCGCCGTTGCCGACGTCCGTATAGTCGTCACCCGTCCCGCTGCCGCCGTCGCCAAGACGGTCGCCGCCGATGGTTTGCGACCACACAAGGGCGCCGATGACGAGCACGGCGACGATGGCGATGGCTGTCCAGAGTTTCTTATCCATAGAAAAGAGGTTTATCGCGAATCGGGCGTCTCTGCAAGCGTCACCTCCACGTCGCGTTCTTCGCCGTCATGGAGCACGCGCAAGGTCACCGTGTCGCCCGGCGACTTGTCGCGGAGCAGGATGTTGAGCGGCGTGTCTTCGGTCACCTCCTCGCCGTTGACCGCAAGGATGATGTCGTTCTCCTCGATGTCGGCCTTGTCCGCAGGCGAGCCCGGGATGACCGCGAGCTGGTTGTTGTCGCCGCGGACGACGAGCGCGCCATGGTCGACCGAGAGGTTGTTCGCTTCGACGATCTCGTCGGTAATCGTCACGTAGCGCACGCCGAGGAACGGACGGATGATCTTGCCGAACTCGCGCATGTCGTCGACTGCGTCCTTCACGTCGTTCGACGGCAGCGCAAAGCCGATGTTCTCCGCGTACTGGCTCGCCGCGACGTTCACGCCGACGACAAACCCGTCGGTGTTGAGGAGCGGGCCGCCGCTGTTGCCGGAGTTGATGGCCGCGTCCGTCTGGATGACGTCCTGCAGGAGCTCGGATTCGTAGCCGCTGCTTGCGACCACGGTGCGAGACAAGCCGGACACCACGCCGACGGAAACCGTGTTCGCAAACTCGCCGAGCGCGTTGCCGATGGCGATGACGGTCTGGCCCTGCTTGAGCGCGTCAGAGTCCGCGAACTCGAGGTACGGGAACGCGACGTCCGACTCGATCTTGAGGAGCGCGATGTCATAGCTGTCGCCGAGCGCGACGACGGTCGCTTCGTATTCATTGCCGTCGGTCGTGAACACGGTGTACGACGCCTCACGCACGTCGACGACGTGCTGGTTCGTCACGACGTAGCCGTCCGACGACACGATGAACCCGGAGCCGCTGCTCACTTCCTGTTCCTCCGTGCCGTTCTGGCGGTAGCGCGGAATGGAAAACCCATACCCGAAATCCTGGTAGTACTGCTCCATGATCGGCACGTCTTTCGTCGCGACGATCGACACGACGGCGGGGTTCACTTTTTCGACCACGTCGACGATGCTGTCGCTCTCTGCCGTACCGCTCACCGAGTACTCGTCCGACGGCTCGTCCCCGCCTGCGCCGATAAGGTCGCCGAAATCCCTCTCGCCGCCGAACAGGAGTACACCGCCGCCGATGGCGACGGCGAGCACGATGGCCGCGAGCGCGCCGAGGAAGCCGGCAATGAGGGACGGCGCAAGCGCGCGGACGGGACGAGTGGCTGAGGCTGGTGTCGTGTGCTGATCTTCCATAGCAAAAGAAAGGCAAAGAATGAAAGAATCTGCGGTGAGCGCAGATATCATCATAGCAAAATACCCGGTTTTGTTACACTTTTCCGTAACGTTCGCGGATTTTTTCGAGGTTGAGCCGTGCGATGTCCGCAAGCGGAATGTGAAGCTCGGTGGCAAGTTGGGTGAGGTACCACAACACGTCGCCGAGTTCGTCGGCGACCCGTCGGCGGTCCTCCTGCGTCACATCCCCTTCGTGCTCCCGCCACATCTTTTTGACGACGTTCGCCACCTCGCCCGCTTCGCCTGCGAGGCCGAGCGTCGGGTAGATCGGGTTCTCACCATGGCCCGGATACACGGCCGTCAACCGGCTCTCGCGCTGGTAGACCTCCCAGTCGGACATCTTCCCTTCTTCCATATGAGATGCAATAACTCCCGTCCTTGTACACGACCTCGCCGTCGATCGCCACGTCGTCCGTAACCGCGAACACGTCGACGTGATACTTGCTCGAACGCTTCGGGAACCCCGGCTTCGCATAGATGGTGTGCTTCTGGCCGAGCGAGAGGTGGATGCCGCACATGCGCTCGTAGCTGCCGATGTCGGTCAACCGGCGGTCGCGCGTCATGGCGCGGTTCAAGCCGAAGCCGAGCTCGCGCACCCACAGCTCCTCGTCCGCGCGGATCTGGTCGAGCACCTTCACAAACGATGCCGGCGCGCCGGGCGCGTCGACGATGATGCCCTTTTCGATACGTACAAGCACCGGTTCGTCCGGCACGATGACATGGAAGTCTGCATCGCCGAACGCAAAAAGCTTCGCGGCGCCGTTGACGCCCTCCATACGCACCGGTTCGGTGAATACCTCGCCGATCGGGAATTGGCCACCGACGTTCTTCATGCCCGCGTAGTCGCCGATGTTCAGCTTCGCGTCCTCAAACGGCGTGTCGTACACGAGTTCCGCGCCCGCGCCGCGGAGCACGATACGCGACGCGGCGTCGATACGCGACTTCAGCGCCGGGCCGAGGGTGCGGTAATAGCCGGCGTCATACGCGAGCGCATCGATGTACGTCGGCCACTCCGCTTCCGGCATGCGCCCGAGGTGCGGATGCTCGATGACCTTCAGGCCGCGCGCAAACAGCTCGAGACGGAACCGGAACTCGTTCAGCCGGAAGCTTGACGACTGGACGAGCACTACAAGATCGCCCGCAGACAGGCGGTCGATGTGGGCGCGGACCTCCTCCGGGGACGTGGCGTTGAAATTGCACGCGATGGCTCCGGGGAGCGCCGCGCGGTACGCCTCGGCAAGGAGGCGCGCCAGGCCGCACTCGTCGTCATACACCAGTAAGGCCGGGCCGTCGGTGTGCCCGATGGCCTGCCTTACCGTGCTCATGACACTCTGCGCTGCCGCATCGGCGAGGGGATGCATACCGGCGACAGCGTACCTGCTCGTCCCAAGTTCGGCAACGTTACGCGGCGTACACCTCTTCGTCTTCGCGGCGCGTCACGGTCATCTCGCTTCCGGCAAACGCATTGTAGAGCCACGAGACCAGGGCACCGAAGACGAGACCGTTCAAGAAGAGGACGGCGAGCGAGAGGATGAACCCGACCGCCGCGGTACCGCCATCAATCTGCGGGATGCCGAAGAGCGCGAGCGCACTCGAGCCGAAGATGAGGAACGACAGCAGGGCCATGACGACAAACGTAATGCCGATGGCCAGTGCCGACGCTTTCACATTCATCGTGTGCATACGACATTGGTGAAGAATAATCACCACCATCGTACCCCCGGCCCCGGGGCGCGCAAGCACATCGCGCTACGACTTCGGCGTGAAGTCGAGGGCGAGCGAGTTGATGCAGTAGCGGAGCCCCGTCGGCGCCGGGCCATCCGGGAACACGTGGCCGAGATGTGCGCCGCAGGAAGCGCACGTCACCTCGGTGCGCACCATGCCGAGCGACGTGTCCTCGTGTGTCGTGACGTTTCCTTTGGCGACGACGTCGGCAAAGCTCGGCCAGCCGGTGCCGGAGTCAAACTTCGTACCGCTCGAGAACAGCGGCGTTCCGCAGTTCACGCAGACATACGTCCCCTCGTCATGGAAGTCGTAGTACTTGCCGCTGAACGGCGGCTCTGTGCCCTTCAGGAAACAGATATTTTTCTGCTCGGGAGTAAGATTCGGATTCTGCATACCTACTCAAACTGCACGGGCACGATAAGCTCGTCGTCGTACTCGGGCAGGCCCGACGGGTTGTCCTTTGCGAGCACGAGGTAGCCCTCGGTCGTCCCTTCGGGAACGGTAAAATGCACCGTCGCCGAGAACGGAACAAAGTCCTCCGTCATCCATTCGTCCTCCGCCTGCGCGTACCCCTGGCCGATCTGGTCTCCATCCTCGTCCCACACAAAGACCGGGAAAGTCGCTTCGAAGTACCACGTCCCGCGCGCCTCGCCGGTGATGATGATCGGGCTCACAATGGCGGCGTTTTCCGCGGGCGACGTGACGAAAATGAGATCCGCCTTTTCGTCGGCGTTCCCGAGGTCGTCTGCAGGCGCAGGAGCCTGCGTGCATCCTGCACCGAGGAGGAGCAGTGCCGCTGCGGTGATGGCAAAGGAGATTTTCATAGTGATACAAGTATGCCACAAGTAAGGAAAGTGCCCCGCACACTTCCCACCAGGCCCGAGAATGGTGAAATCTGCTGGAGAGGGCCTGAGGAAAGGGTGCGGAGCAAGCCTCCTAGTCGAAGTCGACGGGACCGGGGTCGGAGACGGCGCTCATGAAGAGGAACGTCGCGCCGCCGAGCGAACCCGTGAGGGACGCTGAGGGCGACGCCGCCGCCCAGTCCTCCATGCCGTCGCCGTTCATGTCGCCGACCGCCGCGACCGTCTTGCCGCGGAAGTCGTACGCCGCGTCGCCGGCCGTGTAGCCGTACGCGTCGACGCCGAGCTCCATGCTGCCCGCGATCGGGCCGAGCACGAGGTACGCGTGGCCGGCGTCCACGATGCCGTCGTGGTCCGCGTTCGTGGCACCGACGATGAGGTCGGTCGCGCCGTCGCCGTCGTGGTCGAGCGTCGCGACGCTGCCGCCGGCGAAGTCCCCCAGCTCCTCCCCGCGGAGCACGGCCAGGGGCTCCGCATCGTCCGCGGCCGTGAGCGGGGCGCCGATGACGACGACCGCGCCCCTGTCCTCCTCCATGCCGGGAACGCCGACCACGAGGTCGAGCGTCCCGTCGCCATCGACGTCCGTCGCGGCGAGGCTCGCGCCGAAGCGCTCCGCCGGATGGCTGGCCGCCCAGTCCCTGTCCGCATCGGCGGCGGCGATCTCCCCGGCCCCGCCGGAGAAGACGTACACGGTGCCGCCGTCCGGATCCTCGGCCGAGACGTTCGGCGAGGACGTGACGATCTCGTCCGTGCCGTCGGCGTCGAGGTCGGCCATGAGGAGCGCGGTGCCCATCATGTCGCCCAAGTCCGCGCCGTGGATCGTCGCGACCGGCGCGCCGAGGCCGGTGGCGCTGCCGAGCGTCACCGTGACCGCGCCGCCGTTCGAGAGCGGGGCGCTTGCCGCGAGGTCGTCGACCCCGTCGGCGTTCACGTCACCGACCGCGACCTTCCAGCCGAACCGGCTGTCGTCGTTGTCGATGGAGATGCGCTGCGCCCCGGAGAGGAGCACATCGCCCTCCTGCGTGCCGTACAGGATGTACGCGACGCCGCCCATGACGCCGCCGATGTTCGCGTACGGCGCGCCGACCACGAGGTCGTTGACGCCGTCCGCGTTGACGTCGCCCTGCGCGAGGCTCGAACCCGCGCCGTCGCCGCCCATCTCGCCGTAGATGCGGAGCGTGGACGCCGCGGTGAGCTCGTTGCCATCCGTGAGCGGGCCGTGCACGAGGTAGGCCATGCCCGCCGGCGCGTCGATGACGGTGTGCGCGGTGTCGTCCGGGTCGTAGCCCGGCGCACCGACGTACAGGTCACCGTAGCCGTCGGCGTTCACGTCGCCGGCCGCCATGAGCGCGAAGCCGGAGAACCGGTGCGCGTCGCCGACGAGCTGCGCGTCGCTGTCGAGCGCGATCGGCTCCGCGGCAGCGTCACCGTCCGTGTCGTCCGTCCCCCCACTCCCCCCGTTGTCCTCTTCCCTGTCGCCACCGTCCGGCACGGGGCGGATGCACCCGGCGATCGACAAGAAGAGCAGCCCCCTCAGCATACAGTCCCCCTTTTCTGAGCCCGAAGCGGACTCATGGCCACCTTGTCCCCGCCGGGCCAAGTTGTCGAGGCAGACTCCAAAAACATCGCTTGGTTGAGCGATATTCCACGTATGGCCTGTGCATACCTGGGCTTTTCATTTTCTGGCGAACCTTTTGCGCAGACGACCCGGCACTACGAAGGGTCCGACCCCTTCCGGTGGCCGGGTCCTTCTATTATTTGCAACATAACCATCCAGAGGAGCGTAAGCGACGAAGGATCCCTCGCTTCACTCGGGATGGGAACTGCTTCTTGCCACGCAAGTTAATTGAGCGCGTACAATGCGCCATTCAGGTATGTGGCGAAACTCACCCATACGAAGTACGGTGCAAGGAGCCATGCGGCAAGTTTGTCGACGCGGACAAACGCCATGATAGTGAAAAGGATGGCGAACCATAGCCCGATGATGACGACGAACGCGATGTCCGGGCGGTGCAAGCCGAAGAAAATGGGCGACCATGCAAGGTTCAGTGTGAGCTGCACCGCAAACATGCCAAGCGCATGGCTGCGTTTCGCTGTACGTTTCGCAACCCATACTCGCACCGCTGCGACCGCCATCAACGTGTAGAGCACGGCCCACACCGGGCCGAACACCTCACCCGGCGGCGTCAGCGCAGGTTTTGTCAGCGTGGCATACCACGCAAGTCCTTCCTCCGTCATATGTGATTATGCAATCGCAAGTTCTAACGGCTTCACCTGTCGCTTAATCGCTTTTCCAGAGGCCTTTTGTTCTACAAGAAGATCGTACCGCGACTGTAAATTGAGCCAAAACTCTGCAGAGGTACCAAAATATTCAGACAACCGGAGCGCGGTATCCGCAGTCACTGCACGGTCGCCATGCACGATTTCGTTAATCCTTCGGCGTGGCACGCCAATATCGTTCGCGAGTTTATATTGGGTAATTCCCATCGGCTTCAAAAACTCCTCTTCCAGAATTTCTCCCGGGTGGATAAACATTGCCTCACTCATACCAATTTTTTTACTCGTCGCGAATTACTCTAATGATACTACATATCAAGCCGGGCGATTTCCTGAGTATACGCACAGAATTCACAATCTTCCGCCGCCTTCGGGATCTTCGATGAACGCAAACACGTGCGCATGGCCATGAGTGCGCCGTCGACCCACGAGTCGTCGCCTTTGTACTTCAACAACTTCACTTTGAATTCCAGCCTCCCGTCGAATGCCGCGAGATCGGTGCGACCGTTGACGTAGACGAAGTATCCAGTGTCCGACACCCTGAATCCGTTCCTGCGGAGCAGCCACTGGTACACCTCCATCTGGCGCTTGTAGCCCATTTGCCATTCGCTATCGAGGTTTACCTCGCCGTCTTTGCTCGTCGCTTTGTAATCGACGACGATGAGCTCGCCCTTTTTGTTCACCCAGATGTCATCGACCGCGCCGGTCACGAGGAACCCGCTCCTCGTGTGCACAAACTGCACGCCCTTAAAATTCTCCCGCCACACGTCCATGAGCTCGTGCGAAAACGGTACGGCGTTCACCTTGTACTCCGCCATGAGCGGGTGCGCGGTCTTCGCGACGCGATGCACGTCGAACTCCTTCTTGAGGAGCGCATCAACGGCCTTGTTCAAGTTGAACGGCGGCCCACTCGGCCTCCCAATCCCCAAGCGCCTATCCAAATAAAAGCACCGCTTACAATCGATGAACAACTCAATCTTCGACCTACTCACCTTGTACGGCGTCTTCGCCTTGGGGTCGTAGAGATTCCGCGTGCGGGGCATACATTTGGTTAAGCCCAAGATGAAACTCATGCGGGCATGCTGACGAGTCTTAGACCTCCGAGGAACGTCAAATTATTGATCTAATTGGATCTCCCACCTGTCCTCCTGAGAAAGTTTATATTCGTCCATGATCTCGTTGAGCTTTCGGGCGATCTCGTGACGGCGCATCAGTTTTTCTGGGTCAATATGGTTGAACACTATAGGCACACCGGGAACCATGTCACGGGCAGACATAGCTGTTTCACGTTTCAGTGTCTTCCATTCTTGGAGAATTTGATCAAATTGCTGCTGATCCATATTGGCATGCTAGTCATGGTTTACAAAGGCCCTAATACACTCAGCGAAAGTCTTTGGACGAAACTTTTCCCACTCCTCCTGCTTCACGTATAGCATTTTGTATTCTGTTCCCGCCTTTAGATTGTTTACATCGTCACACCACTGCCGAAGCCGTGCGATCTTCCGCGAATCGTCGAGATCCTCCCTGCCCTTCGTCTCGATAATATAGACTGTGTCATCTGCCAGCTTCACGAAAAAGTCCGGATAATAATAGGCGATGCTCCCGTCCGCATTCTTATAATCGATACGGAATTGGACTTCGTAATAGTTTTTTGCGAATGAAACCACATCCTCACAATCATCGAGAAATTTTCCGAATTCGAGTTCAAGATGGCTATCGCCAACAATCTTGTTGAAGACGCTCTTCTTTGGAGTGATGTATTCGTTCTTATCACTAACAAACGGCCGGGCTTGGCTGATCTTGATGTAGTTACGTACTTCCGCCTCTCCTTTATCAATAACGGTAAGATCATTGATTGCCTTTTTGAAGGTCTCCTCAATGGTCCTACGCGCTTCAATTTCCGATAGGTTACGGACTAGGTTAGAGTCCTCAAGATCGACCGTTTGACCAAAGAGACGGTCGCACACAAAATCTCGTACTAATGGGAACAGCTGATCAAAGCCACTGACCATGCGAAGTTCACGCATGATGCCCTGCGTGTAGAATCCGATGGCATTTCGCCAGTCGGGCATTACACCTTCTGGAAGCTCAACGATGTGATCAGTTTCCCCGGTTACAATTTTCTTGAAGACTATTTCGCGTTGCTCTTGCGCGGTGAATTGCTTGTATTCTACCGGCCTAAACTCTAGATGAGTAACATCAATGTCAGAGATGTTTTTATATTCTCGAAAAATACGTGGAGACAGGACAGGAAGTTGAATATCGAGCTTCTCAATATCCTTCTTAAGATTTTCATGATCGATCTCAACGATGACCGGCGCAACGGCGCTTGAATCCCTGTCCATTCGCCGCGTCTGCAGTTCCACACCCTCTGCCTTAATCGACTCAACGAAATCCATGAACGCGGGGGTGCCGATAACGCTGACGTATTCCTCAACTCCTCTACCGAAGTACATGAGCCGCAAACCGCGACCAAGCGTTTGCTCAGGAAGGATGTTGCTTTTTGACGCGAACGCGCGAAGGCCAACGATCGTGGTCACGTTTCGTACGTCCCAGCCCTCTTTCAACATGAGAACCGAAACGACAGCAAGATACGGGCTCTCAAAGCTATCTAGTTCATTCGATTCCCGACGGAGTTTATCGAGCTCCTCTTTATCCTTATGCTGAATGGTCTCCTTAATTTCGCCAGAGCGATTTGTGTGAATCGTTAATATCTTCCCTGCGAGTTCTGGGAAGTTTTGCTCGAGGTGCTGAGCGACCGCGTCACAGTTCGTGGTGTCATCAGTCATGACGAAGAGTACCGCTTTTTTTCCAGTCTTCAGGTGCTGCTCGTATGCTTTACGCCATTCGATAACACCGAGGTGGAGATATTCGCGGTAGCGCTCAATAAAGTTACTACTCTCAACCTCGTTGAGCTTCGCACGACTCGCCTGGTCCGGAAGAACCGGATGTTTTACGACGTTTTGATGGATCGCCTCAACAAGAGGATAATCGCAGACGGTTTGCACGAAGATCTCGCCACGCTCATTCTTCGGCGTTGCGGTAACGTCGATCTGCAATGACAACGCACGACCTTTCATCTTCAGGCGGTTTGAGATGTCTTCAATTGATTTAAACCATGCGAGCTTCTCGTCGTGAATATGATGCGCCTCATCGTTGAGAACCATGAGCTCATCTACCTCACGCACAATGTCACCGAGATCAACGCCCGAGTTGGTCGTTTTCGTAACAGGACGGTCTCCCAAAAAATAATCAGTCGTGTTTTCATCCTCAAAAGTCGCCGCCTGGACGTCGCGATCGTACACACGATGAATGTTCGTCAGGAAGATATTTCCACTCGGAGAGACACCGCTCACTTCGTCCTGCAGGTGCACCGTAACCTGAAAATCATCCTGCCAGTTTTGCCCCTCGTAGCCATTATCAGGAAGAATGGGATCGCCAAAGAAAATCTTGCATCCCTCAAAGTCTCCTTTGATGCGATCCAAAACGATGATGTTGGGTGCAATCAACAAAAAGTTCTTCGACATCAACGAATCCGGTTCGTAAATGCGATGGAAGTAACTCCATGCAATAAGCAGGCTCAACACTTTTGTCTTGCCCGCGCCCGTCGCAAGTTTCAAAACAAAACGCGGCCAGGCTTCCTTAAACATGCTTCCCGACACACGGCCCGAACTGTCGTACCGCAACAGGTCATGTGGAGCCCGTGCGCCGGCGACTTCATAAAGGTAAATCGCTGTCTCTACAGCTTCACGCTGAGCAAAGTAATACCTGAATGTCTTTGCAACGCCATCAACCCAATCGACATGATCTTCAAGAAACCACCAACGCAGGAGCGCACGAGTCGTCGGACTCGCGCCTTTGTAATCGTTATCGCGCCACTCCTTCACCAACTTTCGCACCTCAGGCACGAGCGGCGGCATGAGTTTCTCCCACTTCGATTCTCGCAACGCCTCATCAGCCGGAAACCATCGGGTTTTCGGATCGAGGATTGCGTAGGGATCTTTTGGGAAACCAGGATGGAGGGCCATAGCTAGATGTCAAGTAATCTTGTCTGGAGATCATAAATTTCATCTTCCAGCTCTCTTCGTAACTCAGTTATTTCTGATGATTGATTGATATGCGCAAACATAACGTCTATAGCAGCCAATCCGACAGTAAAGACGAATGCAACAACAACACCAATGATTATTTGCATGCTCAAATTTTTCTGATCTTTTAACTCTTCTTTTAGCGTAGCGAATTCTATGTAAAAAACCGATTCTGCTATCGCCTGGTCCAGCGGTACAAACCCCTTCAGTTCATCGTCAATAACGTGTCGTGGCATATTAAATCTTCAGAAAGCCCTTAATCTCAACCACGCCACCGTGTTCTTCAGCTGCGATATCTAAGTTTTTATATCGATGAAAATCCACACCAGCGAACGCGACACCTGGACCAAACGTAAAGCCTGGACCAAATTCGATGCCGCTTACCTTGATCCTGAGTTTCGGAGTCAGGCTGCCGTCTGGCAAAATATCAAATACCTCTCTGAAGCTGTATCTTTTCATAGTTCCTAGATCATTATCTCAACAACTCTGGTGGTATCGTTCCCAAAAATGTCGATTACTTTCACTGCGACCTTACGCCGACCCGGCACGCACTGTACTGCAACTGATGTTAATTCAAGCTCGCGATCTTTACGAGTGCGGAAAGATTGCCATTCGTTTTCGAAAATATACTGGCCAGTCCATTCTTCGTCATAGTCAACCTTTGTCGCCTGCTCGAGTTCTACGGAGCCGTCAAGCATGATTTGTTTTGCCACCACGTCTTCCGCAGTGCGTACGATCTCTTTCTTGCTTTCGTAATTGAAGTCGACAGCCCAATAATCGATCCAGTCAGTCCATTTACCCGTCATTATTTCACGTGTGATAATTTCTGTTTGCTTATCTTTAGTCAACTTAATGAGATTGCCATCCTGCAAAACGATCTTCGATCCCCCACCCTTGATGTTTTCTTCGATTTCCGCGAGATCGTCTTGGTTGTAAAAAACCTTAAAATTCGCAAGCTCTATAGCGAGCTTATTCTTCTTTACAATCGGATTCACCTCAACGAACGCGAGATCGTAGAATTTCACCTGTCCGCGCTCAACGGCGCGCTTGTCGAAAACTTCGTTCGGAATCGTTTTAAACTGAAGGTCGATGCCATTGTTTTTTGCGACATCGGCATCCATGCCCATTTCCCAGCCAAAGCCGAGGACGTCCGCTTTCGTTATACCTTTTTCACGACATTCTGCGATTACCGACTCAACGAGCGAATGCGAGACTGGAAACTCGATCGGACCAATAGCAACAAGCCGATCGCGCTTCTTTCCAACAAAATTTCTGAAACCGTTTACCGGCTCAGCCTTATATGCTGAGAGAATAAGTGACCTAAAGTCATCTTCTTTTTTACGGCGTAGCTGCTCCTTTTCTTCCGCTCGCAAGTCACCATCGACGTTTACAAATTGCTTGCGTTCGTATTTACCAAGGTTGAGAATTTCAAACGCACGATACGACTGACCCTCTTTCTTCAACTGTCGTTGCACTGCAATCATTCGCTTACGAGATGCGTGAATGCCGAAGCGTCCAAGGTCACTGCCAATCCATTTACGGTCCAACTTTTCAGAAACAGCTAAAGTCGTCCCTGAGCCGATGAAAAAATCAGCGACAATGTCTCCGTTGTTCGTTGAGGCTTGGATAATTCGTTCAAGAAGAGCACTGGGCTTCTGAGTCGGATAGCCAGTATCTTCAACTCCGCGCACCATCGGAATGTCACTCCATAAATTTTGAACGATCATTCCCGGCCACTCATCCAAGAATTCCTTACGATAAATCAAAGAACCATTTTCTGGAAAATATAGCCTACCCTCCTCATCCCACTTACACATTTTTTCCTTAGTGACTGCCCATCCGTTTTTTGGTGGCTTCCTTCCTTTGTATTCATACCGTAGCGTCGGTCGTGGTGCCGGATTCGCCATGTTATTAATTCTGTATCGCCGACCGCCCTCGTCAATTTTATTAAAAATATCTAACAGCTCATCGGTATTATCACTTTTGTTAAATTGTTCATTGAAAATAAACTGCTCACTTTTGGAATAGAAAAGTATGGTGTCGGTCTGAGTGCGAAAACTTCCTGCGATGCTAGTTCCACCGGTTCGTCGTTTCCAAATTATCTCCGATTGGAAATTTTCAGAACCGAATATTTCATCAAGGATCAACCTCATGTAGGAATTCACTCGCCAATCACAGTGAACATAAATCGAGCCGTTATCGGCAAGTAAATCGTGCATGAGCCTTAATCGCTCGTAAATCATCGAAATAAAGCTATCCGCTCCTCTTCCCCACGTATCACGATAGGCTACCTCCTCGATGATGCTCGGTTTTTTTGTAAACTCCTCCCCACCAATCTCAATGTTCATCGAAAAATCTGCACCGACATCGAATGGTGGATCGATGTAGATCAGCTTAATGCCACCTTGGGCTTCGATTTCCTTCCGCAAAGGGCCATTCTTGAGTGCAGAGAGAATCAGCTTATTGTCTCCCCAGATAAGTTTATTCGTCCAGCCCTTAGCCTGCCGACCAGAAAGATCAAAAAGATTCTGCTGCAACTTCACTTCTCGCTCACTGCGGGGCTCGTCGATATGTTCGATTGACTGAAACGGGAGCACGACGTTCATAACCTCGTCGGTCTTGCCGTTCCAAACCAACTCAACCTGGCGATTATCGCCAAACAGTAAAAACCGATATTTGTCCGGCAAGGGTTTCCCTTGCTCGAGCATCCTCGTGATATCGCGAATTTCGTTCGGTTGAAGCTGCATATACTTATTTCAGGAGATCCCAGGCAACCAAGTAAGAGGTGACGTCGTGTTCCATATTCCCAAGGTACACCTTCCCATCGCGAATTTTAATGTTTACGCGATAGCGTGTGCCGTTGCTGACAGGAAGTATAGCGCGTTCACGCACCTTTTGCTCAATGACGTGATATGGAAGAACTACGAACTTCGTGGCCTCTTCTCCATGCAAAACAAAGACGTAATACACGTTCCCCGAGCCGTGACGATCAAAAGAAACCTTGCGGATATCGAAGACAAAGATGTTAAACCGATTGATGTTCGACGTCTTCACCTGGATGCCGAACAGCTTGTTGTCCTTGGTCGCGATGATATCTAAGCCAGTATCGACGCTCATGATGCTGGCGTTATAGCCAAGAAACAAAAGCTCGGCACAAACCGCATGCTCACCAGCCTTACCCGTACAGCCGCTGTCGATCGCAAGTTTTTCAACAATTGCTTTCTCTGCTGGCGTTTCTGGCGTCTCTTCCACCTTTTCGACCGTCTGGTTGCCACTCAAGTCATACACGCCGGGACCAACACGCTTAAACGCTGAATGCTTTTTCTTTGCATCAGTGGAAAGCCGCGCACTCATTGTCATTTCTGGCGTCGCTCCGTTCGTCTCCAAGAGGCCCCACTCGAGCGCAAGCTCGGTAATGCGCGCATAGTGAAGTGGTTCCCCCGCGCGCTTTAGCACTTCGGCTGCTGCCTGCTTAAAGGAGTTCATATCTACGAGTTGAAGGGCAAGCCCGCACCGTCCTCGAGTTTCCCATCCCACCCCTCCGCCCTCTTTTGCACGTCCGCAAAACACACTTCGTCGTGCTCACCTTCTTTTTTGTCACACTCCTTTGCATGGTCGCGTTCGGCCAAGCGTTCGGCAAGGAGCGGCCAGAATTCGTCCTCGGCAACCGCGTGGAGCGCCGCGTCTGCGTCGTCGAAGAACGCGTCGGTCCAATGGTCCTCGTCCTGCGTATCCGGGGGAAACGTCATGCCGAAGTCTTCCGCGCGATCCATGAGTTGTTCCCACAGCTCCGCAAGCTCTTCGTCGAGCTTGTCGCCGCGCAGCCGCGCGACGTGTTCGTCAAGCACGATCGCCGCCGCAACTGCGCGCGTGAGAGACAAATAGTGTTTTGTGTGTAGTGTCAAATCAGCCATAGAGCAGGTCGAGCGTATCCCTTTTTCCCCATCTGTACAATCCTTGACAACCCTCCCTTTTGTGCTATGCTCGGGTTGTGTCACCACGAAAAGACCCCCTGCAGGTTCCGTCCTGCCGGGGTGCTTTTCATTTCGAGCGGTACTGAAGCTTCTCCTTGAGCGCATCAATGCCCGCCAGGCGCGACTTCGCAGCTTTCTTGAGCAGCCCGGAGTAGCGACGGCTGTTTGGCACAAGGACGACGCGGAGCTTTTCGAGAGCATCAAGATGCCGCACAAGGCAAGAAAAATCGCCATCACCGCTTACGATAACTGCCTGGTCATATTCGCCGAGGTCGATCATTGCCTGGAGCACGAGCTCGGCATCGATATTCCCCTTCAGGCGGCCGTCGCTATCGGGAATTGTCGGCTTAAAGACGAGGACGAAACCCGCCTCCTGGAGATGTTGGTAAAGACTGTTATTGCCCGGGACAAACCCGATGAAGTAGTACGCCTTTGTGACGCCGTAATGTTCCTTGAGGTAGATGCGAAAACGGCGATGGTTGATCTTCCAACCAAGGTCCCGCAACGCCATTGTGACGTTGTTGCCATCGATAAATGCGTAGTTGCTTGCCATAGCATTGGGGTCCCTCCTGTCGTCGGGATGGGTTTAGAGCTCCGTATATTTCTTGTGGTTGCCGTAGGACTTGTCGACGGGATACTTCAGTGCGGCCTTCTCGAGCTTTGCCGGCAACGCGGTCGCAAGGTCGATGTCGAGGTCATGCGCAAGGAGCAGCACCCAGTACAACACGTCCGCGAGTTCGTCCGCGACGTCTTCTTTGTGTGTCGCAAGATACTGGGCGAGTTCGTCACCATTCTTCCACTGGAAGTGCTCGAGGAACTCACTCGCCTCGAGGTTCAGCGAGATGGCGCAGTCTTTGGGGTTGTGGAACTGCTTCCAGTTGCGCGCCTCGCGGAAATCGATGAGGCGTTGCGTCAGCTCGTGGATGATGTCGCTCATAGGATGTGGAGGGCGTTCGCCTGGCGGCGGAGTACGCGGTAGTTCGGGATCGCCTTTGCGACGAGCGCCCAGAACTGCGCCGAGTGGTTGAAGGCGCCGATATGGCAGAGTTCGTGGACGACGAGATAATCCTGCAACGGTTGGGGCAAAAAGACAATGCGGTAGTTAAAGGAGAGGTCGCCGCGGCGGTTGCAGCTTCCCCAGCGGGAGCGCTGGTTGCGGATGCCGACCTTGCCGACCCGGAAACCGTACATGGGCTGGAAATGCCCTAAACGCGCCGTCACCAGCGCCAGGGCGGCCTTTTTGTGCGCCGCGTACTCCTCCGGGGTCCCATCGCCGGCACCGCGGCGCGGCAACGCCGCAAGCGTTGCTTGCGTCTGCGCGATCCATGGCGCCTTTTCGCACACAAACGCGTCGATCACGCGGAGGCTTACGCGATATGGCGCAGTCACCGACACCGTCCCGTCGACGCGGACGCGAATCCGGATGCTGCGGGAACGGCGCATTTTGCGGACCGTGTATTCCATGGGCAAAATAGTAGCACAATCCACATTGACGGATGCGCTGAGATCGGTATACTTCCGGTGGTCTTTGCGAAGGCCGCCTCGTTTATTCTTAACACCATCACTATGATGAACGACGGCGAGAACACCATGGCCCCGGCAATGGATCCGGGTACCCCGGCTCCGGCTCCGGCCGAACCGGAAGCTCCGGCAGAAGAAACGGCTCCCGCAGAGGAGACCCCGGCGGCGTAATGCCTTCGAACAAAAAAACCGCGCATGCGGTTTTTTTGTTATCCCTTCACGAAAAATGCCGCGGCGAACGCCCCAAACACCAGGGTATAGCACACGACGAGCGCCAAGAGCCATGGCCGGACGCCGCGGCCGCCCATGCGCGCCTTGATGCCGAAAACGACGCCAGCGGCAGCAAGAAACCCTGCGCTAAGGAGAAACAGGCCTATCCAGAGCATAGCCGCCCCATTTTCCCATTCATGCACAGGAGCTGTCCAGAAAACCCTTGCAATTGCTGAGGTATTGCCGGACAATAAAGGCAGTTAATTGCTTAATGCAACGCATATGGTCTGGGGAAAAATCAAGGAGGCGCTCGGTTGGGGCGAGCCGAAAAAGGCAGGGACGGAAATCCGGGCGAACGTCGGCATGGATACCAAGCAGTACGAGGCGGGGATGGGCATGAGCGGCCCGGAATGGGAAGCAAAGGAAGCGGCAGAGGCGAAGGCGCCGGAAGTGGCGGCGGAAAAGCTCGCGGAGCTTTCTGCGGAGGACGACGATAAGACCGAAGAGGTAGAAATGCCCCACACCGGCACCAATGGCTAAGCCCAGATTTGACGGGAGCCCCGCTCCCGTCTTTGATAGCCCTATATGTATTATTTCCTCATAGTCCTCTTCATCCTGTTCCTTGCCACGCTCCGCCAGGTCAACCAGTACGAACGCGGCGTGAAGTTCACCATGGGCCGCTACACCGGCCTTGTGAACCCAGGCTGGCGCATGGTCATCCCCGTGTTCCAGTTCATGCGCAAAGTCGACATGCGCCTCAAGGCCGTCGACGTCCCGCCGCAAGACGCGATTACCAAGGACAACGTCTCGGTGAAGGTGAACGCGGTCATCTACTACAAAATCATTGACGCGCCGAAGTCGGTGCTTGAAGTCGAGCACATCCATTGGGCAGTGCTCCAGCTGGCACAGACGACGATGCGCAACGTGGTCGGCGAAGTCATGCTGAACGACCTCCTCTCGCAGCGCCAGCAGCTCTCCGAGCGCATCGAGCAACTCGTCGACGAGCAGACGGCCGGCTGGGGCGTCGAAGTGGCGACCGCGGAACTCAAGGACATCAACCTGCCGCCGGACATGATCCGCACCATCGCGAAGACCGCGGAGGCGGAACGCGAACGCCAGGCGGTCATCATCAATTCGGAAGGCGAAGTCATCGCCGCGGAAAACTTGGCGAAGGCCGCAGGCATCCTCGCCGCGAACCCGGGCGCGCTGCACCTGCGTACGCTCAACTCCATCAACGACATCTCGAGCGACCAGTCGAACACGGTCGTCTTCACGGTGCCGCTCGAAATCCTCAAGGCGTTCGAGGGATTCAAGAAATAACCCCCTAGCCCCCATAAATGGGGGTAGCCTCGGGGAAGCCAAACCCCCTCCATTTATGGAGGGGGCTCGGGGGTGGTCAATGCTCACTCCACAAGAGAAGAAGGCGCGACGCAAAGCCGCCCTTCTTTTCTTTTTGGGCTTGGCAGATTTCCAAAAACTCTTCGCGCGTCACGCCAAGCGCAAGCAACAGCCCGTCGATGACGGCTTCGACATCGGCAAGTTCGCGAAGCGCGTCCTCGCGGCCGTCCGCAGTGGCGGCCTCCGCGGCTTCTTCCTGCAGCTTCTGCCGGAGCTGCGCGACAAACTGGGCGTCGTCGACAATCACGTCGGTCGCAAACGTGACGCCCTTCGCGCGCATCACCTCCGGCACCTTGTCGCGGATGAGCTTGTTATATACCACCCTTCCTGCCGGATATTGTTTGTCCATACATGAGGGGCCGGGTGACGCCGAGCAGGTCCCCTGCTTGGGCGCGCAGACGAGTCCGACGAGTCGAGCACCCAACAGGGTGCGAAGGCGGCAGGACCCGGCCGGTTAGAATTGTTCGGCAAACAATGCCGCAAACGCCTCTTTGCATCGCCACCACCACGAGCGCTTCTTCCAGGATGTGAGCGTTACTTCCTTGGCGCGGCGCAGGTCGCGGGCGAACGCGTCACCTAACCGCTTCGCCAACCCGGTGTCAAGCATGGCAATGACGTTCTCCTCGTTGAGCTCTTTGCTGCGCACATCGATGTTCGCGCTGCCGACGACCGACCACGCGCCGTCGACGACGACAAATTTGCTGTGCACCATGGTCGGCTGGAACTCGTAAATGCGGACGCCGTCCTTCAGCATCTCCTCGTAGTAATACCGCCCGGCCCACAACACCGGCGGGACGTCGATGTGTTCGTTCGGCACGATGACGCGCACCTCGACCCCTTCGCGCGCTTTTGCACGGAGCGCGGCGCGGATGTGGTGGTCCGGGACGAAGTACGGGTTTTCGATGCTGATGCGTTTCGTCGCGCCCATAAACGACAGCCAGAACAGCGTGCGGATGGGATGGATATCGTCGGTCGGCGCGGAGGCGACGCTCAAAAACGGCACGCTCCCCTTCTCCGCCCGCCGCGGGTAATAGGCGTCGCCCACAAGGATCTCCCCGGTCGCCGAGGTCCACATTTGCACGAACGCCGCTTGGAGCCGCAGCGCCATGACGCCGGTCGTCTGCACCATCATGTCGCGCCAATGCTCCGGGTTTTCCGCATTCCCCGACCACTCGTCGCCGATCGACACGCCGCCCGTGTATGCCACCGTTCCGTCAATGACGATGGAGCGCCGGTGGTTGCGGCGGTGGTAGCGCGAGAGTTTGCCGAACTCGAACTTGCGGAACCATGCGACGTGGCCGCCCGCGGCCTCAAGCGTGATGAACTTGTCTTCGGGCGCAAGGATGCCGCCCATGCTGTCCAAGAAAACGCGGACCTCCACGCCCTCATGCGCCTTCGCGGTCAAGATCTCGAGCAATTGGTCCGACAGCTTCCCGTCCTTCCAAATAAACGTCATGACGTGGATGTGGTGCGTCGCCGCGCGCATCGCGGCGAACATGGACGCGAAAATTTCATTGCCGTTGTTCAGCACGTCGACCGGCGACCCCATGTCGACCGCCGTCCCCGTGAGCGCGGACAGCGCCGCGAGGAACTGCGGCGACCCTACGACGACGTCGTCCGTGCACGTCAATTCATTAGGCCGCTTGCCCCACGACGCAAACAGGGTGACCAGCACATAAGCCAGTACCCACGCCCCGACGATAATTGCCAACACGACCCACCACGCGCCCATAGTACAGTGGTCATCTCACGTTTTTATGGTTCTGTCACCTGCGTCACCGCAAACGGGCTGAGGGTGACCGTGGCACGCATGGACCGCGTCATGCTCTGGTCCGTCAGCGACACCACGACCTCGCGCTGGCCCGCGACCGGCGTCGTCACCGTAAGCGCACAGGTCGCGTCCCCGGTCGTCACGGAGGCCGGCGCGAAATCGTTGTCCTTCTGCAACTGGATCAGCACCTCCTCGAGGCAGCCGGACGCCTTGGCCCGGACGGTCTGGGCGATGCGCGTTTCGTTCGCGTCGACGAAGCTGTTGATGCTGCCGCGCACCAGCACGGCGAGCGCGCCTAAACTCACGCTCCCGAGGATGAGCACGATGAACAGCATGGCGATGCCGCGTTGATGGTGCGTACGCATATCAATTCTCGATCGTGTGGGGTGAAAGGGCGATGGTGGTGTCGCCACTGAAGGTCGCGGAGCGGAGCGCGTCGGTCGTCGGCGCGACCATCGCCGTGTCGAGGCTGATCCTGAGCCCGGTCAAGATGCCCGAGGAGTCGCGCACGGTCGACACCTGCCACGTCGTCACGTCGATCTCGCCATCCGTCAGCCATACCGCGGGACCCGCGCCGGTCTGCATGCGCAACCGCCGGACGTTCTGCGTCCCGCCCGGGAACGACACCGCGACCGTCGGGCAGTCGATCACCACGGTCGTCCCGCTGGCGTCCTGGAAACGCAGCGTACTCGGATTCGCGCCGAGCGTGGACGTGCTCGTCGTCACGGCGTCCGAGGCAGTGAGTGCGATCTGGAGTTCGGAAAACACCATGCCCGCCGTCTGCTCCATGCGCGTCCGCGCGTCAAACAACAGCTCCTCGCCATGCAGCTGCAACACAAACGTCACCATGCTCGGCAAGATAATCATCATGAGGCCGATATACAGCACGGTTTCGAGGAGCGTGATGCCGTGGAGAGTCGGGCGGCGCATATTAGTCGGGACAGAATTCCGGCGAGGTCCACGATGACGCGTCGGTAAACGTCACCGTCATCGTCAAACAGGTGTCTTCCATGTTGATGTCGAACTGCCCCTTGTTCACTTCGCCGGTGCCGCCGGGAGGGACGGTGAAATCCTGGATGTCCATCTGTTCGCCGGACGTCAGGTTATGGAGCGGCGTCCCCGGCCCGGACGACGACCATACCTTCGTCGTGTCCATAAAGAGCTGGCTCATGGTCGCGCCGTTCGTCCACGTGAACGCGATCGTGTTGACGGTCGCGGCGTTCCCGCCGGTATTCGTAAACCACAGGTCGCGCAACTGCTTGCCGCCGCTCCATTCCGCGCCCTCGACCGCCCAGGTGACCGACGTCGCCATCGTCGCGCCGAAACAGCTCCCCTGCGGGTCGTCCCAGCGGGTGCGGAGCGCGCGGCTCGTCACGGTATGGCTGCGACCCGCGACATCGGTCCACGTCACGTCGCTCACCAACATGCGGCTGTCGTCGTCTACCGTGCCGCCGCTCGCCACCACAAGGCAGCCGGCGTCGCGCTGCACCGTCTGTACCCGCACGGTGCGCGTCATGCCGTCCGGCAGCGCCTGCGGACCGGACGTGCCGAGCGTCCATCGCCCGCTTGCAAAGGTCAACGAGCCGGTTTCCGTCGTCGTCAGATCGGCGAAGGCGATCGTCTGCAGCGCGGCAAGCCCCTCGTTCATGTTCCAGACGGCGCGCGTGATCTCTTCGGCGCGGTCGCTGGACGAATTCGCGGCGATGGCGAGGGTGACGAGACCGCCCAAATACGCCGCCGCAATACCGACGACGACCAACGCTTCCAAGATGACTGCGCCTTTCGGGATCCGCATATTATCGTACGGGAATACCGTTGCTCCCGACCGTCACCGTGCTTGACGCGCCGAACCATTCGAGCGCGAGCGAGCCGTATTGCGCCGTCGTGCCGGTGTGCGTCACAAAGACGACCTCGTGGCTGTTCGACATGTCCGGGGCGCCGCCACTGAAGTCGACCGACGTGAAGCGGATGTCGGGGCTCACGCTGAGGACGATATCCTTGCTCGTGTCGCGCGTCGCGTAGCTCGCGCCGGAAAACACGGTGATGGACGACGTGACCCGCGTGACCTCGTCATACGGGATGTACACGCCCCACGACGTGCCGGAGTGGCCGTTGCGCGCCCGGCGCGCCGCGAGCGCGACGGCGTTGACCACCTCGCGGTCCGTCGCCACCGTTGCGGCCGCGATTTGGAAACGCGAGAACGCGAAGGCGGACATCGCAAAGACGGCGAGGAGGATCCCCACGACGATGACGACTTCGATGAGGGTGATGCCGCGCGGCACATTAAATCGTTCCAATAACCTTATAAATCGGCGTGATGATGGAGAACGCGAGCACGCCGACCATGACGCCGATCAGCACGATAAGGAGCGGCTCGAGCAGCGTCGTCGCGTTCTTCGTCGCTTCGTCGACCTCCTGTTCGTAAAAGCCCGCAAGGTAGATACACATGTCGCCGAGCGTCCCCGTCTCCTCGCCGACGCGGATAAGCCGGAGCGCAATCGGCGGCACAAGGCGCGGCGACCCCGCGAGCGCGTCGGCGATGGTGCTGCCGTGCGCGATGGTCGTCAGCACCTTCTCGAACAACCGCTGGTAGTGGACGTTTTTCATGACCGAGATCGTCACGGGCAGCGCGTCGTTGATGGGCATGCCGCTCCCCAGCAGCGTGCCGAGGAGGCGGGTGCAGCGCGCAAGGTTCGCGTTCCGCGCAATCGTCCCGACGACGGGGAACCGGAGCGTCACCCAGTGCGTGAACGGCTTCACGAACGGCAGGGTGCGCAGGAACATGAACCCGACGGACGCGGCGATGAGGAGGACAAGGAGCAGCGGCCCATGGTTGCCGATGATGCCGGAGATCCACAAGAGCGCGACGGTCGTGGGCGGCAGCGGGACGTCGAGCGAATCGAAGAGCTTCGTGATATTCGGCAGGATAAACACGACAATGCCGGTCGTCACAAGGACGGCAGAGACGAGCACGATCGACGGGTACATCATCGCGCCGCGGATCTTTTGGCGCAGCTCGTGCTCCTTCTGCATCTGCCCGGCGAGCTGTTCGAAGTTCCCCTGCAGCGTGCCGGACGCTTCGCCGGCGCGGATGAGGTTGACGTAGATGCTCGAAAAGATGTGCGGGAAGTCCTCGAGGCCGTCGGCGAGCGTCTTGCCGCTCGTCACCGCCGCCTTCAGCGAACTGAGCACGGTCTTCAGCGGCCCCTTCGCCTGTTGCAAGAGGATATCGAGCGCGTCGTCGATCGGAAGCCCGGAACGCAAGAGCACGGAGAGATACTTGGTGAGGAGCAGCTGTTCGGTGTGCGACAGGCGGACCTGGAGCCGGGTCACCAACGAAACCCTGCGCCGGCCGGGGGCCGTCGCGAGCTTCTTTTCTGCGGGTTGTGCGGCAACGGCTTCCCCCATAGCTATTCTTGCATGACGCGAACGAGCTCTTCGATCGTCGTCTGCTTCGCGATGACCTTGCGCGCGCCGTCTTCGACGACGGTCGTCATCCCCTCCTTGCGCGCCTGCGCTTCGATGTCGTCGCTCGACGCCCGAGTGACGATGAGCCGCTGGATTTCCGGCGAGTTCTCGAGGACCTCGTAGATGCCGACGCGGCCGCGGTAGCCGCTTTCGCCGCACTTCGCGCACTTCCCCGGCTTCGCGACCTCGATCGTCTGCGCGTCGCGGAACAGCGCGTCGACCGTTTCTTTGCTGAAGAGCTTCTCGGCGTCCGCGCGGGCGAGCTGCTCCGTGGTCATGCAGTCCTCGCAGACGCGCCGCACGAGGCGCTGCGCGATGGCGCAAATGAACGTCGATGCGATGAGGAACGGCTCGACGCCCATGTCGATGAGGCGCGGGATGGTCGTCGCGGAGTTGTTCGTGTGGAGCGTCGACAGGAGCTTGTGGCCGGTCATCGCGGCGTTCACGGCGATCTTCGCCGTTTCCTGGTCGCGGATTTCACCGACCATGATGATGTCCGGGTCTTGGCGCAAAAGCGCGCGCAGCCCGGTGGCGAACGTCAGCTTCGCCACGTGGTCGACTTGGCTTTGGTTCGTGCCGGGAATTTCGAACTCGACCGGGTCTTCAATGGTGGCGACGTTCACTTCGCGCGTGTTGAGCACCTCCAAGATGGCGTAGATGGAGGTGGTCTTGCCGCTCCCGGTCGGGCCGGTGGCGAGGATCATGCCCCACGGCTTGCGGATGGCGCGCTGCACGCGTGCGAGGTCCTCTTCGGAAAACCCCAGCTGTTCGAGGGTGAGTTGGTGCGACTGGCTAGAGAGGAGGCGGAGGACCGCTTTTTCGCCGAGCGCGGTCGGGATGACGGACACGCGGACATCGACATCGCCGAGCGGACTTGTAAACTTGAAACGGCCGTCTTGCGGCGCGTGGTGCTCGTCGGTGCGCATCCGCGTCAGGATTTTCAGGCGGGCGATGACGCGGGCATGGAGCTCGGGCGCAACCGTGTACTGGTCGTGCAGGATGCCGTCCACGCGGATGCGGACGACCGCTTCTTCCTTCCAGGGCTCGAGGTGCACGTCAGACGCACGGCTGGCGTGCGCGAATATCATGAGCTGCTCGAACAGCTTGACTGCCGAGTCCTCCTTTGCGTGCGCGCCCGTCGCTTTGGCGATGAGGTCTTCGATCTCCTCCTTTGTGGGAAGTTTCACCGAAGGATCCGGTTGCACCGCCGCCTTCGCGGCCGGCTTCGCGGGCGTTGCCGCAGGAACGTCAGCAATCGCGGCGGGCGCGTCGGCAACCGCTGCTCCTTTTTTCTTGGGCATAGACGGAATGTCATGCGCATTTTACCGCATCACCCCATGCAACGACGATGTACATGTCCACACCGCGCTCGACGTTGCGGCGCGCGCGACGGTATACTGTGGGAAACGCGCGAAAAAGCGTACTAACAATTTTTTTGCACTATGCAAAAGACTCAGCGAGGATTTACGCTCATGGAACTGCTCATCGTCATTGCGGTCATCATCGTGCTTGCCGCGGCGGTGTTCGTCGCCCTTAACCCGGCGAAGCGCTTCCAGGATTCGCGCAACGCACGCCGCTCGAGCGACGTCGCCGCGATCGTTGCAGGGTTGAAGACCGACCAGGTGGACAACGGCGGCACGTATCTCGCGTCCGTCGCCGCGCTGACCGTCGACACCGAATACCAGATCGGCACGGCGGGTGCGGGCTGCGACAGCGGCTGTACCGCGGTGACGACCGAGGCGGCCTGCGCTGACCTCACCGGCCTCGTCACGGAAGGCTACCTCGGCAGCGTGCCGATGGACCCGTCGTCGGGCACGGCTGCAGAGACGGACTACTACATCATCCGCAACACGAGCGGCACCATCACGGTCGGCGCCTGCGATGCAGAAGGTGGCTCGACCGTCACCCTTTCGCGCTAAACACCACACAGACAAAAAACCCGCCGGTTGTACGGCGGGTTTTTTGGTGGGTCGGGAAGGGATCGAACCTTCGAAGGCGTAAGCCAGCAGATTTACAGTCTGCCCCGTTTGACCACTTCGGTACCGACCCGGGAGGCTTCGCGGCATTATTCTGCCGCATGCCTGAAACTTTTTCAAGTGGAGCCGGTGGTCGGATTTGAACCGACGGCCTGCTGTTTACAAAACAGCTGCTCTCACCCCTGAGCTACACCGGCGCGGGCTAAAGAATAGCAAAGAAACGCGGTTTTCGCAAGCAATTCGGGTTTACATATGGCGAAGCCCAGGCGCGATGCCTGGGCCAAGCCTCCTTTCAGTAGAACGTCGCGCGGTAGTCGCTCCAGTCGTAGGTGCACTGCACCTTGAGCGCGGTCCGCGTCGCGTGGTTGTGGTACGTGAAGTGCAGGTCGTTGCTGCCGATGCCGTCCCGCTTCCAGTCGACGATCTCGTTCGTCGACGCCGCGTAGGGAGCTTCGGGATCGCCCGTGCGCCGCATGAGCGCGAGGCCGAGCCCGTCGACGAGGAGCACGTCGTCCTCGGCCATGACGCTCGTGTAGTGCTGCGCCGCGTCGTCGGGAACGAGCTCGCGGCCGTTCACGAGCGCGATCCAGCCGCCCACGTACGACCACGGCTCGGGGTCGCCCTCTTCCTCGTCCGTGTGCGGGTCGAGTCCGTACAGCTCGCCCTCGCGGCAATTGTAGTACTGCTCACCGGCCGCGACATGCATCGCGACGTCGACCACGTCCGTCTCCTCGTCCACCTCGGTTTCGAACGGGACCATCACCAGGCGGTGGTAGTCGTTGACGATGAGCGGGTAGAAATCCTCGGTGTACCCGTCCTCGTCCGGGAAGTACGGGTGCGCGAGGTCGGACTGCGTGACCTCGGGCCCGATGACGATGCGCACCGCGCCGGTGCCCACCGCGAACGTCGCGTGCGTTTCGCCCACCGCGAGTACGTCGCCGTCCCGGTACAGCGTGAGCGGCAGCGGGTGCGACTCGACCGTCCCGACACGCGGAACGACCGACAGCGTCGCGGTCGGCGATTCATACGGCTCTTCCGCCGCCGCCGTGTCGTCGCCGATGTCCGGCAAACCGGTTTCCTTGCCGGCGCCGTCCACACACCCCATCATCACGAGCATCATGCCCCCCATGTCATCCCCCCCAGGCAGGCACACGTCCCGCCACCTCATCCATGGCATACCGGAGGGGAATGTCAAGGAATCCTGCAAAATGCGATGAAAACAAAAAAATACGCACGCCATCCCGAGCACTCGGAAGCTCAGCTTCGAAGCTGAGCTTCCGATGTCGTTTGCTGCGTTCGTGGGTGGGGTACACCGACCGACTATTCTCCGATAAGGATGTCGTAGATAACCCGCGCTGCGGGATCGATGTCCGGTCCGTAGATCATTGTGCCGCCAAGCGCGCCCGTAACCGTCACGAAGACGAGACCGAGGACGGCGAGCGGGACCGCGACCGCGGGGCGCAGGATGAACGCCGCCGCGCGCACCAGCCGCGCCGGGGCTTGGGCTTTCAGGATGACGACGACGTGCGCGGCCGCGAGGAGCGCGAAGCACAGCAACGTGTACAACGCAAAGTCGCCGTGGACGTCGAGCAGCTTCGGCACCTCCCCGTCGATGCCCTGTTCTTGGATCCACCCGGTAAAGAATGTGGGAACCGCGGCAAGGGCGCCGAGGATGGCGAACCCGGCCTTCATGGGGAACCACCACGACTGCTTCGTCACCGCCGGCACGCGCGCAATCTCAATGACGGCGTACACCGTGAGCAGCGCGATCGGGAAGTGGACGAGGATCGGATGGAGGTTCACACGCCCCTACTCTTCAACAACCAGCGTGCCCTTCATGCCCATGGCACGGTGGCTGCCGACCGAGCAGTAATACTCGAAGCTTCCCGCCGTGTCGGCGACGAACTCGATCGTTTCCGACGCGCCTGCCGACAACTTCTGCGTTGCGGCGTTGAACTCGTCGATCTTCCAGTCATGGAATCCTTCCGCGTTCGTGAAGACGATGCGGACCGTGTCGCCCTTCTTGACCGTGAGGCTCGTCTCCGAAAATGCGAAGTTGTTCCCGGTCACCGCAAACTCGCGCACGGTCGGTTCCGCAGCATCCCCGACGATGATATTCGCAGTGCCGTCAGCGCCCACGTCAATCTCGATCGTCGCCCCGGCCGGGTCGTCCTCGCCCTCGACGACCATCTCCTCCGCGTCCGACGTCGTGCCATCTTCTTCAATCACCGGCATGGTCGCGGACGTGCCCGCGTCGACCGAGGTGTCCGTCGTGGATTCAGCAGCGCAACCGGCGCCGGCAAGCAAAAGGAGCGAGGCAACAATGAGTGACGTACGCATACACACGATTTCAAGAATAACCTGGCCTATTGTACCTCGTCAGAACGGATGGGCAATGGCGGTTATTCCACAGCCCCCGCCAGCCGCTCCGCGTTCTTGTACGCGTACTTTTCTTGGACGTCGGGGTCCAGCCGCCCAATGAACGCCCGGGCGTAGTCGGTCAGCAACAATCCCGTCTCGCTGTCGAGCGACCAGTCCGAACTCCACCCGCGGTCGGTGCCCCAAAGTACTTGGTCCTGATGCGCTTCGATGAATGCGCTCCACGTCGCAATGTCTTCATCGAGCAATGGCTCGTAATCCTCGAAGTGCGCGAAGAACGCATCCCTCCCCACTTCCGGGCGCAACAGGAAGTCGTCGCCGTACAGTTCGTCGACGCCGTAATACACGTTCGGATGGTTGTCGAGGATCTCGCCCACCGCGTCGAGGTCCTGGTGCCCGTCGTCCTCGTAGACGACGAGCTGGTCGCCGTGGAAAATAAAGTTGATGTCGGGGTACATCTCCGCCGCGCGTTCGAGGTTGTCCTGGTGGCCGACGCCGAGATGGACGTACACAAGGAGGTTGTTATCCGCGACGACCGGGTAGATCTCCAGCATGCGCGGATCGTCCGGCGGGAGTTCGGGAGCGCCGCCGTTGCGGGCGTACAGGCCGATTTCGCCATAGCCCTCGAAGAGGCCCGGCGCGATGGCGAGCATGGTTTCGAGCGTCGCCGCGTCGACCGTCGGGAAGCCGTCCGGGCGGTCGTCGCTGTCAGGCGGCATAATGAACGGGACGAACTGGTCGGGGTAGCGCTCCATGGTGCGCGCCGCGACCTCGACCATCGGCTCGGCCATGTCCTTCCAGACGCTGAAGAAGCCGAAGACCTTGTCCGTCCCCTCGGTCGCAAACGTACAGGCGATGCTGTCCATGGTGAGGTTCACGCCAAGGATCGGCCGCTCCTCAAGGTCGCCGGGCAGCGCGAGGTTGACCGGACCGTCAGGGATCGCCGGGATGTGGATGTGCGTGTCCCACAATGGCCCGGTGTAGGAGCCCTCCGGATACTCGCGGACGAGTTCCGGACAGTCGACGTCCGTAAATGCGGCATCAACGCGGTCACGGCTCGCAAGCAAACCAACGACGATGACGAAGAGCGCGAGCCACACGATTGCGACCGCGCCTTTGAGAAGCATACGTTTCATACGGGAAGTGCGATAATCTCCGGCTGTTCCTTTCCTGCATGATACACGCGGACGCTTGCGCCGTCCTCCGCGAGCTCGACCTTTGTCACTCCGCTCGAGCCGCCGCCTTCCCAGCCCGGTCCGCCCTTATATTCGCTGGATGATTCCCCGGAAAACGTCATGACGACTTCCCCGGTCTCTTCATTGATGACGTCCCACGCACGATCGATCTCAAGCTCATAGAGATCACCGTGCTCGTGTTCGCGTGGTTGGATGCGATAGGTGGGCATAGCGTATTACGGGACAAGCGTCGTTCCAGCCTTCTGCACCGCGACGAGAATCGCGTCCGTGAGCGCGTCAACGTCGGGATATGCGCCGGCCGCATACTTTTTCGCAAGCGTCCGGACGATTCGCGCATGTTCAGGATAGCCCATCGACGGTTCGCGGAAGACGCGCACCCAGCCCGGGGAGTTTTGCACGACAGTGTTGAAGATTTCCGAAACGTGCCAGACGAAAAAGTTATGCTTCTTTGCGCGGTACTTCGGGAAACGCGCGTAAAAATAGTCGTAGAACATGAAGTGCAGCAATTCGTGGGCGATGACGACCGTCACGTAGCGGAGGTTGTTATGCTCGAAAGGAATCTGGAACGTCTTGTCGTCCAGAAAACGCGGGTACATGGCCCACAGCGTGCCGTAGGCGGTGTACTTCCCCTTCGGCCACGGACGCCCGGGGAAAAGCCGCGCGACGAGCGCGAAGTACCGGGCTTCGACCTTGCGCCACCGGACCTCGTGCCGCGCCAGCCGCGTTGCGAGCCATTCCGGTTCGGCGTACTGCTCGCGGACGAAGCGGTTGAAAGCGTTTTCGTCGTATAGCTTCTCACGAAGCTCCGGCCATTTTGAGAAAAATGCCCATTCCAAGTTGCGACCGCCGGAGTACTTCGCCTCTTTGACGAAGCCTTTTGCGGTGTCGAGGTCTTTTGTTTTGCTGACGCGGAAGGTGACGTGCGGATAGCGCATAAAAATGTAAAGGGGACGCGTCGAACGCGTCCCCTCAAGGGTAGCAGGTTGCTTCTGGCCGCTCAACCGGTCGCCGCCCGCTGGTTCTCGAACGCGTCCCAGAGGAGCCACTCGAGCGTGCGCTGGCTGTGCGCGCAGGCGCGCTCGTCGCGCAGGAAGCGGTCGCCGTGCTTGAGCTCGACGCTCGCCGGGCAGCCCCCGCCGCAGATGCCGAGCGCCGGACACGCCCGGCAGGCGGGCATGGTGAAGGGCGAGCGCTCGCGCCACTCGCCGAACAGCCGCTCGAGCAGGTCGTCGTGGTTGTCGTCGTAGACCGAGGCCGGGAAGTACGTGCGCGGCTTCACGAAGTCCTGGCAGACCCCGATCCGCCCGTCCGGCGCGATGACGAGCTGGTTGCCGACCACGCCGCAGTCGGCGTACATCGGCCGCTGGTCGACGAACGCACGTGCCTTGCGCATGACGCGTTCCTCGTAGAAGCCGCGCGCGCGGAAGCGCTGGAACGCGACGATCTGGCACTCGACCGCACGGCGGTAGTAATCCTCCGGCAGGGCGAGGTGCGGCGTGAAGTGCAGGAGGTTGAGACTGATGCCCTGCGCCTGCGCGAACTCGCCCTCGGTGAAGAAGTCGAGGACTTCGTCGAAGCGCGCGATGGCCTCGGGCGTGAGGGTGACCGACAGGCCGACCTCGACGCCGTGCGCGCGCAGCATCCGGAAGGCGCTGGTGATCTTGTCCATGACCGGCACCCCGGGACGCTTCGCGACGCGGTAGCGCTCGGTCACCTGCCGCGGGCCGTCGACCGACAGCCCCACCGTCACGCCGTGCTGCGCGAACAGCCGCGCATCGGCTTCGGTGAGGAGCACGCCGTTCGTGACCATGGTGACGACCGTCGAGCCAGGCAGCGCGCCGCGTTCCTTGAGCTCGGCCACGTAGCGCACCGTCTCGTAGACCGCGTGACGGTTCACGAGCGGCTCGCCGCCGTAGAGGTGCACGACCTTCTTCATGGCGGGGTTGCCGTGGCGCGCCGTCATGGCGGCGAACAGGTCGAGCGACGCCCGCACGGTCTCGTGGGTCATGCGCGTCGTTCGGAAGTCGCTGGCCACGCCCGGCGTCTCCTCGAAGCAGTACGTGCACCGCAGGTTGCAGCCGTCGGTGACGAGGAGGTAGAGAAGCTCGAGGCTGATGGCCGAACGGAGCGCGGCGTACGTCTGCGCGAAGAGCGCGTCGTCGTCCGCGTCCGCGTCGACGAGCATGCCGAGGCTCCGCAGCCCCTCGGACACGTCGGGGTCGTCCGGCGCGCCGTTGACGGCGATCTGCCGCGTGATGGCCGCGAAGTCCGCCGAAGCGAGGTACGCGACCTGCAGCGTGAGCGTGTGGAAGAGCGCGACGACGCCGTCGCGCTCGAACGGGTGACACCACCGAGAGAGACGCATCGTGCCTCCAAAAAAGTGACGAGGGGGCCGGCAGACGGTCCCCCTCGAGGTTGATCCCACCCCCGCTAGCAGCGGGTGCAGGAGGTGAAGCAGCAGTCGACGAAGTCGCGCCCCGGCTTGGGGACGGACCCGAGGACCTTCGTACGCGCGGAACGGGACAGGACGAGCACCTTCACGGGACCTCCGGACGCGGAACGCAACGCAGGAGCGCGTGCGTATCCGGCCGAACACTACTATACGGTGAATTCCGGCGGTGTCAATTGCGCGTCTGACGCGCAGCGCGGCCGAATTCGGGATTGATCATAGCGCACCGAGTATTCCACGCGCCTACTTCATACGGTTCCAGATCTTCTCGTATGCATCCGCAACGGTTTCGGGAGCCCAGATGTAGACGAGGTACCCGCCCTCTTCGGACTCGATGTACAGTTTCGATTGCTCATCCGAAAGCTTCACGGTAGTGATCGGCGAACCTCCCGCTTCGAGGTATTTGAAGAACTGTTGAAAATCAAACTCCACAAACTGACGCCAATATTCGCCCTCAGCAAAACGGCATTTGCCGGTCAGTGCGCGATCCGCTTCTTCGCACACGGCAAGAATACCGGGGATATCTTTTTCATTGATCGCGGCAATAATGCGGTCGGTGACATGAGCAACCATACGAAAATAGTGATAATGCCATGCCGTACATGCACATGGTATAAGGAACGACCCTGCGCGTCTATTGCTCGGCCCAAGGAGGCCGCATTTTGCCCCCAACGAAAATACCGCTGCATCAGCGGTATTTTTGCGGCACGGCATCGCGAGCCAAGCGAGAACTCTTGCAACAACGGTGTGATCACCCGTTTCCGCAATTCTTGCCGACAACCTTTTCGTTGACATCAAAATAGACTTCCAGTCCACCATCCCAATCCGGAAGGTCATACAGCCACCCTGACGTTATCTGCTGCTCCAGTTCACCTTGACCAAAGCGATCGCCGCCGAGCTCCTCCTTTACTACTTTTTCATCAGGTTGCCCAAGTACCTCCGCTACCTCCTCTGCCGTCATTTCGTTTTCAATGCGATCGAAGTCTGGGTAAGTACAAGCGAACCTGTTGTCCGAAATTCGTTGATAGCCCAGATACACCGCGATACCGACGAGTAGAGCCACGGTAATTC
The DNA here is from genome assembly GCA_964552565.1 of uncultured Gammaproteobacteria bacterium. GTDB lineage: Bacteria > Patescibacteriota > Patescibacteriia > UBA9934 > UBA9934 > UBA11707. The sequence goes on from CAZKGL010000001.1 coordinate 554,346, forward strand.
CGATTGCGGTCGCTTTCATAGCATCTCTTATTTTCCACGATGCTATCAGATCATCACGTAAAGTTCTATGCCCTCGTGGCCCAAACTAAAGATTTTATTCTTACTAGCAGAATCTTTTGTGGCGGCCTTAGTGCACGACCTGAGAACTCTTGCTACGTTAAATCCGTGAATGGATTCCATGCAACTTCCCAAACGTGACCGTCGAGATCTTCGAAGTAGCCAGAATATCCGCCCCAAAATGTGTCTTGCGCTGGACGAATAATTTTTGCTCCTTGGCTGACAACTTCAGCAAACACGGCGTCGACTTTTTCTTTGGATCCGACATTGTGCCCGAGTGTAATGCCCGAGAAAGCACCTCGCCCCTTTTCTTTTCCAGCGTCTTCTGCGAGTTTTTCGTAAGGGAAGAGGGCGACTTTTGTTCCTTCAGTATCAAACATGACGAAATCGTCGCCATCTCCGCTCAGAATAGAAAATTCGAGCGAGGTATAAAATTGCGTTGCGCGAGGAATGTCTTCGACCCCTAAGGTAATGAGGCTAACTTTTGGTTTCATATACATCAATCTATGAATCGATAATGGAGCCGTTTGAATGTGAGCTCAAGCTGAGCCTTTAGCTGTCCGCGTCCTTTGCCGCCTTTTAAAAACTTCTCGCGTCGCTTTGCTTCTTGTTCCGTGGGGTACGCCTCGTAATAAATGAGTTCGAGAGGACGTCGGTGCATTGTCGCTGCCACAAGCCCCTTCGAATGACGATCGAAACGTTCCATCACATCCGAAGAATAACCGATGTAAAGCTTCCCATCTTGTTTGCTGTAGAGAACATACGTGAAGAACATAGTCTGTTTATTGTAACGCAAAACGAGCCGCGATGGCTCGTTTTGGCTACTCATGTGACCTGAGTTTGCGCACTCGCTTGGCGAGGTGGGTCCGCTGAGCGGACCTATCCACCCAGCATCGCTGGGGTACAGCCAACGCTTAGCGTTGGCCATTGTGCACAAACCCAGCTCAGCTGGGTGGCAGGGACGCAGGGATTCGAACCCTGAATAACGGTTTTGGAGACCGTTGTGATAGCCATTTCACTACATCCCTCCGTTTCGATTGTCGGGCAAAGTATACGGGAAACCGGAGGTTTTGTAAATACAGAAGACACTACCCGCCGGGACGGGTAGTGCCAGTGCCTTGCGCGCGTTCGCACAGGGCATCGAAGAGCGCGATGAGCTCGGGGTGTTCGAGGATGGGCTCGGTCGTGAAGAAGAACTCCGCGGCGATGACCTGGTGCCCCTGCTCCTCGTAGCACACCGCCTGGATGCACGCCTCCAGCTTGTCGAGCTGGTGCAGCACCTGCGCCTCGGGCGTCGCGCCGTCCTCGAAGGCGCGCCACATGGCGTACATGCGCCCGCCCCACTCGCCGAGCGGCAGGAGAATCTCCCGCATGGCGGCATCCTCCAGGCGCCGCTTCTCCGCCTTTACCCGCGCCTTCTCATCGGGACCGAGCGTATCGGTGACGATGTCTTCGGTCAGGCTTTCGGCGAGGTCGTGCAAGAGCGCCATCTGCACCGTGACGAGCGGATCGAGCCCCAGGCGGTCCGCCATGAGGAGCGCGAACATCGCCAGGCTCCAGCTGTGGTCCGCGACGCTCTCGGCGCCGGGGACGCGGCGCGTCTTGTACGTGTGTGCATCCGGGAACTCCTTGTTCCAGCCGGCGCGCGCCGTGCGCTTGAGCGCCTCGATGCGCATCATGAACACGAGGACGTTGTGCATGCTCACCTCCAAAGCGCACCATTCGTACCAATCTGTACGCGGCATGTCAACGCAGCGGCGCACATTTGCCCGACCGGGAAACGCGTGGCATGCTCGCGTATATGGCCCTCGAGATCATCGTCGCAATCCTCCTCGTCCTGTGCCTCGTCATGGCGTGCATCCCGACGCTCCCCGGCATCCCGCTCATGTTCGTCACCACGCTCGTATATGGGCTCGTCGACGGCTTCCAGACGATGCCCGCGTGGTGGCTTGCAGTGTTCGGCGGTATTACGGTCCTGTCGATGCTCGTCGATACCTTCTCCGGCATGCTCGGGGCAAAGCTCGGCGGCGCAAGCCGGCGCTCGCTCCTTGCCGGCATGGCGGGCCTCTTCATCGGCCTTCTCTTTTTCCCGCCGCTCGGCCCGTTCATCGGGCTCTTCCTCGGCGTGCTCATCGCGGAAATCGTCCAAGCGAAGGACCATGCGAAGGCCATCAAAGCCGCTGCCTCGTCGCTTGCCGCCGCCATCGTCGGGACGCTGACGAACATCACCCTCGCCCTCGCGTACGTCGTGACGTTCCTGATTGTGGTGTTTTAGTGTTTCAATCCGTATCCCCTCTTGAGCAGCCGGAGGTTCACAGTCCACATCGCCACGATGACGACAAAAAGGATGCCGGCGGAAAGCCACGGGTTGAACGCGCCCGTGCCGTAAAAGCCGTAACGGAACCCGTCGACCATGTAGACGATTGGGTTGAACTTCGAAATGCTCTGCCATGGTTCCGGCAACGACGCCACCGAGTAGAACACGCCGCCGAGGTAGGTGAGCGGCGTGAGGATGAAATTGCTGAAGAGCGTCGTGTCGTCGAACGACTTCGCGAACATGCCGTTAAAGAACCCGGCAAGCGCAAACACGAGGCCGGTGAGGACGGCGAAAATGACGATGACGAACGGGTGCTCGATGGACGGCCGCGTGAACAGCGTACTGACGCCGACGACAAGGCTGCCGGTGAGGAGTCCGCGCGCAAGGCCGCCGGTAATGAAGCCGCTGAGGATCGTCGTGCTTGTCATCGGCGATACGAGCATTTCTTCGATGCTCCGTCCGAACTTGTTGCCGTAGAACGAGCCGACGACGTTCGCGAAGGAGTTCTGGATGACGGTCATCATGACGAGGCCGGGGACGATGAACGCCATGTACGGAACGCCGTCGATCGCGCCGACCCGGGACCCGATGAACGTGCCGAAGACGAGGAAGTACAGCGACTGCGTGATGATCGGCGGAAGGAGCGTCTGTTTCCAAATACGGAAGACGCGCCCGACTTCCGTGCGGACGATCGTTTGGTATGCGACCCAGTTCGTTGCGAAACTCATACGCGTTTGCCGACCACGTCCATGAAGAGTTGTTCGAGACGGTTCGTGCTCGGACGGATGTCGCGCACCGCCATGCCGGATGCCGCAACCGCGGCGAGGAGCGGCTGCAAATCGTCGGGACCTGCAATGACGGCCTCGAACGTGTCGTCGTCAATGCGCCGCGTCGAAACCGCGGGAAGCGATGCGATGTTCTTCATCGCGTCGACGGTCACGAGGTACGACTGTTTCTCGAGCGAGGCGACGATGCTGCGCACGCTGCCTTCGCGGACGATACGCCCGTGGTCGATAATGGCCATGGTGCGGCACATCTGCTCCACCTCCTCAAGATAGTGCGTCGTGAGGAGCACCGTCGTCCCGTTGGCGTTCAACGTGCGGAGGTACTCCCACATGCCATGGCGCAGTTCGACGTCGACGCCCGCCGTCGGTTCGTCGAGGATGAGCAGCTTCGGCTTGTGCACAAGGGCGCGGGCGATCATGAGGCGGCGCTTCATGCCGCCGGACAGGGCACGCGACGGCGCGTTGCGCTTGTCGGTGAGCCCGAGCGTCTCGAGCAATTCGTCGACCCTGCCTTTTGCTTCGGCGCGGGAGACGCCGTAGTACCCGGCTTGGCCGAGGATGATGTTCTGCACGGATTCGAAAATGTTGAAATTGAATTCTTGCGGCACGATGCCGATTGACGCGCGCACGCCCTCCGGGTCGGCATCGAGATCCTTGCCGAAGACCGACACGCTGCCGCCGGACTTCACGACGAGGCCGCACAAGATGTTGATGAACGTCGTCTTCCCCGCCCCATTCGGGCCGAGGAGCGCGAAAAAGTCGCCCTCGGCGACAGCGAGCGACACGCCGTCGAGCGCCTTGGTGCCCTTGGCGTATTGTTTTGTGACCGATGTTGCGGAAATGGCGTCCATAGACAATACGACAGAGTGTACCCTGCGGATGCGTGGATTGACAAAACAGGCCGTTCCGCGCAGAATTCTTGGAAGAATCTTGGCATCCTTATCGCACTCCGTATGAACCTCCACGCACTTCCGGCAGGCAAGGACGCGCCGCGCGACATCAACGTGTTCATCGAGATCCCGCACGGATCGTCCGTAAAATACGAGATCGACTACGACAGCGGCTGCCTGTTTGCCGACCGCTTCCTGCACACGCAGATGACCTACCCTGCGAACTACGGCTTCATCCCCTCGACGAAGTCGGGCGATGGCGACGCCGTCGACTGCCTCGTCGTCACCGAGTCGCCGCTCCTGCCGGCGTCCGTCATCCGTTGCCGCCCGATCGGCGTGCTGAAGATGGAAGACGAGAGCGGGACGGATGAGAAGCTGATCGCAGTGCCGCACGATAAGGTGAACCCGTACTTCAAGAACGTGAAAAGCTGGGAAGACCTTCCGGAGATCCTCACGAAGAAAATCGAGCACTTCTTCACGCATTACAAAGATCTTGAGCCGAACAAGTGGGTAAAAGTGCTCGGCTGGGGCGGCCCGGACGAGGCGATGACATTCATCGAAGAAGGCCTACAACGCGTCAACGGCTAACACAAAAGCACTCCGCGGCGACGCGGGGTGTTTTTGTGTATGCTAGAGTATGTCCGCGAGGTGGACATGCCGACGAACGCCGTATGGCGCACGTGGCCCGTCACGTGCGCAATCATCCTCATCGCCGCGAGCTACCTCGCGACGCGAAATACCATCAGCTGGCCGGTGCTGTTCGGCGACAAGCAGGTCGCGATGTTCGACCTGTGGTCGCTGCAACACTTCCTCACCGGCATTCTTATTGGATGGTTCGCCGTCCGGCACCCGTCGCCCGTGGTCGCCACGATCGGCCTTGCCTACGCGTGGGAGGCGCTCGAATGGTTCATGGAGGACGGCGGCATGGGCGCACGGATTGCGTCCTGGAAGGCCGGCAACGAGCACTGGGCGAACCGCTGCATCGGCGACCCCGCCATGGTGTCGCTCGGCGCGATGCTCTCCATGCGTCAACCGCGCGTCCTGTGGGCTGCGCTTCCCTGCGCCGTCGGGTGGCTCGCCGTCAACGCGCTCGCGAAGGACTGCATGACGGTCCAAAAACACCTTCTCGCGCTGCTCCCGTAGCCCCGCACCGAAGACCCCTCGTCTCGGATGCGGGGCGCTTCGTACTTGTCTGTAGAGGCCGGTTGGCATACCATCCGTGCGCCAGGCGGATCCCCCACCCCCCGCCTTCCGGAGGTCTCCTTGTCCCGTCCCACCAAGAAGCCGAACGTCGCGTCCATCACCACCCGCCGCAAGCGCGCCACGAAGAACGCCCAGGCGCGCTTCCCCGGCCGGCCGCTCGCCTACCTGGGCGGCGTGCTCCACTTCATGGATGCGGAGCCGCCCGTGCGGGTTCCGGACACGCCGGTCATCCTGCGCGAGGGTGCGGAGGACACGGGCCTCGCGGCCGCCCGCAAGAACGGCTGCCGCGCCGTGCCGCACTCGCCCGTCATCGTGAAGGGCAACCGGCGCTCCGTGAGCCCGAAGCGGCAGACGACCACCTCCGCGCCCCGCAAGGATCCGTTCTCCGATTCGTTCCGCGACCCGTGGGCCAGCCGCTACAGCGGTGAGGTCGGCGACGTCTTCGGAAGCCGGTGGTGAACTCGCGTCCCCGCGCCAATGAAGGACCCCGCGTCCTCGTGGCGCGGGGTTCTTCGTCTCTGTATCGAAAAAACATCCGGCCGGATGTTTTTTCGATACGGCACGTCGGCAACTATTATCTCGCGACCGTGAGTTTTTTTGTTCCCGTATGTTCCCAACAAACGAAAAATGCTACCATCCCCGGTATGCAATGCAACGTCGTCATCTTCGATTTTGACGGGACGCTCGCCGACACCATGACGGCGATGCTTGCGATATACAACGACGTCGCGCCGCGGTTCGGCTGCACGCCGATCGACCTCGATGACGTCGAAACAATCCGCTCACAGCGGCCGCAAGAAATCATGCACCGCTACGGCGTCACGCTGTGGAAACTCCCCTTCCTCGCGTTCGTCATCCAGTCGCGGTTCAAGAAACGCGCGTCGTCCGTGCGGCCGCACAACGGCATCCCCGAGGCGCTCCGCGCGCTCAAGGAACGCGGCGCCACGCTCGGCGTCCTCACCTCGAACTCCGGCGCGAACGTCCGCGCGTTCTTGCGCGAACAAAGTTTGGACGACGTTTTCGATTTCGTCGTGTCGTACCGCAACCTCTTCGGCAAGGACCGCGCATTACGGCGCATCATGCGCCACCGCGGCATCGACGCGGTGTCCGTCGCGTATGTCGGCGACGAAACCCGCGACATGGAAGCTGCGCGCCGCGCCGGCGTCTTGGGCATCGCGGTCACGTGGGGGTTCCAAAACCGGGACGCGTTCAACCGGGTGCATCCGGATGTCATCGTCGACGCGCCGTCCCAACTCATCGACATGCTCACGCTCGGTGAGAGGTCGCACAAATGAAAACCATCCCGAGGCGGCTGCCGAGGGACCTAGAGAAACGCCGATGAGCGTTCTAGGTCCCTCCTGGCGTCGGGATGGTCACGTGAGCGTGAAGTCGTCGATGACCCAGATGTCGGTCGGGAGGTCGACCGGCCGGCTGCAGGTCGTGTTGACGTAAACCGCGAGCGGCCACCGCCGGCCCGCCGCGCGGGCGAGCTCGTACCAGGCGACGACGTTGGCGGGTTCGTTGTCCATGAAGCCGACGACGTAGGGCTTGCCGCCCGGCATCGTCTCGCGGAACCACCCGGCCTTGAACGCCGCGTCCGGCATGGCGAAGCTCGGCTTGCACACCAGCATGTCGCGCGGGAGGTTGTCACGGATGAGCGCGCGCTCGGTCCCCTCGCGCATCCCTTCCGGGAACTCGCCGCCCTCCTCGGGTTCGTGCCGGCCGGTGAGATGCAGGACCTTCGCGCCCTGTTGCTTGACCTGCCAGAGCACCTGCGCGACGCCGGGAACGAGGCGGTCGGCCATGACGCCCGCGTTCGAGAAGAACCCGGTGCGCCAGTGCGCGAGCCACGACTGCCGCAGCTCGGACCGGTGCTCGATGACGTGCCCGCGGGTGACGTGGTCCCAGTTGTCCTCCGGCAGGTAGAACGGCCGGCGGCGGTTGTCGAAGAGCTCGGCGACCTCGACCATCATGCGCTCGTACCCGGGGTGGAACCGCAGGTGCGCGGTGAGGAAGCTGCGCAGCAGCAGCGCGGTGCGGCCGGTGTCGTAGACGACGCCGTCGACGTCGGTCGCGAAGGCGATGTCCTCCTGGAGCACGCCGAGATGGATGGCGGCCTCGACCGCGAGGCGGACCTTGGCGATGAACGAGACGGCGCTGATGCGCTGGCGGTCGGGGTTGAAGCGCCCCTTCATGGGGTGGTCGTCGTGGACGCGAATGAGCATGGGCAGTACCTCCGAAACCCGCACCAGTATGACGAAACTGTGCTAGTATGTCAACGTTTTCCTATGCGCTGGACCGCGGACGAACGTCGACAATTGGGACGGCTCACCACCCCTGCAAAAATCCAGGACTTTTTAAACGCGCTCCCGTTCCACGCCGTCCCGGACAACGACACCTGCATGTCGCCGCGGCGGGTGTTGCGCGAGAAGACGGCGCAGTGCATGGAGGGCGCGATGTTCGCTGCGGCGGCGCTGCGCTTCCACGGGTACCCGCCGCTCGTACTTGACCTCGAGGCGGAAAAAGATGACGCCGACCACGTGGTCGCCGTGTTTCGGGATCGCGGGTGCTGGGGCGCGATTTCCAAAACCAACCACGCGGTACTCCGCTACCGCGAACCGGTCTACCGCAGCGTCCGCGAGCTCGTCATGTCGTTTTTCCACGAGTACTTCCTCAACAACGGCAAAAAGACGCTGCGCGCGTATTCGCTGCCCGTGGACTTGTCGCGTTTCGATACGCAGGGGTGGATGACGAGCGAGGATGACGTCTGGTACATCCCGGAATACCTCGTCGACGTCCGCCACTACCCCATCCTCACGCCCCACCAGCGCCGCAGCCTCAGAAAAGCGGATGCGATTGAAATCGCGGCGGGGAAGATTACTGAGTGGCGGTAAGAACGAGCTCGGTTTACACATGAACCATCCCGAGGCGGATGCCGAGGGACCCAGAAAACGCTGATGGGCGTTCGAGGTCCCTCCTCACGTCGGGATGGTTCTTCATTTTCTCCTCAAGTGTTATTTCTCTGCCCGAGCAAGCAATCCCGTCGAAAGAATCCTTCCAAACACTTCATCTTTGCTGCCCTCCGCATTCACGGTGTGCCAGCGCGTCGAGAAGCGGTCGTGCCGGCCGAGATACTCGTAGCCAAGGCGACAGCGCGCAAAAAACTCGGGCGGGAACTTTTCAAACTTATCGCCGGCGGCGTCAAACGTGCGCGCCATCGCAACCGCGGGGTCGAGGTCGAGGTACACGACGGCGTCCGGAAGGTACTGCCCGACCGCGGGTTCGTTGATGCGCCAAATCGCATCAAACCCGAGCTGGTGGCCGAAGCCCTGCCACGCGACACTCGTCAGGAAGCTGCGGTCCGCCACAACAATGCCGCCGCGCTCAAGCACGGGCGCGACAACGGAGCGGAGCGACTGCGCCCGGGCAGCAGCGAAGAGGTACGTTTCGCACACCGGGTCCATCTGCTCCTGGAAGGGCGTGCCCTGCACCAGCGTCCGGATAGCCTCGGCGATTTCGCTCCCGCCCGGCTCACGCGTCCAGACGATCTCCCGTTCGGGAAAACGCGCCTTGAGGTATGCCACGAGGAGTTTGGATTGGGTCGTTTTTCCGGTACCGACGACGCCTTCGAAGACGATGTACATAGCGGGATACGATGAGTCTTTGGGCATGCTAGCACGCCGGCGGCCAGGCGAGGAGACGGCTGTGGATATGCGCTGTCGTGCTTGAAAACACTCCCGATGGACGTACGGTGGTTCTGAGACTCCGTAATCCTCATCCTATGGCATACGCAGAACGCAAAGGCGGGCGGCGCGGCTTTGCGGCGATGGATCCGGAGCGCCAGCGCGAGATTGCAAGCAAAGGCGGCCGCGCGGCGCACCGTGCCGGGACCGCACACCGCTTCACCAGCGACGAAGCCCGCGAAGCCGGCCGCAAGGGTGGCCAGGCGGTCAGCCGCGACCGCGAGCATATGGCAAAGATCGGCCAGAAAGGCGGCCGCAGCTAATAAAGAAACGAAGTAGCCATTCGGCTACTTCGTTTCTTTGTGCATGGTGTGCTTGCCGCACTGCGGGCAGAACTTTTTGATCTCGAGGCGGTCCTTGAGCTTCTTTTTGTTCTTGAGCGAGCGGTAGTTCGGCTCTTTGCACACCGTGCATTCGAGCTTGATCATGTTGTCCTGGGACATAGCAGGGGGAAAAGTTGATGGCCGAAGTCTATGTTACCCGAGGTTTTTTGTCAATTCTGAGCCCTATTCCCATTGTTTCCCCGTTGACGCACCCCCTGCCCTTTGCTACTCTATCCGCGCCCGCCGCAGTAGCTCAGCTGGTAGAGCGCATCCATGGTAATAAACAGGTCTATCGTCTAGAAGGGTGAAATCGCTAATGCTACAGACGTTTCGTCTGGAGCGGGAGAGATAGACACAACTTCTATACGAAAAGAGGTCCCGCAGGGACCCTGTGTATTACCATGTAGGGCGCTGTACCTTTGGTACGCGGTGCCGACCGTTTACAAAACATGCCGCCTTAGTTCAGTGGCAGAACGTCGCCATGGTAAGGCGAAGGTCGTGAGTCCGATTCTCACAGGCGGCTCCAAAAGGTTCCTGATGTTTATAGCATCAGGACTTTTTGTTTATGGAAATCGAACACGCGCTACGTCAGTTCTGCGAGTATTCCCAGTTCATTAAAGGTTTCACTCCAGCGACCATACAGCGCTATAAAAGCGCGATTCACCTCTTTGCCAGCTCTGAGGGCATTAAGACGCTTGGACAAGTGTCAGAACAGCAATTCCATCGTTTCATGCTTGCAGGAAGAACGGTGCGCCACTGGACGGCTAATAGCTATGTCACATATCACAAGAGCTTTGCCGTATTCTTTCGATGGTGCGTTAACGAGGGTTACATGGAAACAAACCCAGCCGATGGCATGGAAATGCCGAAGACCGAGAAGAAACTGCCGCCAAAGCTCACCAGGCAGGAGGCGTTGCGGATTATGGAGACAGCGGCGAACATGCCTTACCCATACAAATTCCTGAAGTATCGCAATCACGCCATATTCGCCACATTCCTTTATGCAGGACTGCGCAAACAAGAATTGCTAGGGGTCAAATACTCCGATGTCGATTTAGAGAACCGCTCAATCTTCATTCGCCAGGGTAAAGGCTCTAAAGACCGTATCATCCCTATTGGAGGCTCGCTTGCTACAATACTCGACCGATACCTCCTTGAACGGCGTAGGCTCAATAAAACCTGTCCTGAATTCTTTACCTCGCTTAATCGCAATGTCGGCTTTACCGGAACTGGGCTAAAGCGGCTTATTGAGAAAATGAACCAAGCATCAGGCATAAAGTTTTCAGCACATAAACTTAGGCATAGCTTTGCCACCATGATGCTGGAGGGCGGATGCGATATTTACTCGCTTTCCAGAATGATGGGCCATGCTGACATTAAAACGACCACCATTTACCTGGCCGCTACGGCTGAACACCTCAGACATCAGATAGTCAAACATCCATTGGACTAAAAGCCGACTTATAACGCATTATAAGTCGAAGTATGAACCCTAAAGATTCCTGGCCGCTTTCGTCCAAGCGAAAGGGGCAGATGACGGTTAATTTTGATGCAAAAAACTTTTCCAGCTGGAGGTCCAATAGCGCGAGAAAAGCCATGAATCATATATCGAGCGTCTGGCATGATATCGAATGCACGAACTTCTTAATTGACCACGCATTCAGAGCGCTTTGTGCACTTCATCCTGCAGCCCTTGAAAATGACAGAGAGGCTGATAAGCAGGAAAGGATGTGGATTGAGATACTGGAAACGCTATCCCGCAGTATTTATAGGGACCTGCATATCATCTGCCAGATTATTAAAAAGGAAGCTGAGTGCCCAGATTCGATATTCACACCTGTTAGTCAGCAGGAAAGCTACAAGCGGCTGAAAAATAAAATCCTCGAAATCCGCAACCTTATTGTTGAACATCGCGAAAAGCCGAACTTTTATACGCCGATAGGAAGCAGATGGACTAGCTCGTCATCTGGCACCGACCTTGTCATGGTGATGATGACGGATAAGGGGAAACATCGAACCATACAGTTCGACCCCTTGGCAGATGCAGAGCAAATACGATGTTTCCTTGATTCAGTTCGCAGTAAAGAGGCCACAGGCGATAACCTATAAAGTACAAAAAGTGAAAAAGTTGTTTTTGGTTTTTTATTAAACCTTAGCCAAAAAAATGAAAAACAGGGTTTGAAACCTTCGATTAATGCCAAAACTACTTGCGAGAAAACCGACCATGCAAAAACCGACTTATAACGCATTATAAGTCGGTTTTGCCATCGTTAGGCGGCCACGGCTTCCTCTTCGTTTGCGACGGTGCCATCTACGCCCGAGGCTAACTCTTCTACCGCTTGCTTGAGCGAATTCCTGTCCAGGGTGATTATTTTCTTTGTGCCGTAAACAAGGTTTAGCTCTTTAATTAAGCCACGAACCTTTTCGCGGGAGGTTGCGAATTCCTGATGATTTCCTAGATACTCCAGTACACTGATAAGAATTCTGTCTGAGCGTCCCATTGCCCGTTCTAGTACCTGCTGATAGATATCCTGCGTCAGCAGTAGAATTCGCGTGAACTTATACGGGTCTTCGCTTTTCAAGTCTGCAAAGAATTCAGAGTCTCTCTCCCATGGCGCATAGGTGAGATGCGCCGCCCACCACAGGCGCGCGATTGCATGACGACGAAGGTCGCGGTCGTTAGCCCCTACAAACCAATGTTCCAGAAGCTTCCGAATGGCTTTTTGCCTTGCTTCGTCGTCTTCCAGTTCATCATAAGATTCGCCAGCCCCCCAGCGCACCAGCGCATACTTGCGGAATTCTACATGACTCAGATATGCCCACAGCCGCGGGTCAGATGCCTGAGTCTCATCAATATTTCCATAGTATTCATGCAACGCGATTGCGTTATCCAAGTCGGTGGCCACTGGGTCTTCTTTTGGAGCTTTAAGAACAGGAGGATTGCCAACTGTTTTAATGGTGGAATCCAGCAAATCCTCATCCTTAACGGGGTATGATTCTTGAAAATAACTCTTGAGGGATGCGCCGCTACGAAGATTCTCGCGCATTCGCTCGACAATCGAGCGCTTGAAAATTTTCTGGTATTGCTGGTTACTCATATTCTTCGCTATCCGTCATTTCAAGCAGTCCGCTGATGCCAGTGAAGCCGCGCGAGGCGGGATTTTCTAGAATTTTTTGAGCGGCTTCCATTGGCTCTTTCTTTCTTAGTCCTTTAGCATCGAGGATTGCTTGAAGTCTTGCACACCAGTTACTCGCCTCGTATTCTTCGCCGTGAATTTGAACTTGATATATTGCATCAACCAGGACGGGAAGAACAATCGACGAGTGCAAAATCCCCTCGGCATGTTTGTTTCCCCTAACGGCAAAATAGGTATTCCAATCCGTCT